>NZ_AP035936.1:0-691455 GCF_059730845.1 gamma proteobacterium symbiont of Scutellera amethystina
CAGATACCGATCCTTTTCATCCACAGAATGAAGATCTCAGGCTATGGCAGATAAAGAGAGTGAAAACAAGGCGTTACTTGAACCTTTTCTGTCGGTGACGAAAAACAGTGGTGAAGTTATTCAGCTTCATCCCAATAAAAATAACACCGTACAACCGGTCGCACTAATGCGCCTGGGTCTGTTTGTTCCTACCCTGAAGTCAACGGCGCGCGGAAAATCCGGCGCAATGGCTTCAACCGATGCCACCAAAGAGCTCAAAAACCTGTCGCTGGTGAAAGCGGAAGGTTATGAAAAGATTACCATCACTGGCGCACGGCTGGATATGGATAATGATTTCAAAACCTGGGCCGGCATCATTCAGTCTTTCTCGCGTTATCCGTCGAAAGGCGACACCGTCACGCTGCCGTTTATCGACTTCGTCAAGATGTGCGGTATTCCCTCAGCCAACTCGTCCGCGGCGCTGCGTAAGCGTCTTGACGCCTCGCTGCGACGCATCGCAACCAATACCCTGTCGTTTGAGGGGAATGGTAAGGCCTACCACACGCACCTGGTGCAGTCGGCTTACTACGATCGTGAGAAAGATCTGGTGCGTATTCAGGCCGATCCTAAGCTGTTTGAGCTGTATAACTTCGACCACAAGGTGCTGCTGCAGCTGCGTGCTATCTCGCGCCTCAAGCGTAAGGAGTCGGCGCAGGCGCTGTATACCTACCTGGAAAGCCTGCCCACTAATCCGGCGCCTATCTCCCTGGCGCGCTTACGCATGCGCCTTAATCTCGGCTCAAAAACCACCACGCAAAACCATGTGGTGCGGCGCGCCATGGAGCAGCTGAAAGAGATTGGCTATCTGGACTACTCCGAAGTGAAACGGGGCCGTTCGGTATTTTTCATCATCCACAGCCGCACACCCAAACTCGATGGTATCAGCAATCTGGAAAGTATCGATTCGCTGGAAGACCTCGATTTCGAAGACTGACTTCACTCATTCACTGTAATCAGTCAGCCCTCTTCCCGCAGTGTCACTGAGCCTAAAAGTGACACTGCCGCTTTCCCCTCATTCACTGTAATCAGCACAACCTAATCTGTTCACTGTAATCGGTAGCATTCACTGTAATCAGTGGTCGCTGCCGGTATCGCCTGTTCCGTAAAAACCCTCCAAACTTCCTTTTCATGCATAACAGCGCTTTTATTGATAGTGGGTACTTACCAGGTGGGTTGACAGACATCTTGCTTGTGCCTTCAGAGACCGTCTGGCTGATTACAGTGAATGTCTGGTCTGCCGGGCGATTCTGCTGACCACAGTGAACACGTAAGCATACGACCTCACTGATTACAGTGAACGCTTTATCGTATCTGACTGAAAATTAAGCGTAATAAACGATATACAGTAATACATTCACTGTATTCAGTAATTATGCTGTAAAAGTAACCAGTAAAAGTGACAGGGTTGGTCACTATCGCTGATTACAGTGAATCGTGGGAGGGTTTACCGACTATAGTGAACGTCATTTCATGACGAAACGGCTCTCTGCGTTACTGATTGCAGTGAACGTTCTCAACACTCCCCTGCCCTCACCGCAGGCACTGGTCTGCAAGGGAGATAAAGCCAGCTACTGACTACAGTGAACATTATTGGGGCTGAGGCGTAGCGGGCATTTACTGATTACAGTGAACGTGTTTGTCAGGTCTTGCTGCCTCAAAGCGCAGCGCGCGCCAGCTCGCCTGCTGATTACAGTGAATGTTGTTAGCTGAGTGCCCTTCCCTGTGCTTCGCGACCATCTCTCAACCTGGCGCGATAAAGATGATCGGATTTACTGATTACAGTGAATGCTTAGTCAGGCAGGTCAGCAGTTCAGGCTTAAACACGCTTTTCCTTTTACTGACTACAGTGAATGCGCCGCAGCGATCAGGTTATGAATATCTGATAAAGGTCACATTACTGATTACAGTGAACATTGACGAAAAGGCGTTCATAGTTTACTGACTACAGTGAATGCCGCTGGCATCGACGTCGCAGTTTACTGATTACAGTGAATCTTACACCTGCATGAATCGATGCGCTGGCAGATTGCCGCCAGCGAGGCGGCCCTGAACATGGCACTGCACGGCGCAGCCCAATCTTCCTGCAGGCGATGCTCGCCAGCCCGCAATCGTAATCCGGGTGATTCTCATCGTGTGCAGCTTCTCCCCTTCTCACTGGCCGGCCGCACCCCCTCACACCGTGCATTGCAGGCAGTAAGTGAGGGAGGAATGTAGTGGGCTTGTGCTGACTACAGTGAATCCTGACCATTTGTTGAGCGGATGATGCGCGGAACCACTGACTACAGTGAACATTTACTTTTGCGCACTGGCTCATCCTGGCGCCGGTGGCGCTGTCCCTGCGCTAAGAATTACTGATTACAGTAAATCTTACGGCAGGGTTACTGATTGCAGTGAATGTTACGCTGAGTACAGTGAACGCAGTTCATTCCTTTTCGCCACCCGCTGATTACAGTGAACGTGCGGACTGCTCTGTCAGGTAACGGCGCGCAGTATTTCACCGTGATTAACCGCCTCAGCCAGACATGCCAGTTACTGATTACAGTGAACAGTGGCAGAGTGCCGCCCTTACGCCGAGCACATTTTCATCAATTGATGGGTAAACAATCAACGCGCACTACTGACTGCAGTGAACGTCTGGTTTAACCCCCTATTGCAAAAGGTCTTTTTACAACGCGAGCCGATGATGAACAGATGAGATAGATTTGCCTCATGTGCAGGATTTCGGTATAAAGTCATAAATCCTACATGTGTGGAGCAAGTATGGCTAACGATGAGAAGCAGGTTCTGAAAGTCGCTCAACGCTCAGAAAGAATGCTGATGAGCCTGACGGAGCAGATTCAGGCGCAAAAAGAAGAGTTACACGAGAATACTTTTTACCAGGTCTATGCCAAAGCGGCGTTAGCCAAGTTGCCCAAGCTGACGCGCGCCAGTGTCGATTACGCGGTTAACGAGATGGAAGAAAACGGCTATCCGTTTGATAAGCGTGCGGCCGGCAGTTCCACCAAGTACGCGATGTCGATCCAAAATATTATCGACATCTACCATCATCGCGGCGTCCCGAAATACCGCGATCGCCATCCTGAAGCGTTTACGCTGTTTGTCGGTAACCTGAAAGGCGGCGTGTCTAAAACCGTTTCAACGGTATCGCTGGCGCACGCGCTGCGCGCGCATCCGCACCTGCTGTTTGAAGATTTACGTATCCTGGTTATCGATCTCGATCCGCAGTCTTCGGCCACCATGTTCCTGAATCATGAACGTTCGGTCGGTTTGGTTGAGGCCACCGCAGCTCAGGCGATGCTGCAAAACGTCAGCCGCGAAGAGCTGAAAAGTGAATTTATTGTGCCGTCGATTATTCCTGGCGTTGACGTACTGCCCGCCTCAATCGATGACGCTTTCATTGCTTCACGCTGGGAAGAGCTGTGTGCGGAGCATCTTCCGCAGCAAAACGTGCATGCGGTGCTGTATGAAAACGTGGTGGCTAAGCTGAAAAAAGATTACGACTTCATCTTTATTGACAGCGGCCCACATCTGGATGCCTTCCTGAAAAACGCCATTGCCGCTTCCGATTTGCTGATGACGCCGGTGCCGCCGGCACAGGTTGATTTCCACTCCACGCTGAAGTATCTGACGCGCCTGCCCGAGCTTATCGACATCATCGAAGAGTCGGGAGCCACCTGCCGGTTGCAGGGCAACATTGGCTTTATGTCCAAGCTGTCGAATAAAGCGGACCACAAGATGTGTCACAGCCTGGCGAAAGAGATATTTGGTGGCGATATGCTGGATGCAGCGCTGCCGCGGCTGGATGGCTTTGAACGCTGTGGTGAATCGTTCGACACGGTTATCTCCGCTAACCCATCGACTTATGTCGGCAGCAGCGAAGCCCTGAAAAACGCGCGTTCGGCGGCAGAAGACTTTGCCAAAGCCGTCTTTGATCGTATTGAATTTATCCGCCTGAACTGAGGTTATTATGAGCGCAAAAAGAATCACTATTGGCCGCACCTTCAGCCAGAGCCCGTTACAAAATGAACCCAGCGAGGATGGTCACTCCCAGACGTTTATCCTTTCCACCGGTAAACGCGCCCTGTTCACGCTGGAACACATCACGGCTAAAGAGATAGAAGAACGTACGTACGTGGTGATGGAAACCAACGGCCGTGACCAGTCCGGTCTCACGCCAGAGTCACTGCGCGATATCATCCGTACCATTAAACTGCAGCAGTTCTTCCCGGCCATCGGCGTGAAGCGTGGCGATCGGATTGAAATCCTCGATGGTTCGCGTCGTCGGGCGGCCGCGCTGCACTGTAAAACCGGGCTGGATGTGCTGGTTACCGACGTTGCCATCTCTGCCGAAGAAGCCCGTCGTCTGGCGCAGGATATCCAGACCGCGCGTGAGCATAATCTGCGTGAAGTCGGCATGCGTTTGCTGTCACTGAAAGACAGCGGCCTGTCGCAAAAAGAGATTGCGCAGAGTGAAGGGCTGTCTCAGGCAAAAGTAACCCGCGCGCTGCAGGCTGCCAGTGTGCCGCTGGAACTGGTCACCCTGTTCCCGAACCATTCAGAGTTGACCTATCCTGACTACAAAACGCTGTTGCAGGCCTACGAAAAACTGCAGGAAACCGGTCAGACGGTAGACGCTCTGATTGAAACCATCGGTATGGATGTGGACAGCGTCTGTGCGCGTGAAGGCCTGGCGGAAGATGAAGTCAAGAATGGCATCCTGCGGCTGGTCCGTAACGGCAGCCAGACACTGGTGCAGGCGCCGGCTAAAGATAAAGTGGTGGCGACACCGCTGTGGACCTTCGCGGATAAAGACCGTTACGCCCGCAAAAAAACGCGCGGACGCATGTTTAGCTATGAGTTTAACCGCCAGTCCAGAGAATTACAGGAAGAGCTGGATCGCGTTATCACCGAGACGCTGAATAAGTATCTCAATCAGTAATAGCGCTTCACCTCTGATGATAAGCAAACTGTAGCAGCACAATCCCGTACACCCTGTACCGTGCCGCTACAGATTGTTACCTCACCCACCTGATTTCTCCCCCCAAAATTTCATCCTTCGCCAGCGTGATTTCAGCGCTAAGTGCATGAAATCACATCAACCTTAGCCGGAATTTCAGGCTGAAATCGCCAGCTCAGCAATGCAATACGATGAAACCGCGCCATCGCCGGTTGAAGCTTTGATGATGGCAAGCTTTGCTGGATGCGAAAGCAACAGTGAAACGAGCAGGGAGAATCCTTAACGAGATTTGCCGGAATCAGGCGACATTCGCCATGGCGATTTCACCTCTAACTACTTGAAAACAGGGTTTTTATCAGCAGGATTTCAGGGTGAAATCGCCCGAATTTCACAGTAAATCTTCATGCTGCCGTGAGAAAAACCGGGATTTAGCCAGACGATATTCAATGTGTTATCCACAGAAAACGTGGATAACTTTTACTGTAGCCGCTATGCCATAAGCGCCGTCTGGCTGGGCGACTGCCACACTGCATCACGCACGCGCACCGGTTTATGAATCAAACCGAGCGCATAAAAGCGGTCAGCGATAGTTTGCTGTTCTTTGATGACGTGGAAAACCATGGCCCGCGTCTGGTGGCTGCGACGGGATAAGGCACGTTCCACGGCTGCGAACTCCAGCCCCAGTTCCTGCGCCAGCATAGTGGCAGCTTCATGGCGATGATTATCGATAAAGGTCCCGGTTTGCTGCAGGCTCGTTACCAGCTGCTGCACGATATCGTCATGCTGCTGCACATAATCATGGCGCGCCAGATAAAACTGGTGATTGCGCACCCGGCCTTCGCCCTTCTCCAGCACGCGCAAATCGGCGTTGCTTTCTGCGGCACTCAGCAGCGGATCCCACATCATCCAGGCATCGACGGCCAGGTAATCGCTGGCTGTGAGCGGATATTTCGGCGGCGTGTACACCACTTTAATTTCATCCAGACCGATGCCGGCTTCCTCAAGCAGCTGCAACAGCAGCCAGTGAACATTCGATCCTTTATTGACCGAGATACGCTTACCCCGCAAATCTGCCAGGCTGTGGATAGTACTGTCGCGTGGCACCACAATCCCGACGCTGCCCGGTGCGGGTGGCTCCCAGGCGATATAAGTCACGGCGTTACCGCTGGCCTGAGCGAAGATAGGTGGCACTTCACCGGTGGTACCAAAATCAATCTCATTATTCTGCAGCGCATACAACAGTTGCGGACCGGCAGGAAACTCGCTCCACACCACGCTGATACCCTGCTGGTTGAAGCACTGTTCCAGCGTCTGGCGCGCTTTCAACACGCCAAGATTGCCAAATTTCTGAAAGCCGATGCGCAACTCGCGTTCAGGGCGCGCGGCCCCGCTGGCGTGCGCGAAGGCTATGACGGCAGACTTACGCCGCCCTTTTATGACGCCCATCTGTGCCAGATGCGTGCGCAGCGTGTGCCGGCTAATGCCCAGCAGCGTGGCGGCCTGCGTCTGATTGTTGTCCGCTATTTCCAGTGCATTACTGATCAGACTCTGAATCACCCGATCAAACAGCTGTTGGGGTTCGCGCGTAATCTGCTGGCGCAGGAAACTATCCAGCGTCGAATCGTCCGTTTCGCTGTATGCGCGTTCACTGTAACCTGCCAGCCGCAGCTGCGTCGGTGTCAATGTCTCATCGCGACTGAGCAGCACCGCATTGTGCAGCGTATTCTCCAGCTCACGAATATTGCCGGGCCAGCTGTAGTCGCGCAGCGCTTCCAGCGCGTCAGAAGACAGGCGACGCGCCGGACGGCCAAGTCGGCGTGCGTAAAGGGAGAGGAAATGCTGGGCCAGCAGCGGGATGTCCTCGCGACGCTGGCGCAGCGGTGGCAGGGGAACAACGGCGATATTCAGGCGATAAAACAGATCTTCACGAAAACGCCGTTCGCGAATTGCCTGGGCCAGATCGACATGGGTTGCGGCGATAACGCGCACGTCTATTTTAATGGCCTTGCGTGAACCGACGCGTGTGATCTCACGCTCCTGAAGGACGCGCAGCAGTTTAACCTGCAGCGGCAGGCTCAGTTCACCTATCTCATCCAGCAGCAGCGTGCCGCCCTGCGCCGCTTCAAACCAGCCAGGGTGCGCCTGAGTCGCGCCGGTGAAGGCTCCTTTCTCATGTCCAAACAATTCAGCTTCTGCCAGGCTTTCCGTCAGGGCACCGCAGTTGACGGCCAGAAACGGGGCATGCCGGCGTGGACTGTGGTGATGCAGATACCGCGCGACCACTTCTTTGCCGGTGCCGGTTTCGCCCACAATCAGCACCGTGGCGTCGGTGGGGGCGAATTTATCCAGCAGCGACTGGAAAGCCAGCGATGCCGGGTCGACCAGGCGAGGTGAATCCGGTTGATTGTAAGGTGTCAGCATGAGATGGCTCCTGTAAAGGTCTGCCATCACGCTAAACCCGGCAAGTGGCAATGAACAGCAGGAAAAAAGCATAAGCAGTTGCATATGCAGCAAATGCTGTTGGCGTTGCGTTGCAATTGCAACAGACATGACGGGCTCTGATGACCTAACTGACTGAAAATGCACAATCTCTGTTTCGTTAAAAGCTGGCATGCTTTTCGCTTACGCCTATATAACCAAATAGAAAGTTAAGAATGAACGTTTTCTCATAAAGTTATATAGGATAAGCATAATGGCCAATTCTGCGCACGAGAGCATAAATGTCTTCTGGTTCCTGCCGACGCACGGCGATGGCCGTTACCTGGGTACCACAGAAGGCGGACGCCCGGTTGATTTAGCCTATTTACAGCAGGTCGCGCTGGCCGCCGACAATCTGGGCTTCTACGGCGTCCTCATTCCGACAGGGAAAAGCTGTGAGGATTCCTGGCTGGTGGCTTCCGCGCTGGCACCCATGACGCGCCGGCTGCGCTATCTGGTCGCCGTCCGTCCGGGGTTACAGCCACCCACGCTGGCAGCGCGCATGGCCACCACGCTGGATCGTCTGTCGGAAGGCCGTCTGCTGATTAACGTGGTCACCGGCGGCGATCCGGTGGAGAACAAAGGCGATGGCATCTTCCTCAACCACAGTGAACGTTATGAAGTGACTCGCGAGTTTCTGGATGTGTATAGCCGGCTGATGCGCGGCGAAAAAGTGGATTATCAGGGCGAGCATATTCAGGTTGAAGGCGCTGAGGTGCTGTTTCCACCGGTGCAGGAAAACGGTCCACCGCTCTACTTTGGTGGCTCATCGGAGGCAGCGATCGACGTGGCGGCGCAGCAGATTGACACCTATCTCACCTGGGGCGAGCCACCGGCGCAGGTAGCAGAAAAACTGGCGGTCGTACGTGAGCGCGCTGAGTCACGCGGCCGGAAACTCGAATACGGTATCCGCCTGCATGTGATTGTGCGTGAAACCGAAGAAGAAGCCCGAGCGGCGGCGGATAAACTGATTGCCCATCTGGATGACGACACCATCGCTCAGGCGCAGAAGATTTTTGCCCGCATGGATTCCGCCGGTCAGGCGCGCATGAGTGCGCTGCACAACGGTTCGCGTGATAACCTCTACATTGCGCCGAATCTGTGGGCAGGCGTCGGACTGGTGCGCGGCGGTGCCGGCACCGCGCTGGTGGGCAGCCCGCAGCAGGTCGCTGAACGCATCCGGGAATACCAGGCGCTCGGCGTGACTAACTTCATTCTTTCGGGCTATCCGCATCTGGAAGAGGCGCATCGCGTGGCTGAATTGCTGCTGCCGCTGTTACCGCTGGCCCACGGTCAGCAGCAGCGCGCCCGTACCATTAACACTGGTCCGTTTGGTGAAACCATCGGCGGCGATAAGCGCCCATCGGCGAAACAGACGAGCGCCAGCTGATGCAGGAGAAGGCGATGGCAACAGCGCACATTATTATTGTCGGCGGGGGCTTCAGCGGCACAGCGCTGGCGATCCACCTCGCCCGCACGTCGCTCGCGCCGCTACTGATTACAGTGGTCGAACCGCGCGCCAGCCTCGGCGCCGGTGTTGCCTATTCCACGCCGGAACCGGCACACCGCATCAACGTGCCGGCTGCGCGTATGCAGCTCAGCGGAGAAGAGCAGGGCGCCTTTGATCGCTGGTATCGTCAGCAACCGGAATGCTCACTGGATTCAGCAGCACACTGCGCCGATGGCGCGGTGTATCCGCAGCGTGCGCTGTTTGGCCGCTACCTGGCGCAGCAGTTTGCCGCCGCTGCTGAGGCGCATCCGCATGTCACTCTGCGTCACGTCCAGGCGCGTGCGCTGGCGTGGGAAGGGCAACAACTGCTGTTGAGTAACGGTGAAACCCTGACTGGCGACATCCTGGCGCTGGCGATCAGCCATCCACCGCCGTCGCTGCCACGCATGCTACAACCGTTTGCCGACCATCCGGCGCTGATTGCCAACCCGTGGCAGCCAGGCGTGCTGGATAACGTTGAGCCTGACGCATCGGTGGCGATTGTCGGCACCGGCCTGAGCATGGCTGATGTGGTGGCTTCGCTGGCGACGCGTCAGCATCAGGGGCCGCTGCTGGCGTTCTCACGGCGCGGACAACTGTCACGCGCTAATCTCAGCGGCGAATGGCCGGAGTGGACGCTGGCCGCGCAACCTCAGCCCAGCGCGCGTCACTGGCTGCGGCATATTCGTGATGAAGTCGCTCGCGCCGCCGCGCAGCAGCTGCCGTGGCAGCGTGTGCTTGATGAGGTGCGTGTGCAGGGGCAAGCCATCTGGCAGTCACTTCCGCTGCCTGAACAGCGACGCTTTGCGCGTCATCTGCGTTCATGGTGGGATGTGCATCGCTATCGCATTGCTCCACAGGTCGCCGCCGTCATCGCCCGGCGACAGCAGCAAGGTAGTCTGCAGGTATTGGCCGCTCGCCTCGTGGCGATTCACGCTCACCCGCAGCAACTGGAAATCACCCTGCGTCAGCGCGATGGCACCCGGCAAAACCATGTGCTGGATAAATTGATTGTCACGACCGGACCGGGACATGAAGCGCTGACGACCAGCCAGCCGCTGCTGCAATCGCTCAGTGAGCAGGGCCTGATCCGCGCCGATGCGCTCGGCTTCGGCATTGATGTGGATCACCACTCGCACACCCTCAACCGGCACGGCCAGCCCAACGCACGCCTGTTTGTCGTGGGCCCGGCGGCGCGCGCCCGCTTTGGTGAGCTGATGGGATTGCCACAGGTGGCCGATCACGCGGCCGCCGTAGCGGATGAAATTCTTAAGGTATTGCCTGTCGCTCACGCTGAGCGATGTCCCCCTTCCGCCTCCTGAACACTCAACATCCTGAAAATTAACTGACGAACGCCGGGTCGCCGCACGACCACGGCCTCGCTATGGAGATTGCTATGCCATCGCAACGCGAAATACGCCTGAATGCCTTTGATATGAACTGTGTCGGTCACCAGTCGCCCGGACTCTGGGCCCATCCCCGTGACCGCTCCTGGCAGTATAAGGATCTGGAATACTGGGTTGATTTGGCGCGCCTGCTGGAGCGCGGCAAGTTTGACGGCCTGTTCATTGCCGATGTGCTCGGCATTTACGATGTGCTGAACGGCAACGGTGACGCGGCGATACGCCAGGCCACTCAGGTGCCGGTGAACGATCCGCTGGCGTTGATTACGCCGATGGCGCTGGTCACAGAGCACCTCGGTTTCGGCTTAACCGCCTCGCTGTCGTTTGAGCATCCTTATCCGTTCGCGCGCCGTTTGTCGACGCTGGACCATCTGACCAAAGGCCGCATTGGCTGGAACATCGTCACCTCCTATCTGGAGAGCGGCGCGCGCAACATTGGTCATAAAGCGCAAACCGATCATGACAGCCGCTATGACTATGCCGATGAGTACCTGCAGGTGGTCTATAAACTGCTGGAAGGCAGCTGGGAGCAGGATGCGGTGCTGCGCGATCGTCAGCGTCGCATTTTTAGCGATCCCAGCAAAATCCATCCGATTAACCATCAGGGTACCTTCTTTAACGTACCGGGCATCCATCTGTGTGAACCCTCGCCGCAGCGCACGCCGGTGCTATATCAGGCCGGTGCATCGAGCCGCGGCAAACAGTTTGCCGCTGAGCACGCAGAATGTGTGTTTGTCGCCGCGCCGTCCAAAGTGCTGTTAAAGAAAACCGTGGCCGACATCCGGCGTCGTGCAGCCGAAGCCGGTCGCGATCCGCGCAGTATTTTGATCTTCAACCTGCAGACGGTGATTGTCGGTGAAACCGATCGGGCGGCACAGGCGAAGTGGCAGGAGTATAAAAACTGGGTCAGCTACGAAGGCGCGCTGGCGCTGGTCTCCGGCTGGACCGGCATCGACTTTGGACAATATCAGCCGGATCAGGTGCTGAAATACCTGCACACCAACGCCATTCAGTCAGCGGTTGAAACCTTCTCCACCGCCGATCCCGACCGTCAGTGGACGGTGAAAGCGTTGGCGGATTGGGTCGGCATCGGCGGTTTTGGTCCGTTGCTGGTGGGCAGTGCCGCAACGGTGGCGGATGAGCTGCAGAGCTGGGTGGAAGAGACCGACGTGGATGGTTTCAACCTCGCTTACGCGCTGACCCACGAAACCTTTGAGGATGTGGTTGAGCTGCTGATTCCGGAGCTGCAAAAGCGCGGCGTTTACAAGCAGGATTACGCGGCGGGCACGCTGCGCGAAAAGCTGTTTGCCGCCGGACCGCAGCTCACCGCGCCGCATCCGGGTGCCGGCTATCGCGTACGCAGCGCACAGCAGCAGGAGGTCTTATGATCGAAATCGAACGGCTGAGTAAGCACTACCGTGCGCCGGACGGTCGCGTCACTGAAGTGCTGAAAAACATCACGCTGCAGGTGCCGGAAGCCAGCATCACCGCGGTGGTCGGACCGAGCGGTGCCGGAAAATCTACGCTGGCGAAATGCATCAGCCTGCTGGAGCAGCCGAGCGGCGGCAGCATCCGGGTTAACGGCAGCGATTTATCCCGGCTGGATGGCGAAGCGCTGCGCCGCGCGCGTCGCGCCATCGGCACGGTATTTCAGTCTTCCGCGCTGCTGCAGCGTAAAAGTGCCTGGGAAAATATCGCGCTGCCGCTGCGCTATCTCGGCGTGGTCGAGCGCGATATCCGCGCCCGCGTCGGCGAGCTGCTGGAGAGTGTCGGGCTAAGCCACAAAGCCAGCACCTTTCCCGCCCAGCTCTCCGGTGGGCAGCGGCAGCGCATTGGTATTGCCCGCGCGCTGGCGCTACGTCCCTCTGTACTGCTGGCCGACGAAGCCACCTCCGGCCTCGATCCGGAAGCGACGGTCACCATCCTTGAGCTGCTGAAAAAACTGCGTGACGACTACCGGCTGGCAATCGTGCTAATCACCCATGAAATGGATGCCGTACGTCAGGCGGCGGATGCGGTTGCCGAGATTCGCGATGGAGAGATAGTACAGTATGGCACCGTCAGTGCGCTGCTGGCACAGCCGGACAGCGCGCTCGGCCAGCGGCTGCTGCCGCTGACGGCACAAGTCAGTGATGCCGGACTGGTGCTGCAGCTTAGCTACCGTACCGATGTCGCGGTGGCCAGCGACTGGATTTCGCGCATCAGCCAGCAGTTCGCTTTAAAGGTGGATCTGCTGGGTGCGCATGTCGAGCGGGTCAATGGCATCCAGGCCGGACGGTTGCAGGTGGGCATTCATTTTCAGCAGGAGCAGGTGCCGCTGGCACGGTTGCTGACGCAGCTGGAGCAGTATGGCCTGGCGGCCAGCGTTGCTGTCAGCGTGCCGCCATTACGGGAGGCGGTATGAGCGTATCCGTAATAAGCCAGGACACGCCCTGGCCTGAAATTCCGGCACTGATGCTGCCGGCGCTGGGTGAAACCGCGCTGATGGTCGGCATCGTGATGCTGTTTGTGGTGAGCCTCGGTGGCGTGGTCGGCGTGGTGCTGTTTAACACCTCGCCGCGCGGACTGTTTCCGCAGCGCGGTGTGCATCGGGTGCTGAGCTGGATCGTCAATATGGGGCGCTCGTTACCGTTTCTGGTGCTGATGGCGGCCATCATTCCGTTTACCTTCTGGCTCACCGGCACCACCATCGGCATTCCGGCGGCGGTGGTACCGATGATCGCCGCCGGTATTCCTTTCTTTGGCCGCCTGGTCGACAACGCATTACGTGAGCTGCCTGGTGAAGTTACTGCCGTGGGGCTGGTGTGCGGCGGTTCGCGCTGGCAGATCATCCGCTCCGCCCAGCTGAGTGAAGCGCTGCCGGCGATTGTCGCAGCCATCACGCTCAACCTGATCTCCATGATTGAGTACTCGGCCATCGCCGGCACCATTGGCGCTGGCGGCATTGGCTACCTGGCGGTGGTGTATGGCTATCAGCGGTTCGATAACCACATCATGATCGCCACCATCGTGGTGTTAATTGCACTGATTCATACCATTCAATTTTTCGGCGACCGGCTGGTTGCGGCCTTACGCCATCCTCAGGGGACATCGTTATGACAACACAAGAATTTGAGTTACGTAAAACACGCCGCTGGCCGTGGTTGCTGCTGATTATAGTGGTCATTTTGCTGGCCGCCGCTGGCTGGTTGTGGCGCAGCCAGCAGCCGCAGGCGGTGGTGTTTGGCACCACGCTGAAAGTGCATTATGAGCCGGCAATGGCCGGGGAACAGAAGCTGATCGACTATGTGGGTGAGCATATCGCGCCGGACTACGGCCTGAAGCTGGAGGCGGTCGGTGTGCAGGATCCGGTGCAGGCGGACCGTGCGGTAGCAGAAGGGCAGTATGCTGCGACGGTCTATCAGCATCAGTGGTGGCTGAAGCAGGTGGTCGATGCTAACGGCTTCCAGCTCACTTCCAGCCTGCCTCTGTTCCAGTGGGCCTTTGGTATTTACTCCGATCGCTACCACTCGGTGGCGGATCTGCCGCAGGGCGCAACCATTGTGGTGCCTGACGATGGGGCGAATCAGGGCCAGGCGCTCTGGCTGCTGGCGCGTCAGGGATTGATCACCCTCGATCCAACGGTAGAACCGCGCACCGCCAAACTGAAAAACATTGTCGGTAATCCGCACGGTTTCGTGTTTAAAGAGCTGGATCTGCTGACCATGCCGCGGGCGCTTAATTCGGTCGATGCAGCGATTGGTTATGTGTCGCAGTTTGACGCCGGTAAAGTCCCGCGTGACAAAGGCATTCTGTTCCCGCCCGCGCCGCGCACCTTTGCCTCGCAGCTGGTGATCGGTACGCCTTACCTGGAGCAGGAGAACATCGTCAAACTCAGACAGGCATTTGCCGATCCGCGCGTACAGCAGTGGCTAAAAACCACCGATGACCCGCTGGTCAAAGGCGTGCTGGTGCCGGTTTCTGCTGAATAACTTTACTGCCGAATACGCTACCCGGACCCGCATTGCGCGTTCGGGTTTTAGTGTTGGTGTATTTATTATCTTATTGATTATATTGTAATTAATAGCAAATATTGTTGCTTTGGTTCCCTGCATAAAGCGCTTATAACCACCTCACCTGCACAACAAAAACAGACGTGAGGCGTTATGAGTACTCTTCCTTTAGAAAACACCTTGCCGGTTTCGCAACCGGTACGTTCGGTCAGTGATGTGGCAAGGCTGATCAACACCCGCAGTAGCAAAAATAACTATGCGCGCATGATTGTGTTTCTCGCGTTGGGTGGCGTGTTCCTCGACGCTTACGACCTGACCACACTGTCGTACGGCATCGATGACGTGGTGCGCGAGTTCCAGCTATCGCCGTTCACCACCGGGCTGGTCACCTCATCCATCATGGTTGGCACCATCGTCGGCAACCTGATTGGTGGCTGGCTGACGGATAAGTACGGCCGCTATTCGGTGTTCATGGCCGACATGCTGTTTTTTGTCGTATCGGCGATAGCGGCGGGCTTAGCACCCAACGTCTGGGTGCTGATTGGCGCGCGTTTCCTGATGGGCATTGGCGTGGGCATCGATCTGCCGGTGGCGATGTCTTATCTGGCGGAATTCTCTAAATTTGCCGGCAAAGGCAACAAAGCCGCACGGCTCGCGGCCTGGTGCCCGATGTGGTATGCGGCTTCCACTGTGTGTTTCCTGCTGATTTTTGGCCTCTATTTTCTGCTGCCTGAAGATCATCTCGACTGGCTGTGGCGCGCCTCGCTGCTGTTTGGCGCGGTACCTGCGCTGTTGATCATCGCGGTGCGCAGTAAGTTCATGAATGAATCACCGTTGTGGGCCGCGAATCAGGGCGATCTGACCTCGGCGGTGCGTATCCTGCGTGATTCGTACGGTATTCATGCACACGAAGCAGAACCAGAAACGCCACCCGCGGCGGCGGCGCCGAAGGTGAGTTTTCGCGTACTGTTCCAGAAGCCGTGGCGTGAACGCACCATCGTTGCCGGCGTAATGAATATCTGTATTTCGTTTGAGTACACCGCCATCGCCTTCTTCCTGCCGTCGATACTGGCGCAGTTTCTTGGTGCCGGTGTGTTCGAGACTATCTCAGCTTCGCTGGGGCTGAACGCGCTATTTGCCTTTACCGGCGGGCTGCTGGGGATGCGCCTGGCGTGGAAATATCCGTCACGCCACGTGGCGATCGCTGGCTTTGCGCTGCAGTTTTTGGCTCTGGTGGCGCTGGCGTTGATTGGCCACCCGCAGGCGCTAGTGGGCATCGTGTTTGCGGTGCTGATGCTCGGACTATGGCTGTTTGCCGAAGGATTCGGGCCGGGCGCACAGCTGATGGTCTATCCGGCGCTCTCGTATCCCACCTCGATTCGCGCGACTGGCGTCGGCTTTAGCCGTGCGCTGTCGGGCATCGGCAGTGCGCTGGCGCTGTTCATTCTGCCGATTCTGCAGGCGGCGCTCGGCACCAACATGTTCTGGGTGGTATCGCTGGCCGCCATCATTCCGATCTTTTTCCTGCTGGTGGTGCGTCACGAACCGACCCACCACGACATCGACGACCTTTCCCCTCAGGAGTAAAACATGAGCATTCTCTCTACCGGTACTGACTATGACACGCTGGCGGCGCACTTCCGACCGCTGTTTGCCCGCATCGCGGCGGGCGCGGCGGAACGCGAGCGTACGCGTACCTTGCCTTATGAACCGCTGCAGTGGCTGAAGGAAGCCGGTTTTGGCACGGTGCGTATTCCACAGCAAAAAGGTGGCTGGGGCGCCTCGCTGCCGCAGCTGTTTCAGCTGTTGATTGAGCTGGCGGAAGCGGATTCCAACCTGCCGCAGGCGCTGCGCGCGCACTTTGCGTTTGTCGAGGACCGGCTTAACCAGCCGGACAATGCGGAGCGCGATGCGTGGTTTCGCCGTTTTGTTGATGGCGAGCTGGTGGGCAGCGGCTGGACGGAAATTGGCAACGTCAGGCTGGGCGACGTGATCACCCGCGTTACGCCTGCCGCCAATGGCTGGACGCTGAATGGCGAGAAGTTTTACAGTACCGGTGCGCTGTTCGCCGACTGGATAGATGTTTACGCGCGTCGCGATGACAATCAGGGTGACGTGATCGCGCTGGTGAATACGCATCAGCCGGGCGTCACGCGTGAAGATGACTGGGACGGATTTGGCCAGCGCCTGACCGGCAGTGGCACGACGCGCTTCGAGCACGCGCATGTGGAGACGCAGCACGTGTATGATTTTGCCACGCGCTTCCGTTATCAGACCGCGTATTACCAGCACGTGTTGCTGGCGACGCTGGCGGGCATTGCGCGCGCGGTCGCGCGGGACGGCGCGGCAGCCGTTGCCGCACGCAACCGCGTTTACAGTCACGGCAACGGAGCTGCCTCGCGGCAGGATGCACAGGTGCTGCAGGTGGTGGGCGAGATCACCAGTCTGGCATTTGCCGTCGAAGCCACGGTGATTCGCGCTACCCATTCACTGCAATCAGCGTATGAAGCGCACTTGAGTGCCGATGAAGCGGCCATCGCCGCCATCAACAACCTGGCGGAAGCCGAGGCCGGACAGGCGCAGGTAATCGCCAGCGAGCTGGTGCCGCGTGCCGCCACCGAATTGTTTAATGCGCTTGGCGCATCGGATACGCGCGTCAGCAAAGCGCTGGATCGTCACTGGCGCAATGCGCGCACCGTCTCGTCGCATAACCCGGTGATCTACAAAGCGCGCGACATCGGTGACTGGAAAGTCAACGGCACGCCACCAACCGGCATCTGGCAAATCGGCAGGGGAGAGGGGTAACCAGCCTTGATGAACTAACGGCGCCGTTATCGGGCGCCGTTTAATGGCGCAGAATCCGGCTGCGTCATGGAATTAGCACCTCTTAAGCCGCAACCCGGCGGCTTAAGAGCGGTATTCAATAATATTGAAACCTTCATCAGCCGCTGGTGCTGAGAAATAACGGCTTATGATTTCAAACTGTTCATCTGAAGCGGCAAAATCGTGGGTGCCTGCTGCGTTACGGGCACGTAATCGGCTCTTACACACCTCATCAGGGACGTTAAGGAAATGCATCTGGTTAGCAGCCCCTGATGCTTTGATGATACTCATCATCCATTCACGACTGGCGGGTGTATTAGCCGGAAAATCCAGGACTACCGACATCCCCGCGTTAAGTAATGACACCAGATGCGGTTTCATGGCATTTCTGAGCTTAGAGGAATACTGCACGTAATCCGCGACCGTGTGCATTTCATCGGCATAGAGCGCTGCAAGCCAGCGATCCTCACTGATAATGAGAGTATGTGGTGCAGCACCTAATTTTGCGGATAACGTGGATTTACCCGACGCAATTTTTCCACATAACAGGTGAAGCGTGGATTTTTCAGGTGATGCGACATCGGTGGTGTTCATGGCTGACCTCACTGGTTGATTACCGGTAAGGCCCGCCTTACCGGCGGGAAAATGGCAAACGTTATCCCACCTGAACGTGCAAGGTGATAATAATGATTGCGGAAGACAGGGCTGAGCAAGTTTTCATCGTTTTAAACTAACAGGTTAAGTCTCAATAATCACCTGATGCTTTGCTTTAGCTATGATGGCAGCGTGTTGTTAATAACGGAATTCGCAGGGGGTAGGGCCGTTTGGTGCCAGGAGCGGACATTGTTCAGGTGTCAGGCAGGTATCTCAGGGACAGATTATCCCCGGATGGCTGGCTTAATATCTGTTAAAGATTTCACACCCACAGGCCGATAAAAACAGGAGCGACAGAAACGTAAGGAGATGCGCATGTATGGAAAACTGGTCATTACGGGAATAATAGTAACGTTGTTAAGTGGATGTTCGGCTGGGTTTAGGCCTTCTCTGGAAGACTATAAAGGTTCAGATGCAGCCAGGGTTCGTGCTGCATCTGAGGGCAATACAGCCCTGCAATTTTACGAAAAACAGTCGAGTGGCTGTTATAAAAAAGTTTTAGAGCGCCGGGTTACGGCTGGTCTGGCTATTCTCGGTATTCCTGTGTCAGGAAATAAAAAAATCGGAATGCCAGAATCAAGTAACAATAAAGGGGCTTTCATAAATGAATTTACGATCAAGCCGGGGCAGCTGATAAGTATAATTCATTACTGGACTCAGCCGGGCTACTACCAAAATACAGAACGATCTGTCTCCACCAGATTCATTCCTCAGCCAAATCATGATTACGATATCATCGTCACTGGCTCAGAATTTGGCGGGGATAGCGTATCGGTGAGAGATCTGGATCCAGGCGCTAAGATAGTTGGATGGGAAGGCAATTACTGTCCCTCCGGTATACTTGATTAATTGCATGACGCTGATCACCATTTGTACGCCTAAGCCCACCCTGGAGTGGGCTTTTTCATGTGGTACTCAAACCAGGCAGAGGTTGGGGACAATAGCTGTTACGGGATTCCGTGCAAGGCTAAGTCAGCGTAGCGGTGTGGTGCGCCAGGGGCCTGGAAGAAGGCGGAGATAAAGGGCGTTTAGCGAAACGGTGCTTACAATTCATAGAGTTACATAATATTAATACTCCCGGGTGACTTCATGAGCTGTTCTACACTTACACATTCAACCAAGCCGTTTGATTGAAAAAGCAGCATCACTGAGAGGGCGGCGGCAGCAAAGCGTCACGCAGCCGCAGCCTTCATAACTGATCATGCACGTGAGGAGAACACCATGAAAGCAGTTGTCTATAACGGACCTTTTGACGTTTCAGTCAAAGAGGTTCCGGATCCCAAAATCGTTCGCCCTACCGATGTGCTTGTCCGTATTACCACCACCAATATCTGCGGTTCAGATCTGCATATGTACGAAGGACGAACCAGCTTCGAACAGGGTCGCATCTTTGGCCATGAAAATCTGGGGCAAGTCATTGAAATCGGCAGCGCGGTTGAGCGGGTCAAAGTTGGCGATTATGTCTGCCTGCCCTTTAATGTCGGCTGCGGATTCTGTGAAAATTGCGAGAAAGGGTTAACCGGCTACTGCCTGACGGCAAATCCGGGTACGGCCGGGGCCGCCTATGGCTTTGCTGAAATGGGCGAGTGGGATGGCGGCCAGGCGGAGTTACTGCGTGTGCCCTATGCTGACTTTAACTGTCTGGTGCTGCCGCCGGATGCGGTAGAAAAAGAGGAGGACTACGTTTTACTTTCCGACATCTTCCCCACCGGCTGGCATGCCACTGAACTGGCAGGATTGCGCCCCGGAGAAAATGTGGCGATTTATGGTGCAGGCCCGGTCGGCCTGATGGCGGCTCACTCGGCCATGATTAAAGGCGCATCGCAGGTGTTTGTGGTTGATACCCATCCGGACAGACTGGCGCTGGCCGAACAGCTGGGCGCAGTAGCGATCAATGGGGTGGGCGATGAGGCTGTAAACAAAATTCTCGAGTTAACCGACGGGCGCGGCACGGATTGCGGTTGTGAGTGTGTGGGGTATCAATGTTGCAACAAGCATGGCCACGAGGATAACTCTGCCACGCTTAACAGTCTTGTCGCGTCAACTAAGGCCACGGGCGGCATCGGTGCGGTCGGCGTTTTTGTTCCGCAGGATCCCGGAGGCGCGACCGACCTGGCCAAAGAGGGTAAAGTGCCATTCGATTTTGGGAATTTCTGGTTCAAAGGTCAGTCAATCAAGACCGGTCAGTGTAATGTCAAAGCGTACAACCGCCAGCTCGCAAGGCTTATCCATCAGGGCAGAGCCAATCCGGCGCAGATCATCTCGCATCGACTTGCTCTGGCAGACGCTGCCGAAGGCTATAAGCATTTTGATGATCGTGATAATGGCTGGACAAAAGTCATTCTGAAACCCTGAAATTCAGGTAACTCAGAAGAGCTAAGACACATTCAGGCGGTGGGAAGAGGGAGAACGAAAACTGCCTGTCTGTGGCTGGCTATATCTGGCATGACCACATTAATGACATATCAGCGTAAATCCGGCAGAAATTTGCCCACTGCTTATCCAGTTTAATGCACATGCGCAGCCTCTGTTCCTCAGGGCACGAAGCCGCACAGTGATTACATGCCGCAACAAAGATAACAAGCTTCGAGGCATTTCTGGTCTTCGTCTGACATCATTCCTCCTCAGCTAAAGTTATTTATCAGGCATGAAAGAGATAACGGATTATTCAACTTTGTAATAACTAATTTTTTAATTATCATTTTTCATGATTTGCTAATGCCCGCGATGAGCGAGAAGGGAACACAACATTAATGTGATAATCGTGCGAGGGAGCTAAACGCCTGGTATTATAGCCATATAAATGATCATGACGGAGAAAAGGCTAATGAAAATTACACTTAAAAAAGAAAATGGAACATCCGAAACACAGGATGTTGCATCTTTGATTATCACATTAAGTAATGGTGAAACCGTTGAAATTAGTGACGAAAGCCAGCAGCGCCCGTCGCATCTTTCGGAAGGAATTACGGTGTGGGGAGGAAGCATGCCGAAAGAAGGTGCCTCCATTGATGACCTCAGGGCTTCAACGCGATCATTAGGTATTTATCCCCTGGCCGCTAATTTGATTCACCTTTTCCCACTCAGTAAATAGCCGCTAAATACAGCACTATGTGAGTTTCGTCTGGGGGCATTTGAGTCGGATAATCGTAAACATCGGCTTTTGCCATAGAACGAATTGACGAACAGACCGATGTCCGCTTTGAGCGAAAAGCGGACATCATCCGTTTAATTTGCAAGCAATTCGGGAAACAGGTTGTTTGCGTATACATGACTTTGCCGGCGATCTCTTTTTGCCGGGCTTGCAGTCTGTGGTTAGTTGAACACACCGTTAATCACGGCGGTCACAACTGCTGTGCTCAGCGCAATAAGCACTAAATCATCTCCCACCGCGCGCCACTCGTAGCCGGGGTAGTAAGGTAGCGCATTGATCATCGATGCTGGCAAATTTTTCTTAGCAATACCCGGTGGCAATGCTTTCCCACGCGCCACTTTCTTAGCGATTCCCGGCGGCAGAGACTGATAGCCTACCAGGCCATAGTTGACGGCGAGCGCTCGTGCCTGAGAGAAGCTGATATCAGATTGAACATGATCGGGGTGCCGGGCGTTCTTGCGATGTCCATGTTCGTTTTTCGACGATGCGTAACCCTGCTCTTTATTTCCGTGCGCGCCATTATTACCGTGATTGCCATTGCCATTGCCATTGCCATTGCCATTGCCATTGCCATTGCCATTGCCATTGCCAGGGTTTGCATAAGCCGGTGCAACAAAAACGGCGAAACCAATCATCAGAGCAAAGGTTGTTTTAAGCGTGCGTTGCGTGATCATGCCAGATGTCCCTAATAGTAAGTATTGCCTTAATGAAATATAGAATGAGGCGGCAATCTTAACCATCACCTCATTTATGAAATATCAGTAATGTAATAAGCCGGACATGTCTGGGACTCACTCTGAACACGGGCATTTCACTGCTTAGCCTCTGAATCCAGGGGGGTACCTGCCGGCTCGTGACTATTGAGAGAAACGTCCGCTCGTCGCGCAAAGCGGACATTGACGCTTCGAATCAACTTAGAGACGAATCAGGACAACCGTTAAGTCGCCCTGAAAAGGGGGCTAAAGCGGTAAAACGGTTTCCACGGTGTGCTGAAAAACGTATGGATCTGAAAGTAACTCAAATTGTTCGTCATCCGGATACGTCACTGCCACGTGATAGTTTTCTCCCGCGAAAGTCTTTACTGACTGCAGATCCTTCCAGTAAGTTGCCAGAAAGAAATGCTCCCAGTCACCCTGTGTTTCTCTGCGCACATAAGCGCCTATATTCCCGGCAATGCTTCGTGAATGTTCCACACCTGTCTTCTCAAGGTGTTTCGCAAAATCTTCAGCGTGTTTAAGCGGAACACAACCGTGCCAGGTCCTTACAATCATTCGTTTTTCCTCTTAATGTGGCAAGGATGTAACCCTATCATCGCAAGCCATTTAGCGGTGTAATTTCTGAAGGGCACGTTCTTTAATGCAAAATAAATTTATGATGACCGAAGCCTATTCACTGTTACCTGTAGGTCCGTTTTTCGCTCATAAAGGACATCGGTCGGTGGGGAAGTCCGCTCCGTGCCGGCCCGTTATTTCTGCAGTCTGGCTGCGGCTTTCAGCGTCGCCTGCCGCCGCTTTTCAATAAATGGCGCAACCTGTTGCTGAGCTTTTTTCAGCTGTTCTTCAGATGCGGAGCGGGGCGAGCCACAGTCAAAGGGCGGGGCAGGGTCATATTCCATATGCAGCTGAATGTTTTGCGCGATATCCGGTCCGAACATCTCTGATACGACGCTGAGGGCAAAATCGATACCTGAAGTCACACCGGCGCCCGTTATACGGTTGCGGTCGCGTACAACGCGCTCATTTACCGGCTCTGCGCCCAATAGCGCCAGCTGATCCAGCGAAGCCCAGTGCGTCGTCGCTTTATATCCCTTCAGAAGCCCGGCCGCGCCGAGCACAAGCGATCCGGTGCATACCGACGTTACCAGCTTCGCCTGTTTACTTTGAGCCCGGATAAACGAAAGGACTTCTTCATCCTCCATCAGGTTTATCTGCCCCGGCCCGCCGGGAATACAGATGATATCCAGCGCAGGACACGTGTCGAACGTGGTGGTTGGCTGAATCGCCATCCCCCGGTCTGACACCACAAGCTCCAGATTTTTCCAGATGAGATGCACTTTCGTGTCTGGTGCCCGCGCAAAGACTTCAAACGGACCGGTCAGGTCAAGCTGCGTAAGCGCAGGGAACAGCAGCAGACCGATGGATGTAGATGTAGAATCACTCATAAATAATGCCTTCATCTAAAAGGTGATAGTGGCTTTGCCATCAGCAAAGGCAGTGGTTTGTGCAATAAAAAATGGAAACCCGTTACTGTCTGTCAGACTATCGAAATTAAATTAACCACGATGACACTCAATGCCAGGCCAATCAACATCATTCCTGAGATACGTTCCAGCCAGGGTAATAACCGGGAAAAGTGCTGAAGTACCAGACGATTGCCAATGAAAGCGGCGACCAGTAAATCCCATAGCAGCACGACACTAAACATCCATATGCCATAGACGACTTTCACATTCACCATCGCATCGCCACCACCAATAAGCGTGGCCAGACTCACGTAAAACAGCGCATTCTTGGGATTGAGTATTCCGGAGAGAAAACCCATGCCCAGTTCACGGTAATGGTTCGAGGCACCAGCAGGCTGAGTTACTGATTCCGCTGTTTTGACGCTGCAGGCAGACAATGAGCTCATGCCAGCAAAGCGGATAAAAAGCAGACCGACATAGAGTAAATAAGCACAGCCCGCGAGCTGAATAACGATAAAACTGATGCTCTCAGGATGGAAAAGCGTGATACCGCTGAAGGCAGCCAGTATAAACACGCCGTTCGCTATGGCTATCCCCAGGCAGACATTGGCGGCGCGCCGCCAGCCGGCTCTGATTGAGGTGCGTGCCACGAGAAAAAAATCCGGGCCGGGCGACAGCAACGCCAGAAAATGCGCTGCTGCCACGATAAGAAATTGCTGCAACACGGTATTACCCTCTTAAAAATTTTTAACAGGGTGCAACTCCCGGGCAGGATTGTATTGAACAAAATTGCACTTGCTCAGGTTCGATAGCAGCCTGGCGTCACGCCAGTGTGGGCCTTAAATACGCGCTGAAAATGACTCTGGTCAGCGAAACCCAGCCGGTAAGCGATATCGGTAATGTCACAGCCTGACTGAAGCCAGTGACGTGCTTTGTTTATGCGCAAATTAAGCTGATAAGCATGCGGTGTCATGCCAGTCGCAGCGCGAAATGCTCTGATGAGCTGATAACGACTCAAGCCTGAAAGGCTTGCCAGCTCCGACAACGCCCACGGCTGCCTTTCAGCCTGCTGCAATACTTCAATCACGTTGTGTAATGCCCGACTGATGTCAGACGCCATGACAGGAAAGGCTTTCACCGGGCCGGTGCCATATTTACTGTCGCCAATAAACTCGATTAGCGCTGTATTTTTGTCTTCTGTACTGGCAGTCGAAAACAGGAGGTTATTCAGTTCACAAAAGCGATGATAGCGCTCCTGATTATTCGTCACCCGAACTTCACCTTGACTGATGAAGCCGCCTGAAACATCGTCCATTTCAGCAAGTAAAGCATTTAACCACGCGGCATCCATATGTAACATCTGATAGCTCCAGTGCTTGTGAAGCAATGGATTACAGGAGTGAACCGCGCCGGCGGGAATAAAAACCATCATTCCAGGTTTTAAAGTACAGGGACCACCGGATGCGCCTGTGAACAGGCTGCCGCCTGCGTCAACTGCGCCAATTGAAAAGGTTGGATGACTGTGTGGTCTGTAACATGCGCGGCTGTGACACGCGCGACGACTTTCGACAAAATCCAGCGACGGATCGCGCCAGAACTCTGTACGAGTGGCTGCGCTGTCATTATCGCAATCGCAGCCGGAAGAGGGTGTGCGCGGAATGAGCATGCCTGTTTCCATCCTGGTACCAATTATCGTTGTCATGCCTGTGAGGCGTTAAGCCAGACACGATAGCATTAATTCAGATGCCTGACTCAGGCTGGCACGTCGTTGTCAGCCTGCTGCGGATAGGGCCGCCTGATGTTATGAATCACTGCATCAGACGATGCAGAGAAAAAGCGATCAGCAAGACTGGCATATTTCCCGGGCATCAATGAGTTTGTTTTATTCGCGAAAAATACTCTTGTTTGAATGACGGCGACAAGCCAAATGTCCATAAGCCTGAATGGCCGTGCTGGCATCGTCGCCATCCAGTGAAAGAATAATCACCCGATCGGAATCTCATCTATGTCAGTATAAATGTTTAACCCGCGTTCTCTGCCAATCCGTATATCGTTATCGGCGCCGTGCGACGTGCCCGGCATACGTAAGATCGCGTCGCAATGTTGAATCAGCCGATGGGCAACCGGATAAAGATAAGCCTCACTGATTTCATCACCGATTGCCTGTGAACCTGCGGCGGCGGCAAGAGGTAATGCCAGCCATTCTCCAATCACCGGCGTATGCCCTTTGTGATAAACCTGCAGTGCAGCTTCGTCTAATTTCCGCATATTCGCGTGAATTAAAACCGGGTCTCCTTCGGTGCCGCTGCGCACAGGGCCGGCGATCAGGATCAGCATGGTATTGGCTCCTCAAAATGGATATTCATGGCAACGTATTGCAGTAACATGATGGTTTTCGCATCCATAATCTCCCCGCTGCGAATTGCGCTCAGCGCCTGAGTCAAAGGCCATTCCAGTAGTTCAATATCCTCGCCCTCGTCGGCAAGGCCACCGCCTTTGCTCTGGCGATCGTCATCAGCATATTCGGCGATAAAGAAATAGAGTTTCTCGGTAACCGAACCCGGACTCATAAAGGCTTCCATGACTTTTTCAATATGCTGCACCCGGTAACCGGTTTCTTCTTCTGCCTCCGCGACAATGCGGGTTTCCGGCGAAGCGTTATCGAGCAGCCCGGCAGCCGCTTCAATCAAAAAACCGTGGTGACCATTAATGAAAACCGGCAAGCGAAACTGGCGGGTCAGCACCACGCTGCGCTTTTGGCGGTTATAGAGAAGCACGACGGCACCATTACCGCGGTCATACGCTTCACGCTGCTGCTCCTGCCATGAGCCGTCACGGCGCTGTAATTCGAAGGTGTATTTTTTCAGGGTGTACCAGTTGTCGGACAACAGCTGCTCACGGATATTGCGTATTTTCTGCTGCATAGCTTGCCTCCTGAAGATGACAAAACAGACGCTATCATGCATAATCGTGCAAATTCAAGAAAAAACGTGAGTGGTAATTATGCTATCGAGCCAGCGTAAACAACAGATTCTGAAGATTCTGGCGGCTGAAAATCAGGTGATGTCAGGTGAGCTCAGTCAGCGTTTCGGCATATCCGAGGACTCAATACGCCGCGATTTGCGGGAACTGGCCGCTGAAGGATTGTTACAGCGCGTGCACGGCGGCGCGCTGCCGGTTTCAGCCGCGCTGGCATCCTTCGAAAAACGCAAAAACGTGCAAATGAGTTCCAAACAGTGTGTGGCACAAAAGGCGGTGAAGCTGATTCAGCCCGGTCAGGTGGTGATTATTGATGGCGGCACTACCACAGCAGAACTGGTGCAGTTGCTGCCAGCAGACCTGGCTTTCACGGCGATCACCCACAGCCCCGATATTGCGGTTGCGCTGGTGGATTTTCCACGGGTAGAAGTGATAACGCTGGGCGGGCTGCTCTATCGCCACTCGGTGGTCGCGGTGGGATCGGCTGTCCATGAGGCGGCTGCGCGTATTAATGCTGATCTGTTTTTCATGGGCGTTACCGGCGTGCATAAAACCGCCGGCCTCACGACCGGCAACTATGAAGAGGCTGGCATAAAGCGCGCGCTGGCGGGGAGAGCCGCCGAGACCGTTGTCATGGTGTCAAAAGAGAAACTTAATTCCGCCTCCGCCTTCGCGATTGGGGATCTGGAGCTGGCCAGTACGCTGATTGTTGATGGCGAACCTGATAAAGAGCTGCGCATGGTTTTAAAGCAGAAGCATGTCTCGCTGTTGTAGTGTTCTACGCTGCCTTTTTGACGCATCTGCGAAACAGATCGGTTCGTGATTGTGCATGACCTGCATGGCAAAGCTGTGAATGTCCATGACCTGCCCCAAAAGATTGATACACCGCGTTGTCAGTAATATCCGCAGATCGCTCAAAGCTGAAACTCACCAGAGCCAACGCCGTTTTGGCTCTTGCCAGGCCCCCTGCCAAAGGTCAAAACGCTTGAGTTGTTCAAGTTTGTGTAGAACGACATCTTCACCTACGGATGAGAGAGTTCGCTCTGGAATTGAAATGCCGAAAAGGCCTTCAGCAATAGCGAATATTTCACAACCTGATGTCAGTGAGCCCAAAGCTTTTTCTATCTTCTTAAGATCAGCTTTTACAATTAACTGAAGTCCCATCAGAATTTAAACTCCACAATTGCTACCTGCTCGAATGCTTCTTTAATCTGGGCCAGGACCAGGTCGGAGATCGATTGTCCTCTGATATCATAGACGACCCGACAAGTTTGAATGTGCGATGGAAGTTGCGATAGTCCATAGGATATTCTGGCAATATTATACGCAATACTGAGTTTTATTGATTCCGGAGATGCCAGGCTGTGGCTGGCTACAAGTATAAACTCTCCATGAACTTCATTAATAAAATCCGGGACGAACATTACACCTCCCTTTTATTACCTTCACCGATTTCTATCAATTGAATGTCTTTACGTCAGAATTTATCATAACAGTTATCCTTCTCAAAAATCGATGTACGTTCTTAGCTCATAGTGGACTTAACATTATGTAGTCAAAAGATGTAACCATGCATCGAGGCTGTCGTTTTAACCTTTTCCATTGCTCGAGAGTCAGAGTGAACATCAGGTTAGCCGGTGGGTCCTCATGATTGTCTATCCTTTGGTTAAACAACAGACCTGCTTTTTCAAGAACGCGGCGAGAGGCGATATGATTTTCGCGTGTAACTCCGACAATTTCAGGAAGTTTTAGCTCGTCGAATGCATATATTAAAGCGCGACAGGCAAGCTCGGTTGCATAACCTTTCCCCCATGATTCTGGTTCAAACCGGTAGCCCAAATTATTCGTTTGTCGGCCATTGAACTGACTAACAAATACACCTCCAAAGCCAATGATCCTTTCTGGATCCGCCTTTTCAGAAACAGCCCAGTCGTCAAACCCATAACGCTCACGATCTGCGGTTCGCTGCAGGATAGCATTACGACTATGCTCAATGTCCCGATGTGGACCCCTCGGGTTAAACGCTTGAGTTCTGATGTCACCGTAAATGCCAAACAGCGCATCCAGATCGGACATTACTACTGGTCTGTAAAGCAGCCTTTCTGACTCCCAGTACATTACTCTCTTCATTCCATGTAAGTGATTTGTTTAAACACATTAATATGTGAGACATAGGCTGAGAAGCATTTCTTTGAAACCTTTCAGCCCTGATATCAAAAGCTGTCTACCCGGTTTCTCTGTAGGGACCGTATGATGCGGTTGCTGACGTCCGCTTTGTGCCAGAAGCGGACGTTTTCAGCCAGTCCTGCCAGCTATCTTGTGCTCATAGCAAGTTTAGCCGCAAAGCATAAAAATAAGCCCCCTGTTGCTCTGTCCATCATCTGGACAACGCGATTTTTCTTCAAAATAGCTGACGCAAAATGCGTGCTTAAAATGAGTGTGACTGACCATATAGTCCCAATCGCCACGTGGATGCTGACCAGGATAAAAGTCCATATCAAAGGAGAGTGACCGGCAGGTATGAACTGCGGCAAAAAGGAGACATAGAAAATGCCCATTTTAGGGTTTAGCACATTTCCCAACATTCCTCTGATAAACCAGTTCCCCTGAAAACCATTGTCATCATCGCCATCACTGAAAGATGATCGGGGACGTATCAGCAGTTGTAAACCCAGCCAGCTCAGGTAGACCGCGCCACAAACTTTAAGCACCGTATAAGCCATTTCTGAAACCACCAGAAGTGCACCAAGGCCTAATGCGACCAGCGCCCCCCATAAAAAACAGCCAGCATCAATGCCAAGCGCAGCGTGAAAAGCCTTTTTGCCGCCCTCTGCACAAGCAGTGCGCAGAATAAGTGCCGTATCAAGGCCGGGGGTCAGGGTAAGTAACAATGCTGCGAGAGAGAATGCGAAGAGAGAATCGTTAACAGTCATTTTCTTTGTCCGAAAGAGCAGATGTTAATCATTTAGTTCCCTGTAATCAATCTAACAAATATCAGTTTTAAGTGTCCGCTTTTCGCTCATAGCGGACCATGCTCCGCGTCTGTCCGCTTTGTGCCAGAAGCGGACTTTGCAAACATCACTGTTTCAATAAGCAGATAACGGGCTATGCCATGTGGACTTCATTGACTGTGCTCCATCAACTCTAGCGTCTGACCATCAGGGCTTTGTAAATATATTACTCTGGTTCCCTTCATCGGTCCTGACAACACTGTCTGAGGTTTACCCGGCGTCTTCCAGCCATAGTCTGATACTTTGCTCAACAGTGTATCAAGATCTTCAACTGTAAAAGCAAGGTGAGCGTAGCCTGGGATATAAGGTGCTGAAGGTTCTGCTGGCTGCTCAATATTATTATATTGTAGTAATTCAATTTTGATACCAGCCAGTTCAAGCAAAGCCATCCGTACATCAGCTCCCCTTGCACCTGTGACTTCATCGATTATGGGTCCAGACATTTTTCCTTCGCGTAATAATTCACCTCCAAGGATATGAGTCCAGAAGAATACGGAGTCTTCAATGTTTTTAACTGAAAAACCAACGTGATTAACACTTAAGATCATTCGATTACCTGCTGAGTTTCGAAAGTTGACCATCCAACTATATGATAAGCCTGCTTTATTGCTACACACTAAATGCGATGGGATTTTTTCCAGGAAAAAGCATTACTGAAATCGGTTTAACTATGCATTTATGATGGATACACAGCATCAGATGGATAGAAACCAGCTCCCGTTGATAAATAAGCAACCATGCTATAAGCCTTAATGCCGTTCAGTTAAGTCCCAAATTTACTTACCGCACATTTCGTAGCGGCGCGATTAATCGCGCCTACTAATAGCAGCACCGTGCCCATCAATGCTTCGCGCAATAAATTGCGCCGCTACAAAAATGTGCCTGCTGTTTACTCTCAATTGATAAGCATTATGCTACAAGCCTGCATTTTTTGTCGATAAACAGCGGGTGACCGCTTCGCGCTTTTAGCAGACACGGACTTGTGCTAAGTCATCTATAGGCTAAAAGCGGACATTATTATTGATGGCCGCCGATAAAATGCTAATTATTTGCCTGATTTTACAGCATTTCCACCACTTCAAATTCTTCAGCAATCAACTCCATATCTTCTGAAAAATGACCTTCACGGCTAAAAAAGCGCTGGTGTTCTTTCTGCCAGAATTCAAGACTTAAATCGCCTTCACCTTCTTTGCGGGCAAACTCTTCTGTTACATCACAAAAACGCACCAGCCGCAGTGAAATCAATCTGATCACACAGACCGGGGTATTCTGACCATCAAGAATAATGTTATAGCTCCCAATCTTCGGAGCAGACTCCTCCTGCTGGTAAGCGGTAAACGATCCGCAGGAAGCTGTTTTGATGCCTTTTTTTACCAGTTCCGCCAGCTCGCTGGCCAGTTCCGCACTGTCACCCATTTGCCAGGCATCTGCGCCAGGATACTTCTTTTTTATTTCCTCAACCGCAAACATGAAAATTCCCTCAATCGTCGGTGAATGAAAAGTTTCATCGTTTATAGCATGAACTGTACCGGTATTAATAATCAGGCTGATCGTCGCATATTGTAGTTCACTTTTTGCCCAACGCGGACACTTACGTAAATCCAGACGACAGGAGGCTAAGGACTAATCTGCAAACCTGCGCGAGCCAACGACACACAGGATCACGCCGAGCGTTATGAGAATCATCATCGGGCTTACCGTTTCAGACAGTAACGTTGCTGAAAGTCCGAGACCAAAGAATGGCTGCAGCAACTGTAATTGTCCCACAGCGGCGATGCCGCCCGCAGCCAGTCCCCTGTACCAGAAAATGAAACCAATCAGCATACTGAACAGCGATACATATCCCAGTGAAAGCCACGCCTGCAGGCTTATTTCGCCCATGTTCTCCGGCAAGGTCTCCAGGGTGGCAACAAGCATCAGCGGCAGGGACATAATCAGTGCCCAGCAGATAACCTGCCATCCTCCCAATTCACGCGAAAGCTTTGCACCTTCGGCATAGCCGAGGCCACACACAATCACGGAAGCCAGCATCAGAAGATCGCCGGTTACTGATACAGAACCTTTCTGGAGTAGGGCAAATCCCATCACCAGCAGGCTGCCGGCGACTGAAAAAATCCAGAAAGCCAGCCTGGGCCTTTCGCCTCCTCTGACAACGCCGAAAATAGCCGTCGCCATGGGTAGCAGACCGAGGAAGACAATAGAGTGAGCCGAGGTAACGTGCTGCAGCGCCATGGCTGTCAGAAGAGGAAAACCAACCACTACACCTGTAGCAACGACAACCAGAGAAATCAGCTGATGTCGCTGAGGACGAGCCTGACTTAAAAAGAGAATCATCATAATGGCCAGCACACCGGCAATTGAAGCACGTGAAAAAGTCAGAAAAAAGGGATCCATTTCCCGCACTGCTATGCGTGTTGCGGGCAAAGAGCCACTGAAGATGATCACGCCGGTCAGCCCGTTCAGCCAACCTGACTTCAGGCCAGAATGTGTATTTTTTACCTTGGTAGCTGTCACAACAGACCTCATTAAGTTTGATAAATGATTTAACAGATAACGTTGACAGCGCCCATGCTAAGTACCAGCATCCAGGACAATCAAATAATTGTCATAGATACAATTCATGAAAGCTCGATACAAAGTCATCGTGGATGAATTCGCTTCCGCGATACGAACAGGCGCGCTCGTGCCGGGCACCCGCCTGCCTACCCACAGAGCGCTGTCGGCTGAAAAGCACGTGTCTCTGGCAACGGCTACCCGCGTTTACGCTGAGCTGGAAGCCATGGGATTGGTGAGCGGAGAAACCGGAAGAGGAACGTTTGTCAGGGAAATTTCGCTGCCCGAAGGGCTGGGTCTGGATCAGCACGCAGTGGCGTCAGACGTGCTGGATCTGAACTTCAACTATCCTTCGCTACCGGACCAGGCGGAACGGTTACGCGAAGCAATGCGACAGCTGGCCACATCTGGCGATCTGGCTTCACTGTTGCGTTACCAGCCGCACGCTGGCAGGCAAAGCGACAGGGAGACAATCGCGCTATGGCTTAATGACTCCGGCCTGACCGCATCTGCTGATGAGGTTTTAATTGTAAATGGCGCGCAGCACGGTCTTAGCGTTGCTGTCATGGGGCTGCTGAAACCCGGGGATGTGGTGGCAGTAGATGCTCTGACCTATCCTGGCTTCAAAGCCCTGGCCAGCCTCTATCATCTGGAACTGGTGGCAATACCCGCTGATGCCAGTGGACCGGACCTGACGGCATTCAGGCAAATCTGCCAACGCCGGCGCCTGCGCGCGGTGTATACCATGCCAACACTGCATAACCCGCTTGGCTGGGTTATGAATGATGCCCAGCGCAGGGAGCTGGCCCGGATTGCCAGAACGTTCGATCTGCTTATCATCGAAGACGCGGCCTATGCATTTCTTGTCCGTCGTCCACCGCCGCCGCTTGCCACTTATGCGCCCGAAAGAACCGTTTATGTTACCGGTTTTGCTAAAAGCGTTGCCACTGGCCTGCGCGTCGGTGCTGTGGTGTGTCCCGCTGAAATGCGAATCGCCCTGGAGCGAGCCATCAGGGCAACGACCTGGAATACTCCCTCCCTCATGGTTTCGATTGTCTGCGACTGGATTAAAGATGGCACACTTAAACGCTTTGAGGCGCTGAAAAGACGGGACGCGCGTCAGCGGCAGGCGCTGGCGCGCAAAATACTTGTGAACAGTGAATGGGTAAGCCATGCCAACGCTTACTTTATCTGGTTATCACTGCCTCAGGAAGTGAGGGCTGACAGGCTTGTACATCGATTGATGCAGCAAAATATCTCTGTTTCCACAGCAGAGCCTTTCAGCACTTCAAACTGTGTGCCGCATGCTATTCGTCTGGCGCTTGGCTCAGTCACGATGAGTCAGTTGAGCGAGGCCCTGGCGAAAATTAAAGAGGCTATCGAGTATGAGAGTGATCTTTGAGCGCTGTCCGCTCCTCGCTCATAAGGAATTATAGCTGCGTGCATGCCCGATCTGCCTCTGGTGCGGATGTGGTTTCATCGTGCCCGGGCATCTGCACAGGCAGTGCAAAACCTCTGCGCCTGCTCCCGTGACGCTGTTCACAATCCGTGCAATTTAAAAGACACCGCGGTGACTTTTCAGTCGTAAAACCCTTAGCGTGGTGTTTTGTATGTAACATTATTGTTAATAATTAGATGTTTTAATGTTGCAAAATGGCAGTGAAAGCTATTATAAAGCTCAAAAGCGTGCCAGAACCCTCCATCTATTAACATTTATTTAACATTTAAAATTATATAACTTAACATTTATGGGCTTTGCTCACATTTCCATCACATCTGCGCGAAAACCTATGTACGCGTAAGTTAATCTCTGAGCGTGAATTAAATAGCAACCGCCTGTTCCCTATACCAGAACCTCATCAGAAAGGTACCAAAATGAAATTTAACCTCGCATTAGTCAGTGCATGTGTGGTTTCAGCGTGCATGTTATTCACAACACCCTCATTCGCTGCCAAACCTTACGATATCGCCGTGGTGGCCAAAGTTACCGGTATTCCGTGGTTCACCCGCATGGAAGTCGGCGTAAAAGAAGCCGCGCAGAAACTGGATGTCAACGCTTATCAGGTTGGCGCATCGACGCCCGATCCGGCGCAGCAGGTCAAGGTGATTGAAGATCTGATTGCCAAAAAAGTTGACGCCATCATTGTGGTGCCAAACGATGCCAAAGTACTGGAGCCGGTACTGAAAAAAGCGCGCGAGCAGGGCATCGTGGTATTAACCCATGAATCGCCGGACCAGCAAATTGGTCAGTGGGATGTCGAAACCATCGACAGCCAGAAATATGCGGAAGCCAATATGGACGAGCTGGCAAAAGATATGGGTGGCAAAGGCGGTTATGCCATTTATGTCGGCTCTTTGACCGTGCCATTACATAATGCGTGGGCCAATGCGGCGATCAAATATCAGAAAGAAAAATACCCGGACATGCATGAAGTCACGTCACGCCTGCCGGTGGCAGAAAATATTGATAAATCATACTCCACCACGCTGGATTTAATGAAAACCTATCCTGATCTGAAAGGGATTATTGGTTTCGGTTCCCTTGGTCCGATCGGTGCCGGCCAGGCGGTTCAGCAGAAGCGCGCAAAAAATAAGATCGCGGTTGTCGGTATCGCTATGCCGGCTCAGGCTGCGCCATATCTGATGCGCGGTGACATTAAGAAAGTCCTGCTGTGGGATCCAAAAGATGCCGGTTACGCCCTGGTTTCGGTTGCCGATCAGCTGCTGCAGGGTAAAGAAGTCACTAAAGACCTGAGCATTGAAGGTCTGGGCAAAGCCGATGTCGATATGGATAAGAAAGTGATTCGCTTTAATAAAATTCTCGAAGTAACGCCAGAGAATGCGAAATCACTTGGCTTCTGATAAGAATGTTTAACACCTTAATTTAACGGAGATAGATTATCTCCAGCGCCACACCAGGCAAATAGAAACAGATACGGCGTTGTATGTTGTGCTGTATCTGAACTTCTACTCAGAGATTGAAAACATATACCCTGAATAATTCGCGTCAGGCGCGGCGAAAGTCAGTGAAATTCGATGAGATATAAATAAATGATTCGGATAAGCGAGCATCGCCAACACCCGGCTGGAAATAGGATGGGCAGGCTTAAGGATCTATGATGAATACGCTCAGCACGTCCCCCGCCAATGCTGAGGCCTTTATCAGCCTCGAAAAAATCAGTAAAAAGTTCCCCGGCGTATTAGCACTGGATAATGTCAGCCTGACGCTGAATAAAGGTGAGGTGCATTGTCTGGCCGGGCAGAATGGCTGCGGCAAAAGCACCATAATTAAAGTCATTTCCGGGGTTTATCAACCGGAAAAGGGCGCGGCCATTACGCTGGACGGAAAACTTTTTCATACCCTGACGCCACAGCTGTCTTCTTATTACGGTATTCAGGTTATTTATCAGGATTTGTCGTTATTTCCCAATCTGTCAGTCGCCGAAAATATCGTTATTCACCGCTATTTACCGGGCGGTGATTTCTGGGTACATCGCGAGTCAATGCGCAAAAAAGCGCTGGCGGCGATGCAACGGGTCGGCGTTGCTCTGGATCCGGATCGTAAAGTTGAAAAGCTGTCGATCGCTGACCGCCAGTTAGTGGCAATATGCCGTGCCATCGCTGCTGACGCCAGTCTGGTGATTATGGATGAACCGACGGCGTCACTGACCCGCAGCGAGGTGAATGGTCTGCTGCGGGTGGTGAATGAACTCAAAGCTGCCGGTATCTGCGTGGTGTTCGTCAGTCACCGTCTCGATGAAGTGATGGAAGTAGCCGATCGTATCAGCGTGATGCGCGACGGCAAACTGGTCGGCACCTATCCGGCCAGTGAACTCGACAGCCATGAACTGGCGTTCCTGATGACCGGGCAGCGTTTCACCTATAGCCACCTGCCGCACCAGGCGCCGGCCGATGTGACGCCACTGCTGGAAATCAGCCAGCTGAGCCGCAAAGGGCAGTATCACAATATTTCGCTGTCGCTGCGCCAGGGAGAAATCACGTCGATTATCGGCCTGCTCGGTTCGGGCCGCACGGAACTCTGTCTGAGCCTGTTTGGCATGAGCCAGCCGGACAGCGGAGAGATCCGCATTAACGGCAAGGTGGTGAAATTCCACTCTAACCGCGACGCCATTCGTCACGGCATCGCCTATGTGTCGGAAGACCGGCTGACGCAGGGGCTCATCATGGATCAATCCATTTATGACAACACGCTGGTATCGATTTTCGACAAGCTGCATACCGGCGCCGGATTGATGGATCACCGCAAAGCCGCGGCGGTGGTTAAAGACCTGATCCGTGACCTGAACATTAAAGTTCCGGACAGCAGTTTACCGGTTAAGACGCTCTCCGGCGGCAATGCACAACGTATCGCCATCGCCAAATGGGTGGCGACGCGGCCCCATATCCTGATCCTCGATTCACCAACGGTAGGGGTGGATATAGCCAATAAAGAAGGCATTTACCGCATTGCCCGCGATCTGGCGGAATCCGGCATGGCGGTGCTGATGATTTGCGATGAAATCCCGGAAGCGTATTACAACAGCCATCGCGTGCTGGTGATGCGCAAAGGCGAACTGGTAGCGGAGTTCGCGCCGCACCAGAGCAGCGAAGCGCAGATTGCGGAGGTGATTAATGGGTAACAAATCGCTATCGAAACTGTTTACCCAGCACGAATTCTGGCTGGGATTACTGGTGCTGCTGCTGGTGGTGGGTCTGAGCGCCAGCAGCAGTGAATTTATGACGCTGGGTAACCTGACAGACGTCGCCACCAGCTATGCCATTCTGGGCATTCTGGCCTGTGGACTGTTTGTGGTGCTGATTGCCGGCGGCATCGACATCTCCTTTCCCGCTGTCACCTCCATCGGTCAGTACGTGATGGCGAGCTACATCATTCATCACGGTGGCAGCTTTCCGCTGGCGTTTGCCATGTCGATGGGGATTGGGTTGCTGCTCGGCCTGGTCAACGGTTTTCTGGTGTACTGGCTGCGCGTGCCGGCCATCATTATCACCATCGCGACGCTGAACCTGTTTTACGGTTTGCTGGTGTATCTGACTAACGGCACCTGGTTGTACGGTTTCCCCGACTGGTTTATGAACGGGATCAGCTGGTTCTCTTTCACCGCCGCCGACGGTTACGACTATGGCCTGACCCTGCCGCTGCTTTGCCTGCTGGGAGTGATCATCGTTACCGGCGTCCTGATGAATCGCACCCGCGTGGGCCGCCAGATTTACGCCATGGGCAGCAACCGTGACGCCGCATCGCGTCTTGGTCTGAACATCCTGCGGCTGCATTTTTACGTTTACGGTTTTATGGGATTGCTGGCGGGTATTGCTGCCGTGGTACAGGCGCAAATTACCCAGTCGGTGGCACCTAATTCCCTGCTCGGTTATGAACTGACGGTGCTGGCGGCGGTGGTATTAGGCGGCACCAGCATGACCGGCGGGCGCGGCTCGCTAACCGGCACCATTCTGGGCGTGATGCTGCTGGCCTTCCTGCAAAATGGCATGACCCTGCTGAGCATTTCATCTTACTGGCATCAGGTGTTCAGCGGCGCGATCATTCTGGTCAGCATTAGCAGCACCGCGTGGAACGAAAAACGCAAACTGGCGAAGGGGATGTGACATGACGACGTTAAACCGATTCTTCCCCGGCGACCGCATCATCCGTTTGCAGTTGCTGATCATTGTGGCCGTTGCGGTGCTGTTCTCCTTTACGCTGGGTGGCAGCTTTTACAGCGTCGGCAATTTCCAGTCGATCTCCTCGCAGTTACCGATTCTGGGCATGCTGGCGCTGGGGATGGGCATTACCATGCTGACCGGCGGGATCAACCTTTCGATCATTGCCGGTGCCAACGCGTGTTCGCTGGTGATGGCGGCGATTCTGGTGGCGCATCCGAACCAGCCGGAATATGTCGCACTGGCGCTGCTTGCGGGTCTGGGTGTGGCGCTGGTGATTGGGGTGCTCAATGGCGCGCTGATTGCCTTTATCGGAGTTTCACCGATTCTGGCAACCCTCGGCACCATGACGCTGATCGCCGGACTGAATATTCTGCTGACCAACGGCGCGGTCATTTCCGGTTTCCCGCCGGTGATTCAGTACCTCAGCAACGGCAGCCTGCTGGGTATCCCGGTCGCCCTGGTGTTATTCCTGCTGGTGGCGCTGCTGCTGTGGGTGTTTCTGGAACACACTACGCTCGGCCGCAGCCTGTATCTGATGGGTTCCAGCGAGCAGGCGACGCGGTTCAGCGGGGTCAACACGCATAAAGTCACCATCGCGGTGTACGTCCTTTCAGCTCTGCTGGGGTGGGGCGCGGCACTGCTGATGATGTCCAAATTTAACTCGGCACAGGCTGGCTACGGCGACTCCTATTTGCTGGTGACCATTCTGGCCTCGGTGCTTGGCGGCATTAACCCTGACGGCGGTTTTGGCCGGGTGATTGGGCTGGTGCTGGCGCTCATCGTGCTGCAAATGCTGGAAAGCGGCCTGAACCTGATGGGCGTCAGTAGTTACCTGACCATGGCGCTGTGGGGTTGTGTCCTGATCCTGTTTATCGCTCTGCAAAACAGAAAATCATAAGCGAAAGCTTTTCAAGAAAGGAAAGAACATGGCGAGTTATTTTATTGGCGTCGACGTAGGAACCGGCAGCGCCCGCGCGGGCGTCTTCGACATGACTGGCCGTATGCTCGGCCAGGCCAGCCGGGAGATCACGCTCTACCGCCCGAAAGCTGATTTTGTTGAGCAATCCTCTGATGAGATCTGGCAGTCCGTGTGTAACGCGATTAAAGACGTTATCAGTCAGGCGGATATCAACCCGATTCAGGTGAAAGGCATCGGTTTTGACGCCACCTGTTCGCTGGTGGTGCTGGATAAAGAAGGCAAACCGCTGACCGTCAGCCCGACCGGACGCAGCGAGCAGAACATTATTGTCTGGATGGATCACCGCGCTATCACGCAGGCAGAACGCATCAATGCCACCGGCCATCGCGTGCTGGAGTTTGTTGGCGGGATTATCTCGCCGGAAATGCAGACTCCCAAACTGCTGTGGCTGAAACAGCACATGCCGACCACCTGGAGCAACGTCGGGCATCTGTTCGACCTGCCGGATTTCCTCACCTGGCGTGCCACCCAGGATACCACGCGCTCTTTATGTTCTACCGTCTGCAAATGGACCTATATCGGCCATGAAGACCGCTGGGATCCGAGCTATTTCCGCCAGATTGGCCTGGAGGATTTACTGGAAAACAACGCGGCAAAGATCGGCAGCGAAGTGAAAACCATGGGTGAGCCGCTGGGGCATGGCCTGACGCAGCGCGCCGCCGCAGAGATGGGGTTAATGGCGGGCACGGCGGTCAGCGTTTCGATTATTGATGCGCACGCCGGCAGCCTCGGTATTCTCGGTGCCAGCGGCGCATCCGGCGAATCAGCGGATTTTGACAACCGCATCGCGCTGATTGGCGGCACGTCCACGGCCCATATGGCGATGTCGCGCAGCGCGCGCTATATCGGCGGCATCTGGGGGCCGTACTATTCGGCGATTTTGCCGGATTACTGGCTGAACGAAGGCGGGCAATCCACCACCGGCGCGCTGATTGACCATGTGATTCAGTCGCATCCGTGTTATCAGGATCTGCTCAAGCAGGGCAAAGACAGCGGCAAAACCATCTATGAAGTGCTCAACGGCATACTGCGCAAGATGGCGGGAGAACCCGAGAATATTGCCTTCCTGACCAAAGACATTCATATGCTGCCTTATTTCCATGGCAACCGCTCACCGCGTGCCAATCCGACCCTGACCGGCACGCTGACTGGCCTGAAACTGTCACGCACGCCGGAAGACATGGCGCTGCATTATCTCGCCACCATTCAGGCGCTGGCGCTTGGCACTCGCCACATTATTGAGACCATGAACCAGAGTGGTTACTGCATTGATACCATTATGGCCAGCGGGGGCGGCACCAAAAATCCCATCTTTGTGCAGGAACATTCCAACGCGACGGGCTGCGCAATGCTGTTACCGGAAGAGAGTGAAGCCATGTTGCTCGGCAGCGCCATGATGGGCACCGTGGCGGCGGGTGCGTACGACTCTTTACCCGAAGCGATGGCCGCCATGAGCCGCATCGGTAAGACCATCACGCCGCAGACCAACAAAATCAAAGAGTATTACGACCGTAAATACCGTGTATTCCATGAGATGTACCACGACAGCATGAAATACCGGCAGCTGATGCAGGGAAAAGTCGAATAATTGCCGAAGAAGCAGGGCTGTAATCACAGCCCTGTGACGTAAGCGGCGGTTGCGGTTATTTTTGCCCATCCGCCTGAAGCACCCTTTTCGCCACAATCCGCATTTCCACCAGGGCGTTTTCCGGAATGAACTCTGACACGCCGATGGCAGACCATGCCGGGTAGGGGGCTTTGATATACACATCTTTGACCTTAGAAAATACCCCGATGTGTTTTTTAAGATCGATATGAAAGGTGGTCATCTCCAGTATATGTTCATAGTCCAGTCCGGCAGCGTTTAAATACACACCCAGCTTATAAAACGCATCATGGAATTGTTCTTCAGGGTGGGTACTTATCGGTTTGTCTTTCCGCGCTGCCGTCACCCCGGAAAGATACAGGGTGCCATCGGCTTCGATAACGGGAGAGAAGTGCCAGTCATGGTAATAGTGCTGAAATTCTTCAGGAACGATCGATTTTTTCATGGTTTTTCTCTGATTGATGACCTGGGCAATGGCCGCCTGTTTAAAACCCTATGCCTGGCGAACTGCCCGATCGGGTACTCTTAACATAAAACGGCGCAGAAGATCCGCAGCAGGTCGGTGTCATCGCCTTTTTTATTTTTCCGCAGGTGATACCGCTGAACGAAATCGGGTTATTGTCATGGCTCACCCTGCTTAACATCAGGCCGGACACAGTGTGGCAGACGGTGCCGGACGACTGAAGGAGACGATGATGCACCGGGTAGGTTTACTGATTTCCGATCATTTCCAGGTTCTGGGATTATCCACGCTGAGCATTTTTGAGTTTGCCAATCAGGTAAACGGCGAACCGTTTTACCACTGCACGGTTTATTCAGAGCGCGGTGGCGCGGTGCAGTCCTCTTCCGGCTTCGGCGTCGACAGCCAGCCGATCCATACAGATATGGAAATGGATACCTGGCTGGTCGCAGGTGTAATGACACCGCTGGAGTTGCCGGCCACAGCGGGCATCGTTGATTTTCTGCAGGTGCAGGCGCCCCGGGCCCGCCGGGTGGCCGGGATCTGTACCGGCGCATTCGTGCTGGGGCAGGCCGGTCTGTTATCGGAGCGCCGCGCCACTACGCACTGGGTACATGCCCAGAGTCTGCAACTGCTGCACCCGACGACGCGGATAGAAGAAGACCGCATCTTCATTATTGACGATCACATCTGGACCTCGGCGGGACTCACCGCCGGACTGGATATGGCGCTGGGAATGGTGGAGAAAGATCTCGGTGCCGAAGTGGCGCGCAGCGTGGCGCACCTGCTGGTCATGCATCACCGCCGCTCCGGCGGACAGACGCAGCACTCTGAGATGCTGATGCTCTCTCCGCGCAGCGACCGGCTGCAGTCGGCGCTGGAATATGCGCGCAACAATCTCAGCAAAGCGCTGACCATCGAAGACCTTGCGGATGCCGTTCACCTCAGCGCGCGGCAGCTCAGCCGCCTGTTCCGTTCTGAGACGGGCAAGTCGCCGGCCAAAGCTATTGAGGGATTACGACTGGAAAACGCCCGCTTGCTGATCGAGCAGAGCAGGCTGCCGATGGAGGTGATAGCCCGAGAATCCGGCTTCCGCGATCGCCGCCATATGCGGGAAGTGTTCATTCGCGGTTACGGCATCCCGCCGCAGTCGCTGCGCACCGGTAAAGCCTGACGCGCGCTGTCACGCCTGAACGCCTTCTGATCACGATGGCCGGCATCCCGGTCATCATGTTGTCCGAAATCACGACCTTTCTCGTCAGCCGCGCCGGTGCGCGACTGCGTACTATGAATTCACCAACCCGATAACTGACAAGGTGAATATCATGACGCAGCAGACACACACCAACCGCGGCACTGCCGTTGTCACCGGTGCCTCTACCGGTATGGGCGCACTGTACGCCGGCCGCCTGGCACGCATGGGCTATGACCTGATCATCGTGGCCCGCAATCACAACCGCCTGAACCAGCTGGCTGAACACATCACTACCGACAGCGGCCGCAGCGTGGAAGTCATCACCGCGGACCTGGCCGATGCCGCACAGCTGAACGCGCTGGAAGAAAAGCTGCGTCAGGACGCGAGCATCACACTGCTGGTGAATAACGCCGGCATCGGCACCCATACCCCATTGCTGGACAGCGACGTGGCGCAGATGAACGCCATGATTAACCTCAACGTCATCGCGCTGACCCGCCTGACCTATGCGCTGGTGCCTGGCATGGTGGCGCGCGGACGCGGCGCCATCATCAACATCGCCTCGATCGTCAGCATTGCGCCTGAGCTGCTGAACGGTGTTTACGGCGGCAGCAAGGCTTACGTGCTGGCGTTCAGTCAGTCGCTGCACCATGAACTGGCCGGTAAGGGGATTCAGGTACAGGCCGTACTGCCTGGTGCCACCGCAACGCCGTTCTGGGATAACGGCGGTCTGCCGGTTGACCAGCTTGACCCGAACATCGTCATGAGCGCGCAGGAGATGGTTGATGCGGCGCTCACCGGCTTCGCCCGCGGCGAGCTCATTACTATTCCGTCCCTGCAGGACGAAGCGCTCTGGACCCGCTATGAGCAGGCGCGTCAGTCCATGATGCCGCACCTCGGCAGCGACGCGCCGGCTGAACGCTATCGGCCCGTCTCTGTGCACTGAACGCCCCTTATTCAGAATCGCAATCCTAATAACTGTCCCATTAAGGAATCAGATCATGAAACTGACCGATAACACCATCTTCATCACGGGCGGCACTTCTGGCATCGGCCGCGCAATGGCAGAAAAATTTCATCAGCTGGGCAACCAGGTGATCATCTCCGGACGCCGCGAGGCGCTGCTGCAGGAAGTCACCGCCGCCAGTCCGGGCATGGACTATGTGGTGCTGGACGTCACGCGCGCCGACAGCATTCAGGCCGCCGCACAGAGCGTGCTGGAACGCTATCCGGCCCTGAACGTGGTCATCAATAATGCTGGCATCATGCCGTTTGATAATGCGGCGGGCGAACTGGATGACGCGCAGGCGGTGACGCTACTGAACACCAACATTCTGGGACCGGTACGCGTCAGTGCGGCCTTTATCGAACACCTGAAGCAGCAGCCGGACGCGGTGCTGATTAACAACAGCTCGGTGCTGGCCTTCCTGCCGCTGGCGACCAACGCGCTTTACTCGGCCACCAAGGCCGCGATTCACTCCTATACCCTGTCGCAGCGCTTCCTGCTGCGTGATACCGGCGTGCAGGTCATCGAAATCTCACCGCCGTGGGTGGATACCGATCTGATTTATAAAAGCGGCGACCCGCGCGCCATGCCGCTGGACGCCTTCATCAGCGAGACGTTTGAAAAGCTGGGTACCGACACCATCGAAGCGATTGTCGACCGCGTGCTGCCGGTGCGCGATAACCCGGGCGCGAACGAGCATACGCTGGTGAATCAGTTCAACCAGTCTGTGGCGGATAACCCGATTCCTGTTCAGTAAACATTTCAGGGGCAGCGCCCCTGAAGTTTATGCCGGAGAGAAATAATGAACGCTGTCATCACCTCTTCCCAGCGCCGCGCGCTGCGTGCGCTGAGCATTGCCTACTTCGTTCAGGCTACCGGCGCGCTGTCTGTCGCTGGCAGTCTGCCGGCCATCTCAGCAGCCTGGCAGCTGACTGATGCGCAGAGCGCGCGCTTACTGAGTGTTTTCGGACTCACCTTCGCGCTGGCGGCTCCGCTGGTGCAGGTGCTGTTTGGTCACCTGCGCCGTCGTCGGCTGGTGCTCACCGGCATTGCACTATTTAGCCTGGGCGCCTTCGCGTTTGTGCTGTCGCCGGGCTACAACGCACTGCTCGCCTCACGCATCCTGATGGGGGCCGGCGCCGGGTTCATCGGTCCGGTGTTGGTTGCGCTGGGCTCCGAACTGGTCCATGAACAGCTACGCGGCCGGGCCATCGGCATGGTGCTGCTCGGGGTATCGATGGCAAGCCTTGCCGGTATTCCGCTCGCCGCCTGGGTAGCCAGCCTGTGGGGCGCGAAAGCCCTGTTTGTGCTGGTCGGATTGCTGAGTCTGCTGAGCGGGCTGAATATTTTGCTGACGGTGCCGGATGACAGTGCCGGGACGCGCATCCGGCTGCGTGAGATGGCCGGCGTGCTGGCCGATGGCAAATACCTGACGGCTTTCCTGGTGGTGTTTTTTATTACTTCCGGCGTTTACAGCTTTTACGCTTTTATCGCGCCGCTCATTCGCGACACCTACACTGGCGGCACGCATGCGGTCTCCGCAGCGCTGGCCGTGCTGGGCGTTGCCGGCGTGCTGGGCAATCTCTGGGTCACCCGCGCGGCGACACGCTTTACCGCTGAGAAGCTGCTGCTGAGCGGCATGACGCTGCTCATTGTCGATACGGCGCTTATCGCCGTGCTGCCGAAAGCGCTGGTCGTGCTGCTGGCGGCACTGGTGGTCTGGGCGTTTGCCACCGATCTGCTCTGGCCCAGCCAGCAGCGCCGGATCGTCGAGCTGGCATCAGTCCGCCATCGCGGCATTGCGCTGGCGCTGACCAGTGCCTTCATGTTTGGCGGTATCGGCTTTGGCTCGGCGGTCGCATCATGGATATATCCACTGGCCGGCTTTTACGGGCTGATCGGCATGTCGGTGGTCTTTATTCTGCTGGCGATGCTCAGTCTGCAGCTGTCAGAAAAGCGCAGGCAACCGGTAAACATCGCTGAGTGCGGTCAGCGTCAGGCCTGAATCGGCGGACGCCTCTTACCGGGTGCCGCGAAGCGAATGCTGGCCTGGCATGCTCTGCGTATTAAATACGTGACGCCAGCAGGGAAGGGGACCGGCTGGCTGCGGACAGGCTTTTACAGAACGTCCGGTATGCGATCCTGGCAGGTCCATGACGATGATAACTCTGGGAAACAATCTCCCGTTGACACCTTAAAATGCCCATTGTATAAAAGCCCGCTTCGTTAATGAGTTTCATTTGCATTAAAGCGGCGCGGGCTTCTCAAAACAATATCAATGGGGATAGGGGTTAATGAAAAAGGTCATCTGCACGTTATGTTTGGTGTTTGCATCGGTTAGTTCTGCGCTGGCCACCACCTATCCTCTCACGATTGAAAACTGCGGCTATAAAGAGACCTTCACCAAACCGCCTGAGCGCGTGGTGGCGCTGGGGCAAAATACCGCAGAAATTTTGCTGCTGCTCGGCCTGCAGGATAAGGTCATCGCCAGCGCGTTCTGGCCAACTAAAGTGTTGCCACAGCTGGCTGAACAGAATGCAAAAATCAAAACGCTGACGGTAGAAATCCCCACCCTCGAATCCGTGCTGGCGCAAAATCCGGACTTCGTTCCTGCCCAGACGCCGCTGCTGCTGGGACCCGAGAGCAAGGTGGCAAAACGCGAAGATTTAATCACCCTTGGCGTGAACAGTTATGTGTCGCCAGGAATGTGCGCCACCAAAAAAGCCGCAGGGGATATGTATGGCAGTCGCCAGCAGCTGTGGGATATGACGTACCTGTATCAGGAGATTCAGGACTTCGCCAAAATTTTCAACGTGGAAGATCGTGGCCAGGCGGTGATTGCCGATTTCAAAAAACGTGAAGCGGCACTGCGTCAGGAGTTTGGTAGCAGCAAGAAAGATCTCTCGTTTGTGTTTTGGTTCTCAAGCTCGTCACCGTCTGCAGATGCCTATGTGGGCGGTAAAAACAGTCCATCCGGATTCATCGCCAGCGTGCTGGGCGGGCACAACGCCATCACGTCAGAGACCGAATGGCCGACGGTCAGCTGGGAGAGCATCATTGCTGCCAATCCGGATGTGATCGTGGTCTCCAGTCTCGATCGCAATCGCTGGGCGCTGGATAAAGCCGAAGAGAAAATCAAATTCCTGAAAAGCGATCCTGCCGTCAGCCAGCTGGATGCGGTAAAAAAAGGCCACATCGTGGTGATGGATGGCCAGGCCATGAACCCGACCATCCGCACTATCTACGGAGCCGAACAGGTGGGTGAGCAGCTGAGAAAACTGGAACTGAACTGATGACTATCGCTGTTGTTCAGGCGCGACAGGGGCTGTTCCTGACCGCCTCGCTGGTGGCTGCCGTGGCGTTATTATTGCTGGTGATTGCGACCGGTGTCAGCGTCGGAGAACTGTCGATCCCGCTAAAAAGCGTCTTTTATGCCATTAGCAATAAAATGGGGCTCACGCACGTTCCCCTGAGCCGCATCTACGAAAGTGTGATTTGGGACTTTCGCCTGAGCCGGGCGCTGGTGGCGGCATGCTGTGGCGCCGGATTGGCGATTTGCGGTGCCGTTTTGCAAAGCCTGCTGAAGAATGCGCTGGCTGAGCCTTATGTGCTCGGTGTCTCTGCCGGTGCCTCCACCGGGGCGGTTTCTGTCGTGGTGTTGGGCATCGGCAGCGGGGCCGTCTCGCTGTCGGCGGGAGCCTTTGCCGGCGCCTTCACCGCCTTTGCCTTTGTCGCTTTTCTGACGAAAGGGGCGCGCGGCGGTAATGAACGCACCATCCTGGCTGGCGTTGCGGCTTCCCAGCTGTTTAATGCCATCACCGCTTACACCATCAGCACTTCTGCCAGTGCGCAGCAGGCGCGCGATGTGATGTTCTGGTTGCTGGGCAGCTTCAGTGGCGTGCGCTGGCCGGAATTCCAGCTGGTGCTGGTGGTAGTGACCATCGGGCTGGCCGTTTGTCTTTACTATTCCCGGGCGCTGGATGCGTTCACCTTTGGTGATGATGCGGCTGCTTCGCTGGGCATTGCGGTGCCTCAGGTGCGTTTGGCGCTCTTTATCACCACCGCGCTCATCACCGCCACCATCGTCAGCATGGCCGGTTCGATTGGTTTTATTGGCCTGGTGGTGCCGCATGTCATGCGTTTCTTCTTTGGTCCGCTGCATCGCACGTTACTGATTGCCAGCGCACTGGCCGGTGCCATTCTGATGGTGCTGGCAGATATTGCTTCACGCCTGCTGATTGCCCCGCAAAGCCTGCCGGTAGGCGTGGTGACCGCGCTGGTTGGCGTGCCGTTCTTTGCGGTGATTATCTGGCGTTCGGGGAATAAATAATGAGTATCTCCGCTGACAACATTAGCTGGAAGGTCGGAAAAAAGGTCATCGTCGATAACGTGTCGCTGCACATTTCCCGTGGTGAAACGGTAGGGCTGATTGGTCCAAACGGCTGTGGTAAATCTTCCCTCCTGCGCATCCTTGCCGGCCTGCGGCGCCCGGATACCGGCTGTGTGACGCTGGACGGGCAAAATATCGCCCGCATCGCCCGCAAACAGCTTGGTCGTCGGGTGGCATTCGTCGAGCAGCACGGCATGACTGACGCCAATATGCGTGTGCGCGATGTGGTGAAACTGGGGCGCATTCCGCATCATTCGCCATTCTCTAACTGGAGTGCGCACGATGACGAGACTGTGACGGCCGCTCTGCAGCGCGTGGACATGCTGGAGAAAAGTGAGCAGGGATGGCTGAGTCTCTCCGGTGGCGAACGTCAGCGTGTGCACATTGCCCGCGCACTGGCGCAAACGCCGAGCGAAATTCTGCTGGACGAACCGACCAACCATCTGGATATCCATCACCAGATGCAATTAATGCAGCTGATCAGCGAGTTACCGGTTACCAGCATTGTCGCCATTCACGATCTCAACCACGCATCGATGTTCTGTGATTCGCTGATCGTGATGCAGAACGGTCAAATCATCGCAACCGGCACGCCGCAGGATATCCTGACCGAGGCGCTGCTTTGGCAGGTATTCCGGGTGAAAACCAAAATTGAGATCTCCCGCTTTCATGGCAAGAAGCACATTCATTTCATTCTTTAGGGCCAGGTAGCATGCTTTCTTTCTCGCTGCGTCCTGTCTCTACCCTGCGCCCGGGCGTTTTGCTGGGCAGCCAGTTTGTTTTCAATATTGGCTTTTACGCGGTTGTTCCCTTTCTGGCGATATTCTTACGCGATGATATGTTGCTCTCCGGCGGCGTTATCGGGCTGATTCTGGGATTACGCACGTTCTCCCAACAGGGGATGTTTCTGCTGGGCGGTGCGCTCTCTGACCGTTACGGCGCAAAGATCATTATCCTGTGTGGCTGTCTGGTCCGGATTGCGGGTTATCTTTTGCTGGCGCTGGGGCAATCGCTGTGGCCGATCATTCTGGGTGCCTGTCTGACAGGCATCGGCGGTGCGCTGTTTTCCCCGTCAATTGAAGCGCTGCTGGCCAAAGCGGGAACGCAAAGCGAGGCGCAAGGCAAGCGCGGCCGCGCGGAGTGGTTTGCGTTGTTTGCGGTGTGCGGCGAACTTGGTGCCGTACTGGGCCCGGTGGCTGGCGCACTGCTGACCGGATTCGGTTTCCGCCAGGTGGCGCTGGCAGGGGCCGCGGTATTTGTCATCGCGCTGATTGTCCTGTACTTTTTTCTCCCTGCTACAGGTAACAGCAAACAGGCGCTAAAAATTGTCCCCTGGTGGATGATCTTCCGCCAGCCGCGTTTTGTCGCTTTCATCGTGGCTTACAGCTCGTGGCTTTTGAGCTACAACCAGCTGTATCTGGCGTTGCCAGTGGAGATTCGGCGAGCAGGCGGCAGCGAGAAAGATCTTGGCCCACTTTTTATGCTGGCCTCGGTGTTGATCATCGCTTTTCAGCTGCCGCTGGCGCGCTTTGCACGACGCGTGGGAACGGTAAAAGTTTTACCGGTGGGTTTTTTGCTGCTCTCCGCCGCGTTTGCCAGCGTGGCCCTGTTCGCGTCAACAACCCCGCCTGACGGCTGGCTGCGATTGATCCCTGCGGTGTGTCTGGTGACGTTTTTGACATTCGGCCAGATGCTGCTGGTGCCGTCGGCCAAGGATTTGATTCCCCGTTTTGCCGACCCCGCGACGCTGGGTGCACATTACGGCGCCCTGGCCACCGCCAGCGGCTTCGCGGTGCTGGCCGGCAATTTAATGTTAGGACCGCTGCTGGACAACGCGCTTGTCCCTTCAACGCAGGCTATTTATCCCTGGCTGCTGCTGGCGCTGTTTCCCCTGTGCAGCGCCGTTGCCATGACCGTGATTTGTCGCCCGCTGCGCAGTGCGCCGATCGGGAAACCTGAATAACCGTTGCTGCCATCCGGGTTATAACGGCGCGGAGCATAGCCAGACGCGCACAACGCGGGCAGGGCAGGTTGCGCAGGCTCTCATCGACAAATGACCAACCCGATCATGTGTAAACTCTACCGGGTTAACAACACCCAGAAAAACGTTTTCAGGAGTCTAGCCAGATGTTTACGCACATGCGCATTGCCAGACCCGTCACCCAGCTTGAACGATCGGTGCTGATGTTTAGTCAGGGACTGGATCTGCAAAAAATTGCCGAATTCCACGATCACGACGGTTTCAATGGCGTGATGCTGGGGCGAAAAGACCTCGACTGGCACCTCGAATTCACCTGCTGCCCGGGACATCCCGTTATACCCTCGCCAACCGAAGACGATCTCCTCGTCCTCTATTATCCGGATGAAAATGCATGGAAGCTGGCATGCGAAAGCATGGTTGAAGCGGGTTTTAAACGGACGAATTCTTTCAATCCTTACTGGGATGTGAATGGGCAAACCTTCGTCGATCCCGACGGGTACCGGGTGGTGATGCAAAACAGGGCGTGGGGCTAGAGGGGACTAATTAGTGCGACGTTGCTGTTTGTATCTGTTTGCTTTTAATCTAAGCAGACATGATAAATGACGAAAAGCACCATGAATCCTTTTGTTGACGATATCCAACTGCGATCAATCCAGAGTAATAACTCTGTCAGCTGAGGCGATCGTACTTTCCCTGTGTGCGACAATGATTCTGGTAATGTTGAGCTCTCTGATTGCCCGGTTCACCATCGCTTCACTCTCATTATCCAACGCACTTGTCGCCTCATCCAGAAACAAAATTGATGGTTTTTTATAAAGTGCTCGCGCAATGAACAGGCGTTGCTTTTGTCCGCCAGAAAGCCCTTCACCCAGCTCGCCTATAAGAGTTTCATAACCCATCGGCATACGCATAATCACCTCATGAATGTAGCTGGCGCGGGCGCATTCTTTCATCCAGACTTCATCAGCCTCGTCTGCAAAACTACAGATATTTTCCCTGATTGAACCACTGAACAGCTTGTCATGCTGCATGACGCAGGCGATCATTTTATGGTAGTTATTGATTCCAATCTGCTGAATATCAACACCCTCTATCTCTACTCTTCCGCTGTCGGGGGAAAATAGCCCGCATAATATTTTAAGTAACGTAGATTTTCCTGCCCCGGAAGGGCCCGTGATTGCCACGCTCTGCCCCGGCAGGATTGAGATATTCATTTTACGAAATATGTAAGGTGACTGAGTGTCGTAACGATAGCTAATTTCATGGGTCTCCAGTCCTAAAGGCTTTAACCCTGTTTCGTAATAGCGGTCAGGTTTATGATTTTCCCGCGGATTTAGTGCAATATCGGCAATGCGTTCATTATGCAGGCTCACCATGCGCAGCTGTAATACAAACTCCGTCAGTGAACTGATGCGATCAGAGAATTGTCCCCGAAAAGCACCGAATGCAACAAACATTCCGATAGTCATTTGGTTATCGATAACCTGACTCGTACCCAGCCAAAGCACAGTAATTTGATCGCAGGCAATAATCAATGTGTTGATACCGCCAAACAGCATGTCCATTTTAGTAATGCGAATGCTGGTATTAATTGAGTCAATTTCAAGGTTTAACCAGTGGGCGGCGCGACGCCGTCCCATTCCCTGTATTTTTACAGCGGCAATGCCGTATAACGTTTCCATAAAGTAAGAACTGGCACGAGCTTCTCTGACAAGTGATTCTTCTGACAGCTGTCGGTAGCGTCCATAAGTTAGCAGGCGCAGCAATACATAAAGGACGGTAAATGCCATCACAATCCAGGTCAGCCATCCACCATAAAGCACCATCATAATCACCACTCCAATGACCATGATACTGTCCATGATGGCACCGACTATACTGGTGGTGAAAGTGTTGCGCAGCGTATCCAGTGAGCTAAATCGTGACTGGATATCACCCATCTTACGTCGCTCAAAATAGCTGAGCGGCAGACATAACAGATGACTGAAGAGGCTGGATTGCCACTGCACGTTTATAAGCGTTGCCATAATTAGTGCTGACCAGGCGCGTACCATACCGACTACGGCCCTAAGCAGGATGAAAAAAATCAGTCCGACGCAGATTACCGTCAGTAAACTCTTGTCTCCTGCCGGTATGGCATGATCCATTACCAGCTGTGTACCGATCGGCATTACCAGATTGATGGTTTCAAACACCAGCGACAGACAAAATATTTTACCGAGCGCTCGCTTTAGACCGTGTACGCTGCTAATAAGGGATCTGAGGCTAATTTTGTTGAGGACATTTTCGGCAGTAAAATTACTCCCAGGACAGGCTTCCAGCGCCACACCGGTAAAACTCTGCGAAAGTTCTTTAAGGCTAACCGTCCGCCGTCCGCGCGCCGGATCGTGTAGCACCATGCGATTGTTCCTGGCGCTGACCAGCACTACAAAATGATTAAATTCCCAGTGTAAAATGCACGGCATCTTCAGAGCCCCAATCTCGTCGATGTCGAGCGAAAGAGGGCGGGTTTTCATTCCCAACTGTTCAGCCATATCCGTCAGTCCGGATAGCGAAGTACCGCGAGATGACAGATTAAACTGTTGCCTGAGCGCTATCAGGTCCACATTCTTGCCATAATGTCCGCAGATCATTGCCAGGCAGGCAAGGCCACATTCAGCAGACTCGGTCTGGTGGATCATCGGCAGTCGGTTGCGTAACTTTATTTCCAACTTCGCGACCAAAGTTTTAAAGGTCATTCTATTCATTGACTGGTCCTGAAGTACTGACCTTCATATCGTAGAAGGGGGCGATCATCCATTGATAGATTTTCCTTTTCTCCAGAAACATTGTGCTCTGCGCTTGAATGCCATTTTCCAGGCGCAGTCGTTTTCCGACATACCTGACTTCCTGCATTTCAGGCCTGACGATGACCTTGTAATAGGGAGAAACAGTGTTTAAAGCGGATGAGGGAGCGCTTCGGTAGCTGTGCATTTCCTGCAGCGATGCAGGCGTTCTTGAGATAACAGAAACCGTGCCGGCAAACTGGCCGAACTTCTCTACTGGGAAAGCCTCATAACGAATATTGACCCGGTCACCGGGATTAATATAAGGAATGGCGTTATCAGGGACCCAAAGCACCAGAGCGTAATATTCTATTTTTTCTGGAGTAATCTGTAGCAGGCTATCACCCGGATTAACCATTTGTCCCACTGTAACGCTCAGCGAATCTATACGACCAGCGGCTAGTGCCCGCACGATAATGGTGTCATCGGCATCAATACGGGTTCGCTCTTTTTGAAGTTCAAAGCGCTGTAGTTCCATCTGATAGATTTGATTGTCAAAATCGGCTGCCTGAGTATGGATCTGGCTATCCAGTGACGTTATCTGAAGAGAATTATTATCATTTTGAACTGACAAACCGAGAAGACTGTTCTGTTGCTGGTAATAAAGAGCTACCTGGCTAATGAGTTGTTCTTTGTTAACGAGTCCAAGCTTCTGATACTGGCGATAGTTATCCATATTTTCTTTCATGATACGGAGCCCTTCCTGTGCGCGACGCAGAATATTCGTAGAGTGCAGGAAGGCTGAGATGTATTGTTCTTTTTGCTTCTCTAACATGTCCAGCGTAGCTTTCTTATTGCTTTCCAGGCGACTGACTATCTGTGAAATCCGGTTAAGCTGGTTGTCAATATCCCTGCGTTCATTTTCGCTTATGACACCGTTACGTGTACTTTTGCTTACATCAATTTGGTATACGGGCGAGCCGGCCTCAACTGATTGCCCTTCGTGAACGTATCGTTTTACAACTGTACCCTGAACACCGGAGTAGAGAGTTGCAGCGCGGGGATAAGTCGATATCTCACCTGAGACGTTGATCCTGCGGCTATAGGTTCCGGCGATAATGAATGTCAAAAATGCTGCAATAAAAAAGAAACACAGGCTCGCCACTGCCCAAAAAGGGATTCCGGGAAGCAGCAGTGTCCGGCCACGCAATCTCATCCTCTGATAATCAACCGCCTCCCTGCGAAACAATGTCATCTCCTTATAAAAGTATACTATATGGTGGGAAATCCTTTTTCATTTAACTGCCAAAAATATAGCTTTTATTTATGATGATACAATTCATCAGCGCATGCAGTATGACTGGCAATAATAATCCCTTTGACCGAACTCTCGCTGCTGTAAGCGTTAATGAAACAAAAAAAAGAATGATTAATGGCTTGTAGCCTGAATACTGAGTATGTAAAACGGCGAAGATCAGAGAGGATAAAATTGTCGCAGGGAATTTTGCTTTGAGAAAAATGGTCAGTGATCCGAATAGCGCACCTCTGATTGCAATTTCCTCATAAACAGGCGCCATTAAAATATAAGATATTTGTATAAAAATAAAGGTGATTGCAGGCAGGATTTTCTCAGAATGACTGTCATAGGTTTCTTCTTCGAAGAACAGTTTTGGGAGGATGAACTGTATAATCAAAATAATGGATAAATAAAGGATGAAATCTTTCAGGTTGAAATTTCCCACCCCAAAACCTTCTTTTTCTCTCAAAAACAAAAAATAAAGAGGTGTAATAACCAGGATCTCCACCGTGAACATCAATGGGAAAAACATACCAGACACGATCGACATCATTCTTAACTGTTCAGGTAAAAGCAGTGGAGCCCCGGTAAGAATAACCATAACAATAAAAACAGATAAGAATAAATATCCATCTTTTTTGTTCATTTAATGTTACCATGTGCTTTTATATCATCTTTAAATAAAATCTTTATAATCTTACCGCCTAGCAACACAAAAGATATTAATGAGCTGATAGTGATGACTAACCTGGATAATTCAACGGGAGGTTTAAAGGTGTTGAATCCTGGGAAGATACCTGCACCACTGAGAAACAAAAAGCCAGTCATTATTGATGAAAATAAAATAATATTTTTTATGATAAGTTTCAATTAATCCTCCTTAATACCCGCCGCAAAAGAAGCGGCGGGTGATTATTTTTAACGGCTGCAGGAGCCACCCATTCCACCGGAGTTACAGCTTCCAGAAGAGCTATTATTACCAGAGTTATTTCCACCGTTACCGCTTCCTGTAAAGCAGCCGCCAGCAAATGCGCCACCCGCTATGCCCAATGCTACACCACCGATTCCCCCGGCTGCACCGGAAATAGCTCCGCCAATAATACCATTATTACAGTTTACCACGCCTGATTCATTATATCGGGGATTACCATTGGATCCTGAACTCGAGCCACCCTTATTACTGGTGTTATTACGCCCTGAGCTATAGGAGGAATCGTTACGACCCCCGGCTCCAGATATTTCGTCTAAAAGGTCTCTTGCGATTACTTTCATAAATAACTCCTGTTTATGGCTGTGGTGAGCTTAATAAAAAACATTGCCAGACAAACAAATACACCGTGAGTAATTTACTTTCAACTTTTTTATTTTTATGAAAACAAGACAAAACTGGTGTGATTTTGCTAATTTATCTTTTTGGTGATTTTATCTGGCGTAATTGAATAACGTTTCTGTTTAACGGTTTCCTGTTAATTCATAATTTTACGGTTTTATACGGAAATTATTTCTTTTGCTTACATGTAGTTTCTTAGATTTTAAGCAGTTATTTGATTTATCACTCATTTTTAGAAATATATACTGCTATACATTCTCTCCTATTTTCGGTTTTTTTTAACATGTGACTGGAAGATAAAATCTATTTTTTGGGGAGAGCATGGCTATGAGTGAGGGCGCAATTCGTACTATTTATGGCGCTCGCCGTATATGGGCGCTGCGGCAATAGGGGGCAGGACGGGAAGGCTCGCTTACCGCCGGATCGCTGAGCGCTAAGGTGGGTGCCATGCTGCAGGTTGAAGTACTCATCCGCGGACTTACGGCGCTGGGAACCCGTATTCAACGGCAAGCCAGCAGACGGCCACTGCGACGCTGCCTATGCTGTTTTAAGTCATCAGTCGCATCATTAACTGAAATGTCTGGCCTGAATCCGGCAGGTCAAACTGGTAGTTTTTCGACCTTTCATTTTTCTTCAGGAATGCCGGGATCTTCTCGCGGCCCCTCATCATTGCTGCATCCTGGTAAAATAACGCGAACCATACCAGAGGATACCAGTTTTGTTAAAACGGGAGTTTCATCCCTATGCCAGCAGGTAAACATCAGGTATCTTTGAACTCTCATGAGGAAGGGACGGCTGAGCATGGATACGAAATTCATCGAGACACTAAAAACTTACTGTGACGATACAAATCGTGCCGTCGGCCCGCTGTATCTTCGCCTTGAGAAAGGTTTTCGCGACATGATCACCCGCGGTGATTTGAAAGCCGGATACGCTATTCCAAGCGAACGCGAGCTGTCAGAACTACTGAACCTGTCTCGCGTGACGGTGCGCCGGGCATTGAGCGAACTGGCGAATGCGCAGATCATTATTCAGCGACGCGGTGCACGCAGTACGGTCGCTGGCAGAGTTGAAAAGCCGCTGTCATCGCTGACCAGTTTCAGTGAGGACATGATTTCACGTGGCTATCAACCAGGTGCCCAGTGGCTTGAGAAAGAGCTGACGCACGCATCGCCTTCGGAAATCATTGCGCTCAACCTCTCTCCTGGCGCACTGGTTTGGCGTCTGAAGCGCCTGCGAACTGTCGACGATCGTCCGATGGCCGTTGAAATTGCGGTTGTGCCACAGACGTTTATTCCGGATATGAATGAGCTGAAAGATTCCCTGTATGCCGTGTTTCAGTTGCATGGGTTCATGCCTGCTCGGGCGCTTCAGCGTATTCGTGCAGAACCGCTAAACCGCGAACACAGCCATCTGCTGGATATGCCAGCGCACAGCCCGGCATTACACGTAGAACGCCACTGCTATCTGGAAGATGGCCGACCGATTGAATACACCCATACCTGGTACCGGGGCGACAGTTACGACTTTCTGGTTGAGCTACAGCGAGATATCTCGTCGGGCCAGTAAATCAGTGCCATCTAATTGTGCTGTGCCCAGTCAGCAGCGCCCAGTAAACCGGCATCACCCTCGCCCAGTGCTGCCGTCACGGGCAGGTTGAACAGTGCCGGGAAGACCTGAAGTGCCTTATTAACCCGCGCTATCATGCCTTCTGCCAGACCTACACTTCCACCCAGCACCACCTCCTGGATGTCCACAACCATGAGCGTATCGGCAATGGCCTGTGCTACAGCCGCGGCTGCGTTGTCGAGGATCGCACTGGCCTGTGGTTCATCTGCCGCCAGTGAAAACAGTTCGCGGCTGTCGATCCGGCGGCCAAAAAGTGCCGTGGCCTGGCGGGCAAGGGCAGTGCCGGAAGCGATATGTTCCAGACAACCCGTGCGTCCACAACCACAGCGCCCTGCATCCGGATCCAGCGGTGCAACGCTCACCGTCGCATGCCCGATATGTCCGGACAGCCCCTGCGGACCAATCCGTAGTTTCCCGTCGCAAATGAGGCCACCTCCGACCCCGGTAGAAAGGGTAATGAAAAGCAGATCTGTACGATTATGCTGGCGTGGAAGGTACTCTCCCCATGCCGCAGCCTGCGCATCATTGAGCATGATCACCGGACAGTTAAACTGCTTCTCCAGCACTTCGCCCAGCGCAAAACCTTTCCAGAAGGGGATGGTGTTGAGATTAACCGACCATACGCGGCCTTCGCGCAAATAACCCGTTGCGGCAACAGCCACGCGCTCAACTGGATAGTCTGATTGGGTGACCTCGCGTAACGCCGCCAGAAAACCCGCCTCATCATGCTGCATGGGTACCTGCCTGCGAGCAATACATTCCTGCCCCTCAATCCATGCAGCGGACAGCTTTGTCCCGCCAATGTCCAGCGCCAGTATCATGCCGTTGTTCTCCCCTTAATCACGTCAGCCAGTGCTGCTTTGTACCAATCAGTGATGTGCTCGACGCGGGTGATGGCAGATCCGACCGTTACTGCAAACGCGCCTGCTTTCAGCGCTGCTGCGGCGTGATCCGGCGTGCGGGTACGGCCTTCCGCCATCACACGATAACCGCGAGCTGCCAGCGCTGAGATGAGTTCAAGGTCTGGTCGATCCATCGGCTGATCGGCAGTTTCATCGGTATAACCTGAGAGGGTGGTGCCAATAAAATCAAAGCCCATCTCAGCGGCAGCAATGCCATCTTTCAGTGACGAGCAGTCGGCCATAAGTAACACATTTGACTGACGGCCAAGCTTATAGAGATCTGTAACGGGAACCGGGCGCTGACGATCGGTAGCATCCACTGCAATAATGCTGGCTCCGGCAGCTATCAGATCAACAACGTCTTGCAGGAAAGGTGTAATGCGCACCGGCGAATCATCCAGATCACGCTTCACAATACCAATCACCGGGATTTCCAGCGACTTAGAAACCTGCTTCACGTTCTCCACACCTTCGATACGCACGGCACCCGCGCCTGCCAGTTCTGCGCTACGCGCCATCGCGACCACGATGTCGACGTGATCCATTGGCCCATCAGTTACGGGCTGGCACGAAACAACCAACTGATTTTTAAGTTTATTCACATCGAGCGTCATCTTCCGTTCCTGTTGGTTTTGCAATTACCCATCAGATAACCACAATAATACCAGATCTGTAAATTGGTATTTTGAAGACATACTTCTCGCACCGTGATGGTGCTCTGATTTTGACCAGGAGCACCATGATCGTGCTGGACAGCAGTCAGGATCAGGCGTTATAACAGGTTAAATATGTTGCAAAAATATTGATTTAACGCTGATTGCGTTGATATACAAATAATTTTTACTTTGGTATTAATCTGGACTTATTCTGGCATGTTATTTGAATCAACTGATATGCCGCGAGAACGTTATGTAGTTTTCAAACCAGGTACTGAGGAAAGTGAAATGACAGACAGCGTTATTAAAGTATGCGTCATTGGCGCAGGTTTCATGGGAGCAATGCATGCCCGCATCTGGCAGCAGATGTATGGCGTTGATGTGGTTGGCGTGGCCGACCCGGACCTGTCCCGCAGTGAAGCGCTGAAGGAGTGGATCCCGAAGCTGAACTGCTATGAAGATTTTAACCAGATGCTGGATCAGGAAAAACCCAACATCGTCAGCATCTGCACCAAGGATGATTTCCACCTGGCACCGGCCCTCGCGGCCGCCAGAGTAGGTGCGCACATCTTCCTGGAAAAACCAATTGCCGCAACGATGGAAGACGGCGAAGCCATCATCCGCGCTGCCCGCGATGCCAACGTGAAGCTGGGTATTGGCTTCCTGCTGCGTTTCGACCCGCGCTACTCCCGTGCTCAGGAAATTCTGGCGACTGGTAGCGCAGGCGAAGTCAGCCACATTACTGCTCGTCGTAACAGCCCGGCGATTGAAGGTCCGGCCCGTTACGGTGGCAGCCTGCCGTTGCCGCTGCACGTTACGGTACACGACGTGGACATGATCCTGTGGCTGCTGAAGCACACCCAGCCGGTGAGCGTGTATGCGCAGACCACCAACAAGTTGCTTGGCCATCTGGGTACCGAGGATTCCGTGTTCGCCATCATTCGCTTCGCGGACAGCACTGTCGTGAATCTGGAAAGCTCCTGGGCACTGCCGGCCGGTTCACGCACGCTGCTCGATGCCAAAATGTCGATCTTGTCGACAAAAGGGCTGATTGAAATTGAATGCGGTGAGTCAGGACTGTATCACGCGTCCGAAATGGCTAACCGTTATATCGACACCCAGCACTGGCCGCTGAGCCAGGGTGAAATCAAAGGCGACCTGCGTGAAGAGCTGATGTCGTTCCTCGGTGATGTCCGCAACGGCACGACGACAGTCGCGACCGGTGAAGAAGCTAACGAGGCGCTGCGCATTACGCTTGCCATTATGGACTCCGCCCGTACCGGCGAAATCGTCCGGGTCTGACATTCTGACTGAATAAACCAGGTGATGAGATGAGCATAAAAAAAATGGGTATTGCAGGTGTTATTGGCACACTTCTGCTGGCAGGTAACGCCAGCGCAGAGGAAACCCTTCGTGTACTGCTTGAAGGACACAGCACCAGTGATTCCATCAAAGCGCTTTTGCCGGAATTTGAAAAAGAGACCGGTATTAAGGTTCAGGCGGAAATTGTACCTTACAACGATCTTACCTCTAAAGCTTTGCTGGCCTTCTCCTCGCACAGCGGACGTTACGACGTCGTTATGGACGACTGGGTTCACGCCGTGGGTTACGCCTCGGCAGGCTATATCACACCCGTTGATAAGTGGATGAAGAGTGAGACCAAATTTTATGACAAAGCGGATCTGGTACCGAGCTATGCAGATACGCTGCGTTATAAAGATGCTTATTACGGCCTACCGGTATACGGGGAGAGTACCTTCCTGATGTATCGCAAAGACCTGTTTGAGCAGTACGGTATCGCCGTGCCGAAAACCTTTGATGAGCTGACCGCAGCCGCTAAAACCATCAAGGAGAAAACGAACGGTCAGGTCGCGGGTATCACTCTTCGTGGCGCACAGGGTATTCAGAACACCTTTGCGTGGGCTGCCTTCCTGTGGGGCTACGGCGGCCAGTGGATCGACAGTAACGGCAAGTCTGCCATCTCATCACCCGAGGCGATTGCAGCTACAAATGCGTTCGTGAATATCCTGAAGAATTACGGCCCGATTGGTGCGGCTAACTTTGGCTGGCAGGAAAACCGTCTGGTGTTCCAGCAGGGCAAAGCGGCGATGACCATCGACTCTACCGTGAACGGTGGTTTCAATGAAGACCCGAAACAATCTTCAGTCGTCGGGAAAGTCGGTTATGCCCCGGTTCCTGCACAGCCGGGTGATCATCCGGGTAACAGCGGCGCACTTCAGGTTCACGGTATGTTCATCAACAGTGACAGTAAGCATCAGGATGCCGCCTGGAAATTCATCAGTTGGGCAACCGCCAGCCAGACGCAGATGAAATCTGTTGAGCTGAATCCGAACGCTGGTGTGAGTTCGCTCAGCGCCATTAACAGTGATGCTTTTGCTCAGCGCTATGGCGCTTTCAAGGACGGCATGCTTGCTGCTCTGAAGAACGGAAACGCGAAATATCTGCCTACCGTGCCGCAGGCTACGCAGATCATCAATATCACCGGCATTGCCCTGTCTGAAGCGCTGGCTGGCACCCAGTCTGTTGAAAGCGCACTGAAGGCAGCGAACACCCGTAACAATAAAGCGTTGTCTCGTTAACCTTTCTCCCTCAGTGCGTTCAGGCGTGCTGAGGGAAATGAATTTCTTACGCAGATCCAGGTAAAACTATGAAAGCAAAACTCACGCAGCAGGCGTTTACTCTGCCGTTATTGATTGTATTGCTGCTGGTTTCGTTCTACACGCTGGGTTACGCCATCTATTTGTCCGTGTATGACATCGATTTGATGTCGCCACCGCCGTTTGATTTCATCGGTCTGGCGAACTTCATTGAGGTGCTGAAAGAACCCCGCATGTGGCTCTCTCTGTGGCATACGCTGGTCTATGTGGCGGGATCCACGGTGGCAGAACTGGTACTGGGCAGTGCCATTGCGCTGTTCATCAGCCGCGATTTCTTTGGCCGCAAGCTGGTACGAGCGCTGTTACTTTTACCCATGATAGTAACCCCCATCGTGGCGGGACTTATCTGGCGTATTTTCTACGATCCTAATGCCGGGCTGTTCAACTGGATCGCGGGCATGTTTGGCATCGCGCCAATTGACTGGTTAGGCAATCCCGGCACAGCAATGGCCTCGCTGATTCTGGCGGATATCTGGCAGTGGACGCCTTTCATTATCCTGCTGGTATCCGCAGGGCTGGACGCGTTACCAAATGAACCTCTTGAAGCGGCTGAGCTGGATGGTGCACGTAGCTGGCGGCTGCTGGCCTTCATCAAGCTGCCGATGATAAAGCCCATCATTCTTATGGCGCTATTCCTGCGCATGATTGATGCGTTCAAATCTTTTGACCTGATTTATGTGATGACCCGTGGCGGCCCGGCCCTGGCGACGGAAACCACCAACATGTACGCCTACCTCACCGGGTTCCAGGATTTTCGTATCAGCGCAGCGGTGGTGATTGCCATCATCAACACGCTGCTGGTGATCGTGGTGCTGTCATTCGCCAGTAAGAAGGTAATGAAAGATGAGTGATTCACTGAAGTTTATCTGTCGGAGAACCGGCTTCTGGCTGGTGCTGATAGTCATACTGGCGTTTTTCCTGCTGCCGATCTACTGGCTCGTGACAATGTCATTTAAAACGTACTTAGATGCCTTCGCCATGCCACCAAAGCTCTGGTTTACGCCGATTCTGGACAACTATCGACAGGTGCTGAGCAATGGCGATTTCATTCGCGCATTCGGTAACAGCCTGCTGATTTCGCTGGTCTCAACGTTCCTGTGCCTGGTCTTCGGGTCGCTCTTTGCCTATGGACTGGTGTTCTTTATTGAGCGAAAAGGACAGGCTAAGCAGTTCATCATGAGCCTGCGCTACGCACCGGTCATCATGCTGGTTATTCCGGTGTATTACCTCATTACGAAGCTTGGCATGACGGATAACTATCTGGTGCTGATTCTGGTTTACACCATAGCTAACGTGCCATTTACCATTCTGATGATCACTACTTTCTTTGAAGATATTCCCCCTGAAATTCGTGAAGCGGCGCGCGTTGATGGTGCCAGCGAATGGCGCGTGTTTCGCAGCGTCATGCTGCCGCTGGCAAGAACCGGCCTGGCCGCATCAGGCGTATTGACGCTGTTCTTTATCTGGAATGAATTCCAGATTGTCCTGACGCTCTCTGGTGACTCCACACAGACGCTGCCAGTCGCGATCACCTCATTCCTGACCTTCCAGGGGACAGAGTGGGGGCCGCTGACTGCGGCAGGAACCCTGGTGATGCTGCCGATGCTGGTGCTCGGTCTGCTGGTACAAAAACATCTGGTGCGCGGTTTAACCATGGGCGGCGTCAAGTAGCTCAGAAGAGAGGAGTATTGAATTATGTCAGGTATACGTCTGAGCAATGTGTTTAAGCGCTTTCACGATACGCAGGTTATCAATCAGGTCGATCTTGAAATTAAACACGGCGAGTTTTGCGTGTTTATCGGGCCATCAGGCTGCGGTAAGTCTACGCTGCTGCGTATGATCGCCGGGCTGGAGACCATCTCCTCGGGTGAAATTCGCATCGGTGATAAGGTCGTCAATAAGCTGGCACCCGCCGATCGCGGTGTAGCGATGGTGTTCCAGAGCTACGCGCTTTATCCGCACATGACCATTTACGACAATATGGCGTTTAACCTAAAGCTCGCTAAAACCGAAAAGGCGGAGATTGAGTCTCGCGTGCTGAATGCGGCCAAAATTCTGCAGCTTGAGCCGTTACTCCAGCGTCTTCCGAAAGCGCTCTCTGGTGGACAGCGTCAGCGCGTGGCCATCGGGCGCGCGATTGTACGTAACCCGGAGGTATTTCTGTTTGACGAACCGTTGTCGAATCTGGACGCGTCGCTGCGTGTAGCAACTCGCGTGGAAATCGCCAGGCTGCACCATAAACTTGGCAATACGATGATTTACGTCACGCACGATCAGGTTGAAGCCATGACGCTGGCCGATAAGATCGTGCTGCTGAACAGTGGCGCGGCCATGCTCAATGAAGGTTCAATTGCGCAGGTGGGTCATCCGCTTGAACTCTATCACCACCCGGTCAATGCGTTTGTCGCCGGCTTTATCGGCTCACCCAAAATGAACTTCCTTCCTGCAGAGTTGATCAATAGCAGCGCGCAAAGCAGCAAAGTTCGGCTGGGTCATGCAGGAGAGGTCATTGATGTTGAGGTCAATACCGCCGTGGCGCAGTCAGGTGAGAAGGTGAAAGTAGGTATTCGTCCTGAACATCTGCGTCTGTGCAATAAGTCTGAGGCGCATCTTATAGGTCAGATCCAGCACATCGAGCATCTGGGGGAAGCCGCATACTTCTACATTGCGGTAGAAGGCTTCGATCCTGTTCTGGTTAAACATGCGGAAGAGCTGGAGCTGAGCCTGGGTGATGACGTTGGGCTGATGATCCCGCCACAGCACGCACATCTGTTTGATGAAAAAGGCGTGGCCTTCCGCCGCACAGCCCTGGCCGTACAAAAACAGTTTGCTGCAGCATAAGCCTCAGATGATATCTGTAAAAACAAAACCGGGCGATTGCCCGGTTTTGTTTATCCTGATGAAAACTGGCATGGGCTGGCCGATGCTCCGCGTAGTGTAACTGGAGGTGGCAAGGTAGCAGACATCAAATTGCGCAGGATTTCGCTTTGTCACCTAAGCGGTCATTGCCAGTGGATCCCCATTCCCGACTTTAAACTCCTGAATGTGCTGTTTATCGCTTATTCATGCCGATGGCTTCGCTAACAAACACACTTCGGTACTGACCGAAGCAACATGGTTTCGTCTTCATTAAGCTGTCCGAAAATAAACGACGGAGCGGACCATGATTGCAGTACTTTTTGAGGCAGAAGCCCTGCCAGCAGCTCAGGAGCGATATCTTCAGCTCGCTTCTGAGCTGAAACCTCTGTTATCCGACACGCCTGGATTTATTTCCATTGAGCGCTTCCAGAGCCTGACCACGCCCGGCAAGATCCTCTCTTTGTCCTGGTGGGAAGATGAGGATTCTGTCGCCGGGTGGAAACGCAATGTGATGCATCAGGCCGCGCAGCAAGAAGGCAGGCAGTCGATTTTTTCATTCTACAGAATACGGGTAGCCAGCGTGTTCCGTGATTACTCTTCTGATAAGGGAACTAATCAGCATGCATGATATTCACGTTATTCTCAAAAATAGCCCGGGCTCACTGGGTTTTCTGGGAAGTGTATTGGGGAAAAACGGTGTGGGTCTCGAAGGGGGTGGCGTGTTTACAACGCCTGAAGGCGGGCATGCACACTTCCTCGTTGAAGACGGCTATAAAGCGCGCACGGTATTAACTGAAGCCGGTTTTGACGTCTGCAACGTATGTCGTCCTCTGGTCAGAAAATTAGCGCAGGAACGTCCCGGCGAGCTGGGCGAAATAGCTGATGCTCTTGCCCGGAACGGCATCAATATTCTGGTACAGTACAGCGACCACAGTAACCGGCTCATTCTTATCACGGATGATGATGTCAGGGCAGGTGAAGTAACCCGAAAATGGGCAATACCTTCTGAATGAACCTCCTTAATACAACGCGCGCAAGTGAGCCGGATAATGTGCCTGAAACATCGATGGCAATGGTGGCGTCTGCGCTGGCGGACCCGTCAAGGGTGAGTATTCTGTGTGCTCTGATGGATGGGCGCGCATGGACAGCGACCGAACTTAGCGTAGTGGCTGGCATAGCAGCGTCGACAACCAGCGGGCATCTGAACCGACTCCTCAGCAGCGGTCTGGTCATTTGCCTGATGCAGGGGCGTCATCGCTATTACAGTCTGGCCGGTCATCATATCGCCGGATTGCTGGAAAACCTGATGGGGGTTTCCATGGGGACCATTAAGGCCCCCGTTTCCAGTACGCCGCTTCATCTGCGTTATGCACGCACCTGCTATGACCATTTGGCAGGCGAGCTTGCTGTCGAAATTTATGACTTTATGCTTAGGGAAAACTGGCTGGAAGCAGAGGGTTCGGGACTGACATCAGCCGGCAAAATCCATTTTGAGAACATGGGCGTTTTACTTAACTCCCGCACACGGCGCAAGCCCTGTTGCCCCTGTCTGGACTGGAGTGAAAGGCGTTTCCACCTCGGCGGTGACGCGGGCTCAGCCCTGTTTACGCTTTTCCTGCAAAAAGAATGGGTAAAGCGTATACAGGGATACCGTGAAGTCAACGTAACCGATTCAGGCCGGGTGGCAATGAATCGGCTGTTTAAGCTGAAAATCAGCTGAATAAACGTCAGGTACCGGTCGATGTGATCAGATGAGCCGGCATGCCCTCCTTGTGAAAGGTTAAGCGGAGGGCGATAAGTTTTCCCGCTGGATGCGGTAACTTACCGTCCGGCCGTGGAAAACAGGCTTACTCCGCTTCAGGCCAGGCGCTTAATCGCCAGAACTTAGAGGGGTCATTTCTTATCCAGTGACCAGGTCGCGCTGCGCACATCGACTTTCACTGGCAGCAGGCCGACGCGGATGAAGGTGTCCGCCAGCGCCTGCTGTTCCGCAAACACCTGCGGTGACATGCGTGACGCGCCATAAGGCAGGCGTTGCAGCGTGGTCTGCCAGATGGATTTATCCAGACCGGTGGATTTCGCCAGAATCGCCGCGGCTTCATCCTGATGCTGATTGGCCCAGTCGCTCAGCTTGCTCAACTCGTCAACCACCTGCTTAGCCGTTTGTGGGTGGTTTTCGGCAAACGGGCGGCTGGCAAGATAGAAGGTGTAGTGCGGCACCAGACCTTCGGCGTTGCGCACTTCACGCGCGCCGGCGTTGGCTTCGACCTCAGCCAGATAGGGATCCCAGATTACCCAGGCATCAATTGCGCCTTTCTGGAAGGCGGCGCGCGCATCGGCCGGTGGCAGGTAAACCGGCGTGACATCTTTATAGTTCAGCCCGGCATCTTCCAGCGCTTTCACCAGCAGATAATTGACGTCTGAACCCTTGTTCAGGCCAACGCGTTTGCCTTTGAGATCGGCCACGCTTTTGATGGGTGAGTCTTTCGGTACTACGATAGCTTCGGTTTTGGGGTTAGCGGGTGAATGTCCGAGATAAATCAGATCGGCCTTTGCCGCCTGCGCAAAGGCGGGTGGCGCATCGCCGGTGGCGGCCAGATCGATACTGCCCACGTTGAGCCCCTCCAGCATTTGCGGGCCGGCGGGGAATTCCACCCAGCGCACCGCAATACCCTCTTTTTTGAAGGTCTCATCCAGCGTGCCGCGATATTTCAGCAGTGCAAAAATGTTGGCTTTCTGATAGCCGATGGTGACGGTTTCCGGGTTGGCGGCAAAGGCGTGCGTGGCGAGCAGGCCGAAGCTGAGTGCCAGTGCGCTCAGGGCAAAACGTTGTGCTTTCATGGGACGTCTCTCGTGGTTTTTCGTCCATCCTGGCAAAGTTGTTATATAACCAATAAATAACTTTTTAATATCGCTTATAACTCTAATCCCAGCCTGCATCAGCATTCACTGTAATGGGCAAGTTGCATAGAGAACCGGATAATTAGCACGGTAATAATTTGTATAACAAATCAAAATGTCAACGCCGCAGGCTTCTGTCAGGATAAGCGATAACGTTGCCTGCTATAGGTTGCTCCCGTTCTATGAAGTGGTTTTCCCGAAGCGCCGTGCTGTTCTCTGCCAAAACCTGTCTGGCCGCTTTTCTGGCATTTTATCTTGCGCTGGAACTCAACCTGGACAAACCCGCCTGGTCACTGACCACCGTGTATGTTGCCTCGCAGCTTTATTCCGCTTCGACGGTGTCCAAATCGGTGTTTCGCTTTTTTGGCACCGTGCTGGGCGGGCTGTTTACTCTGTTGATCTATCCGGCTACGGTCCAGTCGCCGATGCTGTTCAGCCTGTGTATTTCACTCTGGGTTGCCGTCTGCCTGTATCTCTCGCTGCACGACCGCACGCCAAAAAGTTACGTCTTTATGCTGGCCGGCTACAGCGCCGCCATTATGGGCTTTCCCGATGTGACCTCGCCCGGCGCCATTACCTATACGGTAATTTCCCGCATTGAGGAAATCACCGTGGCGATTGTCTGCAGCAGCCTGGTGCATCGGCTGATCTTCCCGGTTTCGATGCGCCATCTGCTCGAACAGAGCGCCGGGCTGTGGTATCAGAACGCGCGTAAATTGTGTAGCGAGCTGATGACGGCGATGCCTGCGGCAAAATCGCTGGAGCGCGAGGATATTCTGGTGCAGATGGCCAACTATCCGCTTAACGTCGAAACGCTGATCACCCACTGCGTTTATGAAGGGGATGCGGCGCGGCGGCTGGTGCGGCTGGTCAGCGTGCAGTATCAGCATTTGTCGTACCTTATCCCGACGCTCACCGCCATTGAATCGCGTCTGAATCTGCTGGCACAGCAGCAGATCCGCTTTCCCGATTATGTCGCGACGGCCTTTCAGCAATTTTTACAATGGCTGAACGGCGACGCGCAGCAGCCGGTGCGCGATCGCCTCACCGACGCTCAGGAGCAGCTGCAGCAGGCCTGGCGCGCAGGGCGGCTTAACAGTGAAGAGAGCATTTTGCTCATCGGCCTGCTGGAACGGTTACTCAATTTTGTCCGTATTGCCGATGCTTACCACAGCGTCAGCGAGCGCGTCAGTGACTGGACGCCAGCGGTGAAACCGGGCAAGGCCTCACGCGCGCACAAGCATGTCGATAAAGGTCTGCTGCTGCTGTCGTGCTTTACTGCCTTCATCGCCACTTTTGCCACCTGCCTGTTCTGGATCGGCAGCGGCTGGCGTGATGGTTCAACCGCGCCGATGATGGCGGCGGTGCTGTGTTCGTTCTTCGCCGGGCTGGATAGCCCCATCGCGCCGATGAAGTTGTTTCTGAAGGGCGTACTGATCTCCATGGCGATCAGCCTGATTTACGTCACGCTGCTGATTCCGCAGGCGGTGACGTTTGAAGCACTGGTGATTTGCCTCGCGCCGGGATTGTTTGCTTTAGGGCTGGTGATCGCCAATCCGTCAACCAACCTGATCGGTCTCATCGTCGCCACGCAGATCCCCGGTTTGATCGGCATGAGCCACCATTTCAAACCCGATTTGCAGCTCATAGTGAATGCCATGATCTCCACGCTGGTGGGCATTGCCGTTGCGCTGGTACTGACGCTGCTGATTCGCAACAAACGCCCGGCGTGGACGGCCACGCGTGCGCTGCGCAAAGGCATTCGCGATCTGCTGCAGTTTATTACCGCGCTGCGCATGAACACCGCCACGCTGACGGCGCGGCAGCAATTTGTCGCACGCACGCTGGACAGGGTAAACGTGATTCTGCCGCGTAAACGCGTCGATCCGGCACCGGAACTGGTGGCGGGCGGTAACCTGATTGCGGAAGCCTGGCTCGGGGCTAACTGCTATGACTATTACACCCGTCATCGGCACCTGCTGCTGGCGAACCAGATAGAAAGCGCAGCCATGTTTCACGAGCTGAGCCAGTTTCTTAAGCAGCGGCTGAAAACGCTGGACAGCACGCCGTCGCCAGCGCTTTTGCATGAGCTTGATGTGTTGCTGCTACGGCTGGAGGCGGCGGCGCAGCAGGAAAATGCGCTGTTTGCGCCGCTGTTTCATCTGTTCAATATCCGTCTGTCGCTCTTTCCTGGCGCGCGCTGGCCGCAGCCGCTGCCAGAGCAAAACCGCACATAGTGTGATTAAGATCGCACTTTTTGTTAGGTCGGTAATAATAACAATGGTTACTATAACTTCCATGCAGAGCATTCAGCTCTGACCCAAACATTGAAGGAATATGACCATGAAAAACGTAAAAACTCTGACCATCGCTGCTGTTGCTGCTCTTTCTATGATCTCTTTCGGTAGCTTCGCCGCTGAAAGCATCTCCGTCCACGGCAGCACCCTGGATAGCGCTGAAGCCCAGGTTGCCGCTCAGGCTAAAGCGAGTGGTGCAGACAGCTACAAAATCACCAGCGCCCGCGCAGACAACGGCGTCGACATGACTGCTGAGCTGTACAAATAATAACAATCCCTTTCTCCGTTAACGTGCTTAGCCCGGGTTATCCCGGGCTTTTTTGTGCCTGCGATGCGGTTCAGCGTCGCGACGCTTTCATGCCTTCATTGAATACCGTACAGTGCCAGACGAGCTAATTTCCGTGGGGAACGGTAACTGATGAAAATGATTGGCCTGATTGGCGGCATGAGCTGGGAATCCACCGCGCTCTATTACCGCATCATCAATGAACAGGTAAAGCAACAGCTGGGCGGACTGCACTCGGCGCGCAGCCTGATGTACAGCGTCGATTTTCAGCAGATTGAGAAATTGCAGGTCGCCGGTGAATGGCAGCAGGCCGGTGAAATCCTGGCCGAAGCCGCCCGTAGCCTGGAGAAGGGCGGGGCGGATTTCATTGTGCTGTGCACCAACACCATGCACAAAGTCGCCGATCAGATCACCACGGCCACCCGCATTCCGCTGCTGCATATCGCTGACGCCACGGCACAACGCATTCGTCAGGCCGGCGTGAAACGCGTCGGTCTGCTGGCGACCGCGTTCACCATGGAGCAGGAATTCTATAAAGGGCGCCTTGAGCAGCAATATGACATCGAGGTGCTGGTACCGGACGCTACCGGACGTAAAACGGTGCACGACATTATTTATCAGGAGCTGTGCCTTGGCGTGATCCGTGAAGAATCACGCGCGCAGTACCGTGACATCATTGCTCAGCTGGTGGCACAAGGGGCTGAAGCCATTATCCTTGGCTGTACCGAAATCACGCTGCTGGTTAAAGCGGAGGATGCGGCGGTGCCGCTGTTCGATACCACATTAATCCATGCGCAGGACGCGGTGAAGCTGGCGCTGGCAACAAATAACTAGCCTGCTAATTATAATCTGTGTTATTATGTGCTCATTGAAGGCACAACGCCGACCCGCATGGTCGCACAGGGATGTGCCAGAACTGGCTGCCAGCACTGGCAGCCTTTTTTGTGGCTGAAAAAGCGTCAGAACGCTGTTTCCAGTGAATCGGTGACGCAATAGTCATCATCCACCAACGGTAAATAGCGCCACTTATCAAATGCGGTACAGGGATGGGAAATGCCGCAGCCAATCCAGTCGCCCGGTTGCAGCGGATCGTCCGCCGGTAACTGCAAATAAGCGTGCTGATCGTTGACGTCGGTGATGCGCAAATGCGTGGCCGCGCGCGGTGCGCTGCCGTCCACCTGACGAATCCACAGCGGATTGGGCAGATCCTGATCGAACGGCACATCGCGCCGGCCGAAATCAACAAACGCCAGCCCCGGCTCCGGACGCGATAACACGCGGCCCCAGATCTCCAGTGCGGCGCTGAAATGGTGCGTTGCACCCGGCTGCGCAAAGGGGGCAATGCGTTCATATAAGCCGCTGTCGTGTGCCATGTACGCACCTGATCGAATCAGCGGCGTGACCGGCAGCGGCAACTGTGCCGCGCTGAAGCAGGCCGCGACCACATCGAACCACGCGCCACCGCCGGCGCTGAGAATAATTTCTCCGCTGGCAAACAGCTGGTGTTCAGCCAGCAGCGCGGCGGTCGCGATCATCATCTCGCAGTAATCTTTCACGCGCTGTACGCCTGCAGCATCGCGTCCGGCACCCAGCGCACCTTCATATCCGGCCACCCCCACCAGCTGCAGCGAGCGGCTGTCATGGATTGCCTGGGCGATTTCCAGCGCGGTCTGCGGCGAGCGACAGCCGGTGCGGCCGCCGCTGACCGACATCTCCAGCAGCACGGCGATCTGTGCGCCGCCGAGATGCTGCTCAAGCAGTTTTACGCCCTGCAGCGAATCCACATAACAGAGAAAGCCGTGATCGGCATGCTGCTGTTGCCACTGGCCAATCCAGCGAATCCCGGCGGGATCGACCAGTTCATTGGCGAGAAACACGTTGCGGATGCCAAACTGGCGCAGCGCGCGCACCTGGGCCGGCGTCGCTGCGCTCAGGCCCCAGGCGCCGCCTTCACTGACGGCACGGCGCAGAATCGCCGGCGACATCGAGGTTTTGCCGTGCGCAGCCAGCATCACGCCGTTTTCCTGGCAGAACGCTGCCAGTTGCCGCAGGTTATTCTCCAGCGCCGATTGTTTCATCAGCATCAGCGGTGAGAAAACTTCAGGGCTGTTAAACACCGGCGTACCGTTAGCCAGCGGCTGATTGCCCGTTCCGGCCACCGATTTAAACCGCGGCGCAGGCTGCAGCGCATCCAGCGCGCCATCGGCCTGCAAAGGGAAGTGAATCGACATCCTGCCTCCTGTTAGTGTTCAAGCACGCGCGACAAAAACTGCTGGGTACGCGGATTCTGCGGATTAACAAAAATCTGCTCCGGCGAACCCTGTTCGGCGATCACCCCCTGGTCCATAAACACCACGCGATCGGCGGTTTTACGCGCAAAGCCCATTTCATGCGTCACCACCACCATGGTCATGCCTTCCCGTGCCAGACTGCGCATCACTTCCATCACTTCACCAACCAGCTCGGGATCGAGCGCGGAGGTGGCTTCATCGAAGAACATGATTTTCGGCTCGACCGCCAGCGCGCGGGCAATCGCCACACGCTGTTGCTGGCCGCCGGACAGCTGAGCCGGATAGTGATGCGCGCGCTCCGCCAGGCCAACGCGCGTCAGCGCCGCCATGCCGCGTTTGTTCGCTTCCGCTTCGGACAGCTTCTGCGCTTTGATCAGCGCCAGCGTCACGTTGCCGAGTGCGGTTTTATGCGGGAACAGGTTGAACTGCTGAAACACCATGCCGACGTGGCCGCAAATTTCACTGCTGCGTTTACGGTCGTGCAGCGGTACTTCATTAACCCAGATTTCGCCGCCGTCGGCGGTTTCCAGGCCACTCATAATGCGCAGCACGGTACTTTTTCCCGAGCCGGAGGCGCCAATCAGCACCAACACTTCGCCCGGCGACACGTCCAGGCTGATCTCTTTCAGTACCTGGGTTGCGCCAAAGGATTTGGTAATACGGCTCAGCGTAATGGCGGATTTGCTCATGATAACTGGCTCCTGGTTTGATGATGTTGAACCCAACGGGAAAGCGGAAAGCAGACAGCGAAGTAGAGCAGGGCGACCAGGCCGTAAACCACCACCGGCTGGCCAATGCGATCGACAATCGCCTGCCCCTGGTGCATCAGCTCCGACATGCCGATCATGCTGACAATCGACGTATCTTTGATCAGCGAAAGATACTGGCCCACCAGCGGCGGCAGCACGATGCCGCGCGTTTGTGGCAGCACTACGCTGAGAAACGTCTGGCGTTTTGATAATCCGAGGATCCACGACACTTCCCACTGCCCTTTCGGCACGGCTTCAATGCCGGCCCGGAACACTTCAGCAATGTAAGCGCCCTGATAAATGCTCAGGCCCAGAATGCCGGCGGCGAACAAATTGATTTCATAGCCAAAATAGGCCACGCCGAAGTAAATGAACATCAGGGTGATCAGCACCGGCGTGCCGCGAAACAGCTCGGTGTACAGCACGGCAATCTCTCTGGCGATCGGCAGACGGCTGGTGCGAAGCACCGCGGCCAGTAAACCGAGCAGGGTGCTGCCGGCGATAGCGGCGATGGACAGCAGTAAGGTGATGACCAGCCCTTTCAGCAGGATTGGCAGCGAGCTAATGATAAGTTCGCTCATAACGCATTCTCCCGTTTCACTGGATTAATCAGCCATTTTTTTGCCCACCGCCAGCCGGACTTTTTTACCGGCGTCACCAGCGGCGGGTGGAACAGCCGGCGTCCGGCCACGGTGCCAAGCCATGAAAACAGGTTGCTCAGCACCAGATACACCAGGGCAACCACGCTGAAAGTCTGGATATAAAGCAGGGTGCGCGCGTTGATCACCGTGGCGGTGCCGGTCAGCTCCGGCAGGGCGATCGCCGAGAGCAGCGACGTACCGAGCAGCAGCTGAATCAGGTTATTAATGATCGCCGGCCAGACGGCGCGAGCAGCCTGCGGCAGCACCACACTGAGGAAAATCTGGTGGCGCGGAATGCCGAGGATATACGCCGCTTCCAGCTGGCCCTTCGCCACGGACTGAATACCGGCGCGGAAGGTTTCCGACAAATAGGCACCCACGTTAATACCCAGTGCCAGCACCCCGGCGGTAAAGGCGCTCATGGTGATACCGAGCGACGGCAGGCCAAAAAAGATGATAAAAATTTGCAGCAGCACCGGTGTATTGCGGATGAACTCAACATAACAGTGGCTGATCCAGCGCAGCGGCGCCAGCGGTGAAGATTTCGCCAGCGCGGCCAGCAGACCGAGCGCCACCGCCAGCGCGAACGCCAGCAGGGTAACCTGCAGCGTGAGCCACGCGGCCTCCAGAAAGGTGTCGGCGTAACGCCACAGGGTTAGCCATTGATAACTCATGGTATGACTCCTTCAGGCGGCGCAGCCTGTGCGACTGCGCCGTGGGCTGACAATCAGTATTGCGGATTCAGCGGATAACGCGGTTTGCTGCCGAACCATTTCTCATACAGCTGGGCGTTCTCACCGGATGCGTTGATTTCAAACAGGAATTCGTTGAGGTAATTGGTCCATACCTGGTCGCCCTGTTTCACCCCAAAGGCGTTGTACTCCAGTGGTACCAGCGCTTCGTTAGTTACGGCCAGTGACGGATCGAGCTTCGCCTGGTAAGCGAGGAAGTTGTTATCCTCGATCATCGCATCGGCCTGGCCCTGTTTGACGGCCAGAATCGCCGCCTGGGATGAGTCGTACTCCTGAATTTTCACGTCGATGCCGAGGTTGCGCACTTCGTCGCCATTGGTCGAGCCTTTCACTGTGGCAATGGTTTTGCCGGCCATGTCATGCGCAGATTGAATGCCGCTGTTTTTGCGCACCAGCATTGCCTCACTGGCTACTACGTACGGATGGGTGAAGCCAATCTCTTTGGCACGTTCCAGATTGCGGGTGAAGTTACAAAACACCACATCGACTTTGTTGGTTTGCAGATTAGGGATGCGGTTGGCGCTGGTGGTGTTGACCATTTCCAGCTTCACGCCCATCTCTTTGGCCAGCGCTTTCGCCAGGTCAACGTCGTAACCATCCGGGTTGCCGTCTTTGTCATAAAAACCGAACGGTGCGAAGCTCAGGCAGTCACCGACGCGCAATGTGCCGCGCTGCAGCACGGTTTGCAGCGCCGACTGTGGCGCGGCGCCAGCCTCTTTTTTCTCTTCGGTCGGCGTACAGCCTGCTATCGCCAGCAAGACCAGCGCACCGGCCACGGTTTTGGCACTTAATTTCAGCGATGTTGCATTCATCTTTATGCTCTCTTTAAATGTTTGACGAGACGGCGTTATTCCGCATCACCCGTTTAATAGACGATCGCCAGCGCAGCGGCCGCACCGCGTATTTCGGGTTATTTTATTGAAAAAGCAAATGCATTAATTAATATCAGGCTGGCCTGGTGTTGGCGAAGAAAATGAACATCGCAGCCTGGTTGAACGGTATTACTTATTTACGGTCGGCGCGGAAACATTTCATGTCCACTTCGACTTTGCAGTCGACCACTAAATCCTGCACGCTACAAATACGCGCCGGTGGATGACCACTGAATATCTCACTGAATACTTTGTTGAAAGAACTGAAATAACGCGCGTCGGTCAACACCGCCGTCACATGGACCACATCCTCCACGCGATAACCCGCTTCGCGCATGATAGTGAGGCAGTTGTCGAACGCTAACTGTGTCTGTTCGATGATGCCGCCCTCTACTACTTCGCCGTCGCGCATCGGCGTCTGGCCTGAGATATACAGCCAGCCATCGGCCTCCACGGCGCGGGCGAACGGCAATTTTTGCCCGCCGGTACCGGTACCGCCCTCAATGCCATAACGTTTGATCGTCATGTCTTTCTGCTCCTTTGCACACTACCGTTTCTGTCTGATATACCAGACTGCTATCTGCAATACCGGATAGGACGAGATTTGCACAGCTGTTGCTTTTTTGCAATATGGCAATCGGCAATTAATTTTTTGCCGTGCTGGTGCGATCGCAAAATAAATTCCAGTGCGTGATTTTTTTGAATGGAAATGTGACCGCTATCGAATTTAACAGCGAGTCCCATCTTTTTTATGCGCCACAATGGGGCCCGAAAATAGCGCATGATAAATAAAGTCGCCGGAAAGATTTTTATTATTGCGGGGATGGGTAATTTCGTTTGCCGGGTGTATCATGCAGCTCTTTTTAAACGCAGATGAGTAGCACCATAACGACAGGGGAGTGAGCGTATGCCGGATGAAAAAACGTCCCGGGCACGCGGTGTTGACCGGGTTATTGATATTTTTCGCCAGCTGCATATCGCGCGTCAGCCTATGGCGATGCGAGATTTAATCGAAGCGACCGGTGCACCGCGCTCCAGTATTTATGAGCTGGTCAGTTTGCTGAGTGAAGCGGGTCTGGTTGAGCTTGATGCGGAAGGTGCCGTGTTTTTCGGTCGTGAAATGCACTATTACGGTGCGGATTACATGGCCCACAACGATCTGATCCGTCGTGCACATCAGCTTATGGTTGAGATCGTGGCGCGTCATGGCGAAACCGTGCAGCTGTGTATGCTGGAAGGTAACAAATACACCGTGGTGCTGTCGGAGAGTAACGCCCATCCGTTTAAAATCACCTCTGATATCGGTGTGCGCGTGCCGATCACCTGGACGGCGACCGGTCGTTTACTGCTGAGTAACTGGTCGGACAGCGCCATTCTCGACCTGATTCCGGAGGAGGATTATCGGCTGGCCAGCGGTCAGATTCTCGACAAGCAGACCTTCCTCGAAGAGATTCACCGTGCCGGCCAGCTGGGCTACTGCATGACCGAAGGTCTGTCCGAAAGCTTTACCTGCTGTATGGCTGCACCGATTCGCTCGCGCAGCGGCCAGGCGGTTGCGGCAATCTGCTTTATGGTCAGCCGTGATACTCCGGCGGAACGCCGACAGATGCTGCTGCAGGAACTGATCGCGTCTGGGCAGAAATTGTCTGATTTCACCTGAGCCGTTGCTTCGCCACAGCGTAATGCGGCGGGCTCCCGGCGCCGTATTATTCGCTTACAACCGCGTGCCGTCGGGTTTATTTTGCCGTGATTAAGGTTGTGTTAAGGTAATTGATAATAATAACTATTTCTTTTACCACGGAGTTTTGGCATGAAAACGCGCCTGTTACTGGCAATGGGGATTCTGGTCTCAACCGCAGCCTGCGCGACTGACTATCCGCTCACCGTCACCGACATGGATGGTCACACGCAAACAATCAGCAAAGAACCGCAGCACATCATTCTGCAGGATGGCCGCGATGTGTTGACGCTGGCGCTGCTCGATCGCGACAATCCGTTTAAACGCGTTGTGGCCTGGAACAATCTGCCGAAAAAGCAGGATACGCAAACCTGGGATATGCTGAAGCGCCGCTGGCCTGAAGCGACAAAAATTGTCGATATGGGCTTCAGCGATCAAGGCCAGGTTAATCTGGAAAGCGTGCTGGCGCAGAAACCGGATCTGATGATTGCGCAGCTGCGCGCTAAGCCGGCGCTGGAACAATCCGGCGTGCTGAGCACGCTGAACAACCTGCACATCCCGGTGCTGTTCGTCGATTATGAACTGCATCCGGCACAAAACACCGCCCCGAGCGTCACGCTGCTGGGCAAAGTGCTGAACCGCGAAAGCGAAGCCAAAGCCTACACCGATTTTTACCAGCAGCGCTTCGACCGCATCACGCAAGCCGTTGCGAAGGTCAAAAACAAACCCACGGTATTTATCGAACCCATTGCCGGTAACAGCGATAACTGCTGCTTTACCCACAGCCATAATGGCTGGGGTGGGCTGGTAGAAGCGGTCGGCGGCAAAAATATTGGTTCGGCACTGCTGCCAGGCAATGCCGGCTTTGTCGCGCTGGAAAAAATCATCGCCATGAAACCGGACGTTTACATCATGACCGGTTCAAAGCGGCCAAACAGCAACGTGCTGCCGTTTGGTTACGGCGTGCAGCCGCAGGAAGTGCGTGCCACGTTCCAGACGTTATTGCAGCGTACCGGTCTGGCGCAAATCGCGCCGGTGAAGCAGGGGCGCGTGTACGGGGTGTATCATCACTTCTACAATCACCCGTACAACATTATCGGCATGGAAATCCTCGCGAAGGATCTCTATCCGCAGCAGTTTGCCGATCTCAAACCGGTGGCTGATTTCCATACCCTCGTGAAAACCTTCACTCAACTGCCGGACGATGCCATCGAACTGAGCTATCCGGACAACCAGTAATTGTCCGCAGCGGGCGCCCGGCCCGCTGTTCCCATCCTGCCCAAAGCAAAACCCCACAAAAAGTGCACGACGATCATGACACTGCATATTGTTATGTTATAACATATCAATATCAGCACCCTTTCAGGTGCGCGTGATGTCATTATTCAGGAGTGATTATGTCAGCTTTATCCACAAACGGCGGCTTCAGGCGGCTGCCGGTCACCGTACTCTCTGGCTTTCTCGGTGCCGGAAAAACCACTTTGCTTAACCATATTCTCAACAACCGCGAAGGCCGCCGCGTGGCGGTGATCGTCAACGATATGTCGGAAGTGAATATTGATGCCGCGCTGGTGCGCGAGGGCGGGGCGGCGTTGTCACGTACCGACGAGAAGCTGGTGGAAATGAGCAACGGCTGCATCTGCTGCACGCTGCGCGAAGATCTGCTGCTGGAAGTCAACCGGCTGGCGAAAGAGGGGCGCTTTGATCATCTGGTGATTGAATCGACCGGCATCTCTGAGCCGCTGCCGGTGGCGGAAACCTTTACGTTTGCCGATGAAGAGGGGCAAAGCCTGTCCGCCGTGGCGGCGCTGGATACCATGGTGACCGTGGTGGATGGCTACAATTTCCTGCGTGACTATGATTCCAGCGAAAGCGTCCGATCGCGCGGCGAATCGCTCGGTGAGGAGGATGAGCGCACGGTGGTCGATTTGCTGATCGATCAGATTGAATTCTGCGATGTGCTGATTCTCAACAAAACCGACCTGATTGATGCGGCGGAGCAGGCACGGTTGACCGCGATTCTGCACTCGCTCAATCCCCGTGCGCGGATTATTCGCGCTCAGTTTGGTCAGGTGGCGCTTGATCAGGTACTGAATACCGGCCTGTTTGACTTCGATGCTGCGGCACAGGCCCCCGGCTGGCTGAAAGAGTTGCGCGGCGAGCACACGCCTGAAACTGAAGAGTACGGCATCCGCAGCTTTGTTTTCCGCGCGCGGCGTCCCTTCCATCCGCAGCGTTTTTATCAGGTGATTACGCAGCACATGCAGGGCGTGGTGCGGTCGAAAGGATATTTCTGGCTGGCAACCCGCCCGCGTCACGCCGGATCCTGGTCGCAGGCCGGCGGCGTCACGCGGCAGGGGCTGGCCGGGATGTGGTGGGCCTGCGTGCCTGAAGATCGCTGGCCGCAGGACGCAGACACGCTGCATTACATCCGCGAAAACTGGCATGAGGGCACGGGGGATGCGCGGCAGGAGCTGGTGATCATCGGTATCGATATGGATGAAACCGTGCTGCGTCAGCAGCTGCACCATGCGTTACTGACCGATGAGGAGATGGCGCTGGGGCCAGACGGCTGGGCACAGTTGCCTGATCCGTTTCAGCCATGGTTTGACTGAAGCGTCGCCGCGCAGCGGGCTGTGCGGCGACGAACCTATCATCATAACCCGGTATTCATCAGCCGCATCTGGGTGCAGAACGGACACTGACAGCCGCTCACCGCCGCCGCCAGGCGCGCATGCGCTTCGGCAATTGCCAGCGGCTGCGCCTGATCGGTGCTGGCGAGCGCATTAGCCGGTTTCAGCGCCAGCTTTAACGGATCGATTTTCGCCTGAAATGCCCCCGCTTTCGCCGAAGCAAAAGCAATCACTAACAGTGGAACGGTAACCTTCATCGCAGCAACCTCAATCAGAGCACGGGATTGTAACGATATAACATAAACGTGACGCTGTTAAGCGCCTTTATGTGGCGATCCCAGCCACATTGAAACTTCGACGCCATCAGCAAACGGCAGCGAGGCATAGAGGCGGCTGCCGTGGACCATTTCCAGATATTCCGGGCTGAAATCGGCATCATCGGCCACAATCAGGGCACCCGGACGCAACCAGGGCTGCACCAGCTGCAAAATCTCCGGATAGATCGCCTTCGCGCCATCCAGCACCAGCATATCAACGCTGGCTGGCAGGTCCTGACTCAGCGTGTCCAGCGCATCGCCCACGCGAATTTCAATCAGGTCACTGACGCCAGCATCGGCAAAATGATTGCGCGCCAGCGCCACTTTGCCCGGTTCAAACTCGCTGGTGATGATGCGGCCGCCGCCGTTATCGCGCACCGCCGCCGCCAGGTGCAGGGTGGAGAGACCAAACGAGGTACCAAACTCAACGATATGCTGCGCCCGGCTGCTGCGCGCCAGCATATACAGCAGTTTGCCGGTTTCCCGCGAGACCGCCAGCGGCACATCTTTTAAATGACCGTAAAGTTCGCGGTAATCGGTTTTGCTCCGCAGCAGACGCGTTTGCTCCTCATCGGACATCACGCGAAACGCTTCATTGGTGGGATGCGCCATGTTATCCGCCAGCTCAAACAGATAGTTAAGCAGCGGCGCCAGCGGCGCGGAAGTCAGGGTGTTCATCATCGGGGTTCCTGCATCAGAAAGTGGATTTTGCGTCAGGAACAGAATACGATGAATTACTCGCATTTTACTATTCGCTTTCAGGAGCAGACGATGGCCACACAACGTAACGCTAAGATTTCTGAAAGAAAAAAGCCGCAGCAGGCGCGATCCAGTGAGCTGGTAGCAGCCATTTTGCAGGCGGCGACTCAGGTTCTGGAGCAGGAGGGTGCCACGCGCTTTACCACTGCCCGCGTGGCCGAACGGGCGGGCGTCAGTATTGGATCGCTGTACCAGTATTTTCCCAATAAGGCCGCTATCCTTTTCCGTCTGCAGAGCGAAGAGTGGCAGCGAACCGGCGATCTGCTGGGTTCGATTCTGCGCGACAGCACATCCACGCCGCGTCAGCGCTTGCACCAGCTGACCTGGGCGTTCCTGCACTCGGAGTGTGAAGAGGCGGCGATGCGCACCGCACTGAATGATGCCGCGCCGCTTTACCGGGATGCGCCGGAAGTGCAGGCCGCGCGCGCCAATGGCGAGAATGTGATGTGCGAGTTTCTGCAACAGCTGCTGCCGCAGCGGGACGCGGCTGAGGTGGCGCGGGCGGCGGATTTAATCAACAGCACGCTGGGTGACGTCGGCAAGCATTTTTCCGAATCGCCGCGCAGCGCAGCAGAAATTCAGGCTTATGCGCGCGATATGGCAGACATGTTCTGTGCCTGGATCAGAGAAAAAGGGGCCGAATTGCAGTAAAAAATGGGCTGGAAATCTCTGAAAGCGGTTAACAAACTCATTATTCACATTCTCATTAATCCACACCGCGAGTAAGCTTGATAAAACCTTGGTAAAGCCGGATGGATTGACGGCACACAGAGACGGGAGAGCATGATGGCAGTAAAAATGATTGCGGTGGATATGGATGGGACATTTCTCGATGACAATAAGCAGTACAACGCGCAGCGTTTTGCGCGCCAGTACGCGCTGCTGAAGGAGAAAGGCATCCGTTTCGTGGTCGCCAGCGGCAATCAGTATTATCAGTTGCAGCACTATTTTCCCGCTATCAAAGATGAGATCGCCTTCGTGGCTGAAAACGGTGCCTGGGTATCCGACAGCAACGAAGAAATTTTCTGCGGTGAACTGGCGCCGGAACGTGTTCATCAGGTGCTGGATATTCTCGCCAAAGAACCGGAGATCAGCACCGTGGTGTGCGGTCGCAACGGAGCCTATGTGCACAAGTCAATGCCGGATGAGGTGGTCGCCATGCTGGCCAATCACTATCGCCGGCTGGAGAAGCGCGACAGCCTGTACGATATCGACGATACCATTTTCAAGTTTTCGCTGAATCTGGCACACGAAGGTGTCGAGGCGCTGCTGGCACGTCTGCACAGCGAACTGAACGCGATTGAAAACATCATGCATCCGGTCTCAAGCGGATTTGGCTTTGTCGATTTAATCATTCCCGGCTGTCATAAGGCGCACGGCATCGCGCTGCTGCAGGAGAAGTGGGGCATTGATGATTGTGAAGTGCTGGCGATTGGCGACAGCGCCAACGATATCGAAATGCTGCGCCAGGCCTGTTACAGCTTTGCCATGGCCAACGCCGCTGCACCGGTGGCAGCCGTCGCGCGTTATCGGACGGAAAGTAATAACGACGAGGGCGCTCTCAACGTCATCGCCCGTCTGCTGGCACGCGAAACGCCGTTTGGTTAACGGTCACTGGATCGATCCACGAACTGCGGCGCTATTTAATGTGTGATAAATCGCGCCGCGACGAACAGTATGCGACCCGCGCGTGGTTATTCACTGGCGGATGACGCTGCAGGGCGGGCGTTTTCCGCCGGCGTGCCGCCTGCTGCGCGAAGGTTAGCTTCCATCTCATCCAGTGCCGCCTGGTTTTCTAATCCCCACTGATACATCTGCTCAATTGGCCGGGCGAAGGTCATCCCCAGCGCGGTCAGCCGGTAATCCACTTTCGGTGGAATCACTTCGTAGACCTGACGTGCAATTAAGCCGCGCTGCTCCAGCTCTTTCAGTGTCTGAAACAGCATTTTTTTCGAAATCCCCTGCAGGCTACGCTGCAGTTCACCGGTACGGGCGCGCTGTCCCGGCCAGTGATACAACGCGTGCAGCACCATCGTGCTCCATTTCACCGAAAACAGATCCATCAGACGGCGCGGTGGCGAATCCGCATAGAAAACCAGTTTGCCATCAACCCAGGCAGGCATCGCACTCTCCTTTATGGTCACCAAATGGTGACTACTATCAATTCTGCACCGCGTTGATTATAGTCTGCCGCCTTCATTCAGCCCACATCAGAATTTGAGGAAGGCATCATGAAAATTAACGCACTGGTGGCACAGGATGCAGCGCAACCTCTGGCTGCCGGCCAGATTACCTTGCGTCCGCTGCAGCAACAGGACGTAAAAATTGAAATTCTTTACTGCGGCGTATGCCATTCCGATTTGCACATGGCACGCAATGAGTGGGCGGTCAGTCGTTATCCGCTGGTGCCGGGCCACGAGATCGTTGGACGCGTGCTGGAGACCGGAACTCAGGTTACGCGCTTCAAAGCCGGTGATGTGGTCGGTGTGGGCGTAATGGTGGATTCCTGCCGTGCCTGCCACTTCTGCCAGCAGCAGGAAGAGCAGTACTGCGAAGCGGGCTTCACCGCCACTTACAACGGCATCGATAAATACACCGGCGACAGCACCTGGGGCGGCTATGCGCAGCATGTGGTGGTCGATCAGCATTTCGTCGTGTCGATTCCGCACAATCTGGCGCTGGCGGGCGTGGCACCGCTGCTGTGTGCGGGCGTAACGGTGTGGTCACCGCTGCGCCATTTTGGCGTCAAAGCCGGCGATAACGTCGGGGTGGTGGGGCTGGGTGGTTTGGGCCACATGGCGGTAAAACTGGCCAGCGCATTGGACGCCGAGGTAACCCTGTTTACTACCTCACCGGAAAAAGGCGCTGACGCACGTCGTCTTGGTGCGACGCGCGTGGTGGTGTCGCGTGATGTCGCGCAGATGGCGGCATGCCAGACCTCGCTTGATTTCATCATTGACTGCGTGGCGGCACCGCACGATCTCGATCCTTACCTCGCGACGCTGAAGACCAATGGCCGTCTGGTGCTGGTCGGCATTCCTGACCAACCGCATCAGTCGCCGAACGTCACGCCGCTGGTGTTTCGCCGTCTGAGCATCAGCGGTTCATCCATCGGTAGCATTGAAGAGACTCAGGAGATGCTGGATTTCTGCGGCGAGCATAACATCACGGCAGATATTGAGCTGATCGCCGGTGAAGAGATCGAAACGGCCTTCGCGCGTATGCTGAAGGGCGAGGTGAAGTACCGTTTCGTCATTGATATGCTGGCGACTCGCTGGTAATTGCCCAGCCATGGCCGGCGATTTCAGGCTGAAATCGCCGGCTTTGCTATCAACAGATTACTCAGGCAATCTGTATTCCGTATCCGCATAGACCTGACTGCCTTCGCGTTTACCCACACCTAATACCATGACAGTGATGGTTTCATCCTGCACCAGGTACACCAGGCGATAGCCTGAAGCACGTAGTTTTATTTTGTACTGATCTTTTCGGCCGTGAAGTTGTGCTGAGGGGACACGGGGATTTTCCAGCCGTTGTACCAGCTTTTTCTTAAACTGCTCACGCACCGGATGACCCAGTTTCTTCCACTCCTTTTCAGCGGAAGGAACGAACTTTAATTTATAAGTCATCCAGCGAAATCTCTTTCGCATCCGCTAATTCAGAAATGCGTTCATCAGCGATACGACCCAGTTCTGCATCTTCTGCTAATTCCATCAGATATTGGTAAACAGCCGGTGGAACGCAGTAAAAAGCGGGCTCGTTGCGGTTTAAGATAGCAATGGTTTCCCCTTCCGCTGAACGCACTGTTCCCATGGGATCACGCTTTAAATCGGTGATGCTGGCAGCGGTGTTTGACAGGATCTGAAATGGCATGGTGAGATATCCGGACTTAGATAATGAAAACAGGTGAAGTATATTAACACTTTATGGTGCTGATATTAGCGCTTTAAGAAGTGCTTTAAAAGAGTATTTTGGCTAAATACTATACCGCTTTTATGACACAGCACATTTTCGCCCCGCAACAGTAAACAATTCCCGCTACGGTCCGATAACCCCTTCTGCAAACTCAACAAAAACAACAATGACAGGAGCGAGACATGGGACTGGTCTCCCGATTACGGAATGTGCGCATTACGCGCAAGCTGGCGGCGGGCTTCGGCATCGTCCTGCTGCTGGTGGCGCTGGCTACAGCGCTCAGCGTGCAACGATTCAACCAGATTCACGACATCTATCAGAAAACCAATCTGATTTATGACATCAACATTGAAGTCTTTCAGGCCAAAATCAATCGTCTTAAATATCTATACGGCGAAGACAAAGCGGGCGGCACCATGACGGATTACGTCACGCACGCTCAGCAACTGACGCAGCAGGCCCAGCAGCTGCCGTGGACGGCGGACGCCAGAGGGTTGCTCAACGATGTCGCCAGCCATCTTGCCCGTTTCCAGCACAGCATCACCGCCATGACACAGGCAACCCGACAGCTCAACGATCTGCGCAGCCAGCTGGACGCGCTGAGCCAGCAGGACATGACGTCGCGCTATACCGGGCTAATCCGGACCCCCGTCAGCACACCCGAACTCACCAACCAGATATATCAGCTGCTGTTTGCCATCAGTAATGTGCGCGAAGAGGCCTGGGCGCTGCGCTTCAACGTCAGCGAGGCACTGCGCAATAAACTGGAACATGATTTTCAGCGCGCCGGGCAGGACATGAACACGCTATTGACTCAGCTACCGGCGGAGCAGCAGGGCGGATTTAACGCGCTATGGCAGGATACCGAACGTTTCAAAGATCTGAGCCTGCAGGCGGCAGCGATTTACGGCCAGCTGCGTGTCGCGGAAAACACCGTCAAAGTGGCGGGCGATAACAGCAGCGCGGCGATCAAACAGATCATCGCCCTGGTTAAGGCGCGTAACGATGAACTGGCTAACGGGTCAGCGGCGCTCTCGCTGCTGATTGGCAGCCTGGCAATAGTGCTGGGCGTGCTGGTGGCCTGGACCATTATCCGGCAGATTACGCGCCCGGTGTTCCACAACCTCGCGCTGGCGGAACGCATTGCCAGCGGCGACCTCAGCTCGCAGTTTGTCACTAATCGCCAGGACGAGCTCGGCCAGCTCACCTCTGCCATGGGACGCATGAATGCGCGGCTGCGCGGCATGATTGGCGAGGTGCTGCACAGCGTCAGCAATGTGTCGCAGGCTGCCAGCACTATACATCAGGGAAACCTGGAGTTGTCGTCGCGCACCGCCCAGCAATCGGCTGCGGTGGTGGAAACCGCCGCCAGCATGGAGCAGCTGACCGCCACGGTGAAAAATAATGCCAGCAATGCGCGTCTCGCCAGCCAGATCGCGGCGGAAGCGACGCATAACGCCAGTCAGGGCGGTATTGCGGTGCACAACGTCGTCAGCACCATGGGCGAGATTTCTGATAGTTCAAAGAAAATTGCCGAGATTACTGCGGTGATCAACAGCATCGCCTTCCAGACCAACATCCTGGCACTCAACGCAGCGGTTGAAGCCGCCCGCGCCGGCGAGCAGGGGCGAGGCTTTGCGGTGGTCGCCAGCGAAGTGCGTAATCTGGCCCAGCGCAGTGCCGGAGCGGCGAAAGATATTGAACGACTGATTGGCGAATCGGTAGGGCGTATCAGCAACGGCCATCAGCAGGTGGCGCGCGCGGGTGAAACGATGGAGCAGATTGTCAGTAGCATCGCACGCGTAAATGAAATCATGGCGGAGATCTCGGCTGCTTCTGATGAGCAGAGCCGCGGCATTGAGCAAATCGCGCGCGCGGTAGGTGAGCTGGACGGTACCACTCAGCAAAATGCGTCGCTGGTCACTGCGTCATCCCATTCCGCACAGGCGCTGGAAGAGCAGGCATTCATGCTGCAGCGGCTGGTCAGCCAGTTCCGTTTGCAAGGGGCAGTGAACTAAAAAACACGCGCAGCGGCAGCGAACTTTACCCGCTGGCCGCTGCTGCTATTGGCAGCAAAGCGCTTCTTATTTGCGTGTCGCCAATATGCAAGGTGAAAATTCTTAAAAAAAGTCGCCGCAGGGCGACTTTTTCCCGATACACTGCCATTTTTGTCGACCTGAATTTTCCCGTGAATGAATTACTACTCGCCTGATGAAAACCATTTGAAGCGCCGGTCAAAACGCTTCGTTCGTCGTATGTTCATCATGCGTCAGCTCGGCACGATCCTCTGTTTCTTTCCGATTCTCTCAGTGTTGCTGGAAATGCAGCGCGGACTGGCATTCAGCGCGCTGCTGTTTGTGAACGCCTTTTTCTGGCCATGGCTGGCGTATCAGCGTGCGCTTCGTGCCGAAGACTCAACCGGTACCGAACGCCAGAATCTGACGCTGGATGCCGCCTTCGGCGGAATCTGGGTGGCGCTGATGGCGTTAAGCCCGATGCCCTCTTTTGTCATCATGGCGGTGCTGGCATCGGATCGCTATGCCGCTGGCGGCGGCGCGCAGCTGATTGCCGCCATACAGGCATTTTTGTGCGGGTTTATTATGGTGTGGCTGCTGGATGGCACCAGCGTAAATCTGGCGTTCAGCACGCAAACCGTCTGGCTGACGCTGCCGCTGGCTACCTGTTACATGCTGGTACTCAGCGTGGCTTCGTACAATCTCACCTGGCATTTACGCACCCGCAACCGTGAACTGGAGCGCATCGCGCTGATGGATCCCGGCCTGAAAATCCCTAACCGCCGCCTGTTTGAGCGGCGGCTGGAGAGTGAGTTTCTCAGCACGCGGCGCGGCGATAGCAGCGGCTATCTGCTGTTGCTGGATGTCGATCACTTCAAAGTGGTCAATGATAGCTGGGGCCATGAGGCGGGCGATTTTCTGCTGGCCGAGATTTCGGCGCTGCTGCGCAACTATGTCGGGCTGCAGGACATTCCGGCGCGCTTTGGCGGCGATGAGCTGGGCGTTATCGTGCATCAGGCCAGCGATGAATCGGTGGTGGAGCTGGCCGAAAGGCTAAAAGAGAAGATTGCCCAGCTGCGCTTACCGGCCTCGGCAGAGTTTCGCTGCTCGGTCAGTATCGGTATTGCGCCTGCGGTCAGCGCCGAATCGTTAAGCGACTGGCTGCGCCATGCGGATGAAGCGCTGTATGAAGTGAAGCGCGCCGGGCGCAACGGCGTGCGGCTGTGGCAAACGCCGCTGGCCCGCGCATCATAATCAGAAAAATTCAGGATCGCAGTTTACTGGAAAATTCAGCGAGTTGGCGATGAAGCAGGCTTCGTGTGCCTGATGATGCAATGCCCGCGCGCGATCGGCATCCGCTGGGTCGCGCAGTTTGATGCGCGGCTTCAGCGTGATATCGGTAAAGCGTCCACGCGCCCCCTCGACCATGTTCCCTTCGGCAGCATCTTCATACTCCTCCACCACAATGCCGGCATCGGCGCACAGGTGTAAATACCACAGCTTATGGCAGGCCGCCGCAGACGCCAGCAGCAATTCCTCAGGATTCCAGCGCGTTTTATCCCCACGAAATGCCGGATCGGCACTCAGCAAAATGGGCGGTTTACCGGGTGCCTGTAATTCGCTTTCACGATCGTAAGCGGTATAAGAAGCTGTGCCATCGCCGCGATTGCCGCTCCAGCGAAGGTGAATCTGGTAATGGTGCTGCCGTGCTGCCATGGGAAATGTCCTGTTCAGTGAGGTCACCTTAGCGGTTGTTATTCACAACGTTCGCTGCGTTTTGGTTCAAATTAATCAGGTGCGCGTCGATGCGCATCTGAAACACCTTACAGTAAAACATCCATGTAATCAGCGTATCTCATTGACATACATAAAGTGTTCTGTGCTGAAACGGTGATGCGCAAGAATCACCGGCGTGGCGCTTTGATCAAAAGAGACCTCATCGATCACCATCACCGCGTGCGGCAGAGCAAGTTCCAGCAGGCTGGCATCTTCTTCCGTGGCGAGCGTGGCGCTGATCTGCTCGCGCACCGCTGCAACACGCACATCGTACTGCTCAAACAGGTAACGATACAGCAGCTGCGGTAGCTGTTCCGCCGGCGGAAAGTCGGGCAGACGCGCGGCGGGCAGCACCAGCGTTTCATGCATGGCCGCAATGCCCTTCACCCGGCGCAGGCGTTTCAGGCGAATCACTGCGTCACCTGGTGCGATCTGCAGCTTATCGGCCTCGTCGGCGCTGGCGCGGCTGTGCTGATACTCCAGCAGTCGCGTTTCCGACTGCAGCAAACCGCCCGATTTGTCATGCAGACGAAAATAGTGAAAGAAATGGCTGAGGTTATGCAGCGGCGCCCAGCCGGTCACCACCGTGCCGGTTTTGCGCCGGCGCATCAGCATCCCTTCCGTCGTGAGCGCCGCCAGCGCCTTGCGCACCGTACCGACCGAGACACCGAACTTCGCCGCCAGACTGTTTTCACTGGGCAAAATGGTGCCTGCCGGCAGTTCGCCCTGCAGGATGGATTCACTGATATGGCGCTTCACTACTTCGTACAGCGGAGCGCCTTCGCCTTCGTTCAGGCGACTGAATTGAGGAACGTCGTGCGCGTCATAGTTTTTTTGCATGTTTCCGATTACCGATTGACCCCAGCTGTTCATTTGCATTATCTATAAACTATATAGAAATACAATAAGTGAACAGTTTATGCAGGAAAATTCATCACTACAGCGCGCTCTGACCCATATCGCCGACGATCAGGCGCAGATTCTTGACGATCTGCAACGCATGCTGGCGGTGGATACCTGCTTCCCGCCCGGACGGGGTTACGCAGCATTCGCCGACCTGCTGAGCACGATGCTGCAGCCGCTGCATTTTAACCTGCAGCGCGTTTCGGTGCCCGACGCGCTGTGGCAGACGCCGGACGGCAGCGCGCAGGGCGAGCGGGTGAATCTGCTGGCCGCGCTGGATGCCGGCGCGGCTGAAAACTGCAATCTCTACTTTCACACCGATACGGTTCCGGCCGGCGATGGCTGGCGCTTTCCGCCGCTGGCGCTCAGCGTTGCGGAAAACAAGCTGTTTGGACGCGGCGCCGCGGATATGAAAGGCACCATCGTGGCCGCGCTGGCTGCGGTGCGGGCCGCGCAGCGCTTTCAACTCAGCCTGCGCTATAACCCGGTGTTTTTACTCTGTACCGATGAAGAGGGCGGCCTTTATCCCGGTATTCGTTATCTGGCGGAGCAGCAGTTATTTCACGGTCACCTGCTCAGCTTCAACGGCGGCGCGGTGCCGCGCATCTGGGCCGGCTGTTTTGGCAGTATCGATATCAAAATTATCGTCAGCGGCCGCTCGGCGCACTCCGGCGATCCGCTGCAGGGTATCAATGCTATTGAGGCTGCGCTTCCGCTGATGAATGCGCTGTATCAGCTGAAAGGCGAGGTGGAACAGCGGGTTTCGGCAATGCCCGCACCGCCGCATTATCAGGGCCGGCCGCTCACCGCCTTACTGACGCTGGCCGCCGCGCACGGCGGCAGTAAAGGCTCCACCATTCCGGAACGCTTCGAGCTGCTGGTTAATCGCCGTTATGCGCCGGAAGAGCCGTTTGCCGACGTGTGGCAGGAGCTGACGCAGTGCGTGGATAAGGCGATGCAGGGCAGCGCCGCCAGCGACGTCACGCTGCAGCTGATTGGCCATCTGGCGCCAGTCGCCGATCCCACCGGTCCGCACTGGCCGCGCTGGCAGGCGGCGCTCAGCCAGGGCTTCGGCTTCCCGCCAGCAGAATTCAAAGCCTGGGGATCCGCCACCAGCTCGGATATGGGCTGGGTACAGCAGGCCGGCATTCAGGAAATTCTGCTGGGCGGACTTGCCCGTCCCGATAACCGCATTCATGCCGCCGATGAATACACCACGATGGCAGATGTTATTGCACTTTCGCAGTCGATTCTGGCGTATCTCGCCAATGATTTTCAGCCAACCCAGGGTAATTAATAAACCAACGAGGAACAGAAGATGTGCGCCATGAAAGGGTTAAACCGCAGACAGTTTATCGCCAGTTCAACCGCCCTGACCGGAGCGGCGCTGCTGCCCTGGTCATTCAGTGCCTCGGCTGCCGCCGTTGCCAGCGCGACCCCGGGCGGCACGCCGCGTAAAGGTGGCGTATTGCGCATCAGCGTTGACCAGGCGGTCAGCGTGCTCAATCCCCATCAGGTGCGGGTTAATCCGGAATATCTGGTGGCAGAGCTGCTGTACAGCGGCTTAACCCGCCTGACGCAGGCGATGAAAGCGGAAGCCGATCTGGCGCAGTCCTGGCAGCCGAACGACGACTTAACCCAGTGGACCTTCACGCTGCGGCCCGATCTGCGCTTCAGCGACGGTTCGCCGCTCACCGCAGCGGATGTGGTCGCCAGCCTGCAGGCGCTGCTGGACCCGAAAAACGCCTCACCGGCGCTGCACAACATCGGCCCGATTAAAACGGTAAGCGCTAAAGACAATAACACCGTCCTGATTGAGACCGAGGCGCCTTATGCCGATCTGCCGGTGATGCTGGCCTATCCGGATGCCAAAATCATCCCGGCGCATATCGCGCAGGGGCAGTACGACAAGCTGAGCAGCGCCTCGCTGGGGGCCGGGCCGTTCCAGCTGGTGTCTTACGATCCGGAACGCAAAATCGTGGTGAAACGCAACCCGTACTATTATGACGCCACGCGGCCGTATCTGGATGGCGTGGAAGTGGTGGTGTATCCCGATGCCATCGCTGAAAGCTCCGCGCTGATCGCCGGCGATACCGATCTGATGCTGAGTGCGCAGTCGAGCGAGTTCGCCCGCTTAGCCAAATCGGCGGGCGTGCTGCCGCTGCGCGTGGCGTCCGGCCAGTTTCTTAACGTCAACATGGGCTGCGATCAAAAGCCGTTTAATGATGTGCGCGTCCGCCAGGCGCTGGCGTTATGCGTGGACCGCCAGGCATCGGTGGATTTTGTCGCAGACGGGCTCGGATCGCCGGGTAACGACACGCCGATCAACGCCGCTTATCCGTATTACGTGCAGCTAACGCAAAAAGCGCTGGATTACAGCAAAGCCAAAGCGCTGCTGGCGGAGGCCGGTTATCCGAATGGGCTGGATTTAACGCTTGTCGCCTCAGACAAGCCGTCAACCCGCACCCAGCTGGGGATTGCCCTGCGGGAGATGGCGAAACCGGGCGGTTTCCGCATCAATGTGCAGACCATGGCACACAGCACCTATCTCGATCAGGTGTGGAAGAAGGGCAATTTCTACGTCGGCTTTTACAATATGCAGCCGACGCCAGATGCGGTGTTTTCTCTGCTCTATACCTCAACAGCGGCGTGGAACGAAACGCGCTGGAACAATGCGGCTTTCGACGGTGCGGTGATGGCGGCGCGCGAAACCAATGACGAAACGCTGCGCACCCAGCTGTACGGCAAAGCCCAGCAGCTGATGCACGACGAGGTGCCCTCGTTAATCCCGACCTTCTTTGATTTGCTGGCTGCCAGTCGTGAGCACGTGGCGGGCTATCATCTGCATCCGCGCGGTGCGGTGTTCCGCCTCGATCATGTCTGGCTGACCGCTAACGCGCCAAAGCGCAGCCTGTAAGGAGCGAACGTGACAGCAAGTTACCTGCTTAAACGCCTGCTGCTGATGATTTACACGCTGCTGGTGGTGTCGCTGCTGGTGTTTGGCATCACTCAGCTGCTGCCCGCCGATGCCGCGGTCACGCTACTGGGACAAAACGCCACGCCGGAAGCGCTGGCGGCGGTGCGGGCGCGGCTTGGGCTGGATGCGCCCGCCTGGCTGCAATACTGGCACTGGCTGACGCAGGCGCTGCAGGGCAACTTTGGCGTGTCGATGCGTAATGGCCTGGCGGTCGGGCCAACGCTGCTGACGGCGCTGTCGCGCTCGCTGCTGCTGGCGCTGTGCGCCCTGTTGCTGATGCTGGTGATCGCCATTCCGCTCGGCATCTGGGCGGCCGTGCGGCGCGGTAAGACCGCCGATGTGCTGGTCAGCGTGATCTCATATATGGGCATCTCGTTTCCGGAATTCGTCACCGCCACGCTGGTGCTGCTGCTGTTTGCCGATGTCTGGCAGATTCTGCCCGCCACCGGCTACGTGCCGCTCAGCGAAAATTTTATCAGCGGTATTCAGCACCTGATTCTGCCGTCGATCACCGTTGCGCTGATTCTGGTGGCACACGTTTCGCGCATGGTGCGCTCAGAAATGGTTGACGTGCTGCACACCGACTACGTTCGCGCCGCGTGGCTGAAAGGCCTGTCGCGCCGGCGCATCCTGTGGCGCCATGCACTGCGCAATGGCCTGCTGCCCACCATCACCATTGTGGCGCTCGACGTCGGCTATCTGCTGGGCGGGATTGTGGTGGTGGAGGAGATTTTTGCCATTCCCGGTATTGGCCGGGAGCTGATCGTCGCGGTACAGGCGCGCGATTTGCCCACCATTCAGGCCGGCGTGATGATCCTCGCGGCAACCTATGCCGTGGTGAATTTCCTCGCGGATTTGGCCTACGTGATGCTCGATAAGCGGATTTCCTATGCCTGAAATACTGAAACGATTACTGCGCTCGCCGCAGGGTGCGGCGGGTGTGCTGATATTGCTGCTGGCGCTGCTGATGGTGGCGGGCGGCGCGCACGTGGCACCGTTTGATCCGGAAGCGATCTCAATTCTGACGCGTTACCGCCCGCCCAGCGAAGAGCACTGGTTCGGCACCGATCAGCTGGGGCGCGACATTTTCAGCCGGGTGCTGGTCGGCGCGCGATCCACCATTTTGCTGTCGCTGCTGGCGACCGCGCTGGCGATGGTTATTGGCTCGGTGCTGGGCACCGCCAGCGCCTATCTGGGCGGCAAAGTGGATGAATTCCTGATGCGCACCATGGATGCGGTGATGGCGATTCCCAGCCTGCTGTTTGCGCTGCTGATTGTCAGCACCCTGGGGCAGAGCAGCATGAACGCCGTGCTGGCTATCACTATCGCCTTCGTGCCGGGCATGGTGCGCATTGCGCGCAGCGTGGCGCTGGCGGCGCGTCAGCAGGACTACATCAGCGCCGCCATCGCGCGCGGCGAAGCGGGTTACTACATCATTCTGCGCGAAATGCTGCCGAACATTCTCGCGCCGATCATCGTAGAAGCCACCATTCGCGTGGCATTCGCCATCATGCTGTTTGCCACGCTGAGCTTTCTCGGCCTCGGCGCGCAACCGCCCGAGCCGGAGTGGGGGCTGATGGTGTCCGAGGCGCGCAGCTATTTCTTTAAAGCACCGTGGATGATGATGATCCCCGGTCTGGCTATCGCGCTGGTGGCGATTGGCTTCAACCTGCTGGGCGATGGCCTGCGTGATGTGTTAAATCCAGGGAGCCACAAATGAAGAGTCCGCACAACCCGGTGCTGTCGGTGGACAATTACAGCCTCGATTATGCGTTAGCGCGCGGCCATTCGCTGCCAGTACTGCGCGATATCACCCTGCAGGTGATGCCGGGCGAAGTGCTGGGGCTGGTAGGGGAATCCGGCTCCGGCAAGACCACCCTCGGCTGGGCGATCATGCGCTGGCTGGCCAGTAACGCACGCGAGCAGGCGGGTGATATCCGGCTGAACGGCGAGAGCCTGCTGCAGCTGCCAGCGAACCAACTGATGGCGCTGCGCGGTAAAAAGCTTGGCATGATTTTTCAGGATCCCAGCGCGTCGCTGAACCCGACGCTGACGCTGGGTGAACAGGTCACCGAAGTGCTGCGCCGTCATCGTGGGCTGTCAGCGCGCGAAGCGCAGCAGCTGGGGGAATCGCTGCTGCGCGATGTCGAGCTGAAGCACCCGGCACGCATGATGCAGCGCTATCCGCATCAGGTTTCCGGCGGTGAGAAGCAGCGCATCCTGATCGCTACCGCCTTCGCCTGCCAGCCGGACTGCCTGATTTTTGATGAGCCGACCACGGCGCTGGACGTCATCAGCTCGGCGCAAATCCTCGATCTCTACGAGCGACTGCGCGCCGAGACCGGCGTTGCGTCGCTGTATATCTCACACGATCTGGCGCTGGTGGCGAAAGTGGCCGACCGCGTATGCGTGCTGGAGCAGGGCCGTATCGTCGAGCAGGCCGCTACGCGCACGCTATTCAGCGCACCCGCGCATGCGTATACGCGCAAACTGATTGCCGCGGTGCCGGATCCGCAGCATCGGCTGGTCGCGGATGCGGCCGGCAGTCAGCCGCTGCTCAGCCTGCAGGCGCTGACGATTAATTATGGCCAGCACGGCGTGCTCGATCGGCTGCTGAAACGGGAGGCGAACACGACGCGGGCCGCCAATGCGGTTTCGCTGACGGTGCATCAGGGCGAAATTCTCGGCGTGGTCGGCGAGTCCGGTTCGGGTAAATCTTCACTCGGCAAGGCGATAACCGGCCTGGTGCCGTTCAGTGGCAGCATCGACTTCTGCGGCGCGACGTTATATGGCCGCGCGCAGATGGACCCGGCGTATCGCCGCCGCGTGCAGATGATTTTTCAGCATCCGGATGCGTCACTCAATCCGCGCATGACCGTCGGCGAAATTATCGCGCGTCCGCTGCGGCTGCATGGACTGCCACCGGGAGAAAGCGAGACGCAGGCGGTGGCGCGTCTGCTGCAGGAAGTGCGGCTGCCTGCGGAATTTGCCAGCCGCTATCCGCACGCGCTCTCGGGTGGGCAAAAACAGCGCGTAGCGATTGCGCGCGCCTTCGCTAACCCGCCGGACCTGGTGATTTGCGATGAAATCACGGCGGCGCTGGATGTGTCGGTGCAGGCCACCATCATCGAGCTGCTGCTGGAGCTGCGCCGTCGCTACGGCACGGCGTATCTGTTCATCACCCACGATCTCAATCTCATCCGCCAGATCGCGCATCGCGTGGCGGTGATGTATCGCGGCGATGTGGTGGAAGTGCTGCCCGGCGAGAATATGCGGGCGCAGGCACAGCATCCTTACACCCGTGCACTGCTTGATGCCGTGCACATCCCTGATCTGACCCAATCCGTGGCATAACGAGAAGCGCATGAACCCTGAAGAGTTAATTCATCACATCGATCGTGAATACTGCCTCGCTTTCCTGGCAAAAATGGTGCAGCACAAAAGTTACAGTGCCACCGAGGGCGAACGCGAATTAGCCCGCTATATGGCGGAACAGATGGCGCAGCTGGGGCTGGAGACGGAACTGCAGCCGGTGGCCGGCGATCGGCTGAACGCCATTGGGCGGCTGGCCGGCAGCGGAGGCGGCCACAGCCTGCTGTTCAACGGTCATCTTGATACTAACCCGGTCACCGAAGGCTGGACCGTCGATCCCTGGGCGGGAAAAATCGACGAGCAGTTTATTTACGGCATCGGCGTTTCTAACATGAAAGCGGGCGATGCCGCCTATTTCTGCGCGCTGAAGACGTTGATTGATGCCGGCGTGAAGCTCAGGGGCGACGTGATCCTCACATACGTGGTCGGCGAGTTACAGGGCGGCATCGGTACGCTGGCGGCGATTGAGCAGGGCGTACGCGCCGACTATTTCATCAATGCCGAACCCACGGATTTACAGGCACTGACCATGCATGCCGGCTCGCTGATGTTCACCATTGAACTGACCGGCGATACGCGCCATCTGTCAAAGCGTGAGGAGGCGGTCGACGCGATTGCGGCGGCGGTCGAACTGATTCCGCAGATCAATAACATCACTTTCAGCGGAGCGAAAAGTGCAGAACACCGCAAAATTAACCGTGGCCATATTGGCACCGTACACGGTGCGCTGGGGCGTGATTTGCAGGAGTGGCGGCCGCCGCAGGTCGCGGATTTTGTCCGCCTGAAAGGCTCCGCTCGCTTTGCGCCGGGGCAAACGGTGGACGGCGTGCTGGCCGATCTGCAGGCCCTGCTGGATGCACTGTGCCAGCGCTATCCGGGCCTGCAGGCGCAGCTGTTCGATGACGGCCTGCGCGATAAACCCACCATGCTGCCGTTTGAGGTGTCGCCGGAATCGCCAATCGTTAAAGCGGTCAATCGCGGCTGGCAGACCGTGCGCGGCACGCCGCAGCCCACCGGGGTGATCACGCCGCCCGCCTTCTACGGTACCGATGCGGCGCATCTGTATCAGCATGCGGGCATGGAGGGCATCGTGTGCGGACCCGGCGGCAAGTACAACACCATGCCGGACGAGCGCGTCGAGATCAGTGAATTTCTTGATATGGTGCGCATCTATTTGCTGGCGATCCTCGACATCTGCCAGCCGGTTGAACCGGCGTCATGATCGCCGACGCGCTGTCACGGCTGCGCAGCGCCATGCGCGCCGCCGACATCGAGGTGATGCTGATCGATCATGGCGAACTGCTGGCATGGTTAACCGGTTATACCGTGTCGGAAACGCGTTATCGTGCCTGTCTGGTGCCGTTGCAGGACGAACCGTGGATGGTGCTGCGCCAGCTGGATGCCGCGCCGTGCCGCGCGCAGTCACCGCAGCTGGCGATTGACGCGTACCGTGATGAAGACGATCCGTGGCTGGCGGTGGCGCAAAGCCTGACGCGGCGCGGCTATCAGCGGGCGCGGCTGGGCGCGGATTATGCATCCTACGGCATGACGGTACACAGCTGGCAACAGCTGGCGCGCCATCTGCCTGGGGTGCGCTGGTGTGATGTAAGCGATCTCAGCGACCGGCTGCGCAGCGTCAAATTTCAGGCTGAAATCGCCAGCTTACGCCAGGCCGCCGGCATTGCCGATGCCACGCTGGCCCAGCTGAGTGCGCAGGTGCAGGGCGGCTGGCGCGTGCGTGATGTCGCCGCGCTGGCGGCGGCACAATTTCTGCGGCTCGGTGCTGACAGCGGTGAAACCGGACCGATTGTTATCGCCAGCGGCGACAGCGGATTTTTGCATGCCAGCGGCCATGAGCAGCATCTGCAACCGGGCGATGTACTGCACGTTGAGCTGATCCCTAAAGTGCGGCACTACAGCGCGCGCCTGATGCGTCCGCTGATTGTCGGTGAAATCTCTGCGGCGCGCGCGGCGCTGGCACAACAGCTGATCGCCATTCAGGATCGCCAGCTGCGGGCGATGAAGCCGGGCGTTGCGGCCTGTACGGTGGATGCCGTCGCGCGTGAGGCGGTGCTCAGCGCCGGGCTGCGTGAGGATTACAGCAACATCACCGGTTATGCGCTGGGTCTGTATACGCGCACCCCGCGTCCGAGCGATTTCAGCTGCTGTTTTCATCCTCAGGCGCCGTGGTTACTGGAGGAAAACATGGTGTTTCACATGTATATTTCAGCGCAGGGCCTCGCCTTCAGTGAAACCGTGCGCGTCACGGCACAGGGCGCAGAGCGACTCACCACGCTGCCGCGCCAGCCCTTTACGCTGCCGGCTAACAATTAACAGGATGATGTACAGTGCAGGACGTTGAATTAATCGATTTGGCTGCCACCTTGCCGGGCCTGATGTTTGATCTGAAATACGCCACAGCCGATAACATCGCCGGGTATGCTATTTATCGCGACGCGCAGGCGCTGCTGCATCCGGATGCCGCCGCCGCGCTGCGCCGCAGCAGTGACATCGCCCGGCTGGCGGGGTTCCGCCTGCTGGTGCTGGACGCGTATCGTCCGCAGCAGGCGCAGTGGCACTTGTGGGATGCCTGTCCCGACGCGGATTATGTGGTGCCACCGGCGCGGGGCTCGAATCACAGCCGTGGCGTGGCGATCGATGTGACGCTGGTGGATGAGTCGGGCAACATTCTGGAGATGGGGACCGGGTTTGACGACATGTCTGCTGAGTCGCACCCGTACCATCCCAACGTGCCGCAGCAGGCGCAGCGCCATCGCCTGTTGCTGAACGCCATCATGCTCGGCGGCGGTTTTGTCGGGATGCCCACCGAATGGTGGCACTTTGAACTGCCGGATGCGCAAAACTATCCGCTGCTCAGCGATCGCTTTGCCTGCGTCAGCCGGACCGATCGCGCTCCTGTGAGTGATATTGCACGTTAATAATCGCGTAGCTGAAGCGGGGGGTTCTCCGCCTTCCCGCCTTGACACGCCCTCCGTTCCGACCCCAGAATGCAGCTTGTTCCAAGGGGTGCCCTGTTAGAGGGCTGAGATTCTACCCGCGCGGCTGTCACGGCCGGCAACGTAGTGACCCTCTGAACCTGATCCGGCTAATACCGGCGTAGGGATGTGGAACCGGGGTCACTGCACGCCCTCATTCCCTCTTTGCGCCTTTCTGCGAATCCTGCGCATCACTCAGCCCCTGGCTGGCCGTTATGCCGCAATCCAAAGAGGGCACTTTCATGACCGAAGCGTCAATCATTGCCGCGCTGCTGGCGTTTATGCAGCGCGAAGAAACCACGGAAGCGGATTTCAACCAGCTGGCACTGCAGCTGTTCGCGTGGCAATTCGAACACAATCTTCCTTACGCCCGCTTCGCCCGCCAGCGCGGCCGCACGCCGCTGACGGTAAAACAGTGGCGGCAGATTCCGGCGGTGCCGATTACGGCGTTTAAAGATCTGACGCTGAGCTGCCGTCCAGTGGCGGAGATTCCCCACATCTTTATGACCAGCGGCACCACGGGTACTGGCCGGGGGCGCAGCTATCACCCGACGCTGGCAGTTTACGATCGCTCAATGCTGATCAATTTCCGCCAGCGCTTTATGGCCGGTTATCCGCGCCTGCCGATGGCGATCCTGTTTCCGCACAGCAGCGAGCTGCCCAACTCTTCGCTGGCCCATTATCTGACGCTGGCGATGCAAGAATGTGGCACGCCAGACAGCGAAGTGATGGTGGATGCGCAGGGGCTGAAACTGCCGCGTCTGATCGCCGCGCTGGAGCAGGCGCAGGCCAGCGGCCAACCCTATGCCCTGCTGGGTGCCAGCTACAGTTTTGTCCACCTGCTGGACGAACTGGCGCGTCAGCAGCGGCGTTTCAGACTGCCACCGGGCAGCCGCATCCTCGACACCGGGGGTTTTAAGGGCCAGTCGCGTGAAGTTGCGGCGGAGGCGTTTTATAGCGCGCTGCAGCAGACGCTCGGCGTGCCGCGTTCGCACTGCATCAATATGTACGGCATGACTGAACTCAGCACCCAGTTTTACGATGCCGGCAATGAAATCTGCCCGCCGGTGAAATCCGGACCGCACTGGATCCGCACGCGCGTGGTCAATCCGCTGACCGGTGCGGACGTGCCGGAAGGTGAGACAGGCGTACTGGTGCATCACGATCTCGCCCATTTCAATTCTGTTTCCGCCATTCTGACCGAAGATGCCGGCGTGATGGTGCCCGGCGGGTTTCAGTTGCTGGGCCGCGTCGCGGGCGCCGATGCCAAAGGCTGCTCGCTGGCAATGGAATCGTTTCTCGCTGCTGCGCAGGCACGGGCATGAAAGTGTATGCCGGACATCTGCCGGGCATCCGCCACAGCGAGGTAACGTGGCACAGCCTGCACTTTGGCCAGCAGGGCAGCGCGCTGGAAGTGTGCGTGCCGGTGCTGTCCGAGGCGCAGATTGCCACGCTGGCGGCCAGCGTTCGCGATAACGCGCGCCGCTACCTGCACACCCTGAGCGTAGCGCGCATTACCGCGTTGATTGATGAAGCCATCGCGCGCCTGCTTGACCGTTCGCACCCGTTGCGCCAGCAGGCGGAGCGGTTGCTGCCGCTGGTTACCGGCTATGACGCCGGGATGCTGCGGCTCGGTTTAACCGGCTATCTCAAAACCTTCCGTGAACCGCAGCTGCGGCGTTTTCTGGCGGAGGATTTCGGCAACGTGCAGATGCTGGACGATTTTCAGCCGCGGCCAAAAGGCGGCTTTGCCCGCGCGTTTGGTCCGCAGCTGTTGCTGCAGGTCTGGGCCGGCAATGTGCCGGGTTTGTCGCTGTGGAGCCTGATTGCCGGCCTCTTGGTGAAGGCGGGAAGCGTGGGCAAAGTGGCGAGCGCAGAGCCGCTGATGGCGGGCTGGTTCGCCCAGCTGCTGGCGGAGATCGATCCGCAGCTGGGCGACTGTCTGGCCGTTGTATGGTGGCAGGGCGGTGATGAAAGCACTGAGCAGCAGTGGTTCCGCGAGGCAGACGTGGTGATGGCTTATGGCGGAGAAGCCGCGCTGACGGCGATGCAGCGGCGTCTGCCGCCAGCCACGCGCTTTCTGCCGCACGGCCACAAAATCAGTTTTGGCATGGTGGCGCGGTCGGCGCTGGACGTGCGGCGCGGTACGGCGCTGGCGCGTCAGGTGGCTTACGATGTGATGCGCTATGACCAGGCCGGCTGTTACTCGCCGCAGGCGCTGTTTATTGAGCGCGGTGGCCGGGTGTCGCCACAGGAGTTTGCTGCTTACCTCGCCCATGAACTTGCCGCGCTGGCACAGCGCTATCCGCGCGCGACGCTGACGCTGGGTGAAAGTCAGGCTGTGGCCGCGTGGCGTAACGCGGAGGAAATATCTGCGCTGAGCGGTGACCGCACGCTGTACGGCGATGAGCACGATGCCTGGGCGGTGGTGTACGTCGACAAGCCGGAGCCGTTACAACCGGGCGCGCTCGGACGTACGCTGAAGGTGATTGCCGTGGATATGCTGGAGGAGGCGGTAAGCTGGGTAGCCGCGCAGCGCGCGTATCTGCAAAGCGTTGGCCTCGCGGCCGCGCCCGAGGTGCTGTTTCGGCTGGCGGCGCAGCTCGGTGCGGCGGGCGTCACGCGCATCACGGCGCTGGGTAACATGACTTCACCGGAGGCGGGCTGGCATCACGATGGCCGTTTTAGCCTGCTGGATCTGGTCACCCTGTGCGAAATCGAACAGGCGGCGGAAACCGCCGCTGAACACTATGCGCCCTATCTTGACTGAGCGGGCGTGGAGAAACGCAATGAAATTCAGCAATCACACCGTGCTGGTGACCGGCGCCAGCCGCGGTATTGGCGCCGCCATTGCCCAGGCCTTTGCCGCCGAAGGCGCGTTTGTCGTGGTCAACTATTTACGTAATCACGACGCCGCTTCGCAGGTAGTCGCGGCCTGTGAAGCACAGGGCGGGGGGGCACTGGCGATTGCCGCCGATGTGACCTGTGCCGCACAGGTAGCCGATATGATGCAGCAGATCGAGGCCGCTACCGGGCGACTGGATGTGGTGGTGAACAATGCCTTCGCACCTTATCGCTTCGATCCGGACCAGCGCCAGCGCTTCTGGGAAACGTCCTGGTCTGCTTACCAGACGCAGTTTGATGGCGCAGTGAACGCCTGCTACAACGTGTGTCAGGCGGCCTTGCCGCTGATGCGCCGCCGCGCGCGCGGCAGTATCATCAATCTGGTAAGTGATTTGATCGCCCGGCCGGCGGTGGCTTATCACGACTATATCACCGCAAAAGCCGCGCTGACGGGCTTTAGCCGGACGCTGGCGGCCGAACTGGGGGGGCTGGGCATTCGGGTGAACTGCGTGGCGCCGGGACTGGTGTATCCCACCGACGCCAGTCAACATACGCCAGAAGCGGTACGCCATGCGCTGACGGCGCAAACGCCGCTCGGACGACTGGCGCGCGCCGCGGATATCGCCGGGCCAGTGCTGTTTCTGGCATCAGCGTGGAGCGAATTTGTCACCGGCCAGACGCTGTATGTCGATGGCGGGTTGGTGATGCAGGATCATTAAGCCAGGTCGCCAGTCACCGCACTGGCGACCTGCCACCGCCCTCCCGGTAACTCTATCCGTTATTCCGCCATGCCCACCGTCATGCAGCTATCTGCGCACTGCAGGCAAATTTCCGCACAGGTCTGACAGTGTGGATGCTGGTGCTTCTGGCACTCCCAACCAGCCAGCTGACAGGCCATCGACGTGATGGTACAGAGCTGCTCGCTCAGTTCACTCTGGGCAGCCAGCAGTTGGGCGGTTACGCGACACAGCGCCGCGCACTGCTGATTGAGCGTAATGCAGGGACTCATCTCACTGGCATCAGCATCCATCAGACAGGCGGCAGCACAGTGGTCGCAGGCGGTCGCGCAGCGATAGCACAGCGCAATACAGTCATTGAGGTCAGCGTTCATGCGTTTCCCTTAGCGTCAGGTTAATAGCGACGCAATAGTGAGCGTGAATGGAGAATTTAGCTAAAAGCGGGGTGATATCAAGCGGATAGCGGGTAATTAATCCATGTAAGGTGCATTGCGTATGCAATAATTCCTTAAATATTGTGGAGTTAGCCAATTGTAAGCTTGTGTATATATATCAGCCCGGGTAATTAACGCAGATTAAATAAAAGTGTACAACTCTGCGTGGCTTGTACAAATATAGGGTGCCTGAAGCTGATAGTTAAATAATCAATGATTTAATTTTAGGATAAATAAACTGAAAAGCGGTCGCCTGATAAGCGAAGCGGTAAATAACGCAGGATCGCTGAAGATTTGATCGATTAATTGTTTTCGGATGGGAAAATTACTCTCCTGACAAGATTAGACGTGCGTTTAAGCGAAGCGTAAACGCGATGTCAGGAGAGCACAGTGCAAAAAGTTATCGAGGTTAAATCAATACAAAGATGGGGAGTGGTTATTTACGACGACTGATCTTTCCTCCCTTCCTGCCGGCTTCAATGGCGCGCTGTGGGTCATTTTTGAAGTTACCACCACTGACCTGACCGCCTTTGCGGCCTGCTTCAGCCGCGCGCTCCTTATCGGCGGCGAAGTTGCCTGAACCCCCACGACGTTGCGTCACTTTTTCTTCCTCTTCAGGTTTCTTCTTTGGATCCTTCATTTTTTCCTCTCTGTTCATACCCGCATGAAGCAAAAATAAATGTAGCGATGTTTTTACCATAATCAAGCCAGGAATAATCTTAACTTTTAATTTACAGCACGTTGGTTGTTTAACGATGAGTCAATTCGGCTGATTTATTCCGGCAAATCATCTGGGGGGGGAATTGTTAACATTTTACTTTCATAAAGGGAAGCGTTCTTTTAGCGACGCTAGTGTGAATTGATGACGTTGTGACAATTAACCGCTGTCGCATTTCTTAAAAACCTTTCTTGCACAGCCCGGCTTGCTTGCTACGTTTAATTAAGTTGTTCGCCTGGACTTAATTAGCGCTTCGCTTATTTTTCAGATAACCAGCCTGAAAGCGATGAGGTCAAAGCGTGCTGCCCGATCAGGGATCCGTCTCTGACGCCGTTGAGGTAGATCGCCCGTGTCATTCACTTTGGAGCAAACCATGACGAAGGAATCTGTATATCTGGACTGGCTGCGCGATGCGCATGCTATGGAGAAACATGCGGAGAGCCTGCTTAAGGCGGCTGCATCACGTCTGACGGATCATCCCGCGTTGCAGGCGCGTATTGAGCAGTATCTTGAGCAGAGCCGTGACCAGCAGCAGCAGGTGAAAACGCTGCTGCGCCAGTATGACAGCAGCTGGTCGGTGCTGAAGGAGTCGTTAGGCCGGATGTCGGTGGTCGGTCAGGCCGCCAGCGACATGCTGCAGGATGAAGAGGGCATCCGTGTGGCCGTCAGCAGCTACGTGTTCTGTAACTATAAAATCGCCACCTACTCGACGTTGCTGGTGGCCGCAGAGCAGGCGGAAGAGGGGGAGGATGTCAGGATCGTGCGGCGCATCCTGCAGCAGGAAAGCCAGATGGCCAGCTGGCTGCTGCAACTGCTGCCACAGGCGGCAGAAGAAGCCATTGTGCTGCGCACTGAACCTGAGCTTTCCGGCACGGATTAAGTCATCCTACGGCGCGCCCTAGAGATCAATCACCAGTTCCGCCGACTTGCTGCGCGAGCAGCACAAGGCGATGTACTGCTCCGGGGCGCTTTTTTCGCTGTCAGACTGCACGGTATCGCGGTGATCGATCTCTCCGGCGGTGACCCGCGTCAGGCAGGCGCCGCACATGCCCATCTCGCAGGAGAGCGGAACGTCGACGCCATGCTCCAGCAGCACCGTGGCAATGGTTTTGTCAGGTGGAATGGTACATTGCTGCCCACTGCGTGCCAGCGTCACGGTAAAGCCCTCTTCCGCGCCAGCCGTGCGGGCGACAGGTTTGAACGCTTCAGCGTGAATATTGGCGCTATCCCAGCCGCGCGCCAGCGCCTGCTGCTGCATGTGCGTCATAAACCCTTCCGGCCCGCACAGGTACAGATGCGTGTCGGCGGCAGCATCAAGCAGTTCCGCCGGTGGATAATCACGGGCGCTGCGGCCTTCGCTGCTGTACCAGATTTCACAAAATCCATGCTGAAAACGCTGCGCCAGTTCGGCGGCAAAAGCTTCATCACCGCGCTGGCGCACGAAGTAATGCAGCACAAAAGGCACGGCGGCGGCCTCCAGCGCCAGCGCCATGGCGTATAGCGGCGTAATGCCAATTCCGGCCGCCAGCAAAATGACTTTAGCGGCCGGTTGCAGAGGAAACAGGTTGCGCGGTGGCGAAATCGCAATCGTCTGGCCGGGGCGCAGCGTGTCGTGCACGTAGCGCGAGCCCCCGCGTGATTGCCCGTCGCGGGCAATACAGATTTGATAGCCGCGCGCGTCATCGCAGCGTCCGGTCAGTGAGTACTGACGTATCAGACCATCACGCAGGTGGACATCAATGTGCGCACCCGGTTGCCAGTCCGGCAGCGGCTGGCCATTTTCCGCCACCAGCGTGACGCTGAGATTGTGACGGCCCTGACGATACAGGCCATCCACCACCACATTCAGCAGATCACTCATCGTTGCCTCCTTACACCAGGAAAAATTCGCCGAAGCCCATGCGCTTCAGGCCGCGACGATAAGCAATGGAGCTGCGATCGGCCGGAATATGCGCTTCCAGAGCGAGGTCGAGCGGCAAACGCTCCGGCTGCTGGGTTTCCACCATCAGGCGGTCTTCTTCGAATACGCGCTGATTGAAGGCGTGCACCTCTTCGACCGGGATGTGCAGGTCAAAATTACGCGCGATGGGCGCAAACATGCGCGTTTTGCGCGCCGACACCGGCGACGCGGCATTCATGATCACCAGGCGCGATTCGCCGGGGAAATGAATGGTCAGCGTGGCGGTAAACGGCAGATGCATCTCGAAATGACGCAGCCAGCTAAATCCTTCCGGCGCCTGCTGCGGACTGTCAGCGGCAAAGTTACTCACTGAGCTCCAGTAATCCACGGCAAAACCGGTCTCGGTTTCGACCGGGTTATAGGCAGGTACTACCTGGTTGTTGGGATCGGCGAAGGTTTCCGTGTGCACCCAGGCGAAGTGCGCCACATCCAGAAAACCTTCCACCTGGCGTCCGGCAAAGCCGTTGACGTCAAAACCGGGACAGTTGATCTGTTGAAAACCAGCATCATCCCAGTGCGGCATGGTGGGCAGCGGCGCGGGCTGGTCAGCATCCGGCGCGAGGCACACCCAAATCAACCCAAAGCGCTCTTCCACCGCGTAACTGATCAAATTGAGTTTGGCCGGAATCGGCTGGTCGGGGCTGGACGGGATGCGATTGCAGCGGCCACCGGCACCGAAGCGCAAGCCGTGATAAGGGCAGACAATACCCTCTTCATCATGAAAACCCAGCGTCAGCGGGACGCCACGATGCGGGCAAACGTCGCGTGCCGCTACCACCTGACCCTGCAGACGATACAGCACCAGCTGCTCGTCAAGCAGCACCGCTTTGGTCGGTGCGCCGGCGATATCACAGGAACGGGCAACCGGATGCCACTGTCGCGCCAGACGCAGCCAGTCATCAGGTTCAAACGTGCAGTGTGCGGGAGGCGTAATGTTATTCATGCTGTTGTCCTGTCAGGTGCTCACACAAGGCGAAATAGAAGGCTTCATTTTTGTCAGGACATTGTTAATATGCTTGCCTGTGCAAATCCATCAGCAAGAATGCAGCCATGTGTTGCAAAAAACCGTACAGGTGAGCAATGAGCCCGTTTTCCCGCTTTGCCGTCTATTTTGCCGAAGTGGCGCGCAGCGGCAGTTTGCGCAAAGCCGCTGAGCAACTGCACGTTTCCGCTTCTGCCATTAACCGGCAGATTCTGCAGGCGGAAGAGAGTTTTGGTACGCCGCTGTTCGAACGTTTGCCGGAAGGGCTGCGCATGACCACCGCCGGAGAATTGCTGTATGACGATGTGATGCGCTGGCAGCGTGAGTTTCGCGTCACGCGGCAGCGTTTCGATGATATACAGGGACTTAAGCGCGGTAACGTCACGGCCGGGCTGGTGCAGTCGCTGACCAAAGGCAGCGTGGCAGACGCCATCGCCGATATCGCACGCCAGCATCAGTGGCTGCGGCTGGAGCTGACGGTGGACAACAGCCACCGCATCAGCCAGATGATTCGCCAGTCGGAAATCGATTTTGGCCTGATTCTCGATCCCGCCGGGCAGAGCGGACTTGAAGTGCTGGCGTTTGCCGAACTGGAGATGGGCGTGGTGATGGCCGCCGACCATCCGCTTAGCACGAGGCCGCTGCTGTCGCTCAGCGAACTCAGTCATGAGCGACACATTGTGCCTGGCGCCGCGCTGGTGGTCCACGAACGTGTCGATGCGCTGTACCGCAAGCAGGGCCTGGCGCCGGAAAACATTATCGCCTGTAACGACATCCGCCTGATTCGCAGCCTGATCGCGCAGGGCACCGGCATCAGCGTGCTGAGCCTGCTGGACGTAATGACCGAGGTGCAGGAGAACCAGCTCTGCTTTGTACCGCTCAGGCACAGCGTGATGCGACCGCTGACCCTGGCGCTGTGTACTGCGCCGTCGCGCCAGCTATCGCGGGCGGCGCAGATGGTGATTCAGCGCATGACTGAGGTGATAGAGGCGATGGCCAGTGTCAGGCCCGCAGGCGGGCCGTAATCACGTTCAGTGCCCGGTTTCGGCATGCGGCGCGCGGGTTTTGCTGGCACCGGCACCGCCCGATGGACGGGCGATAATAATACCGAGAATACCGCCGACAATCAGCGCCATCGCCACAATCAGCAATCCTGAGTGATAACTTTGCGTCGCATCTTTCATTTTTCCCAGCAGCGGCGGTAAACCCAGTCCGACAAAATTTGCCACCGTGTTGATAAAGGCAATCGATGCCGCAGCAGCTACGCCAGCTAATTTTTCTGTGGTCACTGCCCAGAATATTGGCGTCAGGGCAAAGTTAAGCCCGACGGTGAAGACCAGCAAAATATAGGACAGCAACAGGCTGTCCGAATAAATCGCGCCGGTTAGTGCCAGGCCCGATAAAATTAATGGCAAGCCCATATGCCAGGCGCGTTCACCGCTGCGATCGGAGTGGCGTCCGTTTAAATACATAAATACGCAGGCCATCACAAAGGGCAGGGCGGATAACAGGCTGATAATAAAATTACTCTGCTCAGCGGCCATGCTTTTAATAATCAACGGCATGAACAACGTAATACCGATCGAGCCAAACGCCTGTAAAAACCATACCAGACTGAGCAATAACACCGTGCGATCTTTTAATGCCTGCAGCCAGGAGTGGTTCTTATTCAGGGTAACACCCAGATTGTCCTGTTCGAGGCGCTGGCGCAGCCAGTGTTTTTGCGGTGTAGTTAACCAGACAGCATCGTCGGGCTTATCGGGTAAGCGCCACAGCACCAGACAACCAAGCACTACCGCGGGAATGCCTTCCAGCGCGAAAAGCCAGCGCCAGCCTGCGATATCGGCAATGCCATGCATATTGAGAATGGCACCGGAAATGGGCAGACCAATAATCGACGCGCCCACCGATCCCATATAAAAGAAAGACATTGCACGTGCGCGGTTACTTTTAGGGAACCAGCAGGAAATATAATAGATAATACCCGGCGCAAAACCGGCTTCGGCCATACCGAGTAAAAAACGCATTACATATAACTGATTGGCGCTATGAACCAGCGCCATGCCGGTACTGACAATGCCCCAGGTAATCATAATGCGCGCTATCCAGCGCCGGGCGCCGACTTTGGTCATAATGACATTACTGGGAATTTCGAAAAGAATGTAGGAAATATAGAACATGCCGACACCGAGGCCGTACATGCTGGTGGTAAGCCCGAGATCGGCATTCATTTGCAGCGCAGCGATAGAGATATTGGTTTTATCGAGATTAGCGACAAAATAACAGATTACGATAAACGGGATGATGCGCTTATTTAATTGACTCAACGTAGAACCAGAAACATCGGAACTTATCATATCCACCTCGTCACGCAGCATTACGCCACTCCGCGCCGGCAGACAGGCGCAAGGGTAGCGATGTCATGAATGATCTGTTTCGCTTGCTAAGCAATAAATGAAGTACAGCCGAAAATAAAAATCATTTTATTTCGGCCACGCGGCAGCATTAACTATGCCGATAGTGATATTGCACATGAGCGATATAAATCGTCATGAGTTAGCAGTGTAGTACAATCTATTTTGATTGTACTACAATAGAGATCACAGATTGGACGATTGGCAGGCGTTAAACGATCGCGGCGTAATCACCGGTACCCTCCGGCCAGGGCGTGAGCAGGTCGAAGCCGGTATCCGTGACGGCGACAGTGTGCTCCCACTGCGCGGACAGGGAGCGATCTTTGGTCACCACCGTCCAGCCATCAGACAGCACGCTGGTGCCCGCTTTGCCGGCGTTAATCATGGGCTCAATGGTAAAAATCATGCCAGCCTGCAGCGCCAGCCCCTGGCCCGGCGTGCCGTAATGCAAAATTTGCGGATCGCCGTGGTAGATCTCGCCGACGCCGTGACCGCAATACTCGCGTACCACGGAAAAACCGGCCTTTTCAGCGACCTGCTGAATAGCCGCACCGATATCGCCCAGCGTTGCACCGGGTTTCACCACCCGAATGCCTGCCACCATTGATTCATACGTCACGTCAACCAGGCGCTTAGCGCGTACCGAAGGCTGACCGACGAAATACATGCGGCTGGTGTCGCCGTACCAGCCATCTTTGATGACCGCCACGTCGATATTGACGATGTCGCCGTCTTTGAGCTTTTTCTCGCCCGGAATCCCGTGGCACACCACGTGATTAACCGAGGTGCAAACGGTACGGGTGTAACCCTGATAGCCAATGTTAGCCGGAATGACCTTTAGCTCATTGACAATATAGTCATGACAGCGGCGATCCAGTTCATCGGTGGTAACGCCGGGTTTCACCCAGGGCGCGATCATCTCCAGGACTTTGGCGGCGGCGTGACCGGCGGCGCGCGCCCGTTCAATTTCTTCAGCGGTATGCAGTTTAATACTCATTGCGCGATTCCCTGCGGAATAAAGGAAGGTTGGTCAAGCAGCTGCGCCAGTTCAGCGCCGCCATCACGTTCGACCCGCATCAGCAGGCGTGTCAGTTCCTGATGGCTGAGCTGCGGATAAAGTTCGGCCAGCATGCCGATTTTCATCCAGTGCTCCGCCTGCGCGTTGATCGAACGACTGAGCGCCGTGCTGGCGATGCGCAGGTTCTCATGCATTAAATCCGAAATTTTGACGATACCCATAGCTGGCCTTTATATGAAACGTATATGATATGTATATAGCATATCCACAACGGCATGATTTGCAAGGTCAGATTTTCAGCTGTGCGTAAATTTGCGAAATTTGTCAGAAAATCAAATACATTGTTTAGACCACTACGTTCTCGTCTCCACGCGGACCGGGATACTTTTTGGTCATAGAAAGATTTTTATGACCGGGCAGCCGCTGCGATTCTCGTGAAGAGAAATGAGGTGATACGAAAACGGCACGGCTTTTGCTTGACTCACTTTTTGGCATCAAAGGGTGGGGGAGCAATGGATGACGCACTGAGTTGGTTACAGGCCTCAAGGCAAAGCGATATTGCCAGCCTGCAACGCCTTCGCCAGACCGGCAAACTCATTACCACCGTCAGCGAGCTGGTGCATCAGCTTCAGCGCGAGCGGGGGGCGAGCAATCTGTGGATATGTTCAGAAGGCAGGCTTTACGGCGAGCAACGGCTCGCCAGTGAGCAGGATGTGACGCGCTGCCAACGGGATTTTTGCCAGGCCTTACCCAGGGTTGAAGCCCAGCCGGGATACAGCCGCTTCTGCAACCTGATCGCCGCCGCGCTGCAGGCCCTGGCCGGATTACCGGCGTTGCGCCAGCAGATTACGCAACAGCAGATCGCGCACGCGCAGGCCGTTGCGGCGTTCAGTACCATTATCCGTAGCTTACTGAACCTGGTTTTTGAGGCCGCCGACACCGCCAGCCATCCTGACATTACCCGCGCGCTCATTGCGCTATTCAGCTTTATGCAGGGCAAAGAGCTGACGGGACAGGAACGCGCCCTGGGAGCGGCCGGCTTTGCTGCCGGACAATTTAGCGCGGAGCAGCGCAGCGCCATGGTGGCCTTAATTGAAGCACAGGAACAAAGCTTTTCGACCTTCCAGCAGTTTGCCGATGAGGCGGTTTTACACCACTGGCAGCCGCTGGCGCAGGCCAGTCGTGAAATTGAACGACTGCGACGCATTGCCTGTACCGACGGTCGGCGGGACGACAGTGGCGCGCTGCACTGGTTTTCGCTGCTGTCACAGCGCATCGACCAAATGAAATTGCTGGAGGATCGGCTGTCAGCCACGCTGATGTTGCGCTGCCGCGAGGCGATCGCACTGGCACAGCATCAGGCAGCTGAACCTCTGCATGTGGCGCAGTCGGGCTGCGATTTTACTTTATATGTCTCCGGGGTGGACTGGCTGCCCACCGAGTCCGGTGCGCTGAACAGCGACGGGCTGGCACCCCAGCTGGGTCGTTCACTGCTGTCGTTGATCACGGAGCAGTCTCAGCGTTTACAGCATCAGGCCAATGAGCTGGCCACCCTGCGCGCCACGCTGGAAGAGCGCAAACTGCTCGACCAGGCCAAAACCTGGCTGATGCAGCAGCATGGGCTGAGTGAAGAGCACGCCTGGCAACGGCTGCGTAAAAGCGCGATGGATCAGAATAAACGGCTACCGGAAATCGCCCAGGCGATCGTCACGGTGGCAGCCACAATGAAGAGATAACTCTAAAGCGTTAGCTGCACAATGCTTGTGCGTATTCTGCGTCAAAAACGTGCAAAATCGGTTAAAAAACCAGCCCGGGGAAAGCCCTGATCGCCACGCGCAGGGCCGTTTCAAAGCTGGCATGCAGTTTGCTTTACCCTATTAAGTGTATGCATTAGCTTTGCCAACGGCGGTAAAGCGAGTGCTTTTGGATAAAGGCGTCCATCTCCCTGTGAAAGCAGTGGAGAGGACGCCTTTTTTTATTTCCTGAGGGTGGCAAAAAATGAGCAAATCGCCAGTTTCACTGTCTCGACGTCAACTGCTGTTATCCAGCGCCGCCGCTGGCGGGCTGTGGCTGTTGCCGGGATTGCGCAACGCCGTATGGGCGGCGGGTTCCGATGCGCCAGAAAAAGCCACCGTGCGGGTGGGATTTATTCCACTGACCGACTGTGCGCCGGTCGTCATGGCCTCGGTGAAAGGCTTCGACAAAAAATATGGTCTGACGCTACAGCCCAGTAAAGAAGCCAGTTGGGCAGCCGTCCGCGACAAACTGATCTCCGGTGAGCTCGATGCAGCACACGTCCTGTACAGCATGATCTATGGCCTGCAACTGGGCGTTGCCGGTCCTCAGCATGCGATGGCGAACCTGATGACGCTCAATAACAATGGCCAGGCAATCTCCCTGTCGAACCAGCTTAAAGCGCAAAAAGTCACCGATGCCGCCAGCCTGAAAAAGACCATCGACAGCAAGGCCAAAGGCAGTCTCACCTTTGCGCATACCTTTCCGACCAGTACCCACGCGATGTGGCTCTACTACTGGCTGGCGAATGCCGGTATCAATCCATTTGATGACGTGCGCACTGTCGTCGTGCCGCCGCCGCAGATGGTGATGAATATGAAGATTGGCAATATGAGCGGCTTCTGTGTGGGCGAGCCGTGGAATCAGCGCGCCATCAGTGATGATATTGGTTTTACCGTCGCTACCAGTCAGCAGATTTGGCCCGATCACCCCGAAAAAATTCTTGGCACCCGCGCCGCGTGGGTGAAAGAAAACCCCAATACGGCGCGCGCGCTGACGGCGGCTGTCCTGGAGGCGGCACGCTGGATCGATGCCTCCGATGATAACCGCCGCGAAACGGCGCAGGTGCTGGCCGGACGCGCCTGGATCAACACCAAACCTGAGATTCTGCAGGGTCGCATGCTCGGCCAGTACGAAAACGGGCTGGGACACAAATGGCAAGACCCGCATGCGATGCGCTTCTTCCATGACGGCAGCGTCAGTTTCCCGTATCTGTCCGATGGCATGTGGTTCCTCACCCAGCTTAAGCGCTGGGGAATGCTGACCGAGGATCCGGACTATCTGGGCGTCGCAAAGCAGATCAACCGAATTGATATCTACAAACAGGCAGCGAGCGCCGTCGGCAACATCACGTTGCCCGGCAGTGAGATGCGCAGCAGCACCCTGATCGACGGCAAGGTGTGGGATGGCACGAATCCTGCCGTTTACGCCGCCAGCTTTGCCATTAACCACAAAGAGAGGTCGTGATGAAAAGCCAGACTCGCTCCCTGACGCAGCCTGAGACGCTGCCCACCCGGGCCACGGTGGTGCCCCTTCAGGTCACGCCAAAAAAGATGCGCTCGCCTGCGCGCCTGCGTCCGTTTTTGCAGCGTGCCATTCCCGCGCTGTGCGGTGTGATGCTTCTGCTTCTGATCTGGCAGATCGCGGCCCTTTCCAGCAAAGGCTTTCCCGGCCCGTACGCCACCTGGGAAGCGGCGAAAATCCTGTTCGCAGATCCGTTCTATAACAACGGCCCTAACGATCAGGGCATCGGCTGGAATGTGCTGGCCTCGCTGCAGCGCGTCGCTATCGGCTTTGGCCTGGCCGCGCTGGTGGGGATTCCCGCAGGCTTTCTGCTGGGGCGTTTTGCCTTTGTGGCACGCATGTTCAATCCGGTTATCGCGCTACTGCGTCCGGTCAGCCCGCTGGCCTGGCTGCCTATCGGCCTGCTGCTGTTCCAGCGCGCCGAACCGGCCTCCAGCTGGACCATTTTTATCTGTTCTATCTGGCCGATGATTATTAATACCGCCGAAGGTGTACAGCGCATTCCACAGGATTACCTCAATGTGGCGCGCGTGCTGCAACTGTCGGAATGGACCATCCTGCGCCGCATCCTGTTTCCCGCCGTTCTGCCTGCGGTGCTGACCGGGGTCCGCCTGTCGATTGGTATCGCCTGGCTGGTGATCGTGGCTGCCGAAATGCTGACGGGAGGCCTGGGGATCGGCTTCTGGATCTGGAACGAGTGGAACAACCTCAATGTTGAAAACATCCTGATTGCCATTTTGCTGATTGGCGTCGTCGGCCTGCTACTGGAGCAGGGACTGATGCTGCTGGCGCGTCGCTTTAGCTGGGATAAATAAGGGGAACACTATGCAACCTATCATTCGTGTACAGCAGGTCAGCCAACGTTTTACCACTTCCGGCGGCGATTTTCTGGCGCTCGATAATGTCAGCTTTGATATTCATCAGGGGGAAACCCTGAGCCTGATCGGCCACTCCGGCTGTGGTAAATCCACGCTGCTCAACCTGATCGCCGGTTTAACCCAACCTACCAGCGGCGTCCTGTTATGCGATAACCGCGAAGTCACCGGCCCCGGCCCTGAGCGCGCCGTTGTGTTTCAAAACCACTCGCTGTTGCCCTGGCTGACGGCGTTTCAGAACGTTGAGCTGGCGGTAGAGCAGGTGTTTAAAGGCAAGATGAACAAGGCGGAAATGCGTGACTGGATCGAGCACAACCTGAACCAGGTGCAAATGAGTCATGCCATGCATAAACGCCCCGGCGAGATCTCCGGCGGCATGAAGCAGCGTGTCGGTATCGCCCGCGCGCTGGCAATGAAACCTCGCGTGCTGCTGCTCGACGAACCCTTCGGTGCGCTGGATGCCTTAACGCGCGCGCATCTGCAGGACAGCGTCATGCGCATCCAGCAGGCGCTGAACACCACCATCGTCCTGATTACCCATGATGTGGATGAAGCCGTGTTGCTGTCCGATCGGGTACTGATGATGACCAACGGTCCGGCGGCGCAGGTGGGCGATATCCTGACGATCGACCTGGTCCGGCCGCGTTCACGCGTGGCGCTGGCGGATGACGTGCGTTATCACCAGCTGCGCCAGAAAGTGCTGCATTTTCTCTACGAAAAACAGACTTCGGCGGCATAAGGACGACACCATGAGACAACGGCTGCTGGTTGCGGGTAACGGGATGGCGGGCATGCACATGGTAGAAACTCTGTTGCAGCTGGCGCCGATGCGTTACGACATCACTGTGATTGGCCGTGAGCCGCACGGCAACTATAACCGTGTGCTGTTGTCGCCGCTGCTGGCCGGAGAAACCACCGTTGAGCAAACGCTGATCCACGACCCTGACTGGTATCACCGTCACGGCATAACATTGCGGGTGGGAGAGACGGTGGAACAGGTGAATATTGCTGAGCGGACCTTACGCACCGACCAGCGCCTGCTGCACTGGGACCGCCTGGTACTGGCGACCGGATCGCAGCCCTGCAGGCCGTCTGTTCCAGGCAGCGACCTGCCGCATGTCAGCACGTTTCGCACGCTGCAGGATGTGAACACTTTGCTGGCCGGGCACGGTCCGGTAGTGGTGGTCGGTGGGGGCTATCTGGGTATTGAAGCCGCCGCCGGACTTCAGGCGCAGGGACGTCAGGTCACGCTGATTCATCGTCAGTCACGTTTGCTGGACAGACAGCTGGATATCAGGGCAGGGGAATTACTGCTGGCTCAGCTCCGGGCGCGCGGCATTCGCTGTGAACTGAATGCCAGCCTTGCGGCGATCCGCACGGATAGCGTGATCCTCCACGATGGCCGTGTGCTGGCGGCGCAGCAGGTGGTGATGGCCATTGGTGTCCAGCCGGCGATCGCCCTGGCGCAGGCCGCCGGTATTCCCTGTCAGCGCGGCATTCTGGTGGATCGCCAGTTGCGCACTGCGCACGCCGGAATTTATGCCGTAGGCGAATGTTGTGAAATCAGCGGCGAGACCTTCGGTCTGGTCGCGCCCTGTCTGGCCCAGGCAAAGATTCTGGCGGCGCAACTGGCCGATCGGCCTCAGGGAGATTTCTACAGTGCGGCCACGGGCACCCGTCTCAAAGTCAGCGGCATTTCCCTGTTTAGCGCTGGTGACGTTCGCGAAGCCCCGTCTGTCACCAGTTTTGACCCGATCGCCGGGCACTATCGCCGCCTGTTCCTCAAAGACGGCCGACTGAACGGCGTGCTGCTGTATGGCGACTGCCAGCAAAGTGGCGCGCTGCTGAACCAACTCCATAATGCCGGACCGGTTTCTGTGAATACGCTGTTCGGCCTTGATGAACCTGAAACGCAGCCGCTGGCTGCAGGAAACCCTGTGATGAGCCAAACGAAACCTGTATTAGCCGTGGTGGGTCACGGCATGGTCAGCCACCATTTTCTGGAGCAGCTGGTCGCCCGTAACCTGCATCAGCATTATCACATTGTGGTCTACGGCGAAGAGCGCTATCAGGCTTACGATCGGGTTCACCTTTCTGAGTATTTCATCGGTAAAACGGCAACAGAGTTGTCGCTGGTGAGCGAGGATTTTTTTGCCCGGAACGCAATTGAACTGCGCAGCGGTTGCCGGGTAGAGGCGATCGATCGCCAGCAGCGCAGCCTGCGTGACAGCGCGGGACGTGAGCTGGCCTGGGATAAGCTGGTGTTGGCCACCGGCTCCCGCGCCTTTGTACCACCGGTACCCGGCCATGACGCCGGGCGCTGCTTTGTCTACCGCACGCTGGACGATCTGGATGCCATCGCAGCTTGTGCCCGCCAGAGTCAGCGCGGCGTGGTGATCGGCGGCGGGCTGCTGGGGCTGGAAGCCGCCAATGCGCTGAAGCAGCTGGGGCTGGAGACGCACGTGGTTGAGTTTGCGCCGCGCCTGATGGCCGTGCAACTGGATGACGGCGGGGCGCTGATGCTGCGGCAAAAGATCGACTCGCTGGGCGTGACGGTGCATACCTCGAAGCAGACCGAACAGATTGCCACCCAGCCTGACGGCAGTCTGGTGCTGCACTTTGCCGATGGCGGCGAGCTGACCACCGATCTGGTGCTGTTCTCTGCCGGTATCCGCCCGCGTGATGAGCTGGCCCGGAGCGCCGACATCAGCGTGGGGCCGCGCGGCGGCATTACCATCAATGATCAATGCCAGACGAGTGACAGCGACATTTATGCTATCGGCGAATGCGCGTTGTGGAACGGGCAGATTTTTGGCCTGGTAGCGCCTGGCTACCAGATGGCGCGTGTGCTGGCCGGGCATCTGGCGGCCGAACCGGCGCAGTTCACCGGTGCCGACATGAGCACTAAACTGAAGCTGCTGGGCGTAGAAGTCGCCTCCTTTGGCGATGCGCACGGCAAAACGCCGGGCAGCCTGAGCTACCACTGGGCCAACGGGCCAAAAGGCATTTACAAGAAGATCGTGGTTAGCGCCGACAATGCACGACTGCTGGGCGGCGTGCTGGTGGGAGACAGCAGCGACTATGCCACGCTCCTGCAAATGATGTTAAACGCCATGCCGCTGCCGACGGCAGCGGAAGCGCTGATTTTGCCTGCGTTGAATGGCGCGCCGGCCAAAGGGTTGGGCGTCGCTGCGCTGCCGGACAGTGCCCAGGTGTGTTCCTGCCATAACGTCAGTAAAGGCGATATCTGCCATGCGGTGCAGAGTGGCTGTGGCGATATGGCCAGTATAAAAAGCTGCACTAAAGCCGCAACAGGCTGTGGCGGCTGCGCCGCGCTGGTAAAACAGGTGATGGAGCTTCAGCTGGAAAACCTGGGCGTCGCTGTTAAAAAAGACATCTGTGAGCACTTCGCCTATTCCCGTCAGGAGCTGTATCACCTGATCCGTATTAATGGCATCAAAACCTTTGACGATCTGCTGGCCAGCCACGGACGGGGTTGTGGTTGCGAGGTATGCAAACCGCTGGTGGGGTCGCTACTGGCCTCGTGCTGGAACGATTACCTGCTGAAACCGGCACATTTACCGTTACAGGACACGAATGACCGTTACTTTGCCAATATCCAGAAAGATGGCACCTATTCGGTCGTACCGCGCGTGCCGGGGGGCGAGATCACGCCACAGGGCCTGATTGCCATCGGCGAAGTGGCCGTGCGTTACGATCTCTATACCAAAATTACCGGCGGCCAGCGTATCGATCTGTTTGGTGCGCGGCTGGACCAGCTGCCTGCTATCTGGGAAACCCTGCTGGAAGCCGGTTTTGAAACCGGTCATGCCTACGGAAAATCCCTGCGTACGGTGAAATCCTGCGTCGGCTCGACCTGGTGCCGTTATGGCGTGCAGGATTCTACCGCCTTCGCCATCGCGCTGGAGAACCGGTATAAGGGCCTGCGCGCACCGCATAAGATCAAGATGGCGGTGTCCGGCTGCACCCGCGAATGTGCGGAAGCACAAAGTAAAGATATCGGGGTCATCGCCACGGAAAACGGCTGGAACCTGTACGTCTGCGGCAATGGCGGCATGAAGCCGCGCCATGCGGAACTGTTTGCCAGCGATCTGGACGATGACACGCTAATCCAGTACGTCGACCGGATTCTGATGTTCTACGTGCGCACGGCGGATCGCCTGCAGCGTACCAGCGTCTGGATGGATAACATGGAGGGCGGGCTGGACTACCTGCGTGAGGTGGTGATTCATGACAGCCTGGGGATCGCCGCCACGCTGGAACAGGAAATGCAACAGGTGGTGGACACCTGGCAATGCGAATGGCAGACCACGCTGGCCGATCCCTCGCGACGTGCGCTGTTTACCGCCACAGTGAACAGCGATCAGCCGGATGAAACGCTGCACTATGCACGCGTGCGCGGACAGCGCCAGCCACACAAGGCCAGTGGTATTCCCCTGATGCATCTGCCCGCCGAACCCTGGAGCGAAATCTGCCCACTGGAGGCCATTCCGCCAGAGGCCGGCATCGGAGCCCGTCTTGGCAGCGTCCGTATTGCCTTATTCCGCATGGGTGATGACTGTTATGCGCTGGAGGATCGTGAGCCGGGCAGCGAAGCCAGCGTACTGTCACGCGGTATCCTTGGTGATGTTGCGGGGGAGCCGGTGGTGATCTCGCCGCTTTACAAACAGCGTGTACGCCTGCGTGACGGACAGAGCCTTGATAATCCCCAGCATCAGCTGCGTTGCTGGCCGGTTAAACTGGAGGACGGCCAGGTCTGGGTCGCAAACCGTCCGCTTAACCTGATGGCGCAGGCATCATGAAAACTACCTGCGCTTATTGCGGGGTGGGCTGCGGCGTCGAGGTCACGCAGCCGCAGAGCGCGTCGCCTCAGGTCAGTGGCGATACCCGTCATCCGGCGAATGCCGGGCGGCTATGCGTAAAGGGCGCGGCACTGGGCGAAACCCTGACACAGGCCGGACGGTTGCTGCATCCTCAGCTTCATCACCAGCGGGTCAGCATGGAGACGGCACTGGATGCCGCGGCTGATGGTTTGCGCAGGATTATCGATGCGCATGGCCCGGAGGCAGTGGCTTTCTACGGTTCCGGCCAGTTGCTCACGGAAGATTACTATGTGGCTAACAAGCTGATGAAAGGCTTTCTCGGCGTCGCCAACATCGATACCAATTCACGCCTGTGTATGGCCTCCGCGGTGACAGGCTATAAACGGGCATTTGGGGCGGATGCCGTACCGTGCTGTTACGAGGATCTGGATGAGGCCGAGGTAGTCATTCTTGTCGGCTCGAACGCCGCCTGGGCCCATCCGGTGCTGTTTCAGCGCCTGAAACAGGCAAAAGCGCAGCGCCCTGAGATGCAGGTTGTGGTTATCGATCCGCGCCGCACGGCCAGTTGTGAATTCGCCGATCTGCATTTACCGCTCCGGCCGGGCAGCGATCCGGCCCTGTTCTCGGGCCTGCTGCACTGGCTGGAACAGCATGACGGCATTGACGCCACGATGCTGCCGCATCTGGACGGTGTAGACACAACCTTACGGGCCGCGCGGCAGTGGGATGGTGCGGCGGTGGCAGCCCATTGTGATATCAGCCAGGAAGTGATCGCTGCGTTCTACCAGTTGTTCGCCCGGCATGAGCGCGTACTGACCTTATGGTGCATGGGCATTAATCAGTCACAAAGCGGCAGTGACAACAACAATGCTATTCTCAATGCGCACCTGCTGAGCGGCAAGATTGGCCGACCCGGCTGCGGCCCGTTTTCGCTGACCGGACAGCCGAATGCGATGGGCGGGCGGGAAGTAGGGGGGCTGGCCAACCAACTGGCGGCGCATATGAGTTTCACCGCAGAAGATTGCGACCGTTTACAGCGTTTCTGGCGCAGTCCGCGTATGGCGCGTGAGCCCGGCCTGACGGCGGTTGATCTGTTTGACGCCATTGACCGTGGAGCAATCAAAGCTGTGTGGATTATGGGCACCAATCCGGCGGTTTCGATGCCAGAAGGCAATCGCATTGCCCGGGCGCTGGCTGCCTGTCCGCTGGTAATTGTGTCAGACGTGCTGGCGCAAACGGATACCACCGCCTTTGCGCATATTTTGCTACCCGCGCAGGGCTGGGGGGAAAAGAACGGCACCGTGACCAATTCTGAACGCCGGATTTCCCGTCAGCGCGCGTTTATGCCTCCGGCCGGAGAAGCTAAACCGGACTGGTGGTTACTCGCGCAGGTCGCCCAGCGTCTGGGCTTTCATGAAGGCTTTACCTGGACGCATCCGGCAGCCATCTTCCGCGAACATGCGGCGTTGTCGGGGTTTGAGAACAACGGCCAGCGCGCCTTTGATATCAGCGGTCTGGCCGGTATGAGCGACGCACAGTGGGATGCGATGAAGCCGGTACAGTGGCCAATCAACGCTCGTTATCCCGAGGGCTGCGCCCGGCTGTTTAGCGACCGGCACTTTTACCATCCTGATGGTAAAGCCCGCCTGTTGCCACCGGCCACGCCGCAGCCAGTGGTGTGCGAAACGGCTTACCCGTTATTAATGAACAGCGGACGGATCCGCGATCAGTGGCACACCATGACGCGTACCGGCCTGGTTCCCCGGCTCATGCAGCATTGTGATGAGCCATTTGCAGCCCTGCATCCGCAGGACGCACAACGCTATGGCCTGTGCGCGGGCGCACTGGCACGGGTGCAGTCCGACGCGGGCTGGGTGACGGTGCGTGTGACGCTGGACAGCGGTCTGCGGCGCGGTGAGATCTTTGTCCCTATGCACTGGAACCGACAGTTCAGCCTGCAGGGCACGGTTGGCGGACTGGTGGCTTCAACCCGCTGTCCAGTCTCGGCACAGCCTGCATTTAAACAAACCGCTGTGCGTATCCACCCGCTCAACGTCAGCTGGCAGGGCTGGCTCTGGCAGCGCGACGCAAGCCCGCCTGATGCGCTGCGCTACTGGGCGCGAACACCCTATGAGGGCGTGCAACGCTTTAGCGTGGCTGGAGACGGTTCGCCAGAACAGTGGCTCATGGCAACGATCCCGCTGGCCGGGCTGCAACTGCAAACCGCTCATGCGGCGGAACCGCATTACCGCCTGCTGGCCTGGCGTAACGGTGAGCTGCACCTGGTCTTTTATGCAGGCGCGTCTTTACCCGAGATCAACCATGACTGGGTTGCTCAGGCTTTTCGCCAGGCACCTGTGAATGCGGCGGACCGGCATGCTCTGCTGGCGGGACAATCGGCACAACGTGCCGTGGCTGGCCGGACGATCTGTAGCTGCTTTGGCGTTGGGGAAAACACCATCTTACAGGCGATTAAACAGGGCTGTCACAGCACTCAGGCACTGGGTAACGCACTCAACTGTGGTACCAACTGCGGCTCCTGCCTGCCGGAGCTAAAACACCTTTTGCTTTCCGTTGCTGTACCGGAGGAAGAATGATGATTGCGATCAACCCTTTAGATAAACTGCTGGCGCCGGACAACGCGTCCAGCCCTGGCAAAGTCTGGCTGGTAGGGGCCGGACCGGGGGATGTGGATCTACTGACAGTCAAGGCGCTGCGCCTGCTGCAACGTGCGGATGTCGTGGTCTATGATCGCCTGGTCAGCGAAGCGGTGATGGCGGAAGTCGCCAGCAGTGCACTCTGTATCGACGTGGGTAAACAGCCGGGTCATCACGGCCTGAAGCAGGCTCAGATTAATCAACTGCTGGTGGACCTGGCTGCCAGCGGGCGCAATGTCGTGCGTTTAAAAGGCGGCGATCCCTTTATCTTTGGCCGTGGCGGTGAAGAGATGGTCAGCCTGCAGCAGGCGAATATTGTCTGCGAAGTGGTGCCCGGTATTACCGCCGCAGTGGGCTGTGCGGCTGCCAGCGGCATTCCGCTGACGCACCGTGACTGTGCCCAGTCATTGCGCTTTATCACCGGACACGGGCGCAGCGGCGAACCGCAGCTGGATGCGGCGGCGCTGACCGCGACCAATCAGACGCTGGTGTTTTACATGGGATTAAGCTGGAGCAGCGTGATTAGCGCCCGGTTACGGGAATATGGCCGCAGCGAGGCGACGCCGGTGGCGATCATTGAAAACGGTACGCGTCAGAACCAGCGGGTGCTGATCACCACGCTGGCCGGGTTGCCTGAAACTGTTGAACAGCAAAAACCGGTGTCGCCGTCGTTACTGATTGTGGGCGATGTGGTGCGCTATTACCGTGCCGATCGAGTTGCAACGCATGGGTGTGAATTGGAGTTAAGTGATATTGCAGCGCACTGATGCTCACCGTGCCGAAGGAAGGGACACGGTTTCTACGGCTGGGGGTGAGACGGTCGTAAAAAGCATTATCTGCGAATCTGTAGTGACAGCCCCTATCATAAGTGCCTTTCGCATAAAACTTATTCCTGTCAGTTACCTCACTCAGACATTTTTCTTAAGATTTTACCCTAAATAAACGCTATCGCTGCATTACAAAACCGGCAATCTGTCGGACACTGAGGCCCGTTTGCATGGTATCCAGAACGCTTCACCATAACCTGATGTTTACCACTGCCAGTCGCGCCATGCTTTTTCTTCTCAGTCCAGGTAAACTTTATTCTGGCTGGTAAGGGCGGGCCGAAATCCGTCCGAAAAAGGCCAAAGAAAAATCTCACTGTCTGATTATAAAGTTATGAATTAGTAAGTATTACTACCATTTATATGCAGGCATCGTGCCCATATATCGTTGAATTTTCTGGATTAAGCGGGCGGTTTTTAACAAATATGATACATATACCGCATATTCAGAAATGCATGATTTGCAAGTTCAGATTTTCGCCTGTACGAAAATGTCCGAAATTTGTCCGTAATTACATATGCCTCATACCAGTACGTACTCATCGCCACGGAAGTCGGGATACTTCTGCGTCATCGAGAGATTCTTATGACCCAGCAACCGCTGTGTAAACACCTCACCATAATGCGCTTCTAATAACCTTCCCGATAAACTGCGGATCTCATGGAAAGCTGGCGGGTTGTCCGCCTCATCCAGACCGCAGCGGGTTCGCGCCTGCGTCAATGCCTGCGTCAGATTTTCCGGGCGTACCGGACCGGGTCTCCGTGAGCACGACTCCGTATATACCAGGCGAACTGGCGTGACACTCTATGTGAGAGGAGTGAAATCATGTTTCCAGTCGGTATCGCTGGGATGTGCTGCTGGCTGACGCTATGCGGGGGGAAAACCGGCTCGAAAAATATCAGTCTACTGACACGCCTGCAGACGTCATCGGTTCATGCATCAGGATGGCGCAGCTGCTCCATGAAGAAGTGAGAAAGATTGAATGGCAGGTTAAAGCGGACATTCAGGCCAGCCCAGACCTGAAACGGGATTGTGCGCTGCTGACGTCGATTAAATCTGTCGGGCCCCACTGGGATGCACATGCTGGTTGTGCTGCGCAGCCATAACGTTGAATCAGCAGATCAGGCTGCGGCTTTTCCAGGCATAGTGCCTCTTGAAAAACGTTCGGGGACGGCCACGCATATCTTAAATCGGCCGCCTCAGCTCAGAGCAAAGCTCTACATGTCTGCCCTATGCGGAAAAATTAACAATAAACGGATGCGTAATATCTACAAGGAAATGTGTCTCAGGGGCAAACCTGAAATGGTAGCCATCGGTGCACTGATGCGAAAACGGGTTCACCGGTGTTATGGCGTACTGAAAACGGCAACAATTTTTTGTGATCTGGAATCAAGAGTTGCACTTAACGACTGATTTATATGAATCTTATTTTTATACCCTATCCAGGGATGCAGGTTTTGTCTTCATCATAAACAGGCTCTGCGCAGGATATTTTTGGTTTCCTGGCAAAGCCTTAGGAGGCACAGCATGTACTCAAAAGAATCTGTCTGTATTCCGGGAAAGGATCTCAGTCGGTTTCGACAATGAACATCCGTGCTTCCTGAGCTTCCCGGCGTTCGGCCTTGATGGGGGCGTATTTTTCAGAGTTGTAGAAGGCTAACGCCTGGTTAAGGGTTGGAAACTCAAATACGCCAGCTAATGGCAGTGGCACCTCATCGCCTTCAAGAACCTCCGAGACGGTGCCAAAATGCAGGATTCGCCCGCCAGCTTCTTTCAGAGCTGCCTGAAACCGGGGAGCCAGTTTAGACTGCCTGTCAGGGTCGATAACACGCAGATTGATATGCACGTATGCAGGCATGATGCTTCTCCAGTTGTTAAATAATGCATATACAGTATTATTCATTAATCGGGATTTCAAGAGGTACCTCATGAGCGGTTTTGATCCAAAGTATTTCAGGGATGTAGCAGCAGAATGTCCGGGATTTCAGGCTCGTGCCACGGCGCGCGCAGTCACGCGCTACTACAATGTCTGTTTCAAATCGCTCGGTTTGACCGCCGAGCAATTTAGCCTGTTGGTCGGAATTGGAGCTTTCGAGGGCGCCGCAATAGTTGATCTTGCGGTCAGCGCGGGTGTTGATGCCACAACCCTGAGCCGAAATGTTCAGAACATGGAATTGAGAGGTTTAGTCCGTTCCGAAGGTGGACGCGGCCGCGCAGGAAAGCGGCTAAATCTGACGGATTCCGGATACCAGCTCATGGCAGAAGCCTTGCCTGTATGGAAATCAGCTAAAGATAAGTTGTCCATGAAGATGGGTGATGACCGACTTCAGTCAGCAACACGGGCAATGGAGGAGTTAGCCAGGGCAATAAATATCGACCAGAGCCCTGAAGCAGATCGCAACTCCCACAATAAAAATACGGTAGCTGAATGACAATTCCCCCGTATCAGCACTCCTGATTGAGCATCTTGAAAAAATAGGTTTCCTCAATATGAACGATTTTTTACCTCATTTTTTTGGGCATGCAGAGCGTTCCGGTGTGAAGGTGAACGGTGCCGTACGCCCGTCGTAGCCGGTTACAGCCGTATAAATCGCGCCATACCCTACCTTCCCTGTTTATGCCCAGAAAGTGCGGGCATGCTCATATCAATGTCAGCACTGAGCTAAGCAGTTATTCCCAAAAAATAGGTGTGGGGTATGGGGGCTTATAAACACGGGACGAGTGAAGGGTTACATGCTTTCACATACTGACCATGGGGATGTTGGTACTTTGTAAAAATGCATGCTGAATGTCCGTTTTGTGCCAGAAGCGGACATTATGGACATTAAAAACGCACTAGGCCTGAAATTCATTAGCATATAGTTCCTATGAGAGATACTGACATCGGTATCTGGGTGGTGAGCTTATTTCTCCTATGGTGACAATAAACTGCAAAGCTGAACTGAGCTGAACGTCAGCGGCTGTACGTCTTGAAAATTAGTTATCGATTTTAAACTCGACCGCAGGTTACGCATTTGTGCTTTTTTGACGGTTTGAATTACCAGAAAAATTAAGGCATTAATAGCACATTTAAGCAGCCTAAAGGTAAAACTATGGAAATGGATGACTGGTGGTTTGGTTGGAAGGGGTTCACGCCCGAGTGGCCCTGCCCGGGCAAGGTTGTATTAATGGTTGGCGCGGGAATTTCGATTGAGTCCCCTACGCAGTTACCTGGAGGATATGATCTAACTGAAGCTCTGCTCGACCATTTATTAGACAACAAAGCGGCTTCCGAAATAAAAACGGTATTTAGCCAATGCAATCAATGGATGGGGCGAAGCCTGCCACGCTTAGAACATGTGCTCGATAAAGCGTTTGAACCTTCAACCATTGAAGGCGCTGAACGTAGTGGTTCCGCGCGGGAACTGCTGCGTATTTTTTCCCACCGTCCTCCGAATGCAAATCATCACCTGATTGCCGATTACCTGATTAAGCACCGTAGCTGGTGTATTACCACCAATTTTGATGATTGTATTGAACAGGCGGGTTGTCATCAAATCCCTGTGCATGTGATCGATCCTGATACCAAAGCTTTTGACATCCTGCATCGAGAATACGGCGAAGACTGGGGTATTATCAAGATACATGGCACCATAGAGCATGGCTGCTCTGGACTTGGTGCAACGCTTGCAGACCTGGAACACGGACTACCGGAGGTAATTAAAACTTTGCTTGAGCAGGTAACCGTTCAGGCAGATTTAATGGTGGTAGCAGGCTACAGCGGTACCGACCATTTTGACGTTAATCACTGGATCCGTGAGCGCTGGAATGGAGATCGTTCGACCCGGTTGGTATGGATTGGCCACAGCTCGGAAGTAAAGCAAGAGTTCTGGCGACCCGACGATCAGAAAAATCGTGAACCGATGGTCTATTGGCAAGGGGCCTTTGGCGGTATGAAGATTCAATACGGGCCAACGGCAGAACTATTGACCTCTTTACTTGGAGTTTCTAGTAGGACTTTGGCCGATACAGGAGAGGGTAATGATTGGTGGCGAATTGCGCTAACTGAATATTACATCCCGACTGAGAAAGAAAAGTACCTTACCGGTACACGCCTGGCCAGCTCTATGGGTCTTGGCCAACTAGCCGAAGAGCAGCTCCGCTATTTGAAACGCCGGCTGGAGAACGACAATTTGTTAGTGCCTTTTGAAGCTGAGATTTACTACTCCCGTGGATTTATTGCAGGGGCGCTACTGATACAGAACTATCTAAAATCCCCGCACGAAAAAGTTAGAAACGTGAATCGTACAGGCCTGATTCGGGCTAAAAATAAACCTGCAACAGCGCTTTTATTTTATCTTGCTCGGTGGTTAAGGGGCCCACTCAAAGTCTCATTTGATGAGCAAATCGATGCGTTTGGCTGTATGCTCGATATCGCTGAACGGAGACAAAAATGGCGACTCTGGCAGAGTAAACCTTTGCGATGTCTCAGCGAAAAGATATGCATCCTTTTCCGTAGGTATTTCATGAGGCTTGAGAATACTAAGCTGCCTCTGTATCTGCATGGAAGATTACAAATGCAGTCCATTCGCTTGGGCACTTTGTTTTATGACGAAGAGGTTTTTCCCTTTGGAGAGGTCTGGAATTTGCTGTATCGCGAGAGCAATCCGCCGAGTTTTTACACTCCGTTCGGCCCGGCAATCCCTGGTTTTTATCTTACTGAACGCAGCACTGCCCGTGAAGAAGATCGCATAGCAGACTTGGCACTGGCCAATATTAATTACGTCAATATCCTGCTTTCCGCTCTGCGGCGTCGCTGGCCTAAGGGCAGCAAAAGTGTGTTTAAAGAAAGACAGCAGAAGGATGGGTATTTTGATTCGGGAGAGTATGTTGTTACGTATATCGTGCGATTATTAAATGAAAGCTCCCAAATCATCAGTGCACTAAATGCACCGCATTTGCAGATCCATGTAGCCAGAGCATGGATTAGGGCGGATAGCATTTTAGGCGGTATCGAATATTGGAAACAGCAACGGCTTTATCTTGGTACTCCACCCTCGCTAAAGAGCGCTTAGGTATAAGTATGCACTTCGAACTTCCGCTCTTCGCTCATAGCGGACATCCGTCTGTCGCCAGTCCGCTCAGTGCCAGAAGCGGACATTGCAGATCTGGAGTGTATACGCCAGACTGGAGACAGACAGGAACGCGGGTCAGCCAGTCTTTTTTGCATGAGTGTAAATATCAGGACGTGTGATACTCCATGCATAGTTTTCCCGATTAACAGGCTCGTAGCCAAATTTTTCATAGAGCCAGGGCGCTGTGGTTGTAAACAACATGATCCTGCGAAGCCGCTCAAAAACAGGATGATCATGTATGCATTGCATCACCCATCTGCCCAACCCTTCTCCCTGATATTCCTCCAGGATATAAACATCACAAAGGTAAGCGAACGTAGCGTAATCTGTTATTAAGCGCGCGAAACCAATCTGGGCTTCATCGTGATAAACACCGAAATTAAGGCTGTTTTCAACGGATGCACGGACAAGAGCCAGATCAATCCCTTTTGCCCAGGTTGACCTCGTGAGATAGAGATGGATAGCCTGCACATCCAGTTTTTTTCTGTCTGTACTTATCAGGTAGTTATCTTTATACCACTCATATTTCTCTGAAATACTCACGCTCAATCCTGTTTAAGAATTCCCGGGAAACCTGACCTTATCACCTGATGGAAAATCGGACTATTAATACTTCTTTGGAAAAAAAATGAATCCTGCACTCTTATGCCAGCGTTTCATTCAGCGCTTTTGCGCAGCGGGCTCCGTTTCCTGGAAAATAGTGTCCATCATTACTGGACAGGAGTAATCAGCCGGTATCAGGCCCCATGATGAACTCCCCGGCTGATTCAGCGTTATGCATCCAGACTAATAACCACTTTCCCGATATGTCCGGCAGCCTCAAGGTAGCGATAAGCTTTTCGTGTATCGGCAAAAGTGAAAATACGATCAATTACGGGATAAATCGTGGAGGTTTCAATCGCCCTGACCGCCGCGCGCAAATCTGAAGTAGAACCCGTATTGTTACCCACAATATTCAACATCTTTTGCATTACGGGCAGAACAGGCATGCTGACTTCAGCGCCACCAACAAAGCCAATAACGAAAATGGTTCCGTTATGAGCTGCTGCGTTAATCGATTTCGTAAATGTTGAGCCACCCACTGATTCCAGTACAAGATCAGCGCCATGCCCATCAGTCAGCTTAAGCACCCGTTGATCCCATTCGGGCACCTCGTGATAGTTAATTCCTTCATCCGCTCCCAGGGCTTTCACTCTGTCCAGTTTTTCCTCAGAAGAGGAGATGATGATCACCCGCGCACCTGCTGCCTTCGCATATTGCATTGCAAACAGACTCACCCCTCCCGTGCCAAGCAGTAAAACAGTGCTGCCAGGCTGTATTTTACCGCGCACTATAGCGTTCCATGCGGTCGTTGCGGCAATGGGTAACGTCGCTGCCTGTTGCCAGTTGAGAAAATCGGGTATACGCACCAGTGACTCAGCAGGCACTACAGCGTATTCTGCCAGCCCGCCGTTGGTCGTAACTCCGCGTAATATTTGATGATGTTGAGATCGTATTGCTCCAGCATGCCAGTGAGACATCATCCCCGGCACCACACGTTCGCCAATTTGCCAGCCTTCAACTCCCTCTCCAGACTCAACAATTTCTCCCGCGCTGTCTGCACCAGGAATAACCGGCTGCGAAACAGCGCCGAATTTACCAGTGGCCAGCGCCAAATCAAGGTAATTCAGACTTACAGCATGCTGACGAATCAGCACTTCGCCATACCCTGGTTGTGGTGGTGAAATATCACATATTTTTAAGCTGTCTATTCCTGCAGCGGATAAGTGGATAGCTTTCATGGTGTCCCCCTGTTCAATTAATACGATCATTTTGAGGCAGAACTGACGCTATAATGAGCCTGAAAAACAAATAACTGTTGCATGAGGTGCAATAATGCATGACGACGATTATCGTCAGCGGGAGGCTTTTCTTGCAGTAGTTCGCGCTGGCAGCTTTAGTGCTGGTGCGCGCGATTTGGGAAGAGATGTCTCTGTCGTTTCCCGGCGTGTAGCTGCATTAGAAAAACGTCTGGGAATTCGCCTGCTGGAACGCACCACCCGCCGCATACGTCCCACAGAAGAGGGCTTACGCTATCGGCAAAAAATTGAATTGGCAGATGAATTGCTGCGGGAAGCGGAAGAGGAAGCCCGTGATTTGGCAGCGCGTCCGGCCGGGACGATTCGCCTTACCGTTCCCGCCTCATTCGGACGAAAGTGGGTCGTACAGGCCTTACCATTCTTTTTAAAAGCCTATCCTGACATCCGTATTGTGCTGCACTGCAGCGATCGCTACGTAGATTTACTGGGTGATAATTTTGATATGGCAATCCGTATTGGTGTTCTGAAGGACAGCAGATTAATTGCCCGAAAGCTGGCAAATACAAGTCGCATTTTATGTGTCGCGCCGGATTACCTGGAGCGCCATTCTCCTGTAACACACCCTCAGGACCTTCGTAAGCATGATTGCCTGGGTTTCACACCCATGCACAGCTGGCCCGAATGGCGACTCGAGAAAGACGGTCAACAGATAGCGGTACCTGTTAAGACGCGTTACGAGAGTGACGAAATGGATGGGCTTATACTGGCCGCTCAATCGGGTATGGGGATATTACTCGCGGCCAACTGGCTGGTACAGAAAGAACTGGCTGAGGGTTCACTGGTGCCAGTGCTGTCGGACTGGCAGGCAACAGGCGAGGATGGTGTCTGGTTAATGAAACCTTCAAGCCAGTTGCAGTCGGCAAAAATCAGTGCATTAACAGACTGGCTGACTTCATGGTTTTCCACACCACGCTGGTAACCTGCGGGACGCAATATGAAACAGCCTGTCACCTTTTCTGAATGGCAGATGGGTTATGTATGTACAGCTTGTGCAGTCCAGCAGTCGACATACCCCGGAATAATGTCGGCGCTCCTGGAGATAATAACGTATTTCTTCACGCTGATGCCGCTCCACTTCGTCATGGATCACCGGCAGGTTAGATCGCTCTTTATATGCTACGGCAGACTCAGCTTAACCCCCTTAATACTGCTCCGGCGGAATCATGATGTCATATAACCTTGCTGCCCGATGCAGATAACAGCGGGACATAAATTGCCAGCTTGAGTGCAGGGGAGTCATTTGACGTAAACGTTGAATAGCTGAATGTCCGCGTTATCCCGTCTTTCCCAGTGAGTTTTTTCTCTCCGGACACCGGCGCCGTTATCACATGCTCGCTCCACCATGTATCAAACTCCGGGCATTCACGGCTTAAGCGTTCTACCAGCGCAGTGAAGGTCTCATCGTCTGCATTTCGTGAATAACTGGAATGAAACAGGCCAAGCATTCTCTGTGCCTCTGCAGCCCAGGTGTCGCCAAAAAGGTATCTGGCTTCCTCTGTAGTGAACATGAAAACCATGATATTTCGCTCATCTGCAGCCAACAGGCTGAAGTCCGTGATGACCTGTTCTGCTGCTGAATTCCACACCAATACATCCCATCTGTCATTGGTGACGTAGGCAGGCTCACTCAGCGCCCTGACCAGATGCGATAAGCTAGCCGGGACTTCATGATCGATATCTGCACTTTTTTTCCGGCCTGTCAGTGTTTTCAGGTGCAGAAATTCTGCCTCGTTCAGCTGCAGAGCTTTACCCAGGGCGTTAACTATCCGTTCGGAAAGCGTGCTGACCCGTCCCTGTTCGATTTTGGTATACCATTCCTTACTTATTCCCAGCATCGCTGCAACTTCCTCACGCCTTAGTCCGGGCGTTCGCCGTCTTTCTGGCCCGGCAGAGGGGGGGCGCTGAGGCTTCACCCTTGCACGTCGTGAACGTAAAAACTGCCTTAGCTCAGTATTCTTAACCATTTTTTGAACCTGGTAGTAAATTATACCTGTATAAAACTAGTGTATTTTACGCCGTTTTTGGTCGCCCTATGATGGTTTCATATTGTTCTATGCCCTCAGGAGAATATGACCATGAAAGCTGCTGTGCTTACTGCCTTTGGCCGTCCGCTAGACGTTAAGAATGTGCCTGCACCGGTGATGGGAACCGGGGAAGTCATTGTCGATGTGGTTGCGGCGCCCGTTCTTTCCTACACGAATGAAGTACTGAGTGGGGAAAGAAAATATCTTTTACCTGTGCCGGTCATCCCGGGCTGTGGTGCCATCGGAAAGGTTCGCCAGACCGGCCCTGACTCAACCTGGCTGAAACCAGGAGACTGGGTATTTTGCGATCCGACGGTGCGTTCCCGTGACAACGCGCTGTCGCCAGAAATTGTCCTTCAGGGCTGGAGTGCCCGTGGTGAAGGAGGACAAAAAATCCAGCAATATCACCTGAATGGCAGTCTTGCTGAACAAATACGCATTCCGACTGAAAACGCAGTGCCCATTGGCGACATTTCGCCTGCAGAAGCGGGGCGGTGGTGTGCCATCAATACGCTGCTTATAGCCTATGGCGGATTGTTATCTATGGATTTGAAAGCGGGAGAGCGCCTGCTGGTCAGTGGTGCAACCGGTAATTTCGGCAGCTCCGCTGTGCTTGCTGCCCTGGCCATGGGAGCCCATAAAGTCATCGCACCGGGCCGTAGTGAACGGGTGCTGAACGATTTGAAAAAACGTTTTGGATCGCGTGTGGAAACAGTAAAGCTCACAGGTACAGCAGAGATCGATATTGCTGCCATGAAGCACATGGCCGGGGGACCCATTGATGCGGTCCTTGATTTCCTTCCGCCGTCTGCGCAGGCCTCTGTCGTCCGGAATGCGATTATGTCAGTCAGACCTTATGGTCGTGCAGTCCTTATGGGCGGTGTTGGCATGCTGGGTGGGGACGATCTTTCGCTACCTTATCCCTGGATAATGCGTAACCTCATTACCGTAAAAGGGCAGTGGATGTATGAACCTTCGGCAGTCCCTACGCTCTGCGGCCTTATACGCGCGGGACTGCTTGATCTGAGCCACTATGACGTAACCGAGTTTCCGCTTGAGAGAGTGAATGATTCAGTCGCGCATGCTGCGAAAAACAGCGGGCCGTTTAAACTCACCGTCGTGCGTCCCTGACCAAAGGCGCCGCGTTGGGCCGGATTGCTCTCCTACGACGGCCCTGCGTATGGGTTCAATCACAAAATTCTGGCACAAAAAAGCCCGCTGCGCGGGCTTGATAAGAACCGATTAATGCGGAATCTCAGAGACCTCTTTGACATCCGCTTTGTTGATCTGCTGTTTGACACCATTGGCATCAACGTAGCCCAGCAGTCCGCTTTCCGCTTCCTGCGGTTTACCATCGCTGACAATGGTACGGCCATCATTGGTATGAATGGCGTAGCTGGTACGGGTACAGCCGGTCAGGGCGCTCAGTGCCACAATGGCTGCCAGTGGTAACAAAATCACTTTTTTCATGTCGCTCTCCCTATCGAGTAGATCAGTTATTCAGTTCACTCATATTGGTGATCTGGTCACGGTTAATCTGTTCTGTTTTACCGGTTTGCGCATCTTTATATGAGACCAGGCCAGTATCACTATCCACCTGTGGCTTACCATCGGTGACGATAGTGCGTCCGTCGGTGGTTTTAATCGCCTGATTCGATGAACAGCCGGCGATGGCAAAAATCGATGTCAATAACACAGCCGCTACAGTCAGTTTCTTCATAGTAATTTCCCTGATTGGTCTGAAGTCCAGCTATAAGCGTAGAACAAAATCCGGATTCTGGTCTGACCTGACTCGCTTTCTTTGCACAATTAATGCGGTTTAGCGTGCAATTGATGAGGAGGAAATTACCAGGCGCGGCTAATGTGTTTCGCCGCGTATATTGGGAAGGCAGGATAGCGTTGCGATATTACTCAGCGGCCAGGCGACCAAGCAGCAGAGAAAAAATAGCCTCGTAATGCGTTTTCAATATCACATCGTCGCACTGGTCGAGACGTGCTATTAGCGCGACAAACAGGGTTTTTCGGTTCAGCAACTTGCCGCTACACAAAATTTCCTGCACCAGCGTGCCAAGTAACTCATGCTGCTTTGCCTGCAGCGATCCACCAGTCCATGGTAATGCATCTTCAGAATTATTATGAAAAGGATCGTATCGCATCATCATTACCCTGATAGCAGTGCGTTAATTCAGCTTTTTGGCCAGCAGCCTGATCGCATTATCGCAGGCCTGCTGGATGGCCGGATTCTCCGAGCGCAAGCCCGTGCGATACAGCGCGCCAATTATTTGCTGAACAGATAAGGTTTCACCCGGTTGTACAATCTGTGTGACGACTTTGCCCAATAAAAGATAGATCTCATCGGCATCTTCTAATTCATCGTGCTTCACTCAACCCCCGGAACAAATAAACATAAATCTAAGTAATATGTTACTGACTGATAAATATTATTAAGCGCGCGATTCCAGGGTTTAAAACGTTATCGCGGCGAATATTAATTAGGAAACGCCTATTTCCTAATAGGCCAGACGAATCAGTCCAGAATGCTGAGCACCATATTAATGGTTTCTTTGCCATTAGTCACATCCTGAATTTTGCCTACCACGCGCATACCAAATGCTACGCAAAGCAGCAATCCGGCAGCGGTGTCGGCATCCAGTCGTGGCGAAATCGATCCGTCCTCTTGTCCCTGTTCAACCAGCGAAGTCAGGAAGTTGCGGTTGCGTAATACCGCTTCACGCACCAGCTGGGATAACTCTTCGTCCAGCGTTTGCAGTTCCACGGTACTGCCAACCACCAGGCAGCCGCGTCTGCCCTCGATCTCGCTGGCTGAGTCGAGATAAAACTGCAACAGCTCAGCAATGCGCGCCCGGCCGGTCGGGTACTGTTGCAAACGGGCGCGCAGGTCCACGTTGCGCAGCAGGATGTAGCGCTCAAACACCCGCAGAAACAGGGAACGTTTATCCTGAAACGCTTTATAGATACTGCCCGCCGTCAGGTTCATCGCTTCACCTAAATCGGCAATCGAGGCCGCATGAAAACCCTTCTGGCGAAACACGATCATGGCGCTGTCGAGCGCTTCGTCGATATCAAAGTTGCGCGGTCTGCCGCGCTCTCTGGCAGCCGGCGCCGGATTGGGTTTACTGGTCATAATGCGGGCTATTTAGAATGAATCGTTTCCAAATTATCCGGCTTATCGGTGACAGGGTCAAATCCTGCACAAACGCCTGGCCCGGCGTGCACTGATCGACAGCGAGCCGCGTTAATGTTCAGCTCTGCCAGTTGAGAATTTTTGACTGCCGGAGGATGATAAACCTTTTGCCGGGCCAGGACCTTTTCATGCTGATCTCCACTGAGGATACGCGCACTTTCAACACCGACATCCGCCTGGCGGCGACGCTGGCCGCCGTGGCGGGCGCACTGAACACTGCGGCGTTCGAAACGGTTGGTTTCTTCTCCGCCAACATGACCGGTAACGTCTCATCCCTGTCCGATCATCTGGCGAAAGCCAATCTGCATATCGGGCTGTTCTTCCTGCTGATTGTGCTGTTATTCATCGCCGGTTCGTCGGTCTCGACGCTGATCATCAATTCCGGCCGCAGGCGGCAGATACGCGGCATCTACGCCATCAATATTCTGCTGGAGGGCATAGCGTTGCTGGTACTGGGGATTGTCGAAAGCGGCTTTCATTTCAGCGAGGGCGGCGTGTTACTGATTCTCAGCCTGAGCTTTCTGATGGGCCTGCAAAATGCGGTGGTAACGCGCATCTCCAATGCCCGCGTGCGCACGACGCACGTTTCCGGCACGTCAACCGATATCGGCATTGAGCTGGCGATGCTGTTCGACGTGCTGCGTCGCAAAGAGTCACCAAAAGACGCGCCGCTGTACATTGAGCGGCTAAAACTGCATTGCTACACCGTGCTGGCGTTTCTCGCAGGCGGCGTGCTGGGCATTCTGCTGCTGCAGTGGCTAAGCTACGCGCTGCTGATCGTCATTGGGTTACTGCTCAGCGCGCTGGCGCTGTCGGCGCTGAAACGTGCGGGCAGCAACCCGCTTCACGCCCGCTAAGGAAGGGAATCATGATCTCGCTCGACGACCGCCTGCAAGCCATCTGGCAGCTGCTTAGCACAGCCACCACATCGCGTTCGGCTTTCACCCTGATGCAGCTGGCAACGGTGACCGCTGACGGCCAGCCCAGCCTGCGCACCGTGGTGATACGGCAGTTTTTGCCCGCGCTGCCGGCCCTGCGTTTTACCGCCGATCGGCGCAGCGCCAAAATGCAGGATATTGCAGCCCAGCCGCAGGTGGCGTTACTGGCTTATGATGCCGCCAGGCGCGTTCAGCTCAGGCTGGCAGGCACGGCTCAGCGCGTTGACGATGCACAACAGCGTGCCGCAGCCTGGCATGCATTGCGCCCGCATTCGCACGCGTTGTTTCAGTCACCGGTCAGGCCGGGCAGCGTGATTGCTCATCCTGATGACGCACTGCCTGCCAGCGCGCAAAAGGCGGGCACCGGGCCCGACGAGCACTTCGCGCTGGTGCAGATCACCTTGCATAGCGTGGAGTGGCTGGATGTCAGCCGCGAGCCCCATCAACGCGCGCGATTTGAGGCCACTGCGGATGGCTGGCAGGGCAGCTGGCGCGTGCCCTGAGATTTATTGTTCCGCCGGTGTTTTTGCCTGACGCGGGCGGCCAGCCGCACCGGCGCACACCAGCGCCAGCAGCACCATGATCAGTACCGGCAGCATCGCCATGCGCAATCCGGCATGTTCGCCGATAAAGCCCAGTCCGGGCGGGCCGACCAGAAACGCCAGATAGCCCAGCGTGGCGGCAATCGTGACGCGCACCGCGCTGTTATGGCCATCGCCCGCCGCCGAGACCGTTAGCGGGAAGCCGAGCGACGCGCCGACGCCCCAGAACAGCACGGCCGCCGCCGCCAGCCATGGGTTATCGGAGAAAATCACCAGCGTCAGCCCCAGCGCGGCGGAGAAAGCGCTGGCGCGCAGTACCCAGACGCGGCCCAGACGATCAACCACCAGCCCACCGAGAAAGCGCCCCAGCGTCATGCCAGCGGTGAAGCCCGCGTAGACCAGCGTGCTTTGGGTATGATTGAGGTTATGGCCGTCGATCATCAGTAACGGCAGCCAGTCGTTAGCCGAGCCTTCCGCCAGCGCCATCGCCAGAATCACCACGCCGAGCACCAGCAGCTGGCGGTCACGCAGTTCACGTCCAACCTGGGCCAGAAAGCCGCCGTGATGCGGCTGTTCGCTGCGTTCGCTGTCGCTGGTGGCGGGCAGATGGCGCAGCGCCAGGGCGGCAATCAGCAGGTTAACCAGCAGCACCACGCTAAAGTGCCAGTGGGTGCTGATATCGGCTGCGGTCATGGCCAGCCCCGCCAGTGCGCCGATCAGCGTGCCGAAACTGAAGAAGCCGTGAATGATTGTCATGATTGACTTGCCGATGCGCCGCTCAAACGCTGCTCCTTCGACATTAACCACCACATCCATCAGCGCGGTTCCGCCGCCCAGCAACACCAGACTGGTAAACACCAGCCCGCTACTGGCGAGCGTTAACGCGACGGTCATCAGCACCAGGCCACCGAGCAGGATCAGGTAACCCGTGCGCATCACCCGGCTGGTGCCAAAGTGCGCGACCAGCTTACCGGCCAGCAGCACGCCCAGCATGGAGCCACAGGAGAAGCCAAACAGAATCAGGCCCATCATTTCCGTCGAGGCGTGCAGCACATCGCGCATAAAGGGGGTGCGGCTAACCCAGGAAGCCCAGGTAAAGCCAGGAATAAACATCAGGCCAAAGATGGCCCATTTACCGCGTGTCTGTTGCTGAGGGTGCATAAGATTCCTTTAGGGAGCGGCGGGCATGCGGAGGTGAAACGCTTTCGTTGCTGATGACCGTTAGCATGGTTCACAGAATAGCAGTTTTGCTGGCGCTCGTTGAGGCAATGTCGCTCGCGCCCGCGCGCCGGGGGAATTCGTCAGTGGGAGAAAGCCCCTCCGCGCGACGACGCGGAGGGCAACGGGATCAGAAACTCTGCCAGTCGGCATCGCTGGCCAGTGCCAGGCGTCCCGGCTGTGGCGCGTTATGGCTCGCCGGCGCAGGCTTGATGACCGGCGTTGCGCCAGATTCCGTCAGCACGAAGCGGGTCACCAGCTGGTTGAGCGTTTGGGCCTGCTCCTGCAGCGATTGCGACGCGGCTGAGGCCTGCTCCACCAGCGCGGCGTTCTGCTGCGTCACATCATCCATCTGATTCACCGCCTGCTGTACCTGGCTAATGCCCTGACTCTGCTCAACCGCGGCTGCGGCGATTTCGCTCATCAGTTCGCTGACCTGATGGATAGCGTCATTCATCACCTGCATGTTGCTGCTGACGTCGCTGGCCTGGGCGGCCCCGGCTTCGGTCAGTCGATGCGACTCTTCAATCAGTCCTTTGATTTCGCGCGCGGCCGAGGTTGATCGCTGCGACAGGCTGCGTACTTCACCCGCCACCACCGCAAAGCCCTTGCCGTGCTCACCGGCGCGTGCGGCTTCGACTGCCGCGTTGAGCGCCAGGATATTGGTCTGGAAAGCGATGCCTTCGATCATTGAGACGATGTCCGTGACCTTGCGCGAGCTGCCACGAATGTCATCCATGGTCGAGAGCATGGTGCTGAGCGAGGTACCACTTTTTTCCGACAGCGAACTGGCGTTAGCCGCCAGCTGGCTGGCCTGACGCGTGTTATCGGCGGTCTGACGTACGGTTTCACTCAGTTCAGTCATGCTAGCCGCGGTCTGCTCCAGCGAGGCGGCCTGCTGTTCGGTACGCGCAGAGAGATCTTCATTGCCGGCGGCGATTTGCACCGATGCGCTGCTCACCGAATGCGACGCGCTGCGCACGGCACTCAGCGAACCGGCCACGCTGCGCATCAGCTGATTAAAGGAGCGCGCCATATTGCCCACCTCATCGCGACGGCTTTCGTCTGCGCTTAGCGTCAGGTCGAGATTTTCACTGGCGCGCATCATCACTTTGCCGACATCCGCCAGGCTGCGGCGGATGCGCAGTACGGTGAACAGGGCGAACAGACCGAATACCAGCACCGTTGCAACCACGCCGCTGATGGTCGTCCACAACACATTATGGAAGGTGCTGCGGTTGGTGGCGCGTAACTCGTCGCCAATGGCGATGTTCAGCATCAGCTGTTTCTGATAATCGGCAATCAGCTGACGAATGGCGGCACCGATGCCGCTCTGGCCCTCAATCAGGTCGAGGCTGATGGCATTCTGGTGTGCACGCGACGCACTGAGAAAGGCGGGCAGCCGCTCAGTCACGCGCTGAATATTGCTAAAGGCCACCTCAGTCAGGCGCTTATCTTCCTCGCTGGAAATGTTGTGAGTCAGGTAGTAATCGGTGAGCGATTTCAGCCCGCCGATCTGTTTATCAATGTCCGCTTCGACGGCGGGCATGTTGCTGTCCTGCAACTGGGTCTGGTGTTTGTACAGCGTCAGCGCCAGCTGGTTGCTGCGATCAATCAACGTGTTGAGGTCTTTGATTGAAGGGATGGCGTTGGTTTGCACATATTCAAAGCGCTCCTGAAAGCCGGAAAGCAGTGAGATGGCGAGCACGGCTTGCAGAATGATGGCGCCAAACAGCATGGAAAAGGTCAGTAACAATCGTTGGGAGATGTTCATCTTATTATCCTTAATCTAAACGCACCCCGACGCCTGACGCGGCGGGTACAAGGGCAGATTAAAGAACATCGGCAGATTGTGGTTTTTAGTTAATGAAATTTTAGCGCCGGGTAGCAGAAGAGGCTGGCGGGTTAACAATGGAGCCGGTCGTGGAACAGGTCGCCGTGAACGGCGACCCTGTGATGGTGCGGGTTTAACGATGGGTGCAGAATGCGATAAGGTCGCCGTGAACGACGACCTTACGGTGCATGTCCCGTTATTTCCGTAGGGTGCGTATTCATGCGCACCTGGAAACCGGGAGGGCATGTTCCGTTGTTTCCGTAGGGTGCGCATTCATGCGCACCTGGAAACCGGGAGTGCATGTCCCGTTGTTTCCGCAGGGTGCGCATTCATGCGCACCTGGATACCGGGAGTGCATGTCCCGTTATTTCCGTAGGGTGCGCATTCATGCGCACCTGGAAACCGGGAGGGCATGTCCCGTTATTTCCGTCGGATGCGTATTCATGCGCACCTGGAAACGGGGAGTGCATGTCCCGTTGTTTCTGTAGGGTGCGCATTCATGCGCACCTGGAAACCGGCACCCCGCGCACAACTCACGGCCGGCGGAATAGCGCCAGGCTGCGGCCCTCCAGCTCGAAATCCTTCTCTTTGGTAATTACCAATCCCTTACTGGCGCTGTCGGAGGTGGTCAGCTCCAGCACCCAGCCGCCTTCACCAAACTGCGGGATGCGGAACGGCACATTGCCTTCAAACGGATTGAACAGCATCAGCACATCGTGCCAGATACCCTCTTCGGTTTGCAGGTCCGGACGCCCGATGTACACGCCGAGCGTCGAGCCTTCATCCCACTGTTCCGCCTGCTGGAAACCGCCGCCAGCGTTAAACCATTTAATCTCCATGCCGTCGCGCCAGCTTTCACGCCGCAGCAGCGGCTGCTGTGCGCGCAGCGCAATCACCTGACGGGTGAAATCGCGTAACGCATCAGCGGAAGCCGGCAGATCTTCCCAGTGCAGCCAGGAAATCTCGCTGTCCTGACAATAGCCGTTGTTGTTGCCCATCTGGCTGCGGCCAAACTCATCGCCCGCCAGCAGCATCGGTGTGCCGTGAGAGAAAAACAGCGTGGCGAGGAAGTTACGCTTCTGCCGCTCGCGCACCGCGTTGATGCCTTCGTCGTCGGTGGGGCCTTCGGCACCGTAGTTGTATGAACGGTTGTCGTTATGGCCGTCGTTGTTATCTTCCCCGTTGGCATCGTTGTGCTTGTCGTTGTACGAGACCAGATCGTTCAGCGTAAAGCCATCGTGCGCGGTGATAAAATTGACGCTGGCCCACGGGCGGCGGCCGCGTTGATCGTACAGATCCCCGGAACCAAGCAGGCGCGCGGCAAAGTCGGTTGAGACGTTGTCGCCTTTCCAGTACTCACGCACCGTGTCGCGATATTTGTCGTTCCATTCGGCCCAGCCGGGCGGGAAGCCACCGACCTGATAGCCGCCAGGCCCGATGTCCCAGGGTTCGCCGATCAGCTTCAGCTTTGACAACACCGGATCCTGCGTCATGGCATCAAAGAAGCCGCCGCGCTGATCGAACCCTTCCGGCTCGCGACCGAGAATGGTGCCGAGATCGAAGCGAAAACCGTCGATATGCATCGATTCTGCCCAGTAGCGCAGCGAATCCGTCACCAGCTGCAGCACGCGCGGATGGGAGGTATTCACCGTGTTGCCAGTGCCGGTATCGTTGATGTAATAACGGTGCTGATCCGGCAGCGTGCGGTAGTAGGAGAAGTTATCAATCCCTTTAAACGACAGCGTCGGCCCCAGTTCGTTGCCTTCCGCGGTGTGGTTATACACCACGTCGAGAATCACTTCGATGCCGGCATCGTGGAAAGCGCGCACCATGTCGCGAAAGCCCTGAATACCGCGCGGGCCAAAATAGCGGCTGGCAGGCGCGAAAAAGGCCAGCGAGTTATAGCCCCAGAAGTTTTTCAGTCCGCGATCCAGCAGATGCTGATCGTCCGGGAACCAGTGTACCGGCAGCAATTCCACTGACGTCACGCCGAGGCTTTTGATGTAGTCGACGGTGGATTTGTGGCTCATGCCGTCATAGGTGCCGCGCATCTCTGCCGGAATCGCCGGATTAAGCTGGGTGAAACCTTTGACGTGGGTTTCATAAATCACCGTGCTGGACCACGGAATGCTGGGCCGGTTGTGGTCCTGCCAGTCAAACTCATTGGTGTCAATCACCCGACACTTGGGGGTAAACGGCGCGCTGTCACGGCTATCCAGCGTCAGATCTTTATCTTCGTGCAATAAATCGTAAGCGAAGTGCGCTTCATTCCAGTCGATGTTGCCCTGCAGCTCGCGGGCGTAGGGATCAATCAGTAATTTGCTCGGGTTAAAACGGTGACCGTTTTCCGGATCGAAGGGTCCGTGAACGCGATAGCCATACAGCGCGCCGGGTTTCAGCCCGGGCACGTAGCCGTGCCAGATTTCGTGGGTATATTCCGGCAGATCGAAGCGGGCAATTTCATGCTGGCCGCTCTCATCGTACAGACAGAGTTCGACCCGTTCCGCGTGTGCTGAGAACAGCGCAAAGTTGACGCCTGCGCCATCATAATTGGCGCCGAGCTGGTGCCCCGAACCGGCGGTGATTTCCATAGGTTTACCGTTAGACATTCAATCCTCTCCATCCAGTGAATAGATAGTCATGTAAAACAACAGGTTTATCGGGGACGCTACTGGCTAATCAGCACCAGCGGCGCGCTATAGCTCACATTGTCCAGCGTAACATCGTCATTAATCACTACGGTCTCGCCGGTCAGCACATTGCGATAGTGGCGATGCGCCAGCGATTCCGGCAGTGCCAGTCGGGTAAGACTCCACTGTGCACCATTGAAAATCAGCCGTGGCGTAATCACCAGCAGCGCGTGATCGCTGTCCTGCCGGGCAAAGGCGATCACTTTTTCCGCATGTTCGCCCGATGCGCTGAGCGGCTGATAATCACCAAAGCGGAACAGCGACGGATGGTCGCGGCGCAGATGCAACAGGCGCGCAACCATCTGCTGCTTCAGCCGGCCGCTCAGCCAGTCCTGCTGGCTGGCAAAGTCCGGTGCGGCGTGGACATCCAGCTGCGCCGTCAGCTGAGCGAAATCCGGCTCGCGCCGGTTGTCCGGATCGACCAGGCTGAAATCCAGCGCTTCGCAGCCCTGATAGATATCCGGCACGCCCGGCGCGGTCAGTTTGATCACCGTCTGGCTCAGGCTGTTAACCAGTCCGGCACGGATGAACGGCTGTAGCGCGTGGCTAAAGTCCTGCAGGAACGCCGGATTGGTGGGCGACAGCAGCTGACGGGCATACTCCAGTACAGCGTTTTCGTAAGCCTCATTGCCGTCCGCCCAGTCGGTGCGTAACTTCGCCTCGCGCAGGGCTTTTTCCACAAACGGTAAAAAGCGATCGCGCAGCGCGTCGAGTGCCGCTGTGTCCTCCGGCTGCAGCGTGGTGGGCCAGACGCCGGCCAGCGCCTGATACAGCATCCACTCGACCGGCGGTTCGGGAGCCGGGCCGTCCGCCAGCGCGACTACGTGTGGTTGATTCATCTGCCGCCAGCGCGTGACGTTTTCCGCCCACAGCGCCGGCGCTTCGCTCAGGGTATACAGCCGCGCGCGCGCATCTTCGCCGCGCTTGGTGTCGTGCGTGGAGGTGCCGGACAGCCCATCCGGCTGATGCTGCAGTCGGGTTTGCATTTCGCTGTGGAAGCGTTCGAGCGAAAACGCGTGTGGCAGTGGTTCGGCACCCACTTCGTTGATCGCCAGCGCTACGTGATTGCGGAAAAACAGCGTGTCTTCGACCGATTTCGCCATTAGCGGACCGGTCAGCTGCTGGAAGCGGGCGCGGAACTCTGCCGCATCCTGCTCGCCCTGTTCAGTGATCGCCCCCAGCAGTAATGCCTGCAAAAAGCTCAGCGCCGCAGGCGAGGCGCTGTGTTTAACCTGCTCCAGCACCTGTAATAGCAACGCTTCGCCTTCCAGCGGCATACCGGCTTTCCGGCCGTAGGTGCGATACACCGGGAAGGCGATCAGCAGTTCGCGCAGCGCCACGTGCAGCTCAGCCTCACTGAAGTTGCGATGCACCAGATCGGCTGCCTCGGTAGCCAGCGCCAGCAGGCGGCTGAATTCCCCGGCAAAGTTGCGATCGACCATCAGTTCACGCGCTGCACGCAGGCCAGCCGCCACGTCGTTACGTTCAGCGGATACCGCTTCATAGGCCAGATGCAGCATATCGATCTGATTATCATCAATCAGCGCATGTGACAGCGCGGCGATAAACTCGTAACCGGTGGTGCCGGACACCGGCCAGTCGGCGGGCAGTTGCTCACCGTCAGCGAGAATCTTCTCCACCGTGATATAACACGCGTCGCCCGCGGCCTGACGCAGCTGTTGCAGATAGCCGAGCGGATCGGCCAGCCCGTCAACGTGATCGACGCGCAGCCCGCTCACCACACCGCTGTGTACCAGTTCGAGAATCAGGCGATGCGAAGCCGCGAACACCTCTTCATCTTCGACGCGCACGCCGACCAGCCCGGTAATTTCAAAGAAGCGGCGGTAGGAGAGCGCGCTGCGCGCCTCACGCCAGTTCATCAGCTGCCACGGCTGTTGCGCATGCAGTTCCGCGATGGCCGCGCGATCGCGCAGCGCCAGCACCTCGTCTTTACGCTGCTGCCAGCTGGCGGGCGTCAGCGGATAGTAACTGTCGTAATAGACCAGCGCCGGATTGCCGCTGTGCGGATCGGCCTTGATGCTGAGTTCATCATTGGCCAGCACGCGGTCAAAATCATCGCCGAGGAACGGCAGCGTCAGCCTGCGCGACCAGTCGATATCAAAGTAGCGTGCGAAGCGGCTGGCTTCCCCGTATTCAATCACATCGCGCCACCAGGCATTTTCCAGCGACGCCGCCATGTGGTTAGGCACAATATCGAGGATCAGGCCAATCCCGGCCTGCTGCAGCGCCGCGCTGAGGCGGTCAAAACCGGCGCGTCCGCCAATCGCCGGGTCAATCTCATTGGCATCGGTAACGTCATAGCCGTGCGTCGAGTCGCGCGTGGCGGTAAAGATCGGCGAGGCATAAAGATGGCTGATGCCAAGCTGCTGCAGATAGGGCACCAGCTGCGCTGCGCGGTCAAAGGTCATGCCGTTACGGAACTGAATACGGTAGGTTGCGGTTGGAATGCTCATTGCGCTGCTCCTTTTGCCAGACGCACGATGAGAGAGTGCTGCGGCAGCTCGCCGCTTTCCTGTGGCCACGCAAAGAGCGTCTCGCCGGGCATAGCGGGCAGCGGCTGGCTCTGCTGTCCAATATTTAGCGCCAGCGACAGCTGGCCCTGCGGGAACTGCCAGCTGACGGCGACAAAGCCTGGTGCAGTGCGCAGCACCTGGCCGTTATGCCTGCGGGCATCCGGCAGCAGCGGCACGATGTGCTGCTGGCGCAACGCCAGCAACTGGCGCGTAAGCGTCAGCCACGCCTGGCCTGCGGGATTCTCCACTTTGCTCCAGTCCAGTTTCGAACGCGTGAAGGTCTCTTCAGCATTGGGATCCGGTACCGTATCGTCATGACCGGCGTGACCGGTAAATTCGCGCGCCCGTCCTTCACGCACCGCTTTCGCCAGATCGCCGTGGAAATCGGTAAAGAACAGGAACGGGTTGGTTTCACCGTACTCTTCGCCCATAAACAGCAGCGGAATATGTGGTGACAACAGCAGGGTGGCGAGCAGCACTTTGGTGCGATCGGTACCGGCCAAACTAATCAGGCGTTCGCCCTGGGCGCGATTGCCCACCTGATCGTGGTTCTGGATGAAGTCGACAAACGCGACCGGCGGCTGGCCTGCGCTGGGTACGCCGCGCCGCTGGCCACTCTGTGGCGACAGCTCGCCCTGATAAGCAAAGCCCTCGGTGAGAATGCGCGCGATTAATTTCTCCGGTACGTCGGCGAAATCCTGGTAATACGCGTGCGTCTCGCCGGTGGCAAAGACGTGAATGGCATTATGGAAATCGTCGTTCCATTCACCGCTGAACAGTGGCGCGTTACCGTCCGCATCGCGTGGATGCAGGAAGATCACGTTGCGGCTGTCTTCGGTGGTGAGATGGATCGGGCGAGAGTGGATTTCGCTGCGAATGCGTTCGGCAATCTCAATCAGCACATGCTTGCTGGACGTGTCCTCAATCTGATCGATGGCATCGAAGCGCAGGCCGTCGAGGTTGAACTCCTTCAGCCAGTAGAGCGGCGCTTCGACGATATAACGCCGCGCGGCGTCGACATCGTACGCAATCCCGGCACCCCACGGCGTCATGCGCTCTTCGTGGAAAAAGGCCGGTGCCAGCAGCGGCAGGTAATTGCCTTCCGGACCAAAGTGGTTGAGCACAATATCCAGCACCACCGACAGTCCCAATGCGTGTGCAGCATCGACAAAGGCCTTGAAATCATCCGGTGAGCCATACGCCGAGTGCGGCGCATACAGCAGAACGCCGTCATAGCCCCAGCCGCGCGCGCCGCCAAACTGCGATACCGGCAGTACTTCGATCATGGTGATACCAAGCTCTGCCAGCGCAGGGAGTTTTGCGATAGCCGCGCGGAAGGTGCCTTCGGCGGTAAAGGTGCCGATGTGCAGCTCGTAGACCACCGTTTCATGCCAGGACCGTCCCTGCCAGTCGCGCTGCTGCCAGTCGTAATGGTGTGGGTCGATAACCAGAGAAGGGCCGTTGACATCGGCGCGTTGTGCCCGCGCGGCCGGATCGGGCACCGTGCTGCCATCGGCCAGCTCGTAGTGATATGCGCTGCCGTGACCAGGCCCGCGCAGCGTCAGGCTGAACCAGCCATCCTGCTGCCGCTGCATGGCATGCTGCTGACCATCGGCGTGAAGGGTAATTTGCTGCTGACCGGGTGCCCAAAGGCGAAACCGCACGCTGCCGTCAGCAAGGATTTCAGCACCCCAGGATTTTTCCAACGTTGTGGATTCCATTCTATTGCCTCGTTAAGCCCCGCACGGGGAATGGACGACATCAAGCGATTCGCGTTCCTTAAAACCATTTACTCTCTGAATACAAAAGACTAAATGCCCTGGTAGCAAACGGGTACGCAGATAAATCACTGAGTACCCTGAAAAATCATAGCCTATATTTTCAGATTTAATTCCCGCTGCGCTTTAAACAGTACCGTTACGTAAATTTTCCGATTTGTTCGCTTAAGCACCTTTTAATCTCAGTCATAGGCTACGCTTATCTCTGCGCAGTTAACCGCTGCGCGAAATAATGCCAGGCGGCACTGTCACCTAAATGAGGAGAACACTGATGAACGAAGATCGTATCAGCGGAAACTGGAAGCAGTTCAAAGGAAAAGTGAAAGAGAAATGGGGCCAGCTTACAGATGACGATTTAGACGTAGCCGAAGGGAAACGCGATCAATTAGTCGGCCGCATTCAGGAGCGCTACGGCTACGGTAAAGATCAAGCAGAGAAGGAAGTCAAAGAGTGGGAAGATAGTAATAAATTTAACTGGTAGTGTTGGTTATCCCCGGCACACTGATGTGCCGGGGTTTTGTTATTTATAATGGCACTGTTTTTGAGCTGGATAAAATATCAGGCATGTCTTGATTTATTTTCTATGTTATTTTAGACATATATATGCCTATGTATTCATCACTCCTGTAAAAAAATCTTTCGGCCCCTGTAGGGTCGCCATTGATGGCGACCAATGATAGGTGCTTACCTGCACAAACGCTTTTTTCTCAAAGGGGTCTGCGGTGATCGTCCTTATTCAGCGTCAGCAGCGCGATAAAACTCACTACGGCGGTGGCCATCACATACCAGGCGGGAATGTCGGCGTTGCCGGTTTGCTTCATCAGGCCGGTAATGATCAGACCCGCGCAGCCGGAAAACAGCGCGTTGGAGAGCGAATAGGCCAGCCCCAGCCCGGTGTAACGCACGCGGGTCGGGAACATCTCGGCCAGCATCGCCGGTCCCGGTCCGGCCAGCATGCCCACCAGCGCACCGGCGATAAACACCACCAGCGCTTTGATCGCCATACCGCTCTCCGGATGTTGCAGCACTTTCAGCAGCGGGAAAGCCAGCACCAGCAGCAAAAACGTCGCCAGCAGCATTAATGTGCGGCGGCCATAGCGATCGCTGAGTATGCCGGCCGGCAGAATGGTGGCGGCAAAGCCGAGGTTAGAGATCACCGCAATCAGCAGCGCCTGGTTAAAGCCGGTATGCAGCGCGGCCTGCAGATAGGTAGGCATGATTACAAGGTAGGTATAACCGGCGGCTGACCATACCATTAACCGCCCAATGCCCAGCCCGATAGCGCGCAGCGTGACACCCAGCGACGCCTGCTGTTGTGGTGCCGCCGGTGTCTGGCGGAACTGCGGTGATTCGTCGAGGCCGGTGCGCAGCCACAACGCCACTGCGCCGAGCGGCAGCGCCAGCAGGAAGGGAATACGCCAGCCCCAGGCGTTCATGGCGGCGTCTCCCAGCAGCAGCGGCAGTACTGCCACCACGCCCGCGCCCGCCAGCAGTCCGAGCGCCACCGTCAGCGACTGCCATGCGCCATAAAATCCGCGCTTGCCGGGCGGCGCCGATTCGGTCATCAGCGAGACCGCGCCGCCGTATTCTCCGCCGGCAAACAGTCCCTGCAAAATGCGTAGCAGTGTAATCAGCAGCGGCGCAGCCACGCCAATGCTGGCATAAACCGGGACCAGACCGATGGCGACGGTGGCCAGCGTCATCAATACCAGCACCGCGATCAGCACCGGTTTACGGCCATAGCGATCGCCCAGGCGGCCAAACAGCACCGCCCCTAACGGGCGAAAAAAGAACGCCACCGCAAAGGCCGCATAGGTGAGGATCAGGCTGGTGAGGGCGCTTTCTCCTTCCAGCTGGAAGAAATGTTTAGCGATCAGCGTGGCCATGAAACCGTACACGGCGAATTCATACCACTCGATAAAATTGCCGACGGATCCGGCAATCAGTACGCGCTTTTGATTAACGGCGGGAGCCACTGCAGATGACATCATTATCCCTTAATGAGTAAAAAACAGTCAGAGAGGGTCAGTCTACCGCAGCCCGGGGCGATTATCTGAGCTATAAGTCTGACGCAGGGCACAAAAAAAGGTGCGCATTGAGCGCACCTGATGTGAATATCAGCGAGGATTATGCTGGCTGCTGTTTTTTACGGCTGCGCTGTTTACGCAGTTTATCAATCAGTTTATGCGCCTCGGCTTTAGTCGCTACCGCAGGGGATGAACCTTTCAGTGGCTTACGTGCTGTCTCACTCAGCGTTAATACTGTTAACAAACCAATCACGCCGGCACCCATCATGTAATACGCCGGCATCATGGTATTGTGCGTGGTGTCGACCAGCCATGCGGTAATTAACGGTGTGGTGCCACCGAACAGCGAGACTGACAAATTAAAGCCGATAGCCAGCGCGCTGTAACGAATATCGGTGACAAACAGTGCCGGTAATGTCGCTGGCATGGTGCCGCTAAAGCAGGTATGTAGTAAGCCCAGCACGGCCAGACCGGCAAATACCCATAGCATGTTGCCAGAACCAATCAGCATGAACGCCGGGATCGCCAGCACTAATAATCCCAGCGCGCCGAAACCAATCACCGGTTTACGGCCGATGCGGTCGGTGAAATGGCCCCACATTAAGGTCAGCGGCATCATGATAAACATCACCACCATCACCAGCAGCAGACCGGATATTTCGCTCAGCCCCAGAATGCCGGTTAAATAACTCGGCATATAGGCGGTTAGCATATAATTAGACACGTTAAACAGCAGCACCAGACCAATACACTTCAATAGCGGCTTACTCTGCGTGCGCAGCATTTGCCACAGCGTGAGCTGCGGCTTGTTATGTTCGGCCTCTTCACGCTTATCCATATGCTCTTTAAACGCGGGTGTCTCTTCCAGCTTCAGGCGGATATACAGGCCAAACAGCCCCAGCGGCGCGGCCAGGAAGAACGGTATGCGCCAGCCCCAGTCCATCATCGCCTGATGCGGCAGCAGCGCAATCATACCGGTCACCAGGCTGGCGCCCAGCAGATAACCGGCCAGCGTACCAAACTCCAGGAAGCTGCCCATAAAGCCGCGGCGTTTGTCGGTGGAGTATTCCGCAATAAAGGTGGCGGCACCGCCATATTCACCGCCGGTGGAAAAGCCCTGCACCAGACGCGCCAGCAACAGCAGGATCGGCGCGGCAATACCGATACTGGCATAGCTGGGAATCAGGCCAATACAGAAGGTACCAATCGACATCATAATCATGGTAAAGGCCAGCACTTTCTGCCGGCCAAAGCGATCGCCGAGTGGACCAAATACCATGCCGCCAATCGGGCGCACTAAAAACGCGGCCGCAAAAGTACCAAACGACGCAATAAGCTGCGCGGTATTACTGGCGTCCGGGAAAAATACCTGGCCGATAATCACGGCAAGGTAACTATAAACGCCGAAATCAAACCACTCCATGGTATTACCCAGCGCTGCGGCGCTGACGGCGCGTTTCAATAATTTGTTGTCAATGACGGTAATATCGTCAACGGTCAAATCAGGTTTATTGGTCATCGTTCCGGTGCTCATAAACTCCCCATGAGTAAAATTGGAGCGATCTTATAGCTTTCGCAGCCGGCACTTCACAAAGGGAAATGAAAGCTATAAGAGGCTGAAAGGCGGTCACCTTAGGAAATATTTTATCTTTACGCAAGTTTGCGACATATATCCTTGCAATTAAGCGTAGCGTTAGAGTATGAGACTGTCAAAAGGCGCAGCGGCTGAAATAACCCATTATGCTGATGCTTAAAGCTGATAGCATTCTGCACATGATATTCTTTGGTGAGGCGATGATTTATAGGGGAATATGCTGCATTGCTACAGGATAAGAATGTCGGCTTTAATAAATTTCATACGTTACTGGCAAGTACATCACCAAAGGATTTGGCTGAAAGGAATAGCCAGACCGTTGCCATGCTGGACACCAACCTGCGCCGCCAGTCTCGTAGCGGATTATCATTGATGACGTCGCTGCATATCGTGGTCTGGCTCAATGACTGTCTTGTCGCGTTAATTATCGTGATTGTCGGCTGAATACATCTTTCAGCCCCTGGGAAAGCAATGCGCGTGATAAACCGCTACCGTCCACCGGAATCAACGTCCTGCGATGAATTTTCCATTGGCCCGCAATGCGTTTTAACTCCCAGCGATTCACTACAACGCGGTGTATGCGATACCCAGGAGAGCTGCCGTGATTGGCCAGCATGCGTGATTCGCCTTTATCATCCAGATAAATTAACTGTAAATAAGAGGTGACTACCGCGCTGTCTCCGCGCAGATCAATCAAGGGTAATCCGGTAAAATGCGCTAATCCGCTAGCCAGTGCTTCCTCATGCTCAGGCCGCAAAATAAAGGCGGCTATCGCCTCTGCACCCTCCGCGCCATCAAGATGAGGGCCGCGATTGAATTCACTCTTTTCCAGATAAATCGATAATGTATATTCCGCCATTGCAGTATCTGCGCTGGGGGGATGTGACGCAATCAATTCATAAATAGCCAGTTTGTCTTCGATAATTTGTAATCTCTGCGCTAATTCAAGGTTTTCCTGCAGCATAAAGTGCTCCTGATATTATTTATTAATTATGATTTGAGTGATTATAACGAGATACTTACAGGCGTGAAGTTCCTGTATCTTAATGGTGTGTTAAGTGGCAATTAATAAAGGACATCAATAATGATTAACAGCGCGGAGTATCTGGCTTTACGGGCTTTTGTCGTGGTTGCTCAGCAACTGAATTTCAGAGCCGCTGCGGAAATATTAGGGGTATCTGCGTCAGCCGTCAGTCAGCAAATCACCGCGCTGGAAGCACAACTCGGGCAACGTTTGCTGAACCGGACCACCCGGGCGGTATATCTTACCGATGATGGCAAGTCCCTGTTTCTTCAGACTGCACCCATTATGACTAATCAGCATGAGACCCTGCAGCAGGCACACGCCAGAAGCCAGGATATTAAGGGGCTGATTCGCGTTCATGCTTTTCGATCGGGGGCTGAAATGTTTCTTGATCACAATATTGCCGGGTTTCTTACTGATTATCCCAACGTGCAGCTGGATATCACAACCAGCGATGCGCCGGTCGATCTGAGCCGCGGCGGCTATGATTTATCACTGCGCTTAGGCGAGGTGCTGGAACCGGGATTTGTTGCTATTCCATTAGGCAAGCCGCTCCATCAGATTGTGGTCGCTGCGCCAGCATATCTGGCAAAGCATGGTGCGGTTGAAGTCCCGGAAGATCTGATCAATCACAATTGCATCGGCTGGCGCTGGCCGGGAAGTAGCAGGGTAGAGCCCTGGCAGTTCTTAAATGAGGGGAAAATTTTTGATATTCCCGTGCACGGAAATCTGGTGGTAGACGATCGCGAAAGGCAGCGGCAGGCCGCTATTGCTGGCGCAGGTATTGCCCAGTTAACGGCGGAACGGGTCAGTGCATTGCTGGCCTCCGGCAAGCTTTGTCGCCTTCTGCAACCCTGGGAGATGGAATTCCCGGGTTATTCACTTTGCTGGATAGCAGGTAAAGCCATGTCACCTGCCATGCGCGCGTTTGTACAATGGCTGCGCATAAAATAACCCTGCCCGGAGTGTGCCCGCGCACTCTGTTCACTTCGAATAATCACCACTTTTTTAGTTCATCTTCGCCCGGCTTAACCCTCTTATAAACGTTTACCAGCGGCTTCACGCTGAAACGTTTCATATCTCATTTCCTTACTAAGCCCATTGAAGAGTGCTCAGTTGATGTATACAACAGAACTTGTATACAAGTGCATTTTTTATCCATGTCACCAACACCGGGAAAGACCATGCAAAGTACAGATACTGAAATTGAAAAGCGGGTGATCCGTAAACTGTCGTGGCGACTGATTCCGCTCCTGATTGGCTGCTACGTGATTGCTGTGATCGATCGCGCCAATATCGGCGTGGCCGCCCTCACCATGAATGCCGATCTGGGCATCAGCGCCGCCAGTTTTGGCCTTGCCGCCGGTCTGTTTTTCCTGCCTTACGCCATCCTCGAACTGCCCTCCAATCTGCTGATGGAAAGGGTGGGCGCGCGCTGGTGGATCGCCCGCATTATGGTGACCTGGGGCATCATCTCCGGTGCGCATATGTTTGTATGGAGTGAAAACAGCCTTTATGTCATGCGCGCGCTGCTGGGTGCCGCTGAAGCCGGTTTCTTCCCCGGCATCGTGTTTTATCTCACCCTGTGGTTTCCGGTGGCGTGGCGCGGACGCATTATCGCCTCGTTTATGACCGGCATTCCGATTGCGCTGATTATCGGCACACCGGTTTCCAGCCTGTTGTTAGAGCTGCACGGATGGCTGGGGCTGCGCGGCTGGCAGCTGATGTTTCTGCTTGAGGCCATTCCGGCGATTGTGCTGGGATTGATCGTCCCCTTTGCGTTGCCCGATCGGCCGGAAGATGCCCGCTTCCTCAGTGCAGATGAGCAGCACTGGCTGGTGACAACAATGGCTGCTGAGCGGCAAAAACTGCCGTCGCGCGGCCATGGCGGTCTGCTGAAAGCGCTGTTCAGCCCGCTGGTGTTATTGTTCAGCCTCACCTATTACGGACTGGCGAACCTCAACGGCGCGGTGAGCACCTTCCTGCCGCTGATCATCAGCGAAACCGGCTTAAGTCATGTTCAGACCGGATTCATCACCATCATCCCTTACGTATTTGGTCTGGCCGGCATGCTGGTGCTGGGACGCATAGCCGATCGTCCCGGGTCGCGTCTGCTGGCCAATTATCTGGCGCTGATCTTCTCCTTTGTCGGGCTGTTATGCGTTGCGTGGTTCGATAACTCGCTGGTGAAAATGATGTTTTTGTGCTGCTCGGCATTTGGCTTTTTCGGTGCGATGCCGGTGTTCTGGGGATTGCCCGCGCAGTTTATCCCGGCGTCGGTGGTGGCGGGCGGCCTCGCCCTGATCAATGCGCTGGGCAGTATTGCCAGTGTGGTGAATCCGTGGGTCATCGGCGTGATACGCGACCGGAGCGGCAGTTATAACGGCGGATTTTACTGGCTGGCGGCGATGGCGATGCTCTCGATCATTACCCTGAGCATCATCTTTCGTCGCCAGCGTTTACCGGCTTACCAGGCCAGCAATGAACAACGTGAGGGGCAGTAGTATGAAGATTATTGATGTCCGGTTACTTCAGGTGAAAGGCGTGATGCCGGGAGAGGGCGATTTCTGGGAGGAGCGTCTCGCGCGTCCCACCGATATCTATGCGCAGTTTCGTACCGTGAATAATCATGACGGTGGCGTTCAGCTGGAAGACGGTTTTGCCATTACCACCGTGTTTCTTGAGATCGTTTCTGATGAGGGCGTGGACGGGCTGGCAGGGCCGGTGCCGCATGCCGTTGCATCAATCATTCATGGCCAGCTGCGACCGTTGTTGCTGGGTCAGGATCCGCGCGACACCGAGCGTTTGTGGGATCAGATGTACCGGGCGCAGATTCATGGGCGTCAGGGCGATGGCATGCTGGCGATCAGCGCGGTGGATTGTGCCTTGTGGGATTTGCGTGCCAAATGGATGCAGCAACCGGTCTTTCGCCTGCTGGGCGGTTCGCTACAGGAAGAAATACCGGCGTACGCATCGATGCTGGGTTTTGCGGTGCAGGATATGGCGCGGGTGCACGAGCGGGCGCTGGAGTATAAGGCGCTGGGATATCGCGGACAAAAATGGTTTTTCCGCCACGGCCCGATGAGCGGCAGGGAAGGGCTGAAGAAAAACATTGAACTGGCAAAAACGCTGCGCGAAGCCGTGGGGGATGATTACGATCTGATGTTTGATTGCTGGCAGTCGATGGATGTGACGTATCTGCTTGAACTGGCAAAGGGCATCGAGCCGTATCGCCCGCGCTGGCTGGAAGAGTGCGTAATGGCCGACAGAATCGGCAGTATGCAACGACTCAAAGACAAACTGTCCATCCCGATGGCGGGAGGCGAACATGAGTACACGCGCTGGGGTTTTAAACGCTTCTTTGAATCCGGGGCGCTGGATGTGATTCAGCCCGATATCTACTGGTGCGGTGGGCTTTCAGAAACGCTAAAAATTGCCGCTATCGCCACCCTGTACGATTTGCAGGTAATCCCGCACGGTCATTCCAGCATCGCAACGGCCCATTTCAGCACCACGCAATCGCCGATCCACACGCCTTATCAGGAGTATCTGGTGAAATGGAACGATATTCATCAGTACTTCCTGCGCGATCCGCTGGTGCCGCAGAACGGGTTAATCCCGGTACCGCAGGGACCCGGCATGGGCATGGCACTTAATCCAGCGCATATCCAGCAGCAGACATACTTGTTCACCTCATAACCCAACGTTCCCTCAAACAGGCCCGTTATTGTTTGAGGGATCTGTCTCTTGTATACTACAAAACACAGTGCCCATCGTCATTCTGACCCCCTAAATGCTCGCTGTTTAAAGGACGCTCGTCACGCTATGCCCGCCGATAAACTCATCATTGACTGGTCATCGAAAAACATCCTCCGCCCGCAGTCACTGAGCAGCATTCTGGCCGATCATATTCGGGACCTGATCGTGAATTGCCAGATTGCACCCGGTGCATTGATTTCCGAGAACGACATTGCCACCCAGCTTAATGTGAGCCGGACGCCGGTTAGAGCGGCGCTGCAAAAGCTGGAGATGGAGCGTCTGGTGCAAATTATCCCGCAGCGCGGCACTTTTGTGTTTTCGTTTAATGAGCGGGAGATGCGCGAAACCTGTGAGATGCGGCAGATTCTGGAGTCAGGCGCATTAAAGCTGGCGCTGCAACATGATCGTCAGGCGCTGATCGCGCGCCTGAACGAACAGCTGGCGCGTGGACGCGATGCATTACAAAACGCGCCGGAGACCTACCGCGAAACCGATGCGGCGTTTCATATGGCACTGATTGAAGCCAGCCAGAATAGCGAGCTGGTCGGTTTTTACAAAACCAGCATCAACCGCATTCGTGCCTTTCTCAATCACCTGACGCGCACGCCGGATGAGTTTCAGGGTTCGCAAAACGATCATGAGGCGATCGTGGCGCGGTTAACTAATTACGAGGATGAACAGGCGCTGGAACTTCTGCACTGGCATCTTGGCGGCATTATGCGCATGTTCCAGCGGTCGGTGGCGGATGCTGATGTAAACCCGCGCGATTAAGGCATGCGGAGCAGTGGAAGCCAGATATCGTCAATGATTTCCAGCACAACGTCTTCTGAAACGGGCTGCATGGTCATAAACACCTCATGGCGATAGAGATCAAGCGGCAGGTTAATAACCCGGGTTGACCATTGCTTATCCGTTAACTCACTGCGTGCCACAGCGCGCGCGACAATCACTTCACACGGGCCTGGCTCATTGACATCCCCTAGCCGTTTCCGTAACTGGCTAAAGTTGATGCCTGTCTCGCGAAAAAAGTCCGTTATCTGCAGGTTCATCAGGGTCAACATGCGCACGCGACCGACATCCGCATGCCGCAGCAGGGCCAGAGCATCACCACGCAGGCTGCCCGTGTCAGGGACCTCGATGAGTTGTGCTTGCCAGGCTTTTTGTGTCGCGGCAAGCAGCAAATCGTTGCGCTGTGGCCAGCGCCTGTGGAGCACCGCCCTGCTGGTTTTAGCGCGTGCCGCCACGGCTTCGTAAGTAAAGCCGTTATAGCCTTGTTCCAGTAAAAGGTCCCAGGCCGCATTCAGGATGGCGTCTTCCAGCTGAGCTCCACGCCGTCGTGTGGCGATGGTTTTTTTTCCCTGATTCATGAGAGTCATAATGGTTCAATCAATGACAGGTGGCTGATCCCAGGGCTGACCTCGATCAACGATGGGTCGTACCCTGGTTATCACACAACTTACTGTGGCCCGCAATTCGGCTGCCTTGTGCGCACCATGTTTCAGCAGGATATTCTGACGAATCCTCTCCAGCTTCTCGCCCTTATCGTGTATTTCTGTCACCTGCGCATGAATCCTGGCTCCGCAGTAGTCTCGTGCCCTTTCACCCGTCTCCCAGGCGATGAACACAACGGATCTATTCTGGTGGATGTTCCGGAGTGTGACCGACGCCTCGTCACTTATCTCAAACTCAATGGTTCCATCGGGCAACTGACGGGGTGTTCCCATGAAAGCGACATTAGGTTGACCGTCAGCACTTGCCGTACAAAGTAATTTATCATGATGATTGTTAAAGAAATGGCGCAGCGTATTTAACTTCTCATTACCGGATGCGGCCTGTATTAGTGTCATCTCTGCGCTCCACTTTTCATTCGCCCTGATGTCACGCCATTAATATTGGAAAAAAGAAATAAGATACACGATTGAATCTTATTCTTTCAGACTAGCGCAGCCAGTTAAGATACACAAGTGAATCTTATTGGCGCCTGTCAATGGCGCGTTTGACGGGAGAAAGAGGGTTCATTCTGCTTCTGTTGGGAGCAACTCATTGCTGCAGCGCTGCAGCCACCGCCAAACCTGCCAGCTGCGCGCTGGCCAGCAGTTGCTCAACGCTGTGACCCTGACGCGCTCTGGCAGAAAGTCCGGACATCACGGTACTGACAAAGTCGGTCAGGCGCTGCGCGTCCTGTGGGTAGCGGGCCGCGATATAGCACCGGATGGTGTCCTCAGCGGCGCGATGAAACACTCTGGCCGCCTCGCGCGCCTGCTGATCCTGACAGCGAATTCCTTCCAGCACCAGACAACCCGCACACACCTCATCCCGGGCATAATGCAGCGCCGCCGCTTTCAGTAATGCATCGAGGGCTTCGGCCACCGGGCGGTCGTCGCGCAGTATCTCAGCCAGAGGAATCGAGCCGGTGGCGGCGTAGCGATCGAGAACGCGGGCATACAATCCGGCCTTATTACCGAAGGCGCTGTAAAAGCTCGGCGGATTGATGCCCAGCGCGTCAGTGACATCGGCGACGCTGACGGCGTCATAACCTTTGGCATGGAATAACCCCTGCGCGACCGCTACGGCGTGTTCGGGGTCAAAGTTACGGGGACGACCAGGTGATTTCATATTTTATAGTGCTCGCTACAAAATCGCATTGACATTAATTCGGGCTCATTTTGTAATGCATACTAAGAAATCACACGTGGAGATGCAAATGAGCGTATTTAAAGATAAGCAGGTTCTGGTTCTGGGCGGCAGTCGCGGTATTGGTGCGGCTATCGTGCGTCGCTTTGCTGATGAGGGTGCCAGCGTGACCTTTACCTTCTCAGGTTCGCCGGAGGCCGCCGAAAAACTGGCGCACGAAACCGGTTCGGCTGCCGTTCATACCGACAGCTCAGAGCGCGATGCGGTGATTGCCACCGTGCGCGACAGTGGACCGTTGGATGTGCTGGTGGTTAATGCTGGCATCGCCCTGTTTGGCGATGCGCTGGAACAGGATCCGGACGCGGTCGATCGCCTGTTCCGCATTAACATTCACGCGCCGTATCATGCTGCGGTTGAAGCCGCCCGACAGATGCCAGCCGGCGGCCGCATCATCATTATCGGTTCGGTCAATGGCGACCGTATGCCGATTCCCGGTATGGCGTCTTATGCGCTAAGTAAATCCGCTTTACAGGGGCTGGCGCGCGGCCTGGCGCGGGATTTCGGACCGCGCGGCATCACCATTAACGTGGTGCAACCTGGCCCGATTGATACCGATGCCAATCCGGAAAATGGTCCGATGAAAGATCTGATGCACAGTTTTATGGCCATTAAACGCCATGGCCGTTCTGAAGAGGTGGCTGGCATGGTGGCCTGGCTGGCAGGACCCGAAGCCGGTTTCGTCACCGGCGCCATGCACACCATTGATGGGGCGTTTGGCGCATAACGTCAGTGTCTGAACAGGGCGCTGACCACCGCGCTGAATACCGAACCGGTGGCAAAAGCGTGTTCGGTCATGTGCTCTTCATGGCGAATATCAGCCAGCCGCCGCAGCGCCGCCTGCGCGCTGGCTGCATTAATTTCTTCATCCATCTTGCTGTAACCGTCCGCCATCAGCAGCCGGGCACGTTCCACATCCGATCGTTCCAGCGTGGCGATAACCTGTTGTTTGCGATAAAAAACGTAATCTGTCATAAGTGCGTCCTGTTGCCGTTATCGTGATTATGCCGCGGAGGCGATGGTTTAAATCAGCTGAACATCGCATCCTATTTATCGCGCAACACATTGCGCCGCGATCAAAACGTAGCCGTTATATAAACAATTCGCAGCATAGCTATTTCTCTCCGCGCGTCCGGCAACCTATTTTATCAGCCCGGTCCTTCGCTGCCCGCTGCCAGCAGCGGCACCACGACATCGCTAATCGGCGTAGCAATAGCATGCTGACGGCCATAGCGCTGTACCACACCATTGCGGGTATCCCACTCCAGCGGGCGATTGGCCTGACGATCGGCTAGGATCGAGGTGCTCAGATCGGGCGGGGCGCGGTGAAAGCCATCGATAATTTCCAGCGGCACGCTGTCGTCCAGCACCGCACCGGCCGCGCGCGCCACCGTCAGGCACTCCTGTAAATAGGCTAATCCCAGCTGCGTGATATCGCCGCGGCTAAACATGCCGGCGCGACGGTTGGCCAGCACCATCAAACCGGCGGCGGCATTTTGTAACAGTTTGCGCCAGGCGATGGAGAGAAAGTCGGCGGCCAGTGCCACCTCGCAGCGCGTGTCGCGCAGCGCATCCACTACGCGCGCGGCCTGCGGCACATCCGGCAAGGTCAGGCGAGGCTGGGCGCGCAGCCAGACTGACGCATCCGACTCGCGCTGCGCCGGAAACCACACCACCGAAGGTAATACCGGGGCACCGTTGACGTAAGGCGCCAGCTGGCTTTGCTGCTCGACGCCATTTTGCAGCGCGCACACCACGGTTTTTTCATCACACAGGGTGGCCAGCCACGCGGCGCTGTCCGCGACCTGGGTGGTTTTAACCGCCACGAACAGCAAATCGCAGCGTTGTGTCACGTGCGAGGCATCATGCAATACCGGACCAGGCACGTTGATTTCGCCCGCATCGTGGCGCAGCGTTAACTGGGCATGGGCCGTGCGGCCGCACAGCAGCGGGGTGCGGCCGGCTTCATGCAGCACCGCCGCGACGGTGGTGCCAATTGCACCGGGGCCCAGCAGGGCGATTTTACAACGTTCAGACATGCTGCCATCTCCTCATTGCTTAACCGATCATCAGCGTGCCGAGTGCAATCACCGCACACGCCAGCATTTTCCTTACCGTTAATGCTTCACCGAGAAACAGCGCGCCCAGCACGGCGGCAAACAGCACGCTGGTTTCACGCAGGGCCGACACCGCGCCCATCGGCGCTGCCGTCATGGCGTAAATGATGATGCCGTAGGCCAGCAGCGAAACCAGGCCGCCCGCCGCGGCGCTCAGCACGCCTGGACGCCACTGCAGCAGGCTTTTGCTGTCGCGCAGCGCGATGTAGACCGCCGGCATTAATATGCCCCACAAGCTGCACATCCACGCGGTATACGCAAACGCATTGCCGGCAACGCGCACGCCCATGCCGTCCACCACGCTGTACGCGGCGATAAAGGCACCGGTCGCCAGCGTGTAGCGCAGGCCCGGCAGCGCCAGTTTGCCGCCGCGCAGCGCCAGCGACACAATGCCAGCGGACACCAGCACGATGCCGCACAGCGTAGCGAAGGCGATGTGCTCGCCGGCAAACAGCGCGGCGGCGCAGGTCACCAGCAGCGGCGACGATCCGCGCGCAATCGGATAGGTCTGGCCGAGATCGCCGCTCTGGTAGCTGCGCACCAGGCACAGGTTATAGCCGACGTGCAGCAGCGCCGACAGCAGCGCATATTTCCAGCTGGCGCGCGCCGGCAGCGGCAGAAACAGCGTACTGAGCGCACACACCAGCGCGATCGCCACGCACATAATGGTCATTGACCACAGGCGATCGGATCCGCCGCGCAGTAAGGTGTTCCAGCTGGCGTGCAGCAGTGCGGCGCACAGCGTTAAGACAACAATGTAATCAGGCATAGGCTGATGCTATGCAGCCGCAAATGGATTGGAAAGCGAAGATTTATCATTGCGCTATGAGTAAAAGCTCATGCTTCACTGATAATTCTGCTGCGCCTGACGTGATTCAGCGAGCAGCCAGCGACGAAAATCAACGATGTGCGGCTGGCTTTCAATGCCCTGCGGACAGACGAAATAGTAGGCGGCGGGCGAGGAAAACGCGACGTTGAACAGCCGCACCAGGCTGCCGTCGCGCAGCTCTTTTTCAACGTGACCGCTGCGCGCCAGCGCCACGCCTTGCCCCAGCAGCGCGGCTTCCAGCGTCATATTGGTGTCGGCAAAACGTACGCTCTCCTGTAAGGCATCCAGCGTCAGGCCGACCTGTTTAAACCAGATCTCCCACTTTGGCACCAGATCGGCGCCATCACGCATCAGCAGCGGGTAGCGCAGCAGTTCTGCCGGTTCCTGTGGCGTGCCAAAGCGCTGCAGCAGCGCCGGACTGGCAACCGGAAACAGCTGTTCACGAAACATAAATTCGCTGTGCAGCGCCGGATAATTGCCATGGCCAAAGCGGATCGCCACGTCAGAATCCTGGCGCGAGAAGGTAATCGCATCATCGGTGCTTTCCAGCGTCACCAGAATTTCCGGGTGCTGGCGCGTCAGGCCCGGCAGGCGCGGCAACAGCCACTTCAGCGCAAATGAGTAAGTGGTATTGACGCGCAGCCGCACGCGGCCTTTCTGCTCGCGCAAGTCGGCTAAGGTGGTTTCCAGATTACTGAAAAACTCGCGCACAATCGGTGCCAGCGCCGCGCCGGCCGGCGTCAGACTCAGCGTTTTGCCGCGCTGAAAGAGCTGCACGCCCCAGATCTCTTCCAGGTTTTTAAGCTGATGGCTGACGGCGCTTTGGGTGATAAACAGCTCTTCCGCGGCGGCGGTAAAGGTCGGATGGCGCGTCGCCACTTCAAACGCGCGCAGCATAGCGGTAGGCGGTAACTCTCTCATCGGTGCAGCCTTGTTTTATGAGCGTTCACTCATGATAGCGGAATCGTCTGTTCACTCACGAAACTTATTCATCCACCCTCCAGCTTAGCCTCTCAGCCTGTCAGTCTGCTAACAGTGGCCGACACATTCATCACTGTATCGGCGGCCAGCTGAATGGTTGGTTATTTACCGCGTGGCGGTTTTAATCCGCCGCCGGATATGGCTCCCGCTGCGCTCGCGTCCTGACGCTGATTAACTATGTTTATCACTCAATATAAGAATGGGGTGATGAAATGCGAAACCGTGTATTTAGCGCGCTGGCGTTATTGTTATTATCCGGCTGTGGCGCGAATAACAGCGCCTCACCGGTTACGGCACCTGGTGCGCCGGAAGCGGGGAAAACCGCGCTGCTGGAGAGCGGGGCGGCGGCGTTGCAGTCGCGGCCGCCGATTGAGGCGATCAATACGTATCTGGATGGTTTTCATTATTACTGCGGGAATCAGCAGGGGCAGATGGAGGCCCATCACTACGTCACCATTCTTAATGATGATGTGATGCAGGCGGTTATTTTTGACGGTAACAAAAAAGACGCCAAATTAATGGGCGTGGAATATATCATCAGCGAACGTTTATTTAAGCAGCTGCCGGCGCAGGAAAAGCAGTACTGGCACAGCCATCGCTATGAAGTGAAATCCGGTACGCTGATTGCGCCCGGCCTGCCGCCGGCCGCGGAGCACGCGCTGATGAGCAAAATCGTCAACACCTACGGAAAAACCTGGCACACCTGGCATACCGACCGCGATAAAACGCTGCCGCTGGGCGCGCCGACGCTGATGATGGGCTTTACCGCCGACGGCCAGCTCAATCCGGCGCTGCTGGCTGACCGCGACAAGCGCTTTGACGTCGATACCGCGACAATCCGCGCCGACCGCACTGATATCGCCGCCCATCCGGTAGCGGCAGGTGCCGATCATTGCCGGCGCGTGCATCCGTAACCGGTGATTCCGCTCTACTCGTGATACATCTGGCTGCGGCCGCCGTCGATCAGGATATCGGTGGCATTGATAAAGCGCGCCTCGTCGCTGGCGAGAAACAGCGCAGTGTAGGCCACTTCATCCGGCTCGCCGATGCGTTTACACGGCAGCAGCGCCGCCTGACGCGCGCGCTCAGCCTGCGGATCCGGACAGCTCGCCAGCCAGGCTTCAGCGGCTGGCGTCATGATCAAACCGGGCGAAATACTGTTTACGCGGATGCCCTGCGCGGCGTATTCCACGCCCAGCGAACGCGTCAGGCCGATCAGCCCGTGTTTAGCCACCGGATAAGGGAACGCGCCGGGAATGATTTTGTGCCCGTGCACCGAGGCAACGTTAACGATGTTGCCGTACTGACGGGCCAGCATCGCCGGCAGGACGCTGCGTATCAGGTTGTAAGGTCCTTTCAGATTGGTGTCCATGCAGCGCTGCCAGTCATCCTCGTCCAGCGTCAGCGGATCGCGAAAAACGTTTACGCCAGCGCAGTTGATCAGGATATCAATATCCCCCAGCGCCTGCTGCGCCTGCTGTACCGCGCGGCTAACCTGCTGCGGCTGCGTGACATCGGCTGCGCAGGCCAGACAGCGCTGGCCGGACTGCTGCTGTAGCTGCGCCGCCAGCACTTCGCTGCTGTGTGCGTCGCGATCAAACAGCGCCAGGCGGGCGCCTTCGCGCGCAAACAGGGTGGCGATGGCGCTGCCGATGCCGCTGCCGGCACCGGTAATGATGGCGGTTTTGTTGGCTAAACGTGGGGACATAGTCGCCTCCTTATGAGGATGTCGGGAGAATCAGCCAGTCGGCCAGCTCTAAGGTATTATCACCGCGCTGCAGGCGAATCAGCGGCCAGCTGTCGCTGCGCGTGAGCGGCACCAGCCCGCTGCGGCTGAGCAAAAAAGTGTCTTCGCTTTTCACGCCGCTCAGCGTCGGGTTCCACGCCACGGCGGTGTCGGGCTGCACCTCGCCGCGACTTTCCGGGGTGATAATCCAGTCGCGGCAGCCGTAGCCAGCCGGTCCGCCCTGATGATGATCGCGCCACGCCTCAGCGTGGCCGTGGCGTTGATAAGCCTGAGTGATGTCGGCAAAAACCGCTGACCAGCTGTGCTGCGCCTGGGTGGCATACAGCATATCGGCGTGGATCTCCGCCAGCGTCACAATGCGCTGGCGCAGCGCCGCGTCGGGTTCACCGAGATGCACCAGGCGCGTCAGGCTGACATGCAAACCGTGCCGTTCGGCACCGAGGGTGATCAACATCATGCGCTGCAGCGTTTTGCGTGTCGGCACCGGATGTTTAAATGCGGCGATGCGCTCATCAGCGGCCACCAGCGTGCACATCGGGCGAATGCCGCGCGCCAGACAGCCGGCGGCAATCTCGGCTTCGACCTGCCATTCGCTGACGCCCACGCGCAGCTGGCGCGCCACTGTTTCGACAATCTGCGCCGTCTCCTGTCCCAGCGTGCGAAAGCGCTGCTGTTCCGGTGCGCTCAGCCCCTGGCGCAGCGTAATCATCTGCGGCTGGATATCGCTCAATCCTGCCATGGGCGTATCGCTGCCGATATTGCCCGCCGGCAGCACGCTGCTCAGCGACTGGTACCACGGATAGTGCCGGGTCGCACAGCTGAACGGCAGCGGCTCTTCGGCCAGAATGCGCGGTAGCTCATTGTCCGGTGCCAGCAGCAGCACGCTGTCGCGGCCGATCAGCAGGCTGGCAACGCCGGTCTCGGCACGCTCTACCACATAATAGCTGGCCCCGTCGGTCAGCCAGGCGATGTTATCGCGGCGCGTCAGCAATACCGCATCCAGCTGCCAGTGCGCCAGCGCCTGTTGCAGGCGCGCCAGTTTGTCACTCATACACGGCCTCCTTGTGCTCGACAAGTTGTGACTGCAGAACCAGTTCCGCAGCGCGATGCGCCACGGCCATCACCACCGCATTGGTGTTGCCACTGATAATATTCGGCATCATCGAGGCATCCACCACGCGCAACCGCTGTACGCCGCGCACGCGCAGGTCATCGTGCAGCACCGCCAGCGGATCGTCATCGTGGCCCATGCGACAGGTGCCGACCGGGTGATAGCCGGTTTTCACCATACGCCGACAGTGGGCGCCAATCGCGTCATCACTGGTAACTTCCGCACCAGGGAAGATCTCCTGATCGACCATCTCACGGATGGGCGCGGCGGCCAGCACCTGACGCGCAAAGCGAAAGCCGGCGAGGGTGCGGGCTAAATCGTCCGGATGGCCGAAAATCTGCGTATCGATCACCGGCAGGCTACTGGAGTTGTTATCGCGCAGCGTCACTTCACCGGTGGCTTTGGGGCGCAGCAGCAGGGAATTCACCGTGACACCGTCACCGGGATCGGCACCCATTACATCGCGATCGAGATAGACCGTTGGCACGCAGAACATCTGAATGGTGGGCGTCGCCGTGAAATCGAGCGGATCGAAAAAGGCGCAGGTTTCCACGCCGGTGGTGGTCACCGGGCCGCTTTTGAACAGCAGATATTGCAGTCCGGCTTTGACCATTGGCCAGCCGCGATCCTGGCCGTAGTAGCCAAACGCACCGCGCGTGCTGGCAACCACCGGCACTTCGTAATGGTCCTGCAGGTTTTTACCCACGCCCGGCAAGGCATGGCGCACGGCTATGCCATGCTGTTTCAGCTGCTCCTGCGGACCGATGCCGGAGAGCATCAGCAGTTTTGGCGTCTGGTAGGCACCGGCGGCCAGAATCACTTCGCGGCTGGCGCGCGCCTGTTGCGGCTGGCCATCCTGACGATAGCGCACGCCGCTGGCGCAGGTGCCGTCAAACAGCACCTCTTCCACCTGCGCACCGGTGACCAGCGTCAGCCGTGCGTCATGGCGCAGCGGGTTGATAAACGCATCGACCACGCTGCAGCGCTGTCGTGTCTGACCGTCAATGGTGTGCTGCATGAAGCCGACGCCAGACGGATTGCCGCTGTTAAAATCCGCCGTGTAGGGAATACCCAGCCCCTGCAGGGTTTTGACATAGGCGCGGCTCAGCGGACTGAAGTGGCCGAGATGCGACACTTTCATCGGGCCGCCAACGCCGTGATTGGGTGCGCCGAGGTGATCGTTATCTTCAATGGCAGTAAAGTGCGGCAGCAGCGCCTCCCACGACCAGTCGATGCCCTGATCGCCCAGCGCCTGGTTCCAGTCGGCGTAATCCTGTTTATGGCCGCGCATGTAGACCATGGCGTTGACAGTCGAACCGCCGCCCAGCACTTTGGCCTGCGGCACGATCACGCCGCGTCCGTTGAGCTGCGGCTGCGCTTCGGTTTGATGCATCGTCAGAAACCGGTCGCTGGCGAGAAACTTCATATAGCCGGCGGGCATTTTCAGCACCGGATGGTATTCGTCGCGCCCGGCCTCCAGCAGCAGCACGCGCGCATTTCCTTCGCTGACCAGGCGCGCGGCAACGATACAGCCCGCGCTCCCGCCGCCCACCACAATGTAATCGTACTCTTTCATAACGCTCTGTTTACTCCGACGCGATGGAATCTAACCGGCGCAGGCGCTGCGCCGCCGGGTTGTGCTGCTCGCCCGGATCGAGCGGACTGAGCAGATAACGCCACGAGATAAACGCACTCACCAGATACAGGAAGGCGTAGCCCCAAATCACCCCAAGCGTGCCGAGCAGCGCGTTGATTGCGCCGTACAGCGCCGGACCGAAGAAGGTGGACAAACCGGCGGCGAAGCAGTAAATCGCCATGGCGTTACCTTTGTCCTTCGGCTGGCACAGCGAGGAGAACAGCGCGGCGGCGGGCACGTAGCCGCACAGCGTGATGCCGTACAGGCAGGCGCAGATCACGCTGAGCACAAAGCTGCCGTGACTCCACTGTGGCACAAAGTACATCAGCAGCATCGAGACGCCGGAACCCAGGCCGCCGAACACCGTCAGCACTTTGCGCCAGCCGATGCGGTCGCTCAGCTTGCCGACGATCGGATTAAAGCTCATGCCCACCAGTCCCATGATGGTGATCAGGCTGAGGTATTCGGTCTGGGAAAAGCCAATCTGTTCGGTGAAAAAGCCCGGCAGAAAAATAAAGAAGCCGAAGTAGGGCGTGGTGTTGATGATGCGCACCACTGCCGCGGCAGCGATGCGCGGCTCACGCCACAGAATATCGATGCCGCCCATTAGCGTGCGCAGCGTGCCCTGCTGACGATGTTCGACATCCAGCAGCGACTGATAACCGCTGCGCTCTTTCAGCGCCAGCAGCATCACCAGCAAACCGATCGCCACCAGACCCAGCGACAGCCAGAAGGTGGCGTATTCGCCAACCAGTCGGATAGAGAAGATCGCTACCAGCGAACCGAGCGTCGGCAGCCCGCCGGTAAACGCCAGCCAGAACCAGCCGGTGGCGGAGCCGCGCATCTCTGCCGGGGCCGCCGACTGAATCCACACCAGAAAGGCATAGGCAAACATCGGATAAGCCACGCCGCGCAGGCCATAAGTTAGCGCCAGCAGCAGCACGCTGTGCGACGGCAGCGCCACGGCCAGGAACAGCACTTCAAACACAATCCAGATCAGGCCGCCCGCCAGCATCACTTTACGCGGTCCGATTAGCGTTGACAGCGAACCGGCCAGCCATGAGCCCAGCGTGACGGTGACGCCGTAAAAGGCGATTACCCAGGCAGCGATATTCAGGGAGAAGCCGTTTTCGTGCAGATAGGGCGCGAGATAGTTGGACTCGACGCCGTCGCCAATCATAAACAGCAGGACCGCCAGATAGCCCCAGGCCAGCGCGGGCGGAATGCCGAGGCGGATCAGCCACGGATGGGTTGCAGGTGATGTTGTCATTATGTTTTCTCTGTAGGGTTGGTGTCAGCACAGCCAGATAAAGCGTTCGCCCGGCATTATCAGAACGTTTTTTACCGGGATAGCGCGAACGGGTTGTTATGAGCAGGGACTCTAAAACACGGCAGGCGCGCAAGATGGCGCAACCATCACAGAAGTCAGTAAACACTGTTTAGTAAGATGAGCGCGGATGAAGCGAAAGGAGGCCGCGTGAAAACCGTCGGACTGAATAATTTTCAGGTGCGTAAGCACAACAAAGCGCTGTTTATGCAGCTGATGTGGCGTCATAAACGTCTGAGCAAATCGCAGCTGGCGCAGCTCAGCGGCCTGACTATTCCGGCGGCCAGCAAGATTTTGCAGGAGCTGCTGGAGCAGGGCCACGTGCAGCACTCCAGCGCCACGCTGAGCACGCGCGGCAACAGCAACGGCAGTTTTCGGCTGCCGGCCGAGGGCGCGTGGACGCTGTGCCTGTGCGTCAAGCCGACCAGCATTGAACTGCAGCTGGCGGATGCGCAGCTGGTGGCGCAGGGCGACTATCAGCAAATCAGCATCAACGCGCAGACGCCAGAGCAGCTGCTGGCAGAGATTGAAACGGTGTGGCGCGCGACCTGTAAACGCTGGCCGAAGCGGCAGATTAATCTGGCGCTGGCGGTGCACGGGCAGGTCGATCCGGTAACCGGTGTCTCACAGCATATGCCGCAGGCGGCGTGGCGCAGCCCGCTGCAGCTGAAGTTTCTGCTGGAGGAGAAGCTGGCGGTTGACGTCCGCGTCGATAATGACTGCGTGATGCTGGCGCTGGCGGAAAAGTGGCTGAACCGCAATGCGCTGGCCGAATTCTGCGTCATCAATGTCGATTACGGCATCGGCTCATCATTTGTCATCAACGGCGAGATCTTTCGCGGCAACCTGTACGGCAGCGGGCAGATTGGCCACACCATTATTGATCCGCACGGGGAGCGCTGTAACTGCGGAAGGCAGGGCTGCCTGGAGACGGTCGCCTCGCTCAGCACGCTTAAGCGGCTGGCGCATCAGCGCGCGCCGCAGGCGGTGCAGCCTACCAGCCGTCAGCTGCTGACCGCCTGGCAGGCCGGCGAGCCGTGGATCGTCGAGTGGGCGCAGCGCAGCGCGGAAGCCATCGGCATGAGTCTGTACAATTTTCTTAATACGCTGAATATCAATCAAATCTGGCTGTACGGTCGCAGCTGTACTTTTGGTGAGAGCTGGCTGCAGACCATCGTGCACCAGATTGATTTCAACCCCTTCGATCCGCGCGATGCGCTGAAAAGCAAAGCCACCAACGTGCATTTTGGTCAGCTTGACCGCGCGCGTCAGGTCCTCGGCATCGGTTATCTCTATGTCGAGGCCGATCCCGGTACGGCGTAGTTTACTAAACTCCTGTTACTAAAATCTGTGAGGGCCTGAACTTTCACCCTGCGGTATCGGTGGTGAGATAGCCGCACTTTGACCCTGGTGCGGAGAGTGGCCGTGAACAATCATCAACATCTGAATATGCGTTACGTGTGGAGCATCTGTCTGGTGGCAGCCTGCGGCGGTTTGCTGTTTGGCTATGACTGGGTGGTGATTGGTGGGGCCAAACCCTTCTATGAGGCCTGGTTCAACGTCACCGATCCGGCGGCATCCGGCTGGGCGATGAGCTCGGCGCTGGTGGGCTGCGTATTTGGCGCGCTGGTGTCCGGCTGGTCAGCGGACAAGCTGGGGCGGCGGCTGCCGCTGATTGTCGCCGCACTGCTGTTTGTGGTGTCGGCGATCGGCACCGCGCTGGCCAGCAGCTTTACGCTGTTTGTCTGGTGGCGCATTCTCGGCGGTGTCGGCATTGGTATCGCCTCGGCGCTCAGCCCGATGTACATCGCGGAGATCAGCCCGGCAGACAAGCGCGGCAAGTTTGTCGCGGTTAACCAGCTGACAATCGTTATTGGCGTGCTGGCGGCGCAGCTGATCAACCTGATGATTGCCGATCCGGTCGTCGGCGCATCAACCCATGCGGCGCTGCGTGAAACCTGGAACGGTCAGGTTGGCTGGCGCTGGATGTTCGCCTCGGCCGCCGTGCCGTCGCTGGCATTTCTGCTGCTGATGATGTGGGTGCCGGAATCACCGCGCTGGCTGATGCTGGTGGGCCAGCCGCAGCGCGCGCTGGCGATGCTGAATAAAATTGGTTCGCCTGCTTATGCGCAGCAGACGCAGCGCGAGATTGCCCGCGCGCTGGAACAGGATCGCCAGCAAACGCGCGCCCGCGCCGGCTCGCTGCTGGCTCCGCGCACGCTGCCGATTGTCATCACCGGCATCGTGCTGGCGATTTTCCAGCAGTGGTGCGGTATCAACGTGATTTTCAATTATGCGCAGGAGATTTTTGCTTCGGCTGGTTTCGATATCAACGGTACGCTGAAGTCGATCGTGGCCACCGGCCTGATCAATTTGCTGGCAACGGTGCTGGCGCTGCCGCTGGTGGACCGGCTCGGCCGTCGCAAACTGATGCTGTTCGGCGCCGGCGGGCTGACGTTGTGCTACGCGCTGATCGCCGGTGCCTACACGCTGGGCATCACCGGCTGGCCGGTGCTGATTCTGGTACTGGCGGCGATTGCGGTTTATGCGCTGACGCTGGCGCCGGTCACCTGGGTGCTGCTGGCGGAAATTTTCCCCAACCGGATTCGCGGTCTGGCGATGTCGGTCGCCACGCTGGCGCTGTGGATTGCCTGTTTTGTGCTGACCTACACCTTTCCCATCCTCAATGCCGGACTTGGTGCAGCGGGCAGCTTTATGCTGTATGGCGTGATTTGTGCGGCGGGCTTTGTCTTTGTGCTGCGTCGCGTGCCGGAGACCAAAGGCATATCGCTGGAGCAGCTGGAGCAGCAGCTCACCGCAGGCGAGCCGGCTGCGGTGGCAGGTGAGCATTCGCTGCGTTAACCGCAGCCATGCTTAAGGCAGAAAGCCGGTGCGCCAGGCGGCGCACCGGTACAACACCCGCTTACACCTGCGCCATACCGCCATCGACAAACAGCTCGGCTGCATTAATAAAGCTGGCGGCATCGGAGGCGAGAAACGCCACCACCTTGCCAATCTCTCCCGGCTCACCCAGACGACCGAGCGGTACCTGCGCGGCCAGCGCATCGAACAGCCCCTGGCGCTGATCTTCCGGCACCAGTCCGCCTAAGCCTGGCGTCTGCACCGGGCCAGGGCTCACCACGTTAATGCGGATGCCGCGGTCTTTCACATCCAGCGCCCACGAGCGGGCAAAGTTACGCACCGCCGCTTTACTGGCGCTGTAAACGCTGAAGCCCGGTGTGCCCTGAATCGCGGCGGTGGAGCCGGTGAGAATCACCGACGCCTTATCGCTCAGCAGCGGCAGCGCTTTCTGCACGGTGAACAGCACGCCGCGGACGTTGGTGCTGAAGATACGATCAAAATGTTCTTCTGTGATGGCCCCCAGCGGCAGCATGTCGCCGCCACCGGCGTTGGCAAACAGGATATCCAGCCGGCCGGCCTGGCGCGCAATCTGCGCATAGACAGCGTCGAGGTCGCTTAACTGTGCCGCATCGGCGCGAATGCCGGTGGCGGCGGCACCGATGCTGGCGACGGCCGCATCCAGCTCAGCCTGACGACGACCGGTGATAAACACGCGTGCGCCCTGTGCCGCCAGTTCCTGAGCGGTGGCGAGGCCAATACCGGAGGTGCCGCCGGTCACTAAAGCAATTTTGTCTTGCAGAATCAGGTTCATAGTATGTACTCCACAGTTGATCAGGTTAAGTGGTGACGGCCTTGCCGTCGCTGAAGTGCACTGTAGCGCTGCCGCTTTTACGGATAAATGGTGTAAAATCGAAAGGACTATTTCTCTGGGTGGATAATCAGGTTAGGGGTAACAATGGATCAATTGCTGGCAATCCGGGCGTTTGCCCGCGTGGTTGAGGCAGGTAACTTTACCCGGGCCGCCAATTCACTGGATATGCCTAACGCCACCCTGAGTAAGCTGGTGCAGGAGCTGGAAGCGCATCTCGGCGTGCGCCTGTTGCAGCGCACCACGCGCCGGGTCACGGTGACGGCAGAAGGGCGCGATTACTACGAGCGGGCGCTGCGCATCGTGCGCGATCTGGAAGATATCGATTGTGCGTTCAATAGCGTCACGGCAAAGCCGCGCGGTCAGCTGCGTATGGATATCGGCGGTTCAACGGCGCGTGATGTACTGCTGCCGGCGCTGCCCGATTTTGTCGCCCGGTTTCCCGATATCACCCTGGACCTTGGCGTGTCCGATCGCACCGTGGATCTCATCAGTGATAACGTGGACTGCGTAGTGCGCGGCGGTCCGCTGAGCGATTCGTCACTGGTGGCACGGCACTTAGGCAATGCGCAAATGATCACCTGTGCCACGCCCGGCTATCTGCGGACCTACGGCATTCCGGCGTATCCGCAGGAGCTGAACAATGGCCACCGCATCATCAGCTATCTTTCGCCGCAGAGCGGGCGCGCCTTTCCGCTGCGCTTCCGCCACGGCGAAGAGCGAATCGAGGTCAAGACCGCGCACCGCGTTGGCGTCAATGAGAGCAACGCGCACCTTGCCGCGGCGGTGGCGGGTCTGGGCATCATTCAGACGTTCCGTTACGCTGCGGCCGCGGATTTGCAGGCCGGACGGCTGGTGGAGATCCTCGCCGACTGGCGTCCATCCGACTATCCGTTCCACGTGGTTTATCCGCAGAGCCGCCATCTCACCCAGCGCCTGCGGGTGCTGATCGACTGGCTGCGTGAGGTGTTTCCGCAACGGCTGAATGGATGACAGGGTGTAAACAATCTGTTAACGTTTGGCCTCAACCCCATGCTACAGGCGCGTTTATGACACTCTCTGCTGATTCCGCATCGTCATCTGACTTTCGCCTGTATGCGCCTTGCTGCCCGCCACCTCCGGCACGCGTTGTGATTCGCTAAGTATCGAACTTTCTGCGCCTCGCTTAGCGAGCGCGCTAACAACGTTTGTTTCAGGAGCAATGCTATGCGTTCTTCTTCTTCGCTGACTTCGCAGGCAGCGACGTCAGGCTTTGTGCTGCTGTGGGGCAGCGCAGCCATTTTCTCGCGTCTCGGGCTGGATAATGCCTCACCGCTGGCACTGCTGGTGGTGCGTTTTAGCATCGCGCTGGTTGCGCTGTTGCTGGTGGGACTGTTTCGCCGCCGCTGGCTGCCGCAGCCCGGTACGCGCCCGCGCGTGATGCTGACCGGCCTGGTGTTGATCGGCGCTTATTCGCTGTGTTATTTCCAGGCGATGGCGGAGGGCGTGACGCCAGGGCTGATCGCCACCATCATGGGCATCCAGCCTATTCTGACGCTGTGCCTGGTGGAGCGGCGTTTGCCGGGCAGGCGCTTGCTGGGCTTAACGGTCGCGCTGGCGGGGCTGATACTGCTGGTGTGGCGCAGTCTGGCGGCGTCGCAGCTGCCGCTCAGCGGCGTGCTGTTTGCGCTGGCCGCGCTGCTGTGCATGACCTTCGGTGCCATCATGCAGCAGCGGGTGACGCAGCATCCGGCGCAGGTGCTGCCGCTGCAGTACGGCGTGAGTTTACTGCTGTGCCTGCTGTTGCTGCCGGTTAAACCGTTTCATGTCAGCTTCACGCTGCATTTCTGGCTAGCCGCGCTGTTCCTCGGCGTGATGATCTCCGTGGTGGCCCAGCTGCTGCTGTATCGCTTACTGAGCGCGGGCAGTATCGTTAACGTCACCAGCCTGTTTTATCTGGTGCCGGTGATTACCGCGCTGCTCGACTATCTGCTGCTGGGTAACCGACTGCCGTGGCTGAGCCTGCTGGGCATGGCGGCGATTCTGGCGGGTATCCTGCTGGTGTTTCGTGCGCCACAGCCTTCGCGTTAGTATCATGCCCCGCCAGCCGGCGGGGCATTTCAGCCATGATCGGTCAGCGCCTGTGCGGCGCAAATTAATGCCAGATGACTGAGGCCCTGCGGCATATTGCCGCGCCATTCGTCACTGCGCACATCAAACATTTCGTTGAAAGTTTCCACGTTGCCGCGCTGGCACAGTTTGCCGAGGATCTGCTGCATGGCGCTTTCGGCACGCGTTGTCTCGCCCAGCGCCGCCCAGGCTTCCACCAGCCAGAACGAGCAGGCGATAAAAGTGCTCTCTTCCTGTTCCGTGCCGCTGTAGCGATACAGCATGGCGCTACCGTGTCCCAGTTCCTGCTCAATGGCACGGTAGGTGGCCTGCATACGTGCCGGGTTGACGCGGCTGCCATAGGGATGCACCAGCGCCAGCGCAGCGTCCAGCCTGCCGTTGCTGTCGGGATAAAATTCATACGCCTGTTTGTCTTCGTTCCAGCAGTGCGCTTCAATCCAGCTGCTGATACGGTCGCGCTCGCGCTGCCAGCGTTTCAGCCACGTCGGTTCAATGTGGCGCGCTTCGGCCAGCGCCACGGCACGGTCGAGGGCCAGCCAGCAGGCCATCTTTGAATGCGTATAATGCTGCTGTTCCGGCAGTTCCCAGATGCCGCTGTCTTTCTGACGCCATAAATCGGCACAGTGGTTAGCCAGCGCACCCAGCATGCGTGAGGTGGCTAAGTCCAGCACGTGCCCGGCGCGAATAAACAGCTCGGCGGTCGCCAGCATATCGCCGTACATGCTCAGCTGCAGCTGGTCGCGGGCGTTGTTGCCCACGCGTACCGGCTGGGAATGATGATAGCCACGCAGCGGCACGAAGCGTTCGGCAGGCACTTCGTCGCCTTCCAGCGTGTAGCAGGTGCGCAGCGCGGTACCGTGGCGAATGATGGTTTTCGACAGCCAGGAGAACGCCGCTTTACAATCTTCCAGCGCACCGAGAAAAACAAAGGCTTTGATGATCAGACAGGCATCGCGCACCCATGCGTAGCGGTAGTCATAATTCTTCTCTCCGCCAATGCCTTCCGGCAGCGAGGTAGTGGCTGCCGCCGCCAGCGCGCCGGTGGGGGAATACCATAAAAATTTCAGCGACAGCGCCGAGCGGCGCACGTGCTCAGCAAAGCGCCCCTGATAGCTCAGGCTGCGGGTCCAGTCGCACCAGGCGGTATGGCTGGTTTCGATGCGGGTATCGATCGCCTCCAGCGGCGGCACCGCCAGCGGTTCGCGCTCGGTGACCAGCAACGCCACCAGCGATCGACTGTCCGCAGCCGTACGCAGCGTGGCGCAGATTTGCTCATCGTCACGCTGTTCAATCTGCCAGTCCTCGCTGGTGCGCAGCATCGCCATCAGATCGCCGATGTGGTACACGTCGCCCTGTTCGGTGCTGTCCTGCCACGGCGAGCGCGTTTCGGCAACGGTGCCAAAGCGCAGCGTCAGGCGCAGCGTCACTTCGCCATCAACGCCTTCTACGCGCCGCGCCAGTTCACTCCACGGCAGACGGCCGGCCAGCGTGCTGTTCAGCGATTCGGTCAGTAGCACGCTGCCGTCATCGGTAAAAAAGCGGGTTTCCAGTACGTTACTGTCGGCGCGATAAGCGCGCTCGATGCGGTAAGGGACGTCAGGTTCAATCTGGAAAAAACCGCCAATCTCCGGGTCGAGCAGGCGGTCAAACAGCGGGGCTGAGTCGAGGTTGGGCGCGCACCACCAGTCAATGGCGCCGTCGGGCGCGATCAGCGCCACCGACCGGCCCTCGCCGATGGCCGCGTAGTCACCGAGACGCGCGAAGCCCCGTTCGCGCACCGGCGACTGGAACGTTTGATTATTCATGGATCTTCCCTGTCAGCAGAAACGGCAACGTGGCCGCCTGCTGGCAGCCACGTAATACGGGTGGAATTCCCCGGTCAGACGGTACCGGTACCGCCATCGGAGCACCACACCTGACCTGAGGTGAAGCTGTTGGTGGTTTCAGCGAAGGTCACGTACAACGGTGCGATTTCAGCCGGCTGACCCGGACGCCCCAGTGGCGCGCTGGCACCAAACTTCTCGATTTTTTCCTGCGGCTGACCGCCGCACACCTGCAGCGCTGTCCAGTACGGTCCTGGTGCTACAGCATTGACGCGAATTTGCTGCTCGCCCAGCTGCTTCGCCAGCGCTTTAGTAAAGGCGGCGATCGCGGCTTTGGTTTGCGCATAATCCAGCAGGATGGCGCTCGGTTCATACGCCTGAACCGACGAGGTATTAATAATGGATGATCCGGCAGGCAGATATTCCAGTGCCGCTTTGGTGATCCAGAACATCGCATAAACATTGGTCTTAAAGGTGGCGTCAAAATCTTCCGTTGAGAGCGTACGGATAGACTCATTAAATTGCTGGCGACCGGCGTTATTCACCAGAATATCCAGGCCGTCGAGTTTTTCTGCTGCCTCTTTTACCAGCTGCTGGCAAAAAGATTCTGAGCGAATATCACCGGGAATAGCCACCGCTTTACGGCCTTCCGCTTCGATTAATTGCACCACTTCAGCGGCGTCCAGCTCCTCTTCCGGCAGGTAGTTGATCGCCACGTCTGCCCCTTCACGGGCATACGCAATGGCTACCGCGCGACCAATACCGGAGTCGCCACCGGTAATCAGCGCCTTGCGCCCGGTTAAACGGCCAGTGCCGCGATAGCTGGTTTCACCGTGATCGGGACGGGGTTCCATCTTACTGGCTAATCCCGGAATGGGCTGATGCTGCTTTTTGAATGGCGGCTTTGGATATTCCTGGGTAATCAGCGTTTTGTTAGTAAATGAAGTCATACCTATCTCCTTGTACAGTGGAACGTGTAAATTAAGCCTGGCAGAGATGTGATATTTGTCACGTCAAAAAATAAGCAGTCGCGATTTATTAAAGCGGGACGGGCGTAACTGAAATGATATTTTTAGTTACAAAATCACTAACGTAATGATTATTTTAACGCTGCGTAAGCCATGCGAGTTATTAAGCGAATCGGCCTGCTTGCACTAAAGATATTTGTTTCTAAGCTCTAAGCATAACTTTACATAATAACCGGCGCTGGCCGGTCCGAATAATTATGAGCGATGGCTTAAACGAGGCGTTAAATGAGCGAAGCACAATGTACCATTATATTTAATGGTGAGCGCTTAAGCGGAACCGCAAATCAACCGTTAATTGATTTTCTGCAGGAGCAGGGAAAAAAACTGCCTCATGTCTGTTATCACCCGGCGCTGCCGCCGCTGCAAACCTGTGATGTTTGCTGGGTGGAGGTGGATGGCGAAGCGGTGCGCGGCTGCACGTTACGCAGCGCCGAGGGCTTACGCGTGGTCAGCCAGAGCGCGGTGCTGCAGGCGGCACAGCAGGAGGGCATGGACCGCATCCTCAATCGCCACGAACTCTACTGCACGGTATGTGAACACAATACCGGCGACTGCACGTTGCATAACACCGTCGCGGATATGCACATTCCGATTCAGTATTACCCCTACCAGCGCAAACCGGACAGCAAAGACCACAGTAATCCGTTTTATACCTACGATCCGGATCAGTGCATTCTGTGCGGACGCTGCGTGGAGGCCTGCCAGAATGTCGAGGTGAATGAGACGCTGTCGATTGATTACAACGCCGATCACCCGCGCGTGCTGTGGGATGGCGGGACGCAGATTGCCGGTTCCAGCTGCGTCAGCTGCGGGCACTGCGTGACCGTCTGTCCGTGCAACGCGCTGCTGGAAAAAACCATGCAGCCCGACGCCGGTCCCTTCACCGCAATGGATGAAGACCTGAAGCGGCCGCTGATTGATTTCGTCAAATCGCTGGAAAACAGCATCGGTATGGAGCCGATCACCGGAATTTCGCTGATCGATGATGCGCTGCGCAAAGTCGAAATTAAAAAAACCAAAACCGTCTGCACCTATTGCGGCGTCGGCTGCAGTTTTGAAGTCTGGACGCGCGATCGCCACATCCTCAAAATCCAGCCGGTGGCTGATGCGCCGGTTAACGGCATCTCAACCTGTGTCAAAGGCAAATTTGGCTGGGATTTTGTGAACAGCCCGAACCGGCTGACCACGCCGCTGATTCGTGAAAACGGCCAGTTCCGCCCGGCCAGCTGGGAAGAGGCGCTACAGCGCGTGGCCGACGGCCTGCGCGCGGTGGCGCGCCAGCACGGCGGTAACGCCATTGGTTTTATTGGTTCCAGTAAAGCCAGCAATGAGGAAGCCTACCTGACGCAGAAGATCGCCCGTCTGATTTTCGGCACCAGTAACGTGGACAACTCCTCGCGCTATTGCCAGAACCCGGCGACGGAAGGGCTGTTTCGCACTGTGGGCTACGGCGGCGATGCCGGTACGCTGCGCGATCTGCAGCAGACCGACCTGATCATCACCGTTGGCAGCAACCTGGCGGAAAACCACCCGGTTTTCGCTTCACATATCAAGCAGAGCCACAAACATCGCGGACAAAAGCTGCTGGTGGTCGATCCGCGCCGTCACGAAATGGCTGAGCGCGCCGACTGTTATCTGCGCATCCGTCCCGGTACCGACATGGTGTGGGCATCGGCGATGGCGCGCTACATGTTCGATCACGGTTATGCCGATGAAGCATTCCTGCGCACGCGCGTTAATCAGGTGGCGGAATATCGCGCCTCGCTGGCTCCGTTTACGCTTGAGATGGCCAGTGAAGTCACCGGTCTGAGCGTGGCGCAGTTGACCGAAGCCGCCGAGATGATTGGCAACGCGGGCAGCGCCTGCCTGCTGTGGGCGATGGGCATTACGCAGCACAGCCACGGTGCGGATACCAGCACCGCGCTCTCCAATCTGCTGCTGGTCACCGGCAACTACGGCCGCCCTGGCACCGGCGGTTACCCGATGCGCGGTCACAATAATGTGCAGGGCGCCAGTGATTTTGGCTGCTTAAGCAATGTATATCCCGGCTATGAAAAAGTGACCGATGCGCAGGTGCGGGAAAAGTGGGCGCGCGCCTGGGGCGTGGCACCGGAAGCGCTTTCCTCAGAGGCCGGGCTGGATAACTTCATGATGGTGGAAGACGCGCATAAACAGCGGGTGCGCGCCATGTACATCATCGGCGAAGAGACCGCCTTTTCCGATGCGGACTCGACCAAAGTGCACGAAGCCTTTAGCCGGCTGGATTTCATGGTGGTGCAGGACATCTTCATGAGCCGTACCGCGCAGTTCGCGGATGTGGTGCTGCCTGGCTGTCCGAGCCTGGAGAAAGAGGGCACCTTCGTGAATACCGAACGGCGCATTCAGCACTTCTCGCCTGCGTTTGCGCCGCTCGGCGACAGCCGGCCTGACTGGCAGATACTGACTGATGTCGCGGCGCGTCTCGGTCATCACTGGCACTACCCAAATCCCGGCGCCATCATGGCAGAAGCTGCGGGTATCGCCGCGCTGTTTGCCGGGGTCAGCTATGAGAATCTCGTCGGCTGGCAGTCACAGCTGTGGCCGGTAAACGCCGACGGCAGCAGCACGCCGCTGCTGTATACCGAGGCGTTCGCCTTTCCTGATGGCAAAGCGCGTCTGTACCCGCTGACGTGGCAGCCGCCGATGGAAGCGCCCGATGAGCAGTACGACCTGCTGCTGAACAATGGCCGTATGCTGGAGCATTTCCAGTCGACTAATCAGACCGGGCAGGGCGGGCGCATCAAATCGCTGTCGCCCAACTGGTTTGTTGAGATTTCGCCGCAGCTGGCGCAGGAGCGGCAACTACAGCAGGGCGACTGGGTGGAGCTGCGTTCGCGCCGGGGCAGCGTAGAGGTGCCAGTGGTGGTGACCGAACGGATGGCCGGCAATGTGCTGTTCATTCCTATCCACCATGGCAAACCGGGGGTGAACGGGCTGACCGGTGAACACCACGATCCCGACGTCAACACCCCGGCCTATAAAGAGATTGCGGTGACGATGCGTAAACTGGCGCATGCGCCACAGCCGCACCCGATTCCGCTGCACAACTTCCGCCACGGCCAGCGCACGCCGCTGGATCATCTGCCCGTTGAACAAAAATGGCAGCAGCCTGAATACCGGTTGCCGCCTGAACACGTTTCGCATCCGGAGAAAAGCTAATGGCCGAACCGCTGCACTATCAACCCACTCCGACGCGCACCGAACCCAGCGCGCAGGAGGCGCTGAACGAACTGCTGGAGAATCTGCATCAGCACGGTTTCCTGCGCCTGGCTAATGACATGGTAAAAGCCAACAATGACATCGGCAAAATCGTCGCCGCCGGGCTTAACCGGCCCGGCACGCAGAATGCGGTTCAGAACCTGTCGCTGCTGTTTATGACGCTCAGCACCGTACCGCCGGAGCGTTTCAACCATTTACTGCTGGCGCTGCGCGATGCCCTGCTGGCGATGAAGCCGGCCAGCGACACGGCGCAGCAGGAAAAAAGCGCGCCGGGCGTCAGCGGTGTGCTCAAACTGCTGAATGATGAGGCGCTGTGGCAGGGCATCCGGCCCCTGCTGGCGGCGCTGGAAACCTTCGCACGCGCCATGCAGGGTGATGAGGAGAAGCCGATAATCCGCTACAGCGGTAAGCCGAGCCGTGAGTAGCCAGGAGTGGGTGCTGCTGATCGCGCGCGGTCAGTTTGCCCTGACAATGGGCATGCACATTACCCTGGCAGCGCTGACGCTGGGGCTGGCCCCGTTTCTGGTATGGTTTGAAGCGCGCTGGCTATGGAGCAGACGGCCGGAAGCGCATCAGGCGCTGCACTTCTGGATCAAGGTATTCGCGCTCACCGTGGCGATTGGCACGGTTTCCGGCGTGATCATGGAGTTTCAGTTCGGCACCCACTGGTCGGTGTTTGCCAGCAAAGCGGGCGGCATTATCGGTCCGCTGATGCTGTATGAAGTGCTGATCGCTTTTTTCCTCGAGTCGGCGCTGACCGGCGTGATGCTGTTTGGCATCGATCGGGTGAAACCCGGCGTGCATTTCGCCATTACCTGTCTGGTGGCGCTTGGCGCGATTTTCAGCGCTTTCTGGATCCTTGCCGCTAACTCCTGGATGCAAACGCCGCGCGGTTTTACGCTCAATGACGCCGGCCAGTTCACGCCGGACAGCGCCTGGAGTTTGATTTCCGCGCCCTCGTTTGGCTGGCGGCTGGCGCATATGCTGCTGGCCTCGTGGATCAGCGTGGCGTGTTTGCTGGGTGGCGTCGCAGCGTGGCGCCTGCTGCGTAATGCTGGCGAGGCCGCCAGCCGGCTGATGCTGCGCAGCGCGCTGACGGTGTCGCTGTGCATCCTGCCGCTGCAGATGGTGGTGGGCGATTTGCACGGCGAAAACACCCGTGACTATCAGCCCGCCAAACTGGCGGCGATCGAGGGCAGCTGGCAGCCGCCTGCGCCAGGGGAGGGCGAGCCGCTGCGGCTGTTTGCGCTGCCCGATCAGGCGCAGCAGCGGAATCACGCCGAGCTGGCGATCCCGGCTATCGGTTCGCTCTACCTGCGCCATAACCTCAGTGGCCACATCAAAAGCCTGCGTGAATTTCCGCGCGACAGCCTGCCGCCGGTGCTGCCGGTGTTTTTTGCCTTTCGCCTGATGGTGGGCCTGGCGCTGCTGATGCTGCTGAGCAGCCTGGCGGGCAATGTGCAGCGCTGGCGCGGTCGTCTTGATCAGTCGCGGCGCGTGCTGCGTCTGCTGGCGCTGATGTCACCGGCTGGCTTCATTGCGCTGCTGGCGGGCTGGGTGGTGACGGAGGTCGGCCGGCAGCCGTGGACGGTATACGGCATGCTACGTACCGCCGACAGCCTGGCGCCAATGTCCCTCGGCAGCAGCGTCGCCATTTTCGTGTCGGTGGTGGTGATTTACGCACTGAGTTTTGCCTTTGGCCTGTGTTATCTGCTGCGCCACCTGGCGGCACCGCTGCCGGATCCGCAGGCGACGGCGGTAGCGGAAACCATACAGACGCCAGCCTGAGGAGGGTGAGAATGTTGGTCGAACTTTCTGCGGTGCTCCTGCTGTTTGCCCTGCTGATGTATCTGGCGCTGGATGGCACGGATAGCGGCGTGGGGATGCTGCTGTACAGTTTCGACCAGCCACAAGAACGGCAGTGGATGGTGCACAGCCTGCTGCCGCTGTGGGATGCCAATGAAACCTGGCTGGTGTTGCTGGCGGGCGGCATGCTGGCGCTGTTTCCGCCGCTGTACAGTCTGCTGTTACAAACGTTGAAGGTGCCGCTGTTTCTCTTCCTGCTGGCGCTGTTTTTGCGCGGGCTGGCGCTGGCGTATCGCGGTCAGCCTGGCGAGACCGGACGACGCTGGCTGGACCGGCTGCTGATGGTCAGCTCGCTGCTGGCGGCGTTTCTGCCAGGCTGGATGAGCGGATTGATGCTGGTGTCGCGTCCGCCCAGCGGGATTGTGATTGATTTTTCGCTGGTGCCGCTGCTGTGCGGCCTCGGGCTGGTGGCGGTTGATCTGCTGCTGGGCTGCTGCTGGCTGTGCTGGCGCATTGGCGAGCCGGTGGTGGAGCGGGCGCGGGCGCTGGCCATGCTGTGGTGGGTGGTGACGCTGGCCTGCTTTATTGCCGTGCTGCTGCTGGAGCCGGCGCTGTGGCAGCAGAGCTGGCAGTGCTGGCCGGGAAAAGTGTTGCTGAGCCTGTTGCCTGCGCTGTGGCTGCTGCAGTTGCTCACGCTGTGGCGGGAAGCGATGGTGGCGTTATTGATGATCACGTTGGTACAGACGGGCGTGGTGGTCGCGGCGCTGGCGTGCGGGCTTTATCCGTGGTTGCTGCCGTGGCAGCTGGAGATGCACCAGCAGGCCTCCTCGCCGGTGACACAGGGGGTCGTGGTGACGGGGCTGCTGATTGTGTTGCCGCTGACGCTGCTGTACCACAGTTGGGCGTTCTGGGTGTTTAAGCGCCAGCCGCAGGCATAAATAAGTGTTTATAACGGTATTATTCGCTGGCACGTTTCGTAGCGGCGCGATTTATCACGCTGATCAAACCTCTGCGCCGCTGTGTTTTTGCGCAATAAATTGCGCCGCTACGATTGGTGCAGAATGTGATGACGGTACTGGTCGCTGGCACGTTTCATAGCGGCGCGATTTATCGCGCTGATCCAACCGCTGCGCCGCTGTGTTTTTGCGCAATAAATTGCGCCGCTACGATTGGTGCAGAATGTGATAACGGTACTGGTCACTGGCACGCTTTGTAGCGGCGCGATTTATCGCGCTGATCCAACCGCTGCGCCGCTGTGTTTTCGCGCAATAAATTGCGCCGCTGCAATTGGTGCAGAATTTGATAACGGTACGGGTCGCTGGCACGTTTCGTAGCGGCGCGATTTATCGCGCTGATCTAAACGCTGCGCCGCTGTGTTTTTGCGCAATAAATTGCGCCGCTACGATTGGTGCAGTATGTAATAACGGAATTATTCGCTGGCACGCTTTGTAGCGGCGCGATTTATCGCGCTGATCCAACCGCTGCGCCGCTATGGCTTGTGCTGGCTGGATGAATCCACCGCCGGAATCCGCATAAACAGCGTGCCGCGATAGGGGATCGGCAGGAAATCACGGAACAGGGTTTCCAGCGTCTGCTGCGGATCGATGTCGGCGAACAGCTGCGGGTACAGCGTTTTTGCCATGAACTCGGTCACCGCAATATGCCACGGGCTGAGATAAAAATTCATCCAGATTGCCGCCGCATGGCCGTTGCGAATCGCCTTCAGCTCACGCAAGCCGTTCTGCTGCGCGGTGAGCTGACGAAAACTGCTCAGCACCGCGTCGGGCGCGACGTCCGGCCCGAGGCGCAGCAGGCCTGCGCTGGCGTTATCGCCAAAGCCGGTGGCAAAGTAATACTCAGGCTGGGCTGCGATCACCTGCTCCTCACCCAAACGGCCAAACACGCCGTGCTGGGTTTTGCCTGCAATATTGTCGCCGCCGGCGGCGTTGAGCAGCTCGCCCAGACTGCCGTTAATCGCCGTCACGCAGCACTCGTTGCGCCGTCCCAGATGCAACTGCAACAGCACCGTGGGTTTCGGCCCGTGATAGCGCGCCAGCCGTTCCTCGATCACCTGCAGATGCGCACTGTAAAAGCGGTTGAACGCCGCCGCGCGCGCCTGCTGATTCAGCACCTCACCAAAAATCTCTACGCTGCGCCGGGTGTTCTTTAACAGATGTACGCGCAGATCGATCTTCACTACCGGAATATGCGCAGCATTCAGGATGCTGACCAGCCTCAGATCGGCATCATCGTAGCGCGCCAGGCTGGGCAGAATGACCACGTCCGGCCGCAGGGCGAGAATCTGCTCCGGATTGATCGCCTGAGGGCCGCCCGATCCGAGCGTCGGGATGTTCAGCATCTGCGGAAACCGCTGCGCAAAACTGTTCCACGTCTGGCTGTCATACTTTTGCAGATCGCGCGGCCAGCCGACGATGTGGCGGAACGGGTCATCCGGCGCCAGCAGTGCCAGGGTATACAGCATGCGGCTTTCACCCAGCACGATGCGCTGCGGATTATCGGGAATCTCCACCCGATTGCCGTCAATATCGGTGATCACCCTGGCCAGCGCGCTGGTGCTGAACGCCAGCAGCAGGAGGGCTGCCAGCCAGGCACGCCACGTCAGCGGCTTTTTCGCTCGATCAGAATTCAACGCTGGCCTCGACCATCAGGTTACGGGTTTCCCCTTCGCGCACGCGCAGGTTGCCGCCGCTGGAGGTGTAATAGTGCTTATTGAACAGGTTATTCAGGTTAAGCTTCAGCTGGGTTTTCTCGCCAAACAGCTGATTATTCCAGGCGATAAAGCTGTCGGCGACCACATAATCCGGCAGCGTAAAGCTGTTCTCCGGATCGCCGGCGCGTGAGCCAACGTAGCGCGCACCGCCGCCGACGCGGAAGTCACCGGGAATGCCGTTCAGCGTCAGATTATGGCTCAGGTAAAGCGCCCCGGCGTGACGCGGTGCGTTCTGCAGGCGGTTGCCCTTGTTCGCCGGGTTGACGCCATCGTCGACGATTTCGGCCTTATCGTAGCTGTAGTTGGCGCTCAGATCCCAGCCCGGCAGCACTTCACCATTGAGCTCAAATTCAGCGCCGCTCGAACGCGCTTTATTGATGGCGCGCGTGGTGCCGTTGATATTAAGGGACATATCGCGTTCGTCGATGCGGTACAGCGCTACGCTGGCAAACAGCCGGGGCGAAATCTGCCACTTGCTGCCCACTTCCCATGTGGTGCCCTGTTCCGGCTTGCCGACGTTGCCGTCATCGTCGACGTCAGTCGACGGCGTAAAGGATTTGCTCACGCTGCTGTACAGTGAGACATCCGGCGTCAGTTTGTAAATCAGCCCGGCCTGCGGCAGGAACTTGTTGCCCTCGCTGTCCAGCGTTTGCACCACCGGATCGAAGCCCTTTGACGCGCGCTGTTCATAGTGCTGATAGCGTCCGCCCAGCACCGCAATCCAGTCGTCGGTTAGCGAAATGCTGTCTTTGGCGTATACCGAGCGACTGTGCAGGCGGTTAAGCAGGTTGGCGTTGGCGCTGTTTTCACTGCTGCTGTTGGTGATCGGTGCCAGCATATCGTATTGCGGATCGTACAGGTTGAAGCCGGTGTTCGCTTTACCCTGATACTGGTGCGCACGGTAAGTCTGGTTCATTTCATAATCAGTGCCGAACACCACATCGTGCGTCATGCCAAACAGCTGCGGTGAACCGATCACATCCCACGCCACGTATTTGGTTTTATGGTTGAAGCCACGGTTGGCGTCGGCGCGGCGCGTCACCACGCCGGTGGTGGGGTTGATCGCCGTAACCCGCACTTCGTTGTTGTCGTACTGACGCTGGTTCCAGCCAAAAGTCAGGCGCGTGCTCCACGCCTCATTGAACTGCCAGTCGTAGTGCGCGTTCAGGGTTTTATTGTGGCCCCACGCATGGTTAGCTTTATCGTCCAGGCGATCTTTATAGCCAATCGCTACCGGCTTACCGTTAACAAACGCCGTGCCGCGATCGTAGGGAATATCGTATTGATAATCTTCGTAGCTGATGAGGAAGCTGGCCTGCTCGCCATACCACTGTAGCGAGGGGGCGATTAAGGTGTGTTTATCGCTGCCGAAATTGCGCCAGTAATCCTGATTCTGCTTTTCGGCAATCAGGCGGAAAGCAAAACCGTTGCCGAGCGGGCCGGTGACGTCCAGCGTGCCGGCGCCGCCGCCCTCGCTGGCTGCGCGACCGCTGACTTTGGTGTGCCAGGTGTATTGCGGCTTTTTGCTCACAATATTGATCACGCCACCGGGATTCTGGATACCGTACAGCAGCGAAGCCGAGCCCTTCAGCACCTCGACACGTTCGGTGGTGGCATCAAAATTCAACCCCTGGCTGCTGCGCACGCCATCACGATAGATGGAACCATCCGAGTTGCTGCCAAAGCCGCGGCGTACAAAGCCATCTTCGGTACCTGCCAGCGTATTGCCTTCGCTTACGCCGCTGACAAAGCGCAGCGCGTCGACGAGGCTGGCGGCCTGATAATCCTCCAGCTGCTGTTGCGTCACCACGCTCACCGATTGTGCTTCATTGAGGCGCGACACCGGCGTTTTACTGGCGACCGAACTGCTGGTGGCGCTATAGCCGTCGTCACTGTTTTGCTGCTGCGCCGTCACGGTGAGGGTGCTGTTTTGTTCAGCGGCAAGGCTGTCAGTACTGCTGAGTGCCGTTACGCCGTAAATAGCGGCAAGGATAGCCGGATGGCACAGTAATTTAACCGCCCGCGGTGAGTTGTTCTGCATCGAATATAAACCTGGTGTAATTGCGGGATTATTTATTCCGCGCAACGAAGCTATCAGTAAAATACTGCCGTTGACGAACAGGACATTCGCGGCCCGGCATTGTTATGCCATCAGTCAGCGGAAAAAGGCGGCTGAGATGTAATTGAGAATCATTCAAACATGAAAAAATGTAGTAGTAAACGTAAATGATGGTGTGGATACTACAGCAGAACGCGGTAGAAAATTTTGAACCGGGATTGTCAGAAAATTTATTTACAATCAGTCGATTATGCTTTTTTTTGTAGTTTGAGGCTGGCCGGGTTAAGCCAGGCGTGAAGGGAGTGGGCAGCGGTAGCGGCGCAAATTTTTACTACAAGCCGGCCTGCCGACGCGGTTCACAACGATGCGGTATTACTAACAGGCAACATAATGGCGGCAAATAACATTAAAAATCGGGTGGATGTATTCGGTGAACGCTACCGTGCGCGCGTCACGACATTATCGGCCAGCCTGCAAACGGTGGCGCGATATATCCACGAACATCGTGAGGCTATATTAGACGCGACTGCATTGGATATCGCCCAGGCCACCCAAACTTCTGACGCCACCGTGGTGCGCACCGTGCAGGCGCTGGGCTTTGCCGGTTTGCGCGATCTGAAAACCACGCTGGCCGCGTGGTTTGGCCCGGCGCAAAACTCGGAAGAGAAGATGAGCGCGACCATCAGCGAACTGTCGTGTGACATCAACTCCGGCATCGATTTTGTGCTGGGCGGCCATCAGCGCGCCTGCGAAGTACTGGCAGAACCGGTCAACCGCCAGGCGGTAGCGGCTGCGGTGACACTGCTGCTGGAAGCGCGTCAGGTGGCGCTGTTTGGCATCAACGCTTCCGGCATTCTGGCGGAGTACAGCGCGCGACTGTTCCGGCGCATCGGCCTGCCGGCGGTGACGCTTAACCGTGCCGGGATTGCGCTGGCGGAACAGCTGATAACGCTACAGCGCGGCGATGTACTGATCATGATGGCGCAGAAATCGGCGCACCGTGAGGGCATGACGACGCTGAAAGAGGCGCAGCGGCTGGGTATGCCGGTGATTCTGCTGACCCACGCGCTGGATTCGGCGTTTGCGCAGCAGGCGGATGTGGTGATTAACGTGCCGCGCGGCGGTGAAAATGGTCGCATGCCGCTGCACGGCACGGTGCTGGTGTGCCTCGAAATGCTGATTCTGGCGGTGGCCTCCGCCAGTTCGGCACGCACGGTTAAAACCATGAAACGCATTCAGGATCTCAATCGATCGCTGAAACCCACGTCGAAGAAGGCGGGATAACCGCGCATCGCTCAGGCGCGGCGGCGGGGCGATTCACTCCGCCGTTCGCTTCCGGATCTATTTCACAGACTCGCTTGCAAGGCGCGCGTGGCTGTCGTTAACATTAAGGAAATAAACATTTCCTTAATGAGTCCGCGTTAACGGCGCGGTAGCGCAGAATCGCATCCAATAAGGAAACACTCTTTACCAAAATAACCGGAGAACGCTTATGTCACTGCCTGCCCTGGACGCCGCGCCGCGCTGGTCACAGCCCGTCGATCACCTGCCGCAATTTAACCATGCTTACGCCACGGTCGCGGGCGTGCGGCTGCACTATGTCAGCGGCGGCAATGCGCAGGGACCAGTGCTGGTACTGCTGGCGGGCTTTCCGCAGAGCTGGTTTGCCTGGCGTAAGGTGATGGCGCAGCTGGCGGCAGACTATTTCATCATTGCGCCGGATCTGCCCGGCCAGGGCGACTCCGACAAGCCTGCCAGCGGTTATGACACCACCTCACTGGCGCACAGCGTGCAGGGATTGTTGCAGCAGTTGGGTGTTGAGCGTTACTACCTGGCCGCGCATGACGTGGGTGCCTGGGTTGCCTGGCCGCTGGCGATGCTGCACGGTGATGCCATCAGCAAACTGGCGCTGCTGGATGCCGGCATTCCCGGAGTGACGCTGCCGGATGCGCTGCCTGCGACGCCGGACAAAGCCTGGAAAACCTGGCACTTTGCTTTTCACCTGTTGCCGGATCTGCCGGAAGCGCTGATCGCCGGTCGTGAAGCGCTCTATCTGCAGTGGTTTTTGCAGCGCAAAGCAGCCAGCCCGATGGTGTTTGGTGACGAAGAGATGGCGGAATATGTGCGGCTGCTGCAGCAAAACGGCGCGCTGCGCGCCGGCATGGCGGCGTACCGTGAAGTCAGCACCTCAGCGGAGCAGAATCGTCAGTTGTTGCAAACCCGGGGAAAACTGGCGATCCCGCTGCTGGCGGTGAGCGCCGATCAGGGCTCAATTGCCGATATGGCACAGCCGCTGCGCACTTTTGCGGCCGACGTCAGCGGGATTCGCCTCGCGCACTGTGGTCACTTTATCCCGGATGAGCAACCGCAGGCGCTGGCCGACGCGTTACGTCAGTTCTTTGTGTGACGCATCACTTAACCCTGATTATCCATGTGTAAGCGGCCGAGCCGTGAAGGGGGGGGCGGCTGACTTGCAATAGCCACTGCATTGCGGCTAAGATAGGAACCAGTTGGTTTATAATTAAAGGGGAGGGCAGTGATGAAGAACCTGACCGTCATCGGTCGCCCGCGCGAGTTCGAGCTGGAAGAGGCCGCCCGCAGCGCCATGCACGTTTTCTGGGATCGCGGCTATGAAGCGGCGTCGCTACCGGATTTGATCGCCGGAACCGGTTTATCGCGCGGCAGTCTCTACAAGGCGTTCGGCGATAAAAAAGGGCTGCTGCTGGCCGCGCTGGATATCTACATGACCGAAGGTCTGAAAGCCACCTCGGATATTCTGGCGCAGCCCGGCGCGGTTAAAGCGGCGATTCGCGCCTCGCTGCTGCGTTATGCCGCGCTCTCCAGCGGCGAGAAAGGGCGGCGCGGTTGTCTGGTGGTGTCACTCACCACCGAGATGGCCGCGCATGATGAACAGATTGCCGAACGCACGGGACGCATGTTCCGGCGTTTGCAGCAGCTGTATGCGGCAACACTGGTGCGCGGTCAGCTGAGCGGAGAACTGCCCGAGCGTGATGAGCAGGTGCTGGCCCGCTTACTGGTTTGCCAGATTGAAGGGATGCGTATCCTCGGTAAAACCGGGGCAACGGTAGCAGAAATGAACGCAGTAGTGGACTGCACGATGCGTCTGCTCGACTAATTTTTTTATCCATATTGGAACTGATCGGTTCCTTAGTGAGGTGTTGTGATGTCCGATCCGCACGCGTTAAATCCCGAGCCACGCCGCTGGGCGATGTTTATCGTCCTGCTGACAGGCGCATTTTTACCCCCGCTGGACTTCTTTATTGTCAATGTGGCGCTGCCGTCGATTCAGAGCGATTTGGCCACGTCCGGCTCGGCGGAGCAATTTGTCATCTCGTCCTATGCCGGGTTTTATGCCGTCACGCTGATCACCGGCGGTCGCCTCGGCGATCTGTTTGGCCGCGGGCGCATGTTCTTCGCTGGACTGACCGGTTTTGCAGCGGCTTCTGCGCTGTGTGGCTTTGCCTGGTCACCGGGCGCGCTGATCGCTGGTCGCGTGCTGCAGGGCATCACTGCAGCGATTATGGCACCGCAGGCGCTGGCCTCGATTCAGGCGATTTTCCCGGAGGCGGAGAAATCGCGCGCGCTGAGCCTGTACGGCGCGGTATTTGGCCTGGCCTCGGTGATTGGCCAGGCGCTGGGCGGCATCCTGATCTCACTCAACCTGTTCAATAGCGGCTGGCGCGCCATTTTCCTGGTCAATCTGCCGGTAGCGCTGCTGGTGGTGCTGTTTGGCATCCCGTTGATTAAAGAGACGCGTGCTCAGCACGCGCGCAAGCTGGATTTTGGCGGAATGGGACTGTCGATGATGACGCTGGGTCTGCTGATCGTGCCGCTGATTGAAGGACGGGAAGCGGGCTGGCCGCTGTGGGCCTGGCTATCGCTGCTGCTGGTGCCGGTGCTAGGCACTCTGTTCTGGCGCTATGAAAGCCGGCTGGCAAAGCAGGGCGGCGATCCGCTGATCGATCCGGCGATTTTTAGCGTGCCGGGTCTTGGGCTGTCCCTGCTGCTGGCGCTGCTGTTCTACTCGATTGGCGTATTCTTCCTGCTGTTCTCGATCTATTTACAGGGCGCGCTGCATCAGGGCGTACTGAGCGCCGGGCTGATCTTCCTGCCCTTTGGTGCGGGTTTTCTGCTGGGGCCATTATCCACGCCCGCTGCGCGACGGCTGATTGGGCCTTACGTTAACGCCACTGGGATGGTGCTGGAAGTGGTCGGCCTGCTGGGCCTGGCGTGGCTGATGGCCAGCACGCCGGTCGGGGTGTCACCGGCGGCGCTGCCGCTGGCCCTGGGGTTGTTTGTGGTGGGGTTTGGTCAGGGGCTGGCGCTGCCGACGTTGATGCACATCGTCACCGGACGCGTGGCACCCGCCTGGGCCGGGATGATTGCCGGTATCGCCAGCTCCACCTTGCAACTGAGCACGGCACTGAGCGTGGCCATTATCGGCGGGATCTTTTATGCCGTGCTGGGCACGGGCAAGGGGCCGGGAGAGATTACCCATGCCTTCATCGTGGCGATAGTGTGTATGTCGATTTGTCTGGCGGCCGGCGCGCTGCTGAGCATCCGGCTAGCGCGCAGGCCTGCCGCACAGGCGGCGGTGCTTAAATCCCTCAGCTAAGTTCGGTCGCTCAAATCAATCGCGTCCATTCCTCAGAACGACATCGTGACACCGGCGTACCAGGCGCGGCCCGGTTCGTTATAGGTCGATGCCCCGGCATTTTCGCGATAAACGCGCTTATCAAACAGGTTATTGATACCGGCGTTGGCGCTCAGGTTTTTAGTGATGTCATAGTTGAGGTTCAGCCCGACAATGGAATACGGGCTGATTTCACGCTGCGACAGACCACGGCTGGCCTCGAGGCTGGTTTCCGCATACTGGCGTGGCTTCTGCCGGCCGTATTGCGTCCAGTTGATGTTGGCGCTGAGCGCCTCGGTCGCCTGCCACTCCAGCTGCGAATTGATGGTGAATTCCGGAATTACCGTCAGCGGGTTGCCGGTTTTTTTGCTCTCCGAGCGGAACATATAGGTGGCATTGGTGCGCCACTCCAGCGTGTCGGCAATCAGCGGGATGCTCAGATTGCCTTCCAGCCCTTCGACGATCGCTTTGCCGCCATTTTCCCAGCGCAGCAGGTTATACGAGCCGGTTGAAGCCACCGGCGTGGTGCCGGAGATGATTTTGTTTTTGTAATCATTGCGGAACCAGGTGATGCCCGCCACATAGCCCTGATGACTGAACTCAATGCCTACTTCTTTATTCACACTGATCTCGGGATCGAGGTCTTTGCTGCCCAGCAGGTAACAGCGTGACAGGCCAATCGGACAACCGTTGCCGCGCGTCGACAGGATATAGCCCTCAGTGGACTGATACAGGTTTGGCGCTTTAAAGGCGCGCGCAATACCGGCTTTCAGCGTGAAGTAATCACCGAGGCCCTGCGATAGATTGAGGCTCGGGCTCCAGTTAGCGCCAAACTGATCGTGATAGTCGAAGCGCAGGCCGGGAATCACTTCGGTGGAGTCGGTGGCGGCGATGTTGTCTTCGAAATAGAGCGAGCTGATGGTGGCGCTGTTTTTACTGTCACGCTGCGAACCGTCGCTGGAAACGCCGCCGAAATCGACGCCCGGTGCGCTGGTGGCCTGTACCGATGCCGGATCGTTAAGCTCATCGCGATTCCACTCAGCACCCAGCGTAACGGTTTGATCGACCAGCAGCTGCAGCGGGAAATTGATCTCGCCGCCGGCGCGATAGCTCTCCAGCCGGCTGGTAGCGTACGTATCGCTGTTGATCATCCCTTCGGTGCTGCCGCCGGAGCCTTCTTTCAGGCGGGTGTTATTGGTTTTCTCATAGCTAAAGTTGAGCTTAGAGGTGCCCCAGTCCCAGATGCCGTTGTGCACCACTCCATAGTTCTGGCGATACAGGCGGTTGGTTTCGCTGCCGTACAGCGCTTCCACCAGCCCGTTGGCGCTGGCATTGCTGTTGCTGTTTTGCGTGTCGCCGGCATAAATATTGCCCTGGCGACTATAGCCATAGCTGAAATCGATAATCTGCGTCGGGGTGATTTTCCACGACAGCACGCCGTTGATGTCTTTGTTACGCACCCCTTCGCGTCCGGCGGCGTAAGCGCCATTTTGCGCGGTATTGATGTCGAATGCGTCGGCATCCGTTTTGTTCAGGTTGCCGTACAGCCGCATGGTGAGTGCCTCACCGGCCAGCGGACCGCTGAGGTTGAAGTTCGCGCGGCGGGTGGCGCCTTCCTTGTCATCTTCTGGCTGGTTAGTGAACAGCGACAGCGAACCGTGCCAGTCATTGGTCGGGCGTTTGGTAATAATGTTGACCACACCGCCGGCGGCACCGGAGCCATAACGGGCAGCGGCCGGACCGCGTATCACCTCAATGCGTTCCACCATTTCCGGCGGTACCCAGTTGGTATCCCCGCGTGAGTCGCGCTCACCGCGCCAGCTGTAACGCACCGAGTTACGGGAGGTGACCGGCACGCCATCGATCAGCACCAAAGTGTTTTCCGGGCCCATGCCGCGAATGTCGATCTGACGGTTGTTACCGCGGCTGCCGCTGGCGCCGTTACCGGTGAGGTTAACGCCGGGCATTTTGCGGATGATGTCCGCGAGGTCGTTAACGGGCGGACTTTTTTTGATGTCTTCAGCGGTAATGGTGGAGACTCCCGGCTGCTGCTTCAGCTCCTGCTCTGCCGTCACAATCATCGACTCATCGTCGGCCAGCTTCTCCGTGGGTTCAGCGGCAAACACCGGTGAGGTTAACAGGCCCGCCAGGCACAGTGCGACCGGATGCTTTTTGCTACATACAGTTACATTCACTTATATCATCTCCCTGATGCGTTAACATTTGTAAGCAAATGCGCATGATAATGAGAATGGTTTGCATTGTATATTGGTGTGCAACTTCTTTACATTCCTGCGCAAATCGCCTCGACGGGCCGCTTTTTTGTCAGTTTTTGTCAGCAGGGCGATACGCTGGCTTAGACAGGAACGTTATGGCTAATAAGCAAATCATTCAGCGTGGCAGGATAAGGAGGTGCCTGATTTGCGGCAACAATCTGATTTTTGCGCGACGACAGGGCCGCATTCAGGCCAGCAAAGAAACCTATTGCCGGATTTCGGCAATAGATATCTGTTTTTCGCATTTGTGATCGCTGCCTATCTTCCTGAGAATGGCTGCGGGACGTTTTGAGGATGACAATCCTTTGCGCCGCGCGGCTTTACGCGACATGAGCAAAGGGAAAAATACATCGCTACCTCGACGCCTTTTCCCTGCCGGGAAACATTTTAAATATCAGGAGAAAGGTTCCAGTGAAATTCGCAAAAGGTATCACCCTTTTCGCACTCGCTCTCAGTGCGCACACCGCGTTTGCCGCCGAACAATCCGTCCCAACCGACAGCTCACTGCATGTTCAGGCTGATGCCGCGCTGAAAAGCCTGGTGCCCGCCGACGTGGCGAAGCGCGGCTATATTGTGGCAGGAACCAACCCCAACACGCCGCCCACCACCTTCTATAAAGAAGACAACAAAACGCTGGCTGGTCGTGAAATTGACATCATGAACGCGGTCGGTGAGCGTCTCGGCATTCAGGTGCAATGGCGCGATACCGGCGGCTTCGACAACATCATTCCGGGACTGAAAACCGGCCGCTACGATGTGGCCTTGTCCAACATCAACGCCACGCCGGCGCGCGCCAAAATTATCGACTTTGTGAGTTACTACGACGCCAGCCGTCTCGGCATTATTTCGCGGAAAGACGCCAACGTCGCGCCGTTCAAAACCCTCGACGAGGTGTGCGGTAAAGAAGTCGGCGCCGGTTCCGGCACCACTCAGGTGACCCGTCTGGAAGAGGCCAGCAAAGCCTGTGAAGCGGCCGGGAAAAAACCGATTAAAGTGTCAGTGTTCCCGGATCGCCCGGCGGGTGTTCAGGCCGTGGTCAGCGGGCGTGTGCCGATGTTCCTCGGTCCGTACGAAGGCCTGTTGTGGCAGGTGAAAGTGATCAAACCGCTGACCATGAGCGGCGAAATCACCGTGCATGATGCGCCGGTATCGGTCGCCTTCCCGAAAGATTCCGCGCTTGAACCTGCGGTACAGGCAGCGCTGAACTCGCTGATTAAAGATGGCAGCTACCAGAAGATCCTGGATAACTGGGGCATCGGCTTTGGCGCGGTTAAAGAGTCAAAACGTAATCAGGATATCTTTCAATGAGTGACTTTCACGACCACACCGACGATCTGAAAATCGTCGGTAAACGCTACTACGGACGCTGGCTCAGTGCGCTGGTGGTGCTGTTGTGCGTGGTGGCGATGGCGCATTCGATGATCAACAATCCGCGCTTCGAATGGGGCGTGATTGCGGAAAACTTCACCGGCGAGTCGATCCTGCAGGGCGTGCTGATGACGCTGCAGCTGACAGCGATTTCGGTGGTGCTGGGCTTCGCCTTTGGCACGGTGCTGGCGCTGATGCGCCTGTCATCCAACCCGGTGCTGGTCGGCGTCAGCTGGTTCTATACCTGGTTTTTCCGCGGCGTGCCAATGCTGGTACAGCTGTTCCTGTGGTACAACATCGCGGCGCTGTACCCGACCATTTCGCTGTCGCTGCCGGGTCTGGGTGAAATATGGAGTACTCAGTCTAATGCGCTGGTCAGTCCGTTCAGCGCGGCGGTGATCGCGCTGGTAATGCATCAGTCTGCCTATGCGGCTGAGATCGTGCGCGCCGGGATTCAGAGCGTTGGCAACGGCCAGCTGGAAGCCGCCCGTGCGCTGGGTTACCGTCCGGCGCAGATTTTCCGTCATACCGTACTACCGCAGGCGATGCGTGCCATCATGCCGCCGGCCGGTAACGAAATCATCGGCCAGCTGAAAACCACGGCGGTGGTATCGGTGATCTCCCTGCAGGATGTGCTGTTTTCGGCGCAGATCATCTATCAGCGCACCTATGAAGTGATCCCGCTGCTGCTGGTGGCGACGCTGTGGTATCTGCTGATGACCTCGGTACTGTCGGTTGGTCAGTTCTATGTCGAGCGCTACTTTGGCCGTGGCGTCACGCGCCGAGAAAAGCGCAGTTTACTCAAGTCGCTGCCCGGTTTCTCCGCGCCTAAAGCCGAAAGGAGCGTAAGCAATGGCTGAAGCGATCGCCTTACGTAAGGTGACCAAACGTTTTTCCGGCGTCACCATTCTGGATGAAGTTAATCTTGATATCCCGGCCGGCTCGGTGACGGTGATCCTAGGACCGTCCGGCTCAGGCAAATCGACGCTGCTGCGCTGCATCAACCATCTGGAAAAACTGGATGGCGGCACGATTCGTATCGGTGGCGAGATCATCGGTTACAAACAGAAAGGCCAGGCGCTGCACGAGCTGAGCAGCAGCGAGATTGCGCGTCAGCGTGCCGAAATCGGCATGGTGTTTCAGCAGTTCAACCTGTTCCCGCACCGCACCGTACTGCAAAACATTGTCGATGCGCCGATGCGGGTGAAAAAACAGAGCCGCCAGCAGGCGACCAGCAAAGCGCTGTCGCTGCTTAAGCAGGTGGGGCTGGCCGGGCGCGAAGAAGAGTGGCCGCAAAATCTTTCCGGTGGTCAGCAGCAGCGCGTGGCGATCGCCCGTGCGCTGGCGATGGATCCCGGCGTGATGCTGTTTGATGAGCCCACGTCTGCGCTCGATCCGGAACTGGTGGGTGAAGTGCTGCAGGTGATCAAACAGCTGGCGCACTCCGGCATCACCATGGTGATCGTGACACACGAGATCGGTTTTGCGCGCGAGGTGGCCGATAACATCGTGTTTATGGAAGGCGGGCGGATTGTGGCGGCGGGGCCGACGCAGCAGGTGCTCGACGATCCGGAAAACGGACGGGTAAGAAACTTTATTGCAACGGTGCTGTAAGCACCGTTTTTCATTTTTGACTCCAGGAAGCATGATGACGCAAAAACCGGTGATGCACAGCGCCCACTGGGGTGCTTTTACTGCCCGCCAGCAGGGCGATCGGCTGACCATCGAACCGTTTCACGGCGATCCCGATCCCAGCCCGTTGCTGCAAAACTTTCACAACGTCCTGCATCATCCGGCGCGCGTGGCGCAACCGATGGTGCGCCGTGGCTGGCTGGAAAACGGGCCCGGCGCGGATCCTCGTCGCGGTAATGACGACTATGTGGCGGTGAGCTGGGAGCAGGCTTACACGCTGGTAGCGCGAGAACTGCAGCGCGTCGGTGACGCGTATGGGCCGGAAGGCATTTTTGGTGGCTCATATGGCTGGTCAAGTGCCGGCCGCTTTCACCACGCGCAGAGCCAGGTGCACCGCTTTCTTAACACGGTGATGGGCGGCTATGTGCGCTCGGTGAACAGCTACAGTTCCGGTTCGGCTTCGGTGCTGTTACCGCATATCGTTGGCGACATGAATGAGATCGCCCGTCGCGGCGTCAGCTGGGAAGAGATCGCCCGGCATAGCGAGATCGTGCTGGCGTTCGGCGGCCTGGCGCTGAAAAACTCGCAGGTAGCAAGCGGTGGTCTGAGCGAACATACCGAACGCGGCTTTATGCAGCAGGCGGCAGAACGCGGCGCACGCTTTATTTCGGTGAGCCCGTTGCAGAGCGATCTGCCCGATGAGGCGCAGGGAGAGTGGCTGGCGCTGCGCCCCGGTACCGATGCGGCCTTCATTCTCGGTCTGCTGTCGGTGCTGATTGACGAGCAGCGCACCGATGAGGCTTTCCTCGCGCGTTACACCGTCGGCTGGCAGCAAATGGTCGCCTATATTCGCGGCGAAGAGGACGGTACGCGACGCGACGCGCAGTGGGCGGCTGAGATTTGTGGCGTCAGCGCGGCAACAATCACCGATTTTGCCCGCCAGCTGCACGGCAAGCGCGTGCTGGTTACCGTGGCGCACGCGTTGCAGCGCGCGGAACACGGTGAGCAACCGGTATGGCTGGGGCTGGTGCTGGCGGCCGCGCTGGGACAGCCGGGGCTGCCGGGCGGTGGATACACCTATGCGCTCGGCGCACTCGGCCATTACGGTAAGCATCATAATCTGGTGAGTTTCCCGGCGCTGCCGCAGGGCAGGAACGGTATTGACCGGCTGATTCCGGTGGCGCGCATCGCCGATATGCTGCTGCATCCCGGCACGCAGTTTGATTACAACGGCCGGCGTCTGACCTATCCGCACATCCGTCTGGCCTACTGGGCGGGCGGCAATCCGTTCCATCATCATCAGGATCTGGCGCGGCTGCGGCAGGCGTTTTGCCAGCTGGATACGCTGATTGTGCACGAGACCGCATGGACCGCCAGCGCGCGCCATGCGGATATCGTGCTGCCTGCCACCATGACGCTGGAGCGTGAAGATATCGGCGGTGCGCCGACCGATCGTCATCTGTTTGCCATGCAGCCGGTGGCGCAACCTTACGCGCAGGCGCAGGATGACTACACCATTTTTGCTGAACTGGCGCGTCGTTTAGGCCGTGAAGAGGCGTTCACCGAAGGACGCGACGCCCGCGGCTGGCTGCGCCATCACTATGCGCAGCTGCAGGAAAAACTGGCCGCGCATCAGGTGACGATTCCTGACTTCGACCAGTTCTGGCTGCAGGGCGTGATTGAACTGCCGCAGCTGAAAGATGGCGGGCGGATGATCAATGCGTTTCGGGCCGATCCGGCGGCGGCACCGCTACCGACGCCGAGCGGCAAAATCGAAATCTTTTCCGCCACCATCGCCAGCTTTGGCTATGAAAATTGCCCCGGCCATCCGGTGTGGCGCGCGCCGCAGCAGCAGCCGGATGCGGAACATCCGCTGTGGTTGATCGCGAATCAGCCGGCCACGCGTCTGCACAGCCAGTTGGATTTTGGTGACTACAGCCTGAGCGGCAAACGCGAAGGACGTGAGGTGTGCAGCCTGCATCCACACGATGCCGCCGCGCGCGGCATTACCGACGGCGACATTATCGAGTTGTACAATCAGCGCGGTCACGTGCTGGCCAGCGCTCGCGTTACCGAAAGCATTATGCCGGGTGTGGTGCAGTTGCCGACCGGCGCCTGGTACGATCCGGTCGATCCCACCGCGCTGCGACCGCTGTGCCGCCACGGCAATCCGAATGTGCTGACGCTGGATATCGGCACTTCATCGCTGGCGCAGGGCTGTAGCGGACAAATCACCGTGGTGCAGCTGCGCAAATACCGCGGCGAACTGACGCCGGTGCAGGCATTTATTCCGCCGCAGCCGGTCAGCTACAGCACTGAGATTATCTGAGGCCGTGCAGGGCTTCGCCTACCGCATCAAATAGCCGGTCCAGTTCGGCCGGCTGGGTATCAAACATCGGGCCGAACTGCAGCGTATCGCCACCAAAGCGAACGTAAAAGCCGGCTTTCCACAGCGCCATGCCCGCTTCAAACGGCCGCACGGTCGCGTCGCCTTCACGGGGTGCCAGCTGAATGGCACCGACCAGCCCGCAGTTGCGGATATCCACCACCTGCGGACAATCGCGCAGCCCGTGCAGCGCGCGTTCAAAATGCGGTGCCAGTTCGGCCGACTGGCTAATCAGCGCCTCGTTTTCCAGCACGTCCAGCGTCGCCAGCGCGGCCGCGCAGGCCACCGGATGCGCCGAATAGGTGTAGCCGTGCGCAAACTCAACCGCGTGCTGCGGCAGCGGCTGAGACATAAAGGTGTGATAGATTTCGCTGCTGGCCACCACGCCGCCCAGCGGAATGGCACCGTTGGTAATCTGTTTGGCGAAGTTGAGCAGATCCGGTGTGACGCCAAAATACTCCGCGCCGCTCCAGCGTCCCATGCGGCCAAAGCCGGTGATCACCTCGTCAAATATCAGCAAAATATCGTGCTGCGTACAGATCTCACGCAGGCGCTGCAGGTAGCCGTGCGGCGGAATAATCGCGCCGGCAGATCCGGACAGCGGTTCAACAATCAGCGCGGCAATAGTCGAAGCATCATGCAGTTCAATCAGCTTCAGCATCTCGTCCGCCAGCTCCTCGCCCCCCGTGGCGGGCTGACCGGGGGTGAACGCCAGCTCTGGCTGCAGCGTATGCGGCAGGTGATCAACCTCCAGCAGCTGACCAAAGGCCTTACGGTTGCCGCCGATTCCTCCAAGGCTGGTGCCGCCAATGTTCACGCCGTGATAGCCGCGCGCGCGACCAATCAGCCGGTTTTTATTGGGCTGGCCTTTGGCCCGCCACCAGGCGCGCGCCATTTTCACCGCAGTATCCGCCGACTCCGACCCCGAACCGGTAAAGAACACGTGGTTGAGATGGCCGGGCATCAGGCTGGCGATGCGCTCGGCCAGCTGAAACGACAGCGGATGGCCATACTGAAAGCCCGGCGAGTAATCCAGCGTACCGAGTTGCTGCGCGACCGCCTGCTGGATTTCACGGCGCGTGTGGCCCGCGCCGCAGGTCCATAAACCGGACAGACTATCGAAAATCTGGCGGCCGTCGCCATCGGTCAGCCAGTGGCCGTGCGCGGCGACAATAAAACGGGGATCCTGCTGAAAATAGCGGTTAGCAGTGAACGGCATCCAGTGCGCCTGTAAATTCAGGTCGGCGGTATTGATCGGCTGTGACATCGGGTTTTCTCCGGCATGTGTTAAGCAGAGTTTGCAATCCGCCGCCGGTTAAGTTAAATGCTAATTAACTTGTCTTCACTTATGGATTTACTCACCTGAATGAAAAAGAAAACGCTGGCCCAGGTGACCGACTTCGACCTCAGACTGCTGCGCGTTTTCAAAACCGTCAGCGAGTGCGGCAGCTTTTCCGCCGCCGAAAGCCTGCTCGGTATTACGCGCTCGGCCATCAGCCTGCATATGAGCGATCTGGAAAAACGGCTGGGCATGCGCCTGTGCCAGCGCGGTCGCGCCGGGTTTGCGCTCACCGAGGAAGGGCGTGAAATTTTACGACACAGCGAGACCATGATGGCGGCGGTGGAAGATTTTCGCCAGCAGGTGAACCAGATGCATCAGCAGCTGCGCGGGGAGTTCAACATCGGCATCATCAATAATCTGGTGACGCAGCCGCGCATGCGTCTCACCCATGCGCTGGCGGCGCTGCGGGAGAGCGGGGCAGGGATCCGGATCAACATCAGTATGTTAACCGCGGCGGACATCGAGCGAGGCCTGCTGGAAGGACGCCTGCACGTGGGCGCGCTGCCGATGGCGGCGCCGGTCTCCGGGCTGGCGTACGCACAGCTGTATGATGAACATGCGCAGCTCTATTGCAGCCACGCGCACCCGCTATTTAACCAGGCGGAGCGGCCGGAACACCACGCGCTGGCGGCCTGCGATGCGATAGCGCCGCTGTTTCGCATGCCGGCGGAGGCGATTGCGCTGCATCAGCAGCTGAACTGCAGCGCCACCGCTTCCGATCGCGAAGGGATCGCATTTCTCATTCTCACCGGGCGCTATATCGGTTTCCTGCCGGACCACTACGCCGCGCAGTGGGTGGAGAAAAAGCAGATGCGCGCCCTCGCGCCGCAGCAGTTCCATTACCACAGTCAAATCGCGCTCGTCACCCGCCAGGGCCCGCGTCACAACGCCATCCTGCAACGCTTTTTGCAGGCGCTGGCGCTGGACGAGCACGGCGCTTAGCGGAGGTGCTAAGGCTATCTAGTTACAACATACTGTTAGTTTGCTACATCAACCCGGGTGCCAGCACCGTGCGGCGTAAAGTCTGACAGGCCTTGATGGCAGGCGGGGTGACGAGAGAGAAGAGGGCGAAAAAAAGGGGAGAACCGTACGTTCTCCCCCTGAGATATCACTGCTTTATGCGCGCAGCGGCTCGCCGCGCACCGGGCGATCGCCCGCCACGAAGTAGTCTGCTTCGCTGCGCGGCAGCGGCTGGCGACCACGAATGTTGTCGGCGATCTTCTCACCAATCATGATGGTGGTGGCGTTCAGGTTACCGGTGATGATCAGCGGCATAATTGAGGCGTCGACTACGCGCAGCCCCTGCAGGCCGCGCACGCGACCTTCGCCATCCACGACCGCCATCTCATCGCTGCCCATTTTACAGGTGCCGCACGGATGGTAAGCGGTCTCAGCATGGTTGCGCACAAACTCATCCAGCTGCTCGTCGCTCTGGCACTCCAGCCCCGGACTGATCTCTTTGCCGCGATACTTATCCAGCGCCGGCTGGTTGATGATTTGCCGCGTGATGCGGATGGCATCGCGGAACTCATGCCAGTCCTGCTCGTGCGCCATGTAGTTAAACAGAATCGCCGGATGACGGCGCGGATCGCGCGACTTAATGCGCACGTGACCGCGGCTTGGCGAACGCATCGAACCGACGTGACACTGGAAACCGTGCGCTTCTACCGCATTCGAGCCGTTGTAGTTAATCGCCACCGGCAGGAAGTGGTACTGAATGTTGGGCCAGGCAAACTCTTCCCGGCTGCGGATAAAGCCACCGCCCTCAAACTGGTTGCTGGCGCCGATACCGGTGCCTTTGAACAGCCACTCGGCACCAATTTTCGGCTGGTTCCACCACTTAAGGGCCGGATAGAGCGATACCGGCTCTTTGCACTCGTACTGCAGGTACATCTCCAGATGATCCTGCAGGTTTTCACCGACGCCCGGCAGATCATGCACCAGCGGGATGTCGTGCTGCTTCAGCAATGCCGCCGCGCCAACGCCGGAGCGCTGCAGAATCTGCGGCGAGGCGATAGCACCAGCGCACAGCAGCACTTCACGCCGCGCATGCACGGTGTGCGACGTATCGCTGGCGCCGTGCAGATACTGCACGCCGACCGCGCGTTTGCCCTCGAACAAAATGCGATCGGTGGTGGCGTGGGTGATGATTTTCAGGTTCGGACGCTGTTTTGCCGTATCCAGATAACCGCGCGCGGTGCTGGAGCGGCGGCCCTGCGGCGTCACGAAACGGTCCATCGGACCAAATCCTTCCTGCTGATAACCGTTGAGATCGTCGGTACGCGGATAGCCCGCCTGCACGCCGGCTTCAATCATCGCGGCGAACAGCGGGTTGTTGCCAGGCTTACAGGTGGTGATGCTCACCGGGCCTTCGCCACCGTGATAATCATTAGCACCGATATCGCGCGTTTCCGACTTGCGGTAGTAGGGCAGGCAGTCGCGGTAAGTCCAGTTTTCCAGTCCCGGCTGCTGCGCCCAGTTGTCGAGATCCATGGCGTTACCGCGGATGTAGCACATGCCGTTGATCAGCGACGAACCGCCCAGCCCTTTACCGCGTCCGCACTCCATGCGGCGGTTATTCATGTGTGGCTCAGGCTCGGTTTCGTACGCCCAGTTGTAGCGTTTGCCCTGTAACGGCCAGGCCAGCGCCGCCGGCATTTGCGTGCGGAAATCAAAGCGGTAATCGGGACCGCCGGCCTCCAGCAGCAGGACGTTAACGCTGCTGTCTTCGGTCAGTCTTGTTGCCAAAACGTTCCCTGCGGATCCGGCTCCGATGATGATGTAATCAAATTCCATTAGTCGCTCCTCAGGTTAAGCTTGATTAAAATACCGACTGAAAACGGGTCAGTTCGACCTGCACAGATTTCACCTGGGTATAGCTCTGCAGCGTCATCAGGCCATTCTCGCGGCCGATACCGGAGTGCTTGTAACCGCCCACCGGCATTTCAGCGGCGGATTCACCCCAGGTGTTTATCCAGCAAATGCCCGCTTCAATCTGGTGAATGACGCGGTGCGCGCGATTCAGATCCTGGGTGACCAGACCTGCCGCCAGGCCGTATTCGGTGGCATTGGCGCGGCGCACCACTTCTTCCTCGCTGTCGTAGGTCAGGATCGACATCACCGGTCCGAAAATCTCTTCGCGTACGATGGTCATCTCATCACGGCAATCGGTGAACACGGTCGGTTCTACCCAGGCACCGTTATCAAACGCTGCGCCGCTCAGACGTTTACCGCCGCACAGCAGGCGCGCGCCTTCGCTGATGCCGGATTCGATATAGCGCAACACATTGTCACGGTGCGGGAAGCTGACCAGCGGGCCGAAGTTGGTGGCCGGATCGTTGACATCGCCAGCTTTGATGCGCGCCACGCGTTCAGCGATTTTTGCTTCAAACGCCTGCTGCAATGCTGTCGGCACAAACACGCGCGTGCCGTTGGTGCACACCTGGCCGGAGCTGTAGAAGTTCGCCATCATGGCGATGTCGGCGGCGAGATCGAGGTCAGCGTCGTCAAACACGATCAGCGGCGATTTGCCGCCCAGCTCCATGGTTACCTCTTTCAGCGTGGAGCCGGCCGCGTTGGCCATCACTTTTTTGCCGCTGGCCACGCCTCCGGTGAAGGAGATTTTGTCGATGCCCGGATGGTCGGTCAGCAGCTGACCGGTCACCGCGCCGCGCCCGTTCAGCACGTTGAACACGCCATCCGGTACGCCGGCTTCGCTGTAGATTTCTGCCAGCTTCAGCGCGCTCAGCGGCGTCACTTCGCTGGGTTTAAAGATCATCGCGTTACCGGCCGCCAGCGCCGGCGCAGATTTCCACAGCGCGATTTGAATCGGATAGTTCCATGCGCCAATACCGGCGACCACGCCAAGCGGTTCGCGGCGCGTATAGACGAAGGAGGTATCACGCAGCGGGATCTGCTGGCCTTCCAGCGCCGGAATTAGGCCGGCGTAGTACTCCAGCACATCGGCACCGGTAACAATGTCCACCGCCTGGGTTTCACTCAGCGGTTTACCGGTGTCGAGGGTTTCCAGCGCCGCCAGCTCATCGTTACGCTCGCGCAGGATATCCACCGCACGGCGCAGGATGCGTGACCGCTCCATCGCCGTCATGGCCGCCCAGATTTTCTGGCCTTTTTGCGCGGCGGCGACCGCGCGATCGACATCCGCCTGCGCGGCTTCATGGACCTCGGCCAGCACTTCGCCATTGGCCGGGTTGATGGTCTGGAATGTGTCGCCCGCTGCTGCGGCAACGTATTGACCATCAATGTATAAATGCTGCTCGGTGAATCGGGACATGGTTGCTCCTTCCTCAGTGATTCGCGGCACCAGCCAGCTGCTGGCGAATGAATTGGGTGGTGAGCGTTCTGGCAATCGCCAGATCAAACGGTTTGCCGCTCAGCGCAGCGCGCAGCCACAGGCCATCAATCAGCGAGGCCAGACCGTGCGCGGCCAGCCGCGCCTGCTCACGCGGCAGCTCGCGGCGAAACTCGGCAGCGAGCGTAGAAAACAGGCGACGGCTGCTGACGCGTTCCAGGCGACCCAGCTGCGGCTGATGCATGCTGCTGGCCCAGAAGTCCAGCCACGCTTTCATCGCTGCGCTGTGCACCTGGGTGTCGTCGAAGTTACCTTCGACAATCGCCAGCAGGCGCGCTTCGGTGCCAGCTCCCGCCAGCGGTTTCAGTCGTGCCGCCACCGCATCACGCAGCTGACGCGTCACGTCGCGCATGGTGGCTTCCAGCAAACCGTTTTTGTCTTTGAAGTAGTGGCTGATGATGCCGGTCGAGACGCCGGCGCGCCGCGCAATCTGCGCAATGGTCGCGTCATTGATCCCGACTTCGTTAATGGTACTCAGGGTCGCATCAATCAGTTGCCGACGACGTATCGGCTGCATTCCCACCTTTGGCATGACTCCAGCTCCACCGCAATGTAAGACCCCTATTAAAACTTTTTTTGATTGCACGTTCAATATAAAAAAGAAACTTGTTAGGATACTGTGCTTCGGTTGTTATGAAAGCGCAACGGGAAGGTGAATACTGAACCGTGCCGAACAATCAGGAGGGAAAACAGGAGAACGATACCGATAAGGCCGATCGCTACGGCCCTGCTACTTCATTGAATAATTACAGGAAATTAACCAGAGGTAACCGATGATTAATCCACCTGCCAGTGAAAAAGACAGAATCAATCCCGTGGTGTTTTACACCTCTGCCGGACTGATTCTGACATTTTCACTTGTCACCATTTTGTACAGCGATCTCGCTGCCGGCTGGATCCAGAGCGCCGTCAACTGGGTATCGTCCACTTTTGGCTGGTACTACATGCTGGCCGCTACGCTGTATATCGTCTTTGTCATCTATATGGCCTGTTCACGCTACGGCGCCATCAAGCTGGGCCCGGAGCAATCCAAACCCGAATTTAGTCTGCTGAGCTGGTCGGCGATGCTGTTTGCCGCTGGCATCGGCATCGATTTGATGTTCTTCTCGGTGGCGGAACCGGTCACGCAGTATATGCAGCCGCCGGAAGGCGCCGGGCAGACTCTGGAAGCGGCGCGTCAGGCGATGGTGTGGACGCTGTTCCACTACGGTCTGACCGGCTGGTCGATGTATGCGCTGATGGGCATCGCGCTCGGCTACTTCAGCTACCGCTATAATCTGCCGCTCACCATTCGCTCAGCGCTCTATCCGATCTTCGGCAAGCGCATTAACGGCCCGATTGGCCACACGGTGGATATCGCGGCGGTGATCGGTACCATTTTTGGTATCGCCACCACGCTGGGTATCGGCGTGGTACAGCTCAACTACGGGCTGAAAGTGTTATTTGATGTGCCGGAAGGGCTGACGGCGCAGATGGCGCTGATTGTACTGTCGGTGGTGATTGCCACCATTTCGGTGACCTCGGGCGTGGATAAAGGCATCCGCATCCTGTCGGAGCTGAATGTCGCGCTGGCGCTCGGTCTGATTCTGTTTGTGCTGTTTATGGGCAAGACGGATTTCCTGCTCAACGCGCTGGTGCTGAACGTCGGTGATTACATCAACCGCTTTATGGGCATGACGCTCAACACCTTTGCGTTTGATCGTCCGACGCAGTGGATGAACAGCTGGACGCTGTTTTTCTGGGCGTGGTGGGTGGCGTGGTCGCCGTTTGTCGGCCTGTTCCTCGCCCGTATTTCCCGTGGCCGCACCATCCGTGAGTTTGTGCTCGGCACGCTGATTATCCCGTTCACCTTCACGCTGCTGTGGCTGTCGGTGTTCGGTAACGCGGCGCTGTACGAGATCATCCACGGCGATGCCGGTTTTGCCCAGGAAGTGATGGCGCATGCCGAGCGCGGGTTCTACAGCCTGCTGGCGCAGTATCCGGCGTTTAAGTTCAGCGCCTCGGTCGCCACCATTACCGGCATGCTGTTTTATGTTACCTCGGCGGATTCCGGCTCGCTGGTGCTGGGGAACTTCACCTCGAAGCTGAAGGATATCAACAGCGATGCGCCAAACTGGCTGCGCATTTTCTGGTCGGTGGCGATTGGCGTGCTGACCATGGGCATGCTGATGACCAACGGCATCTCTGCGCTGCAAAACACCACGGTGATCATGGGTCTGCCGTTCAGCTTCGTGATCTTCTTTGTGATGGCCGGGCTGTATAAATCACTCAAAGTGGAAGATCACCGCCGCGCCAGCGCCAGCCGTGATACCGCGCCCTATATTCCGGCGAGCAATGATCGTCTGAGCTGGAAAAAGCGGCTGTCGCGCCTGATGAACTACCCGGGCACGCGCTATACCCAGCAGATGATGGAAACCGTGATCTATCCGGCGATGCAGGATGTCGCCAAAGAGCTGGAGCTGCGCGGCGGTCGCGTATCGCTGGAGAGCGTTGCGCCGGAAGAGGGCCAGCCGCTGGGCTACCTTGATCTGCGCGTGCACCTCGGCGAGGAGCAGGATTTCGTCTATCAGGTGTGGCCGCAGCAGTACTCGGTGCCGGGCTTTACCTATCGCGCCCGCAGCGGTAAGTCCCACTATTACCGGCTGGAAACCTTCCTGCTGGAGGGCAGCCAGGGCAACGATTTGATGGACTACAACAAGGAGCAGGTGATCATCGACATTCTCGATCAGTACGAGCGACACCTGAACTTTATCCATCTGCATCGTGAAGCGCCGGGCAGCAATATCACTTACCCGAGTGTGTAACAGTGCGGGCAGCCGTGCAAGGCGGCTGCCCGTTTAATCACGCGGCGTTCCTCGCATAATTGCCAGCGGCAGCTAGACTCACTAGCTGACCTGAAGGGGAACATAATGAAATTGGGTTTTGCGTGTAAGTACTTTGATTCTGAGGCTAAACAGCCATTTCCATTTAAAACCACCACCCGCACACGCTTTCTCGCTATGGAGCGTAACGCGGCGGCCACGCTGCTGCTGACACTGGCACAAAATAACCTGCAGAACCTCTCTCTGACGCTGGAACAGCTGGCGCAGCAGCCGGATGCGTTGCGCATGATGCGCATCGGCAGCGATCTGCTGCCGCTGTACACCGTGCCGCTGGCCACTGAACTGTATGGCGATATTCTGCCCGAGCTGCAGCCGCTGTTTAGCCGCTGCGGCGAATTGGCCCGCGCGCACAACATTCGCCTGTCGTTCCATCCCGGCCAGTATACGGTGCTGGCTTCGGATAATGATGACGTGGTGGATCGGGCGCTGGAGGATGTCGAGTACCATACGCTGTGCGCGGTGCTGATGGGCTACGGCAGGCAGTTTCAGGATTTCAAAATCAACATCCACATGAACGGCAAACGCGGTATTGAGGGTTTTCGCGCGGCGTTTATGCGCCTCAGCCCGGAAGCCCGCAATATGCTGACGGTGGAAAATGACGAAATTTCCTGCTCGCTGGATGACGTCTTGCAGGCGCGTGCGCTGTGTCCGGTGGTACTGGATATTCACCATCACTGGGTGAAAGAGAATCAGTTTATTCAGGCCAGCGATGCGCGCGTGGCACTGATTCTGGAGTCGTGGCGCGGCGTGCGGCCGGTGCTGCACTATTCGATCGCCCAGGAAGGGTTGATCCCGGAGAGCGGCTTTCCCGATCAGGAGCAACTCACCGCCTCAAAGCCGAAGCTGCGCGCCCATTCTGACTACTATTTCAACCAGACGCTGAATGACTGGGCGCTGTCGTTTGATCGCTTCGACATCATGTGCGAAGTCAAAATGAAGAACCTCGCGCGCGATCGCCTGTATGACTATACGCAGACGCGCTGATTAACCGCTTACGGCGCCGTGATCACAATGGCGACGCGGCGATTTTGCGCCCGGCCCTGCGCAGTGTTATTGCTGGCGACCGGCGCGCTCATGCCCAGCCCGCGCGTCACGATGTTTTGCCGTGGAATCGCCGCGCCGGTGGCCCACTGATCGGCCACCGCGTTGGCGCGCTTCAGCGACAGCTGCTGGTTGTAATCCGCTTTGCCGTAGTTATCGGTGTGGCCGTCTATGCGCAGATGTTCGATGCCGGTGGCGGCCAGGTTTTTCGCCATCTGCGCAATGCTGGCTTTGCTGGCGGGCGTCAGGTCAGATTCATTGATGCCAAACAGGATCTTATCGGACAGGCCCAGTCCCCAGCCTTCAGTGTTTTCGCTGAAGCCGGCGTCGCGCATCGCTTTAATCTGCGCGTCGCTAAAACGCCCGGTTGACTGACAGCCGACACAGGCCAGCACCATAACCAGCAAACATGATTTCAGTTTCATACGCGTACCTTACTCATTCCTTTGTTTTTATACATGTGCATATCGGCGCGTTCCAGAATCGACGCCACCGAATCGCCATGCTGCGACCAGGCGTAGCCGATGGTCACCGATGTGGTGATCTGCGTGCCTTCCGAAATCACAATCGATTGCGCGATTGCGGTACGAATATCTTCCGTCAGCTGCTGCAGATCGGCTTCTGAGGTGCGGCTGGTGATCAGCATGGCAAACTCGTCACCGCCCAGCCGCGCCACCAGATCGTCCTGATACGCCAGCGCGCTGAGGCGCGCCGCGATGGCCTTCAATACTTCATCACCGGCGGCATGGCCCCAGTTGTCGTTAATGCTCTTGAAGCGATCGCCGTCGAGAAACAGCAGCACAAAATTCTCATGCGCCAGCTGCTGATCCAGCAGCTGCGACAGGCGGCCAACAAACGCCGAGCGGTTGGCCAGTCCGGTTAACGGATCCTCCAGCGCTTTGGCCGCCAGTGAACGGTTATCGCGCAGCAGCGAGGCTTTTAGCGTCTGCATTTCACTCAGCAGCGAGTTGAGATCTTCGGAAAACAGCTGAAACTCTTTGGTCGGATTTTGCGGTATGCGCGTCGAGAAATCGCCAGAGCGAATCACGTAATGGATGGCGCTGGTGATATTGCGCAGCGAGCGCAGAATACCGCGATGCAGAAATTCACTCAGCAGGCAGGAAATCACCAGCACGCACAGCATACCGATGGATAAAATCATCACCGAATAGCGAATAAAATCGGCCGCACCGCTGACGGTGCCGGCCAGCATTAAACGGCCGACCTGGGTTTCGGCGTGATTAATTTCCACCGTCAGCGGCTGCTGATAGATCCAGCGACGCAGTAGCGTTTCATACCAGCCGCTCTCTTGCTGGCGATCGTGCCAGTCCACCAGTACGGTATTGCCCGCCGTGACCAGCTTCGCGGAGGCAAACATCCCTTCATTGCCGAGCAGGGCTATTTTGTTGCGGGCATCATAGCTGTCTTCAAATACCGTCGCGGCGGTCAGGCTGGTGCTGAGTGTGGCGGCAATGAGTTCGAGGTTTCTTTTCTCATAGCGTTTAATAAACAGTAAAGACGTCGATGTCAGCAGCAGCCAGCACAGCAGTAATATCACGGCGGCATTGACGGTGCTGATACGACGCAACTTATTGCGAATCGATGATTTATCTTTTTTTATGCTATCAAACTTCATCTTATTTGCTTCCTTTGCGGGACAGCAACAACACGTCCGGGCTCACTCTGACACCGCTGCGCGCCAGCGAGTCAAGGTTGACGGAAAATGCGGTGTGATCGCGGTTAAAGATCAGACAAAAGGCCGCGCCAACCGTACAGTCCGGGTTGTTTTCCGCGATGGACAGGACGGCTTTACCCTGTAGCATCGCCAGCAGTTCAGTTTGCTGCTGCGGCGTCTGATCGCCGAAGTAAATGGCATCGCAGCGCTGGCGGCTGAGTTCGCTGGTCTGGTTAATCCACACCACGCTGAACGGCGTCGGGCCCTGAGGCTGCGCAAGGTGCTGTGCTGAAGCGAATACGCACAGCTGTGGCGGCTGTGTTAACTGTGGCCAGTGGCTAAAACTGATGATGCCGCTGACGATGCGGTTAGCCTGATCGTCACGCTGAACCGCACTGTTTGCCGCCTGAGCAGCAGGAAAACAGAGGAGATAAATGAGAGAAAATACGGGAAGAAATGCGCGTAAGCCCTGCAATAAATAGAGCAGCTGGCTGTCGCCCTTCACCTTTAATTGTAGTTGTAACATAGCGCTATCTCTGAACAGCAACCGGGAAATAGTACCATCGCGCTGTACAAAAGAGTACCGCCGTACAGGCGCTGATACCGCGATCAGGCAGGGTAGAATAAATTCGTCAGGACCGGATTTAAATAGAGAGTTAAAAGAGTAATGAATAAAAACGCAGCATAATAAGCCTATTAAGGCTGAATTCTGCCGGATATGCCCGCAGCAAAATTAGCGCAGCGGCGCGATTTTTCGTAAAATGATTTGCCCGGCGCCGCCGGATATTCCCTTTGTGGCGCAATGGCCCTGAATTGAACAATCATTCAGCGCCATTCACCGCATTTTTTTAATTAAAATCCAAATCCCGGCCGTTGCTGGCAATGACCCGCTGATACCACCAGAAGGATTTTTTGCGCAGCCGGTTGAGCGTGCCGTTGCCGTGATCGTCGCGATCGACATAGACAAATCCGTAGCGTTTACTCATTTCACCGGTCGACGCCGCGACCAGATCGATGCAGCCCCAGGTGGTGTAGCCCATCACCGGCACGCCGTCAGCAATCGCTTCACCCATGGCGCGAATGTGCTGTTGCAGGTAGCTGATGCGGTAATCGTCTGCAATTTCCCCGCTGGCATTGATTTCATCGTGCGCGCCGAGACCGTTTTCCACCAGAAACAGCGGTTTCTGATAGCGGTCGTACATCATATTCATGGTGATGCGCAGGCCAAGGGGATCAATGCCCCAGCCCCAGGCGCTGCGCGCCAGATGCGGATTGGTCAGTGACTTCACCACGTTGGCGGCGCTGCTGTTCTGTTCATTCATCTCTGCCGACGCGCAGCGCGAGGCGTAATAGCTGAAGGAGATGAAATCGACGGTGTGGCGCAGCAGTTCGCTATCGCCTTCCGCCATGACAATCTCCACGCCTTTCTCGCGGAATACCCGGGCGGCATAAGCGGGATAAGCGCCACGCGCCTGGACGTCGATAAAGAATAAGTTCTCGCGATCTTTCTGTAACGCGGCCCACACATCTTCCGGCTTGCAGGACCACGGATAAAAGTTGCCGCCGGCCAGCATGCAGCCAATCTGATTCTGCGGATTGATCTCATGAGCGATTTTGGTTACCAGCGCGCTGGCGACCAGTTCATGATGCGCTGCCTGATATTTCACCTGTTCGTGATGCTCATCCGGCGCGAACACCAGACCGGCACCGGAGAACGGGCTGTGCAATAGGATATTGATCTCATTGAAGGTCAGCCAGTATTTCACCAGACCATCAAACGCTTCGAAGCAGGTGCGGGCGTAGCGGGCGAAGAAATCGATCATTTTACGGTTGCGCCACGAGCCGTATTCGGTGACCAGATGCATCGGCACATCGAAGTGACACAGCGTGACCAGCGGTTCGATGCCGTATTTGCGGCACTCTTCAAATACGCTGCGATAGAAGGCGATACCTTCCGCATTCGGCGTCAGCTCATCACCGTTGGGGTAAATGCGGCTCCATGCGATGGAGGTGCGAAACACCGTGAAGCCCATTTCCGCCATCAGGGCGATATCTTCTTTATAGCGGTGATAAAAATCGATGGCGTCGTGGCTCGGATAGAACTCATCGTCGCGCAGTGTATAGCGCGGCTCCAGCCCCAGCTTAACCGCCATGCGGTGCTCGCCGTGGGGAATCATGTCCACCGTGGTTAAGCCTTTACCGCCGGCGCGATAGCTCCCCTCTGACTGGTTGGCGGCTAATGCGCCGCCCCATAAAAATCCCGCAGGAAATGTCACTTCAGACATCACTCACCTCAATCACAGTCCATTATTAATTCGCGCTGACCGGCTTTGCCGCTTCCGGCTTACCGGGGCGCGGCGCGGTCTCCGTCACCGGAATATCTTCAAAGCCAAGAATCAGCGTCAGAATGAACGACAGCACCACTGACAGCACCATCACGCCAGCCACCCAGACGATGCTCATCGGGTTGGTGGGATCGAAAAACTGGACGCTGGTAAACAGGCCCGGTGAGGCCATCGAGTGGCTGGCGAGGCCGCCAATGCCGGCCACCGCGCCACAGATAAAGCCGCTGATCAGGCTGGCAATCAGCGGACGCTTCAGGCGCACCGCCACGCCGTACAGCGCCGGTTCGGAAATGCCGGCGACGATAGCGGAAGCTGCCGCCGCGAACGCCGTCTGCCGCAGTTCCGGATTTTTGGTTTTGAACGCCACCGCCAGCGATGAGCCGCCCAGTGACAGGTTGGCGCCAATTTCCGACGGCATTACCATGCCTTCTTTGCCGGTCTCAGCGATGGTCTGAATGATGGTTGGGGTAAACACGCGATGCATGCCAGTCATTACCAGCAGCGGCCACAGACCGCCCATGATCGCCACCGACAGCCAGCCGAGATACCCATGTATGGTGTACACCAGCGCCGAAATACCGCTACCGATCCAGATCCCGAGCGGGCCAATCAGGACGATGGCGATAGGCGCGGCAATCAGCACAATCAGCATCGGTTTAAGGAAGTTTTTGGCCACCGCCGGGGTAAAGCGATCAACCCAGTATTCGATGTGCGACAGAATCCATGTCATCACCAGCGCGGGGATCACCGTGTAGGTGTATTTCACTGCGGTGACCGGCACCGAGGCGAATTCCACCACCTGACCCTGCGCCGCTTTGGCCATCAGGTCGATAAAATTGGGATGCACCAGCACGCCGGCAATGGCAATCGCCAGCGACATGTTGGTTTTAAATTTCAGCGCTGCTGAAGCCGCCACCATCACCGGCAGGAAGAAGAAGGCGCCGTCACCAATCACATTCAGGATGATTAACGTCGACGAGCCTTTGGGCAGCACGCCGCTCATCTCCAGCATCATCGCCAGCAGTTTCACCATTGATCCGCCAATGATCGCCGGGATTAGCGGTGACATGGTGCCGACCAGCGCATCGAGAATGCCCGCGCCGATACTGCGCAGCGTGATTTTCCGTTTCACCGGCGCGCTGCCGCTGTTACCCGGCGTGCCGAGTTTCATCACTTCCTGAAAGGCGAGATTGACGTTGTTGCCGATGATCACCTGACACTGGCTGTCGGTGTGCACCACGCCCATTACGCCGGGAATGGCTTTCAGCGTGGCGTTGTCGACGCGCGCGCTGTCTTTCACCACGAAGCGCAGACGTGTCATGCAGTGGGTAACGGCTTCAATATTCTCTAATCCGCCGAGCGAGGCCACAATGGCTCGTGCGGCGTCAGCGTAGTTGGTCGCCATGAATGTTTGTCTCTGATTGTAGGGTAGAGGAAACGTCGGTTTCGTCTGGCTGTTATGTGTTCATGAGAAACCGGTTTCACAAAATCATGAACAGGCACATTCATTCAGACAAGAAAAATCGCTATCTTCGTTTTAATTTTGTGATGTTGATCGGCTGACGTGCGGCGGGATCTTCACCCGCAGGCGCAGGGCGACAAGAAAATTCCCCGTCTTATTCATCGCTTAGGTACACTGAGGCGATGAGCAGCGAAGCAGAGTGAAGCATGGCAACCATACTTGAGGTGGCAAAAAAGGCCGGCGTGTCAAAAGCGACGGTGTCGCGCGTGTTGTCCGGCAACGGCTACGTCAGCCAGGAGAAGCGCGATCGGGTGTACCAGGCGATTGCCGAGACCGGCTTCCGGCCGAATTTGCTGGCGCGCAATCTGGCGACTAAATCCAGCCAGACCATCGGCCTGGTGATCACCAACACGCTGTATACCGGCAGCTATTTCAGCGAAATGATGCAGCATTCGGCGCGTATTCTTGAGCAGCAGGGCCGTCAGCTACTGCTGGTGGATGGCAAACACAGCGCCGAAGAGGAGCGTGCGGCGATTCAGTTTCTGCTCGATCTGCGCTGCGATGGCGTGATCATCTATCCGCGTTTTCTCACCATTGATGAGATGGACAGCATCATTGCCCAGCACCGCCATCCGATTCTGGTGATCAACCGGCGACTGCGTCAGCACGACAGTTACTGCATCTACTCCGATCAGCAGCGCACCAGCGCCGAGGCGGTGGCGCAGCTGATTGCGCTCGGCCATCGCGATATCGCTTTTATCACCGGATCGCTTGACTCGCCGACCGGGCGCGAGCGCCTGGCCGGTTATCACGCGGCACTGGCGCAGCATCAGCTGGTGGCAGATGACGCGCTGGTAGTGGAAGGCAAATGGCAGGCGCAGCATGGGGCGGCGGCGGTGGAAACGCTGCTGGCGCGCGGTAAACCGTTCAGCGCGCTGGTCGCCAGTAACGATGAGATGGCGGTAGGCGCGCTGAAAGCGCTGGCGGCGCATAACATCCGCGTGCCGCAGCAGGTGGCGGTGCTGGGTTTCGACGATATTCCGCTGGCGCCCTATACCATTCCGGCGCTGGCCAGCGTGCGCATGCCGGTAACCGGCATGATCGAGGAGACCATTGAACGCCTGGTGTCGATGCTCGACGGCGGCGAAATGCGTAACCGCAAAACCTTTGCCGGCGAACTAATTCTGCGCGAATCCGTCGGTCCCGGCCCGTTTTACCCTGGCTAAAATCAGGCGTTCAGCAGCGCCTGCTTGAACGAATAGATGTGCACGCGCGCGGCGTCTTCTGCCCGTGTTACGTCACCCTGCGCCAGCGCCGCAATGATCGCGTCATGCTCGGCAATCACCTCCTGCATGTGCTGCGCGCTCGACAGAGTGGTTGCCCAGAAGCGCTGCGCCTGGGCGTGAATGATGCTGAGAATATCTGACAGACGACCGTTGCCGGCGATGTCAGCCAGCACCTGATGAAACTCGCGGTCCAGCAGCATCATCTGCTCACGATCGCGCGCCATGCTGGCGTCGGCGATGCGCTGATTCAGCGCCCGTAGCTGGGCAACCTGCGCCGGATTCACGCGCTGCGTCGCCAGCCGCAGGCACAGCGCTTCATTCACCAGCCGCACCTCAATCAGCTCCAGCGCATCGTCAATCGACAGCGGTGCCACCATCACCCCTTTACGCGGGATAATCTGCAGTAACCCTTCGGTCGCCAGCCGGTGTACCGCCTGATTAACCGGCGTGCGGCCCATTGCCAGATCCTCCATCACCTGCGCGGTATTGAGATATTCACCTGGCTTATAGCGCAGCGTAATCAGGCGATGCCTGAACGCCAGATAGGCCTGTTCATTCAATGAAACGCTTTTTTGTCCGGCCTGTGACTTCACATTTTCAGCAACTGAATCACTCATCACGCAGATCCTTATTTGGGTACTGAGACATCTTACACAAAAAACTGGCATGAAAATGGCTATCTTGAAATTGCAGTGATATTTCACACGCATTTTTCATCAGGAGATCATCGCATGCATTTACGCTTTACAACCGACTCACAAGCCGCCCCGGTGCTGGATGTCGACATTAAGCAGCTGGTCATTGCCGGGTGGGTAGGCCGCGACCAGGCGGCGGTGCTGCACCATATCAGGGAGCTGGAGGCGCTGGGCGTGCCCGCACCTGGTGCAGTCCCGCTGTTTTATCGCGTAGCCACCCAGCAGCTGGCGCAGCACAGCCCGCTGGAAGTGGTGGGCGAGCAAACCTCCGGCGAAGCCGAGCCGTTTGTGTTTTTCCATCGCGGCGAATACTGGGTGTCGCTGATTTCCGATCACACCGACCGTCACCTGGAAACCTTCAGCGTGGCACTGTCGAAGCAGGCCTGCGTTAAGCCGGTCGCCGGTCATGCGTGGCGTATGGCAGAGGTTGAGCCGCACTGGGATCGGCTGGAGCTGCGCGCGTGGATCAAAGTCAACGGCGACTGGGTGACTTATCAGCAGGGCACGCTGGCATCTCTGCTCACGCCGATGGATCTGCTGGCGCGCTACTTTGGCGATCGCCCGGTCAGTGAAGGCTTTGCGATGTCATGCGGCACGTTGAGCGCGATTGGCGGCATCCGTCCGGCCAGCGAGTTCCGTATGGCGCTGCACGATCCGCTGCTGAATCGCACGCTGGAACATCACTATGTCACCGGCGCGCTGCCGGTGATTGCCTGAGGAGATGCGTATGACCACCTTATGGCAGGCGAGCCAGCAACTGCGCGCCGGAGACCTCACCGCAAGCGCCGCGACGCAACAGGCACTACGCGCCGCTGAGCAGCCGTCAGGCGAAGGCGCACGCGTGTTTACGCGGACCTACGCCGACAGCGCCGTTCAGCAGGCGCAGCAGGCTGATACGCGCTGGCAACAGCAGCAGCCGCACAGCCCGATTGATGGACTGCCAATCAGCATCAAAGACCTGTTTGATGTGGCGGACGAACCCACCTGCGCCGGCTCGCGCGTGCTGGCGGATGCGCCGCCCGCCGCGCGCGACGCGCATATCGTGCAGCAGCTGAAACAGGCTGGTGCCGCTATCGTCGGCAAAACCAACATGACCGAGTTCGCTTTTTCCGGGCTCGGTATCAATCCGCACTACGGCACGCCGGCTAACCCATGGCAGCGCGGCGAAAAACGCATTCCCGGCGGTTCTTCATCCGGCGCGGCGGTGGCGGTGGCCGACGGCATGTGCCTCGCGGCGGTCGGCACGGACACCGGCGGCTCGGTGCGGATACCGGCGGCGCTGTGTGGGCTGACCGGCTTCAAACCCAGCGCCAGCCGCATCAATCAGGCTGGCACGCTACCGCTATCGGCGGCACTCGACAGTATTGGCGTAATTGCCCATGACGTGCGCAGCTGCTGGCTGCTCGACAGCGTCATCGCCGATCGGCCTTTGCAGCTGGCAGAGCGTGATAACACGCGGGCGCACTTTGCGATTCCACAGACCCGGGTGCTGGACGGGCTGGATCTCGCGGTCAGCCAGGCGTGGCACCACGCGCTGGCACAGCTGCGCGCGCAGGGTGCCACGCTCACCGAGCTGCCGCTGCCTGAACTGGCAGAACTGGAAACCATGAACGCCCGTGGCGGCATCACCGCCTGGGAAGCCTGGCAGTGGCATCAGTCGCTGCTGCAGTCGCACGCGACGGGTTATGACCCGCAGGTACGGATGCGCATTGAGCGCGGCGCGTTGCTGAACGAGGCCGACGCACAACTGTTGTATCAGCAGCGCGCCGACTGGCGGCAGCGGGTGGAGCAGGCGGTGGCACCGTTCGATGGCCTGCTGCTGCCCACCGTGCCGCTGATTGCGCCGACCATCGCCGAACTCGACGACCCGGAGCGCTATCGCCAGGTCAACCTGCTGATGCTGCGCAACACCAGCGTGATCAACATGCTGGACGGCTGCGCCATCTCCCTGCCTTGTCATCAGCCCGGCAGTGCGCCGGTGGGTCTGATGCTGGCCGCCACCCATGGCCACGATGCCGCGCTGCTCAGCTGGGCGCTGGCGCTTGAATCCATCCTGCAACGGAGTCTCTGAAAATGACACATCCTCACGGCATGCTGTTCGTCGCCACCAACGTCGCCGCTGAAAACGAAGCTGATTTCAATCAATGGTATGACCATGAACATGTCGCCGAGCGCGTCGCCATCGACGGCTTTCTCAGCGGCACGCGCTATCAGGCGCTGGATGCTGAACGCAAGTACCTCGGATTGTATGAAACCCGCTCGCTGGAAACCTTCACCAGCGCCGATTACTACGCCGCCTTCACGCGCCAGACGCCGTGGTCGGTTAAAAACCTGGAGCGGATGATCGAACCGATGCGCCGCGTGTGCGCCATCACTCAGCAGCACGGTCAGGGCAGCGGCAGCCACCTTGCGGTGCTGACGCTACAGGCTGGCATTGAAACTGCAACGCTCAACGCCTGGCAGCAGCAGGTTGCCACGGTGCCGGGCTATATCGCCTCGCGCTTACTCACGCCGGACACCACGCTGAGCACGCCGCTGCCGCAGGAAGATCGGGTGCAGCGCGCCATGCAGCCGATGCTGCTGCTCAGCTGTTCGTGCGCCGATGCCTGCCAGACACTGGCGGCCGCCGCGGCACAGGCGCTCAATGCCCGCGCTGAATTTTATGCGCTCAGCTGGCAGCTCACTAAACAGGAGATGGCTCATGGCGAATACTGATTCAACTCTGCCGCACGCCGCGCGTGCCGCAGCAGGAAAAACCCACACCGGACGTCTTGCCGCGGCCAGCTCCATCGGCACCGCGCTGGAGTGGTACGACTTTACCGTTTACAACATCATGGCGGCGCTGGTGTTTAACCATGTGTTTTTCCCCAGCTTCGACCCGCTGGTCGGGACCATTCTGGCGTTTTCAACTTACGCCGTGGGTTATGTGTCGCGTCCGGTGGGCGGTTTTATCTTTGGCCATCTCGGGGATGTCGCCGGACGCAAGGCGGTCTTGATCACCACGCTGGTGATCATGGGCGTGACCACGGCGCTGATGGGCATGCTGCCCGGTTATGCGCTATGGGGCATCTGGAGCCCGATTCTGCTGGTGACGCTGCGCTTTGTGCAGGGCATCGCGCTGGGCGGCGAATGGGCCGGCGCGGTGTTGCTCTCCATGGAGCACGGCGAAGCCAGTAAGCGCGGGCGTAACGCCTCGTTCGCCCAGGTCGGGCCTTCCTGCGGTACGCTGATTGGCACCGGCTTTATCACTTTAGTGACGTTGTCACTCAGCGGCGAACAGTTTCAGGAATGGGGCTGGCGCATCCCGTTCCTGCTCAGTCTGCTGCTGGTGATGTTTGGCCTGTGGCTGCGGCGTGGCGTGGAAGAAACCCCGACTTTCGTGGCGATGCAGCAGGCGGAGAAAACCAGCCACACCCCGCTGAAAGAGGTGTTCCTGCGCTATCCACGTGAACTGCTGATCGCCGGCGGCTCGCGCATCGGCTCTGACGTGCTGTACGCGCTGGTGGTGGTGTTCACCCTGACATACGTCACCACCGTGTTACAGCTGCCGCGTCCGCTGGCGCTGATGGCGACGATGGTCGGCGCGATTGGCAACGCGTTGACGGTGCCGCTGTTTGGCGCGCTGTCCGACCGCCTCGGCCGCCGTCCGGTGTACATTGCCGGCGCGCTGCTGGCTATTGTCTGGTCGTTTGTGTTTTTTGTCCTGCTCGACAGCACTCAGCCGTGGCTGATTGTGCTGGCGGTGGTGATTGGCCTGCTGATTCACGCCATGATGTACGGTCCGCAGGCGGCGTTTGTCACCGAGCAGTTCCCGAGTCACGTGCGCTATGCCGGTTCGTCACTGGCCTATACGCTGGCCGGCATCATCGGCGGCGGTTTTGCCCCGCTGATCATTACCTCGCTGTATAAAGAGGTGGGCAGCACGCTGTGGGTGTCGCTATATGTGACGCTGGCGCTGGCGATCACCCTGTTTGCCTTATGGAAAGCCAAAGAAACCGCGCACCAGTCGCTGTAATCACCTCTGGCGAAGGATCGCCACCTTTTATCAAATATTCATGTGCAGCGCCGGTTCACTCTGCGGCGGCTCGGTCGAGATTTGCGGCAGCGGCAGCGGTCGTCCGATGTAGTAACCCTGAATGGCATCGCACGCCAGCTCCTGCAGCTGCGACATTTGCACCGGCGTTTCCACGCCTTCCGCGGTTACCGAGAGGGAATAGGCTTTGCCGAGTCCAATCATGTTTTCCACCACCTGGCGCGCCTGGGGCGAATCGGCCAGCGGAAAAATAAAGGATTTATCGATTTTGATGCCGTCGAACGGGAAGGCGCGCAGGTAGCACAGCGACGCATAGCCGGTGCCAAAATCATCAATCAGAAATCTCACCCCCAGCGCTTTTACCGCCTGCATCACCGCCAGGGTTTTATCCGGATCGCTCAGCAGCGCGTTTTCCGTGACTTCAATTTCCAGCCGCTGGCTCGGCAAGCCGCTGAGCTGCAGCACCCGGGTGATGCGTTCGGCTAAGGCGCTATCCTGCAACTCGCTGGCGGAAATATTCACTGAAACCGCCATTTCCGGCCGGTAACGGGCGATATCCTCGCAGGCATTGAGCAGCACCCAGTCGCTCAGTGCGCTGATCAGGCCGGTCTCTTCGGCCAGCGGAATAAACTGATCGGGCATCAGTAAGCCCAGCCGCGGATGCTGCCAGCGTACCAGCGCCTCGACCGCGCTGATGTGCTGCGCGATCAGGTCATAGCGCGTCTGATACACCAGCCGCAGCTGGTTCTCCTGCAGCGCTGCGCGCAGCTCATGCTCCATTTCGCGCCGCTGCACAATTTTCTCTTCCATGTCACGGTCGAAAAATATCCACTGGTTGCGGCCGCTGTTTTTCGCTTTATACAGCGCGATGTCGGCGAAGCGCAGCAGATCGCTGGCGTTGTCGGCATCCTGCGGGGCCAGCGCGATGCCGAGACTGCCGCCGATGTGGATGTCGTTGTCGTACACCGGGAACGGCAGATTGAGCTGGGCGATGAGCTGCTGACACAGCGCGTCGACCTGCTCGCGGCTGCCCGCCTCCGGCAGAATCACCACAAACTCATCGCCGCCGAGCCGCGCCACCAGGCCGTTGCCGTTGAGCGTGCGCCGGATACGATCTGATACCGCATGCAGCACCTGATCGCCCGCCGCATGACCGTAGAGATCATTGACCGGTTTGAATTTATCCAGGTCGATCATAATCATCGCCAGTAGCGGCTGCGCCGGCAGCGGCAGGCTCAGCTGCCCCGTGAGGAATTCGCGCATCTGCACGCGGTTGGCCAGTCCGGTCAGTTCATCGAAGTGCGACAGATAGTGCGCGCGCGCCTGCGCTTCAACTTCCAGCGTTACGTCGCTGGCGCTGCCGCGAAAGCCGCTGACGCCATGCGCCAGGCTGACGCGCTTGAGGGTCAGATTGCAGTAGCGCGGCTGATGCTGAGCGGAGAGATAGCGGCAGCCGTTCAGCGTAAGCTGACCGCCAGAGTCTGCCAGCTGCAAAAGCCGGGCGCGCTGGTGTTCATCGCACAGCAGGAAATCCAGTAGCGTGCGCTGCAGCCACTCCTCGCTGGTAAACCCGGTAACTACCGGGAAACGGCCGGAAACCCAGCTGAAGCGCAGCTGTTCGTCCATCTCCCAAATCCAGTCGGTGGTAATTTCGGCGATATCACGGAAGCGGCGTTCGCTGGCGCTGAGCGCCCGCTGGCTTTGCGCCAGCAGCAGCGTATTTTCATCATTGAGCTGCGCTTTACGCAGCGCGTTGCGCATCAGCATGATGGCGCCATACAGCGTGATTAGCATGGCGATCACCAGCAGCGGCAGCAGGGCGGTCAGCAATTTACCGCCGGGGTTGCTGCTGGTCCAGCGCAGCGTGGCGTCATGGCCGTCGGCGGCGAGGCGCAGGCTTTCCGCCACTGGCGCGCGGGGTGCAGCGAATTCCACCCGCAGCGCGTTGATGCCGTATTCATGCCCCAGCTGCAGCAGCTTGTCCGGCGTCAGGCGATCGGCAAAGATCATCAGCGATGGCGGGCCGGGCTCCTGCGGCACGCTGTTATCGCCACCGGTGGTGATCCATGCGGCGCACAGCAGCACCAGTTGCTGGTTTACCACCACAAAGCGCGACAGCGCCTTACCGTCATTGTGCTGTAACTGCTGACGCAGCGCGGGCAGTTGCTGGCGACCGAGCCAGTCGGTGAAATCGCGTTGCTGCAGCTGACCGTCGATCACGCTGTAAACCGTATCGCCGCGCGGCGCGATGACAAACACGCCCTCGTAGGCAAAGGTCTGGAACAGCGACTCACCCAGATTCTGCCGCGTCCACGCCCAGTCAGTATTCAGCGTGCGGTGCAGGTTTTGGTAGGCTTCGCCCCATTCTGCATTATCGGAGAGGTGAAACTGCATCACTTCCTGACGCGTCTGCAACGCCTTCTCCAGCAGCAGGCGGTTTTGCCGCGCCTCCTGCTGGTTGAGATCGCTGGCGATAAAGCACAGCGTCACCAGCGCCACCATAAAGGAAAGAAAAATCAGCAGCACCATCAGCAGCATCGGCTGGCGCATCAGTCCGCGCATCCGATCATCGGTCGGGAAATCCATCAGTGAACGTTTCGCCATCATAGACTTATCACAAACCAGTAAAATGATATTTCATAAGTACGTTATGAGTATCGGCATGACTGCGCCGAACCTGGGCGAAAAAGTAAAAAAAGCGTGAGCGGAGCGGCAAAAACAGATCGCATATTCGGCCAGAAGCCCGACGATGCCGTGGCGCAATCAGATCTGCATAAGGTCTGTTAATAAAAGGCCCTGCCGCTGCGTTTGCACCAGGGCAATTCGGCGAGTGCCGGTAAATTTTTCCCGTTGCGCTAATAGCTTAGTGTTTATTTAAGAATTATGACTGTGAATATATTACAGCCATAATTTATCAGAGCATGATTTAACGTTCAGGCTGGCAGAGTTTTATCTTTAATTAATGCTGCGTTATCCAGGACTATTCTTGTTGAGTGTAAATCTTTGTCAGTGCTAATTTGCTGAAACCCATCTGCTCCTCTTTCCAGAGACCACTTATGCAACCACGTATCACGCATCTTGATGGCATGCGCGGATTAGCGATCCTGCTGGTGATTGCTTATCACGCCTATGCCCGCTGGCCCGAACTGTTGCCGTATGCCGCCACTACCCAGCATATTCCGCTGCTGGCATTTGGCTGGGTCGGCGTGCAGTTGTTTTTTATGATCTCCGGCTTTGTCATATTTATGACGCTGGATAAATCGTCCGGCTACCTCAGTTTTCTCAAAAAACGCTGGCTGCGCCTGTTTCCGGCGATGCTGATAGCCAGTCTGCTGCTGTACGTTGCCGGCGGCTTTTTTCCGGAGTGGTCGCTGATGACACCGGAAAGCCGCAACCTGCTGCCCGGCCTGATCTTTGTTAATCCTGAAACGCTGACGCAACTGACCGGCATTGAATTCCGCTCCATGGCCGGATCGTTCTGGTCTCTCTATGTTGAAGCGCTGTTTTATCTGATTATTGGCGCGGTTTATTTTACCTTTGGACGTAAATATTGTCTGCCGGCGCTGATTGTGCCGATGTTATTACTTTCCGCCTCATCGGTATTGAAATCACTCGGCCATCCATTATTAATCGATGTAATTTCAAAATTCGGTTTTATTCACTATGCCTGGTTTATGGTCGGCTGTCTGGTTTATGAACGTCTGCACGGGCGCGATAAACGTTATCACTACGCGCTGACCGCGCTGGCCTTGCTGATTAATTTCAGCTACTACGTTAAAAACAGCGGCGTGGTCGCCGTGGTGCCGCTGTTACTGGTAATGCTGTTTTTTATCGCCAGCTTTTATTCCAGACAGATTGAGCGCTGGCTTTCCCTGCGCTTTTTCACCGCCATCGGATTTGTCAGTTACGCCCTGTATCTGATTCATGAAAATTTAATGATCGCGATATTGATAAAGCTTAATGGCTATATCAAAAATGAAGCGGTGATGACGATGCTGCCGGTGGTGGTGGCCAGCGTACTCTATTATGTTGCCTGGCTGATCAGCAAATATGCCGAACCGGCGCTGCGTAATGCGCTGAAGTGGAAGCGGCAGCCCGCGCCGCAGGCGGGCAGCGGGCTGTAATCGCGCGGGAGCCAGCGCTCCCGCGTACGCTGTTACACATCCAGCCGGTGAATGACGTTCACAAACTCGTGTACGCCACTGTTGATTTCCCGCAGGCTGCGCGACAGCACGCTGATCTTCTCCTGTTCGGTCACCACAAATTGCCTGACCTCATCCAGCTGCTGATACATCTGCTGGATCAGGTCGGCATTTTGCTCCACGACCAAGGAAATCTGTTTGGTGGCGCTGGCGGTCGAGGCCGCCAGGCGGCGCACTTCACCTGCCACCACGCTGAAGCCACGTCCGGCCTCGCCAGCGCGTGCGGATTCGATGGCGGCATTCAGTGCCAGAATGTTGGTCTGTGAAGCAATCAGGTTGATGGTTTCCACCACGTCGCTGATGCTCCTGGCCGAGGCGGTGAGTTGCGCGCCAATTTCGGCGGCGGCATTCACCTGCTGCGCCACCAGTCCGGAGTTACGCACCGTTTCGTCCAGCACTTCATTAGCGTTATCGGTAATTTGTGAGGTCTGCTCAGAGGTGGTTAGCGCGATATCCGCCACGCGCTTTGCTGCCTCGACGCGCGCGGTGATATCCGAGGCGATCTTAATCACTTTGTAGACCTTACCATCGCCGTCAAACACCGGGTTGTAGCTCGCCTCCAGCCAGATGCGCTCGCCGCTGGCGGTCTTACGCTCAAAGCGACCGACAAAATGCTGACCGTTGCCGATTTTGCGCCAGAAGTCCGGATTCTCGCGGTAAAAATTGTCGAAGCAGAACAGGCGATGATGCTGGCCGGTAATGGCTGGCAGGGTATAGCCCATGTGGGTGAGGAAGTTGGCGTTGGCGGTAATGATGTGACCGTCCGGCGTGAATTCAATCACCGCCATCGAACGGTCCAGCGCCGTTATCACCGCCTCTTTATGTTCCAGCTCCTGATGACGCGCAGTGATGTCGCTCGCGACCTTGATCACTTTGTACACTTTGCCGCGCTCATCGCTCACCGGAAAATAGGTCGCGCTGAGCCAGAAGCGCTGATGCTGCTTGTTGAAACGCTCAAAAATGCCGTTCACCGATTCGCCGGCGGCCAGCGTTTGCCAGAAGGCGTAATAGTCGGAAGACTGGCTGTAAGCAGGGCTGCAGAAAATCCGGTGATGCTGTCCCTGAATTTCATGCAGCTGATAGCCGGTGACCTGTAAAAATTGCGCATTGGCGCTGAGGATTTCACCGGCCGGTGAAAACTCAATCCACGCAACATGCTGCTTTATCGCTTCAATATCCTTAGCAATGTCGCCACTTTTGGCAAATGGCAGAGAAAGGCTCGATTTTTTCACCCCGAACATGAGAGACCTCAGGCGCTTGGTATGCTGTTGAACGAAATGCAGGCGCAGATGCGCGCGTGCTAACGCATTCGGCGCGTCCAGTGGACGGCACCGCATGATTTCCCCGGTTGTCCATTACAGCCGTGCCACAGGCACAGGCTGCTGTCTCGCTGCGCACCGATGTGCGCAGGTGGGGTGTGTAATGGTGTTACCTGCCTGATGTTGTTACAGCGCAAGCTGAAAGCTGTTTTTGCTATGCAACTTTGATTATCGACCGTGGCGTTAAAAATGTGAGAAAAAAGTGATCAACGGCGCGCGCGCGGGTAAGAAAAGTGTCCAGCGGACTTGTTAAAAGATGCATGTTAAATGTATGTTAATGCCCGAGACGTGACGCAATCAACGCCCGATGACGGGTTGGAGAAAAATCACCATGACGACCGCGCTGTGCCAGCTGTTAAAACTGCAGTATCCGCTGATTCAGGCACCGATGGCCGGTGTCGCCACGCCGCAGCTGGCCGCAGCGGTATCCAATGCCGGGGCGCTGGGATCGATTAGCGTTGGCGCGGTGACACCGCAGCAGGCGGCAGAAATGATTGCCCACACCCAGGCGCTGACGCGTGGCCCGATCAACGTCAACGTATTTTGTCACGCGCCGGCAAGGCGGGATGCCGCGCGCGAGGCGGCGTGGATCAGCCGGTTCAGCCCGCAGTTTGCGCAGTACCAGACGGCGCTGCCGCCGGCACTAACGGAGATCTATCAGAGCTTTTTGCACAATGAGGCGATGCTGACGGTGCTGGAGCAGGCGCGGCCGGCGGCGGTCAGTTTCCATTTCGGCATTCCCGATGCCACGGCCATCGCCCGGCTTAAACAACGTGACATTGTCACGCTGGCGACCGCCACCAGTCCGCAGGAAGCGCGGGCAGTTGCGCGCAGCGGTATCGATATCATTGTGGCGCAGGGCTATGAAGCCGGTGGCCATCGCGGCCATTTTGATCCGGGCGCGCCAGACCAGCAGCTTTCGACCGTTGCGCTGGTGCAGGCGATTCGTCAGCACACCGCGCTGCCGGTGGTGGCAGCGGGCGGCGTGATGGACGGTGCCGGCATCGCGACGATGATGAAACTGGGTGCCAGCGGCGTTCAGCTCGGTACGGCGTTTGTGCTGTGTCCCGAATCGGCGGCCAGTGCGGCCTATCGTCGCGCGCTGCTGGCGGCCGGCGAGCGTGGCACGGTAATGACGGCGTCGATCTCCGGGCGTCAGGCGCGCTGCGTGCGCAACGCATTTTGTGAATTGTGCCATGACGTAACGCCGGAGGAGATTCCCGACTATCCGCTGACCTATGCGCTGGGAAAAGCCCTGGCGGCAGCGGCGGCTGCGCACGGCGAGGACGGCTTCGGTGCCCAGTGGGCCGGTCAGGGCGTGGCGCGGGTGCGCGCGCTGCCGGCGGCACAGCTGGTGGAGACGCTGATTGCAGAGTGGCAGCAGGCATAAAGCAGGCTGCTGCCACATAGTGTGTAACGTTACAGGCCGAGCGCGCGCGTTACCGCTTCCGGCATTGACGGGCGCCCATTGGCGAGGCAGGTGGCGACAAACGTGGCCTCGGCATACACCACGCCGTCGACCTTGATTTGCTGCACGAAGTTCACGCGGTTGCGCTTCTCATTCTGCTCCAGCGCGCAGGTGACTTCCACCTTATCGCCTTTCACCAGGCTCTTGCGGAAGCGCAGCGTGTACTCCAGCACCATGTAAATCTTGCCCTGACTGAACTCTTCTTCAATGTCGATACCCAGCGCCTCGCGCATGTAAGCGTGGCGCGTCCACTCCATGTAAAACGGGTAGTACAGCCCGTCGACCACGCCCTGAAAATCGATATGGCTTTCATCTACGTCATAGTGCTTTACGAACATTTTTGCATCCTGATAAGCGCGTTATGCGGTGAGGCAATGGGTATACCGCAGAATGACGCCGCGGGAAAACGGCAAGATGTTGCAAAGTAATTCCACTGTCGCCTGACGGAATGAATGCTGGTATTTTCCCGTGCTGCAGCAGAAACTGACAGCTGCATCACATATCCATAATCAACTGGCTACCTTTTTGTGACAAATCACGCAGCCCGGACACATTTTTCTGCGCAGGGTCGCGCGGCCAAACATAATGGTTTTACTATGTACACACATGTTGTACAGAGTAAAACAACAACACTGGCCGATTTGCGTTAAGCCATGACTCTGTGAGGAACTCTATGTCTGACAAGATAACCCGCGCGGCCGCTGTGCCCGATATTGAGCAGCAGACCGTAAAACGCGTCATCTGGCGCATTCTGCCGTTCCTGATCGTCTGCTATCTGATCGCCATTATTGATCGCGGCAACATCGGCATGGCGTCCCTGCAAATGAATGAAGACCTCGGGCTGAGCAAAGCGGTGTTTGGCCTGGCCAGCAGCCTGTTTTTTGTTGGCTATTTTCTGTTTGAGGTGCCAAGCAACCTCGCGATGCAGAAGATTGGCGCCAAAATCTGGATTTCGCGCATCATGGTGACCTGGGGCATTGTCTCGGTGTGCACCGCGTTCGTCAGCAGTGCGGAAATGCTGTACGTGCTGCGCTTTCTGCTGGGCGCTGCCGAAGCCGGCTTCTTTCCCGGCGTGATCCTATATTTGACTTACTGGATTCCGGCGAAATATCGCGCGCGCGTGATTGCGACCTTTATGGTGGCGATCCCGGCAGCCAACTTTATTGGCTCGCCGATCTCGGGCGCAATCCTGACGATGGACGGCTGGTTCGGCCTGCGCGGCTGGCACTGGCTATTTATCATCGAAGGATTCCCGGCGATTGTGCTGGGGGTGCTGGCTTTCTTCCTGCTCAGCAACCGTCCGGAAAATGCCCACTGGCTGACCAGCGAACAGCGCAACTGGCTGAGCGGCAAACTGGCTGAAGAGAATGCCCAGCGTAAAGCAATTGGTCATATCACCCTGTGGCAGCTGCTGCGCCACAAGCATATCTGGGTGATGGCGCTGATTTACGCCGGCGCGTCGGCAGCGGGTTCGACGCTGAGCGTCTGGTCACCGCAGCTGCTGAAATCATTTGGTCTGGATAACTTCACCACCGGTTTGATGAATGCGATTCCGTACGGTCTGGCATCGATTCTGATGATTGTCTGGGGCCGCAGCTCTGACCGCAGCGGTGAGCGTCGCTGGCACACCGCGCTGACGCTGTTCCTGATTGCCGGTGGACTGCTGGCGGCGTTCCTGACCGATACGCTGGCGGGCAGCGTGGTGATTCTGTCACTGGTGCTGATTGGTGCCTACTCGATGAAAGGGCCATTCTGGGCGCTGGCCTCGGGCTGGATGTCCTCAACCACCGCTGCGGCCGGTCTGGCTGCTATCGGCGCGATGGCCAACCTGATTGGTGGTGGGCTGATGGTGAACGTTTACGGCATCATCAATGAGAAAACCGGCAGCCATGCGATGGCGATGATTCCTCTGGCGCTGCTGTGCGCGGCGGGCGGCATTGCGGTATTGCTGATGGGACGCAGCAAAAAGCTGCACGTTGAAGCGGAACAGCCGGTGGCCAGCACCGGGAAATAATCTCATGAGCCTGTGCCAGGGAGGGCACGCATCTGGCTCATCACGTCTGACGTTATCCTGCTTTCATCCTTTAAAACAGCCGTTTCCCGATGCGCCACAGGCACACCGGGAAACGCGGCGTTATTATCTCTGCTCAGCGCTGCGCTGGCGCCACGGATCTTTCACCATGGCGACCGCCAGTGCGCCAATCATCAGGACTGCCGCCACCGCCAGCAGCGCCCACATAAAGCCGCCGGTAGACTGACGCACATAGCCGATCAGCGACGGGCCGAAGAAGCCGCCGAGATTACCAATCGAGACAATCATAGCTAAGCCGCCTGCCGCGGCATTGCCGGTCAAAAAGCCGGAAGGCAGCGCCCAGAAGGAGGCCTGAAACGCCAGAATACCGCTGACGGTGCAGCACAGTGCCAGCATTTTGATCACCGGCGCATCGCTCAGCGCGCTGCACATCAGGGCTAAGGCGGCGATCACCAGCGCGCCGCTGATCCAGCGAATACGGTGCGCTGATGCATTAGCGCGGCGCGCCCACAACAGCATGCTCACGGCACCGCAGACATAGGGCAGCGCGGCAAGAAAGCCGGTTGCCGTATGGCTCACGCCGAGCTGTTTAATGATCTGCGGCATCCACAGTCCCACGCCGATCGAACCCACAATGCCGCAAAAGTTAATAAACGCCAGCAGATACAGCAGTGGATTGCGCAGCGCGTCGCGCATCTGGGAACCGTGCGTTGCCGCGATTTGCTGTTGCTCATCGGCCAGTCGCCGGCTCAGCAACTGCTGTTCACGCGGCGCCAGCCAGCGCGCTTTCTCCGGCCGGTCGCTCAGCACAAACAGGCACATAACACCGAGGATCACCGCCGGTAAGCCCTCAATCAACAGCAGCCACTGCCAGTTACGGATATGCTCATGGCCGGTGATCTGCATCAGCGCGCCGGAAATCGGTGAGCCGATGATATTGGCCACCGGAATGCCGACCAGGAACGCGGCGGTGATTTTGGCGCGCCAGCTGCCGGGGAACCAGTAGGTAAAGAACAGATAGATGCCGGGGGTAAAGCCGGCCTCTGCTACGCCGAGACAGAAGCGCGCAACGGCAAAGCTGACGGGGCCGCTGATGAACGCGGTCGCCATCGAAATCAACCCCCACGAAATCATGATGCGCGCGATCCAGATGCGCGCTCCCACTTTTTGCATGATCAGGTTGCTGGGAATTTCAAACAGGAAATAGCCGATAAAAAACATGCCTGCGCCGAAGCCAAACTGTTCGGCGGTGATGCCGAGATCGGCGTTCATGCCCAGCGCGGCAAAGCTGACGTTGGTGCGGTCAAGGTAGCTGACCACGTAACAGATAAAGATAAACGGCAGAATGCGACGAAAGGCTTTGGCGGCCGCCTGCTCACTGTCCTGGAAATCCTGTTCGCTGAGCGTTTCATGGCGGGGTGGCACCGCAGCCGGCTGAGCCGGCGCAGGGCTGGATGTTGAGTGCAGGGTCATAGTAATCTCCGGTGCGTTCGGATGACGCAGAGTTGTAGTCAGAGAAACGAGGTATCGATGGCCGGCAACGCGCGGCCTGGCGTGTTCTGGGTGCAGGTCAGGATGCTGCCGCTGACCGATTCGGTGATAAACAGCTGGTTAAGGCCGGCCCCGCCGAAGCACAGGTTGGTGGTGGAGCGACCCAGCGGACTGAGCAGAATTTCTTCCGGTTCAGCCAGATCGTTAAGACGCCAGACGCGCCCCAGGCCGGGATTGGCGATCAGCAGTTCACCGCGCTGATTGATGGTCAGCCCGTCCGGCCCGCTGGGTCCGTGCGAGGTAAAGAACAGTCCGACTTTGCTCACCGAACCATCCGCCAGCAGCGGCACGCGCCACACGCAGTTGCCGCGCGTCATCGCCACGTAGAGGATTTTCTCATCCGGCGACAGCACCAGGCCGTTCGGGCTCGGGCAGTTATCCAGCAGCAGATCCAGCCGGCCATCCGGAATGAGCCGATAGACGCGTCCGCTGGCATCGTGCAGCCCGGTCTGGCCCTGATCGGTAAAATAGAGATTGCCGCGACTGTCAGGCGTTAAATCGTTGACGCCGCGAAAGCTTTCGCTATTACGCCGCGTCAGCCACGGCGTGATAGTGGCGCTGCTGATTGACAGCTTCATCAGGCCGTTACGGTAATCGGTGATGATCAGCGTGTCCGGATCGGTCAGCTTCATGCCGTTGGGCTCACCGTCATACTGCACCACCAGCTCCCAGTTGCCGCTCATATCAACGCGAAAGATGCGGCCATAGGGAATGTCGGTGACATACAGACAGCCGGAGGGATGCCACACCGGGCCTTCGAGAAAGGAGTCGGTAAGCTGACCGCCGCGATTGGCGGCAGCCCAGACATTGCCGGCGTCCGGCCGGCGAAACGCTTCCGGCAGGCGCGAAAACAGCGTTAACTCGCGCACCTCCGGTACGGTGAGCACGGTCATGATACCGCCTCCTGCTCCTGCAGAACCTGCAACGCGTTGCGCGCGGCACCGGTGCCCATGCGCACGTAAGCATCGTCGCTCACGCCACCAATGTGCGGCGTAATAATCACGTTGTTGAGCGACTGCCACAGATGCGGTGCAGTCAGCGGCTCGCTGGTGAAGCTGTCCAGCCCGGCGGCACGCAGCGTGCCGTTTTGCAGCGCGGTCGCCACCGCCTGATCGTCAATCAGTCCGCCGCGCGCGGTGTTGACCAGAATCGCGCCAGGCTTAAAACGGGCGAGGGCGGCCGCGTTGATCATCTGGTGATTGCTGTCCGTCAGCGGACAGTGCAGCGACACCACATCGGCACGGCTGTACAGTTCATCCAGTGATTCAACCACTTCACAGCCAGCCGGCAAGGTTTGCGCATAAGGATCGTAGGCCAGCACCTGCATACCGAAGGCCTGGCCGATGCGCGCCACGCGGCTGCCGATGGCACCCAGACCGACCAGGCCGAGCGTGCGTCCTTCCAGCTCCAGCGATTTATGCTGCGCTTTATCCCAGTGTCCGTCGCGCATCCGGCGGTCCAGCTGCGGCACGGATTTAGCACAGGCGAGGATCAGCGCCCAGGCATGCTCCGACACGGCAGCGGCATTGGCACCCACTGCCGCGCGGACCGCAATCTGGCGTTCCGCCGCTGCCTGCTGATCGATAACGTCAATACCGCTGCCGTGCTTGGAGATCACGCGCAGCGCCGGCGCGGCGTCCATGATGCGCCCGTTGATTTTGCCGTAGCGCACAATGATCGCCTGAGGATTATGGCGCTCGCACAGCGCGATCAAATCGGCTTCCTGCGGCTGGCGTCCGGCATAAATCAGCTGATAGTCCTGCAGCAGCTCGACGGCTTCAGCAGCCAGGTCGCTGCCGGTGATGAGGATAGTTTTTACGTTGCTCATTACAGCGATTCTCCTTCTGCTAACATACCCGCCGCGCGCAGGGCACCTTCCAGCCAGCCCGGACGTAAATCGCCCTGCTTAATACCCGCGATGCGGCGCGTTTCGGCGTCCAGCTTCTTCGCCGCCAGGGCAATGATGCGTTCCACATCCTGTTTAGCGATCACCACCACGCCATCGGCATCGCCGACCACCAGGTCGCCCGGCTCAATCGACGCACCGGCCACCGACACCGGATGGTTAACGCGTCCGGGAATACTTTTGGTGGGGCCGCTTGGGTTGAGGCCGGCCGCAAACACCGGATAGCTGCCCTGCGCGAGGGCGTCAGCATCACGCACCGCGCCATCAATGATGATGCCGGCGATGCCGGACGCTTCGGCCTGGGTTGCCATGATTTCACCCAGCAGCGCGCAACTGATGTCGCCTTTGCCGTCCACCACCAGCACATCGCCCGGCTGGGCGATAGCCAGCGCCGCGTGAATCGCCAGGTTATCGCCCGGACGCACTTCCACTGTGATGGCCGGCCCGGCGACTTTCATCTGCGGCGACAGCGGTTTAACGCGGCCATGCAGGGTGCCGCGACGACCGGCGACATCGGCCAGAATCGCCGCCTGGAATGCGGCGGCCTGGCTGACGGACAGGGCGCTGACGCGCTCGATGTTGCGGTTGATCAGGTTATTTGCAGACACAGACATAATTCACCTCGTGGTTTGTTTTACCTGGTACAACAATGTTGTACAATATAAAACAACTATATCGACGATCTGACGCCGCATGCCAGTGTTACGAAGGTGTTTGTGATGTAAACACGATGTGACTCACAGTTTTCAGGTACACTCAGGACGGCACAAATCAGGAGGAAAAAATGGGAAATGAAGGCGTTAATGCGGTGGAGAAGGCGTTGTCGCTGCTGGATTGTTTTAAGCCGGGCGAAGAGAGCCTGTCGCTGACTGCGCTGTCGCAGCTTTCCGGCTATCACAAAACCACTGTCTATCGTCTGATGAACTCGCTGGAAAGGATGGGCTATGTGGTGCGCAGTGACAGCGGTGTCTACACGCTCGGCCCGCGTCTGTTATACCTCGGCAAGCTTTATGAGCAATCATTCCATCTGGCCAGCGTGGTGCAGCCGGAATTGCAGGCGCTGGCAACGGCGACCAACGAGAGCGCCAGCTGGTACGTACTGGATAACGGCCAGCGTCTGTGCCTGTTTCGTGCTGAATCGTCTGATGGCCTGCGTCATACGCGCCTGCCGGGGACAATTTTTCCGCTCGATAACTCAGCCATCAGTAAGGTGCTGCGTTTCTGGGGCATGAATGAAAATCTCTTCGATGCGCTGCCGTCGCTGCCAATATTTAGCTCAGGCGCGCGCGATCCGCACATCGCGGCCTTTGCCGTGCCGGTATTCGCCGAAAATGATCGGCTGACCGCTGCGCTGGCGCTGACCGGCCCGGTTTCGCGTCTGACGCTGAATCGCAAAGATGAAGAGTTAGGTGTGTTGATGCGCGAAGCGGCTGCACGCCTGTCAGCCAAACTGGGCGCGCGCAAAGCATTTTGTGATGCGGTTTATGCGGCTAAGTAAGGCTGCGCATTAATCACTCACCGGCGGGCCAGCAGGCCTGCCGCACTCCTTCGGATTTTTCAAAGCAACACCTCAGTTAATGCTGTTTTCCCTGCTGCGCTAAGCCCGGTATACCTTGCGGAAACCAATTAAACGCTGGCAGGCATCATGAGCACCCATACCCGCATCCGCAAATTCAACACCAAAGATACCTATCCTAATCAGTCGCTGGACAACGACCTGTGTCAGGCAGTGCGCGCCGGCAACACCGTTTACGTGCGTGGCCAGATTGGCACCGACTTCGAAGGCAACCTGGTGGGGCTGGGCGATCCGGCAGCGCAGGCCGAGCAGGCGATGAAAAACGTGAAGCAACTGCTCGAAGAAGCGGGCAGCGACCTGTCGCACATCGTGAAAACCACCACCTACATCATCGACCCGCGCTATCGCGAGCCGGTGTATCAGGTGGTGGGCAAGTGGCTGAAAGGCGTGTTTCCCATCTCCACCGGTCTGGTGATCTCGGGACTGGGCCAGCCGCAGTGGCTGATGGAGATCGACGTGATTGCGGTGATCCCCGACGACTGGCAGCCGCAATAAGGAGCGCCGCATCATGACGTTATCGATTGTTGGACGCTGTGCGAAAACCGGCCAGCTGGGCATTGCGGTCAGCTCGTCGAGTATTGCGGTCGGCGCACGCTGTCCGTGGCTGCGCGCCGGTGTCGGCGCGGTCTCCACGCAGAACATCACGCTGCCGGCGCTGGGCCCGCGCATTCTTGATCGGCTGAGTCAGGGCGAGACGGCGCAGCAGGCGCTGCAGAGCGGCCTTGCCAGCGATGACTTTTTTGATTATCGCCAGCTTACGGTGCTGGCGGCCGACGGCAGCAGTGCCTGCTTCAGCGGAACGCACACGCTGGGGGTGAATCACGCGCTGTGCGGCAGCGACTGCGTAGCGGCCGGTAATTTGCTGGCGAATCCCGAGGTGATTGCGGCGATGGTCAGCGCGTTTACGCAGCAGCCGGGCGAACTGGCCGCACGGTTAATCGCAGCCATGCAGGCCGGGATGGCCGCCGGAGGTGAAGCCGGGCCGGTTCATTCGGCGGCGCTGGCAGTGGTGGGCGAACCGTCGTGGCCGCTGGTTGATCTGCGCGTTGACTGGACGGAGGGCGATCCCATCGCAGAACTTCATCAGCTGTGGCTGGCCTATCAGCCGCAGATGCAGGATTACCTGACGCGCGCGCTCAATCCCACGCTGGCACCCCGTTACGGCGTGCCGGGTGATGAATAAGCGTGAGGAGACGCGATGCTGACCAGCCGTAACCTGCTCGAACATCTGGTGGCTTTCGACACCACCAGCCGCGAATCCAATCTCGCGCTGATCGATTTCTGCTGGCGCTACCTCAGCGGGCTCGGCGTGACCTGTGAACTGATGCACAACGCAGAACGCAGCAAGGCCAATCTCTATGCGCGGCTCGGGCCAGCCGGCAGCGGCGGGGTGATGCTATCGGGCCACAGCGATGTGGTGCCGGTTGATGGCCAGACGTGGACGGTGCCGCCGTTTGCGCTCACCGAACGCGACGGCAAGCTGTACGGACGCGGCACGGCAGACATGAAAGGCTTCCTCGCCTGCATGCTGGCCGCCGTGCCGCATTTTATCGCCCAGCCGCTGCGTCAGCCGCTGCATCTGGCTATCTCCTATGACGAAGAGGTGGGTTGCCTCGGCGTGCGCTCGCTGGTGGAGGCGCTGGCGCAGCGCAGCGATCGACCGGCGATCTGCCTGATTGGTGAGCCGACAGAACTGCGTCCGGTGCTGGGCCACAAAGGCAAGCTGGCGATGCGCTGCGAAGTGCAGGGCGCGGCCTGCCACTCGGCGTACGCGCCGCAGGGCGTCAATGCGATTGAATACGCCGCGAAGCTGATCCAGCGCTTGACCGTCATCGGTGAACGTCTGGCGACGCCGGAACGACAGGATGCGCGCTTCGATCCGCCGTTTACCACCGTGCAAACCGGGGTGATCCACGGCGGACGCGCGCTGAACATCGTGCCTGACGCCTGCAGTTTTGATTTCGAAGTACGCACGCTGCCGCAGGAGGATGCGCAGCAGGTGGCAGAGGAGCTGGTGGCGTATGCGCAGCAGACGCTGGAGCCGCAGATGCGCGCGGTGCAGCCCGCCAGCGCCATCCGCTTCTCGCCGCTCAGCGCCTATCCCGGGCTGGATACCGCCGCGCACAGTGCCGCGGCACAGCTGATTGCCCGGCTGAGCGGCAGCGACAGCTTCAGCACCGTGGCGTTTGGCACTGAAGGCGGACTGTTTGCCGCCGCCGGCATCCCCTGCGTGGTGTGCGGTCCCGGCAGTATGGAGCAGGGCCATAAGCCCGACGAATTTATCACCCTCGCACAGCTGGACGCCTGTGACAGCCTGTTACGCCGGCTGGCGACCTGGATGTGCGAATGAACCCGCGACGAGCCACCCCGTCCGAATCCGGAGATTGTATGGTCAGTGCAGAAGTAACCCCGTTTCCGCAGCCGCTGTCATCGGCGCCGCATAAGGCCAACGTGGCGGTGCAGCTGGATGGCGTCCTGAAGCGCTTTGGTGATGCCATCGCGCTGCATAAAATTTCTCTCACCATCCATGAAGGTGAGTTCATTACGCTGCTCGGCCCGTCCGGCTGCGGCAAAACCACGCTGCTGAACCTGATGGCCGGCTTTGCCGAAGCCGACGGCGGTGAGATTTTTATCGATGGCGACCTGGTAACGGAAATCCCGCCTTATCAGCGCGAGATCGGCATCGTGTTTCAGAACTACGCGCTGTTTCCGCACATGACGGTGGAGAAAAACGTCGGCTACGGCTTGCGTATGCGCGGCGTGCCGAAAGCGGAAATCGCCGAGCGGGTCGGGCAGGCGCTGGCATTGGTGAAGCTGGCAGGTTACGGCCAGCGCAAGCCGCGTGAACTGTCCGGTGGGCAGCAGCAGCGCGTGGCGCTGGCGCGTGCGCTGGTGATTCGCCCGAAAGTGTTGCTGCTGGATGAGCCGTTCTCCGCACTGGACAAAAATTTGCGGTTATCCATGCAGGTCGAGCTGAAAGCGATTCAGCGCAAACTCGGCGTGACCACGGTCTTCGTCACCCACGATCAGGGTGAAGCGCTGAGCATGAGCGACCGCGTGGTAGTGATGTCGGCCGGTCACGTGCGCCAGATTGGGCCGCCGGATGAGATCTATCGCCGCCCGCAGGATCCGTTTGTCGCCGGCTTCGTCGGTGACGTCAACATACTGCCGGGCCGCTACGCCGGCCGTGACACCAGCGCGCTGCTGGAGCTGGGCGGCAACACGCTGCGCCTGCCGGCCAAACGGGTGCAGGCCAGCGTCGGCGACCGGCTGGATGTGTATGTGCGTCCGGAAAATGTGCAGCTGGCGCCGCTCGGTCCGCAGGCGCTGCTCAGCGCCACGGTGCTGACGCACGTGTTTCAGGGCGATCACGTTGACGTGCATCTTGATATTCCGGCGCTCGGCAGTGCGTCGCTGTTTGCCCGTCAGTCCGGACTGGAGGCGCTGACGCGCTGGCCGGTCGGCAGCGTGGTGGGGCTGACGTTTGATGACGAGGGCGTTTGCGCCTTCGCCAGTGACGCACAGGGATAACGCATGGCAACGGAAACCATGACGGCGATCATCGCCGCGCAGCCGGGTGACGCAGACGTACTGACTGCGGTGCAGCGCCCGGTGCCGCAGCCGGGACCGGGCGAAGTGCTGCTGCGCGTCGTCAGTGCAGGGGTTAACCGGCCCGATATTCTGCAGCGCAACGGCATGCCACCGCCGCCAGGCTGCAGCGATATTCTCGGGCTGGAAGCGGCGGGCGTCATCGTTGCGCTCGGCGCAGGCGTCAGCGAACTGCAGCCGGGCATGGCGGTGATGGCGCTGCTGAGCGGCGGCGGTTATGCACAATACTGCGTGGCGCGCGCCGACCTGTGCCTGCCGGTGCCGGACACGCTGCCGCTCAGCCACGCGGCGGGGTTTCCCGAAGCCGCGTTTACCGTCTGGCACAACCTGTTTGAGCTGGGGCGTCTGATGCCGGGCGACAGCGTGCTGATTCACGGCGCGGCCAGCGGCGTGGGCACGCTGGCGATCCAGTGCGCCCAGGCTTGTGGCGCGCGGGTGATTGCCACCGCCGGCGGTGCGGAAAAAATTGCCGCGCTGCAGCAGCTGGGCGTGTGGCGCGCCATCGATCGCCATAGCGAAGATTTTGTGGCGGTGATTCGAACGCTGACCCGGGAACGCGGTGTGGATGTGGTGCTGGATAACGTCGGCGGTGACTACATTGCGCGCAACCTCAGCGTGCTGGCAGCGGGCGGGCGGCACGTCAGCCTCGCCTTTATGCAGCGGGCCACGGTGGAGATCGATTTACAGTTGATCATGCGCAAAGGCTTAAGCCTGACCTCTTCCACGTTGCGACCGAAAAGCGCGGCGGAAAAAGCGCGTCTGGCGCAGTGCGTGCGCGCCCATCTGCTGCCTTTACTGGCTGCCGGGCGCATCACGCCGCGCGTGCATCAGCGATTGCCGCTGATGACCGCCGCGCAGGCGCACCGCATCCTTGAAGCCAATGCCAATATCGGCAAAGTGCTGCTGCTGCCAGATGCGGAGGCTATGCCATGATGGAACTCTATTACGCCTCTACCTCGCCTTACGTGCGAAAAGTAATGGTGTGCGCCCAGCTGCTGGGTCTGGCGCCGGAGATCACCCTGCTGGCGTCGGCGGCGCACCCCATCGAGCGCGATGCGCGCATTGCCGCGTTTAATCCGCTGGCTAAAGTGCCGGCGCTGCGCACCGAACAGGGACTATGTTTATACGACAGCCGGGTGATCTGCGAATACCTTAACCAGCGCGCCGCGGGCCAGTTGCTGCCGGCAGACGGCGAGGCACGCTGGCTGTGCCTCACGCGCCAGGCGCTGGGTGATGGGCTGCTGGACGCCGCGCTGCTGGCGCGCTACGAAACCAGCGCTCGTCCGCTGGAAAAGCAGTGGTCAGCGTGGCGCGATGCGCAGCTGACCAAAGTGGCGGCTGCGCTGGCGGCCATTGAGCAGCAGGCGGAGGCGTTCAGCCGCACGCCCGACGATCTCGGGTTGATCGCCATCGGCTGCGGATTGGGCTACCTCGACTTCCGTTTTGCTGAACTCAACTGGCGCGCCACGCATCCGCAGAGCGCCGCCTGGTTTGCCCTCTTTGACGCGCACCCGGCGATGGCCGCGACGCGCCCACACCTGTAACGGAGCCGCCATGTCTCAGATTTTCTTTCTCAATGGGCCCAATGCCAATCTGTACGGCATGGATCGCCACGGTACTTACGGCAGCGACAGTTTCGCCAGCATCGGCGAGCGCTGTCAGCGGCGCGCCGACGCGCACGGCCTCAGGCTGCAGTTTCGTCAGAGCAACCATGAAGGGGTGCTGGTGGACTGGATTCAGGAAGCGCGCCAGCAGGCGGACGGGCTGATCATCAATGCCGCCGGGTTGTCGTACCGATCAGTACCGATTCTGGATGCGCTGCTGATGTTCGATGGCCCGATCATCGAAGCGCACATGAGCAATATCTGGCAGCGCGAGCCGTTTCGTCATCAGTCGCTGGTGTCGAAAGCCGCCACCGGCGTGATCGCCGGGCTGGGCGCGCTGGGTTATGAACTGGCTATCGATGCGTTGGCGACGCTGCTACAGGAGCCCAGCGCATGACGACGCTGGTGTTTTATAGCGAGTTCGACAGCTTCGAGGCGTGGTCGGCGCTGCTGGCACCGCAATTACCGGATGTCACTATCTGCCGTGCCGACCAGGTCGAGGATGCCGATAGCGTGCAGTTTGCGCTGGCGTGGAAGCCGCCGCGCGGTTTTTTTGCCCCGTATCGCCAGCTGAAACTGCTGGTGAATCTGGGCGCGGGCGTCGACTCGCTGGTAGGGCGCGACGACCTGCCTGACATCCCGATCGTCCGGCTATCGGACCCGGATATGGCGCGCATGATGGCCGGTTACGTGCTGTTTGCCGTGCTGCGTTACGCGCGTGACATACCGGCATTTGAGCGCGCACAGCGTGAACGTCGCTGGCATTATCTGCATCCGCGCGAGCCGGCGTCGATTCGCGTGGGCGTGTTGGGACTGGGCGAACTGGGTGCGTATGCGGCGCGCGAGCTGGCGCGTCAGGGCTTTGACGTGCGCGGCTGGTCGCGGTCGCCCAAAGCGCTGGACGGCATTCACTGCGTCAGCGGTATGCAGGCGCTGGATGCGTTTCTGGGCAGCAGCGACATTCTGGTGGTGATGCTGCCGCTCACGCCGGAAACCCACGGTTTGCTGGATGCGCAGCGTCTGGCGCGGTTGCCACCGGGTTGCGCGCTGATCAACGTGTCGCGCGGCGCGATTGTCGATCAGCCCGCGCTGACCGCGGCGCTGCAGAGCGGACAGATCGCCCACGCCACATTAGACGTGTTCGATCGTGAGCCGCTGCCGCCCGACGATGCGCTGTGGGGCATGGAGAATGTGCTGATCACGCCGCATCTGGCGTCGGTAGCGATCCCGGCCAGCGCCGCGCGTCAGGTGGCTGATAACATCCAGCGGGTGATGCGCGGCGAGCCGGTGCTCAACCAGGTGTTTCCCGCGCGGGGTTACTGAGCGCGTCAGGCGACGCGCACCACCTGCGGGTCGAAGTAGCTTGGCGCGGCCATACCGGGAATGTATTGATCGGAGATGAACATGCGGCAGCGTTCGGCGAAGGCGTTGACCACCATTGACTGCTGCACGTGGGCCACCGTGGCGTATCCCAGCAACATCGGCCGGTTCACGCCGGCAAGGCGCACGCGGATCACCCGTTTGCCATCCTGCGACAGATTGGCTTTGGGCCGCACATTGGCGATGCCAAATCCCACGCCGTTGGCCACCATCGCGCGTACCACTTCCATATTGCCGGAGCGCATCACAATGTTGGGCGTCACGCCCGCTTCGCTAAACAGGCTGAGAAAATATTCGCGGCTCCACGGCATATCCAGCAGCACCATCGGCACCGTAGCGAGATCCTGAATGGTCACCGCAGACTGACTGGCAAACGGATGATGTTCGCCGACCATCACATACGGTGGCAGCTGCGCCAGCGACTGAAACGCGATGTCGCTGGCCGGCACCAGATCGTAGGTCAGCGCGATATCGATATCGGCGGCGCGCAGCTGTTTCAGCAGCTGTTCATGATTGCCCTCCACCAGCGTGATGCGCACGCCGGGGAAGGCACGGCCAAAGCCAAACACCAGCTCCGGCGTCAGCATCGGGGCCAGCGTGTCGAGACAGCCGACGCGCAGCGGGCCGCGCACGTTATTCAGCGACTCTGAGGCGATGGTATACAGATTCGACATCTGTTCCAGAATCAGCTTCGCCTCTTTTAATACCTGATGGCCAATGGCGGTGAGCGACACGCCCTGCGCGTGGTGGCGCACAAACAGCTGTACCCCCAGCTCGGATTCGATGTGGGTAATGGCGGCCGAGATCGACGGTGACGACACGTGAATACGTTCGGATGCGCCAATAATGCTGCCGGCTTCGCCGGACGCGACGAAGTATTCCAGCTGGCGCTGGGTGATGCGACTGAGCATGCAGATTCTCCTGGTGTCGCCAGCGCGATCTTGTCGCGCCGGCTTTTCTATTTACCCCTGTTTCCATGCATTTATCATGCCGGACAGCGAATGGCAGCATAATCCCCTGCCTGAGCCTTCACGCCCATTCGCTTCTGCCTCACTAAGGCTTAAGAAAATCCGTTGCAAAGCAGCGACTTTTTTAGCGTCAGAAATTCCGATGCAACGGCGAGGAAAAGGCTGTTTTACCGCAGCAGCGGCCAGCGGCAGAATCGCTGTGACACCTGCTTTTCACTTTCGCACTGTTTTGGCGCAGCGCGCCGTGGCGAATCAACGGTGGTTCAGAGCAGCGATAACAGCCTTTTCATTCACTGGGGACAAAAATATGTTGCGTAAGATGTGTGCCTTAACGTTGTTAACCACGGGAATTCTGAGCGCAGGGAATGCCATGGCCGCCGACAAGCTGATTGTCAGCACCTGGGGCGGCAGCTTTAAAGATCTGATCGATCAAACCATCGCTAAAGAGTTCACCAAAGAGACCGGCGTCGAAGTGCAGTTCGTCACCGGCGGCACCATCGATCGCCTCAACAAAGCCAAACTGGCGGGCGGTTCGCCGGAAACTGACGTGACCTTTACCACCGCGCACGTCGGCTATCTGTATGCCAACAGCGGCCTGTTCGAGAAGCTCGACATGAGCAAAATCCCTAACGCGGTCAACCTGGTGCAGCAGGCGAAAGTCAGCCCGTATCATCTTGGCGTGTGGGGCTACGTCTACACCATTGGCTACCGTCCGGATTTGGTGCCGAAAGGGGAAACCTTCACCAGCTGGAACGACCTGTGGAAGCCGGAGCTGAAAGGCACGCTGGCGCTGCCCGACTGGGATCCGAGCCACATCATCGCCGTGGCCGCCAAACTCTCCGGCAGCGATGCGGCGCACTGGCAGCAGGGCCAGGCGAAGCTGAAAGCGCTGATTCCTAACATCAAATCGTTCTACACCGATGATGCCAACAGTCAGCAGCTGATCTCCACCGGAGAAACGCCGGTGCAGGTGATGCTGTCAATGAACGCCTACAGCATGATTGCGGAAGGGGTCAACATTAAGCTGGCGATACCGAAAGAGGGCGCGATCCTCGGCGTGGATACCGTCGGCATTAATAAAGGCAGCAAACATGCCGATCTGGCGTACAAGTTCATCAACATCGCACTGAAACCGGAAATTCAGCAGCAGGTGGCGAAGATCTATCGCGGTAGCCCGACGGTGACCAACGCGCATATCGATCCGGAGCTGGCGAAGCTGCCAGGCATGCTGACCACGCCGGCGCAGTGGAATGCCACCATCAATACCGATCCCCAACTGCGTGCGGAGAAAACCGCCGAGTGGCGTCAGTGGTTCTCTGAAAACATCATGTCTCACTGATTGTCCTGGTGCTGCGGCGGGGCGGGTGCCTCGCCGTAGCCGGTACCACCTATGCAGGCAGTAACGTCCATGACGAAAAAACCGACATTTTTACCCTGGTTCATTCTTCCCGCCACGCTGACCGCGATGGGGCTGGTCGTCGCGATGTTTGCGGTGATGCAGTTCAGTGTGCGTGCATACATCCCCGGCTCGCTGGATGTCGGCGGCTTTACGCTGGCCAATTTCAGTGGCCTGTTCAAACGCATCTACGGCGACGCGTTTCTCAATACCGTGCTGCTCAGCGCCAAAACGGCTTTATTTGGTTTGCTGATGAGTTACCCACTGGCCTATGCGCTGGTGCGCACCCGCACTGCGTGGATCAAATCCACCATTCTGATCATCGCGATTACCCCGCTGTTTCTGGGGGAAGTGGTGCGCACCTATTCGTGGATTATCGTGCTGGGTAACAGCGGCTTTCTTAATAGCCTGCTGCTGGCGCTGGGGATCATCAGCCAGCCGATCCAGTTTATGTTTACCCAGACCGGCGTGGTGGTCGCGCTGGTGCATGTCACCATGCCGATCATGGTGCTGATGCTGGCGACGGCGCTGTCACACATCAATCCGGACTACGAAAAAGCCGCCACCAGCCTTGGTGCCGGGCCGGTACGCGCGCTGCTGACGGTGACCATTCCGCTGTCGATTCCCGGCATCATCGCCAGCCTCACCACCGCGTTTGCCTGGACCTTTAGCGCTTTCGCGACGCCACAACTGATTGGCGGCGGGCGCGTCAGTACCGTGGCTACGCTGGTGTATCAGCTGGGCTTCTCCTCGATGAACTTCCCGTTTGCCGCAGCGCTGAGCATTGCTGGCCTGCTGCTGACCATTCTGCTGCTGCTGGCGCTGAAGCGCATGACGCGCTTCCTGCACGCCATGGGAGGGCACTGATATGACCCGTTCTCACAACGACAAACTGATCGCGCTGCTGGGTAAACTGCTGGTGATCGCCATTCTGACGTTTGTCATGTTGCCCACCGTCGTGGTGTTTATCTCGTCGTTCAGCAGCACCTCCGTGCTGTTCTTCCCGCCGAAAGGCTGGTCGCTGCGCTGGTTTGAGCGGGCGCTGAGCTACGACGATTTTCGTCACGGCTTCTGGTCCGGATTGATTGTCACAGCATGGGCGTCAACGCTGGCGGTGGTCATCGGCGCCACGCTGGCGATTGCCATCGAGCGCTATCGCTTTCCCTGCAAACAGGTGCTGGAGAGTATTCTGCTGTCGCCGCTGTTTATTCCGCATTTCACCATTGGCCTCGGCCTGCTAATGCTGGTGTCGCAGCTCAATCTGGGACGCGGCTACGCGCTGGTGATTTTCTGCCATGTGGTGCTGGTGCTGCCGTTCGTGCTGCGTAGCGTCTATGTATCGCTGAAAAATCTTGAGCAGCGGATAGAACTGGCGGCGGCCAGCCTCGGCGCATCGCCGCTGCGCGTGGTATGGACCATTACCGTGCCGCTGATTCTGCCAGGCCTGTTTGGTGGCTGGCTGTTCGCGGCGATTCTCTCTTTCAATGAATTCACCGCCTCGCTGTTTATTACCACCCAGGCGACGCAGACGCTGCCGGTGGCGATGTACAACTACGTGCGCGAATTTGCCGACCCGACGCTGGCGGCGCTGTCGGTTATTTATATTGTGGTGACCGCCGCGATGTTAATTATCGCCAATAAATTTTTCGGGTTGGGAAAAATATTAAACGTTGAGGCCGGGCATTAATTTCGCTGTGCCATTAAGCCGCCGTTAAACATGACAACCTGGTGTTAATCGCCAGCGGCGCAATATTTGCGCCGCGCTGGTGGCATGCCAACTATTCGGGGATGACCTATGTCAGTAGAAAAAATCAATACCGTGATCGTCGGAGCGGGCCAGGCGGGTATCGCCATGAGCGAACATCTGGCGCAGATGCAGATCCCGCATGTGGTGCTGGAGCGCAGCCGCATTGCCGAGCGCTGGCGTTCCGAACGCTGGGATTCGCTGGTGGCCAACGGTCCGGCGTGGCACGACCGCTTTCCTTCGCTGAAGTTTGATAACATTTCACCGGAGGCGTTTCCGCCGAAAGAGCGCATGGCGCAGTATTTCGAGGATTACGCAAAGATGCTCAACGCGCCGGTGCGCACCGGGGTTGAAGTACAGCAGGTAACGCGGCTGCCCGGACGCAGCGGCTTCCGGGTGGTGACGTCGGTGGGAGAATTCGACGCGGACAACGTGGTGGCTGCCACCGGGCCGTTTCAGAAGCCCGCGTTCCCGGCCATCGTGCCTGAAGGCGCGGTGCCGCAGCAGATCCACTCATCGGCGTACAAGAATCCACAGCAGCTGGCGCCCGGTGCGGTGCTGGTGGTGGGTGCGGGTGCGTCCGGCACCCAGATTGCCGAGGAGCTGCGTCAGGCCGGCCGCGAGGTGTTTCTGTCGGTCGGTGAGCACTACCGCCCGCCACGCGCCTATCGCGACCGTGATTACTGCTGGTGGCTTGGCGCGCTGGGACTGTGGGACGAAGTGAAAATCAAGCCGAAGAAACAGCACGTGGCCTTTGCCGTCAGCGGCTATGAAGGCGGTAAAACCGTGGATTTCCGCCGGCTGGCCCATATGGGCATTACGCTGGTCGGCATCACCGAGCGCTGGGATAACGGCGTGCTGCGCTTTGCGCCGGGGCTGGCAGAGAATATCGCCGAAGGTGACAGAGCCTATTTCGAGGTGCTGCGCGATGCGGATGCGTACATTGAGCGCAACGGGCTGGATTTACCGGCCGAGCCGCAGGCGTGGGAGCTGTTGCCGGATCCGGACTGCCTGTTAAATCCGCTGATGCAGTTGGACGTGCAGGCGGCGGGCATCAGCACCATTATCTGGGCTACCGGGTTTAAATTTGATTTCAGCTGGCTGCAGGTGGATGCGTTTGATGAACAGGGCCTGCCATTCCACAAGCGCGGTATTTCTGCCGAGCGCGGTATTTATTTCCTTGGCCTGCCCAATCTGGTCAACCGGGCGTCGTCGTTTATTTACGGCGTGTGGCACGATGCGAAATATATTGCCGACCACATCGCGCTGCAAAATGCCTATTCGGATTACGTAAAGTCGTAATTATTTTCCAGGTGCGCATGAATGCGCACCCTACGAAGAAAGTTCACCCTTAAATTGTATCATGTAGGGTCGCTATTAATAGCGACCCGCTATAGTGACTGAATCGTATTTATTCTGACTCTGCAGGTGGATGAGGCAATCGGGAAGATGACGTATAGCTGTGATAGAGCGCTTTGATATCGGGATCGTCAACCGCACCGTAGTAAATGTCTTCTTTATCTAAACCGTCCAACCCTTTTATGCCACTAATCATTGCCGGCCATTCGCTTCGACTGGCAATATCAACAACGCAGGGGAGTAAATAGTTATCCAGATGGCCTTTAGCGGGTTCACGAATCTCAGCGCTGAGTGCGCTAAGATACGCATCTTTTTTGGTTCTAGCCCATTCAATGGCAAAGCCAGCACGGTAGGTCATTTCCATAAATAGCAACAGCAACGTTCGACCATTACCATCCAGAAAAGGATGAGCAAAAGCCAGTTGTCCCATAACCTCACCCGGTTTTTTTCTGAACCGCGATGAGTCGCTGGCAAGGCGCAGAGCATAATCAACGGCGAGCTGAATCGAGTGGGGCTGCTCAAACATGGTAAAATGAGCATCTTCTGGCATGCCTTTAAACACAGCAAGATGAGGAACTAACTCGTTGCGATCTTTACCCGCCCAGGGATAAAAGTCAGAAAACAGAATTTTATGAACTGACAAAAAAGTGCTGTAAGTGATTGCAGGTTGAAGTGCCAGGAAATGAAGCGCATCTTCGGCGCTCGATTCAAAGGCCAGATGCTCAGCTTTTTTTACCTCATCCGCATCTTTAAGCCCCAACGCGTTTCTCAGGTAGCCAGAAGTAGAAAAATCGCTGAAAGGATCAAACGTCATGCGCTGAAGTTCTGCTTGTGCTCACGTTTTTCCTGCAGATAAGAACCCTGAAGCTTCAGCGTTTCTGCTTTAGTCAGCACACCTTTTCTTTTGAGATTAACCAGCAATTGTTCAACGTAATCCAGTTCTACTCTGTCGCCTGCCAGATGAGTAATCGCAGCAGCCATCAGGCTGACACCGTCACGCTCTGCGGTGATATGGTTAGCCTTCGCTAAATTCTGGATCTGGCTGGCAATACTCAGAGATGCATTTCTGCTCATAATTAATCTCCCGTCAGAAGTTCAATTTTAGCACGCTGCATCGTCAAAGTCAGTGGGAAGAGTCGCTGAACCACAGGGCATCTCTCAGCGGTAACACTGGTGAAGTCTGACATAGCAATCATCAGATTCCAGATAAAAAAATGCCGGTGGGCGATTGCTCGCGCACCGGCATCGGTTCGATTGACTCAGCGATGGCGTATTACAGCGCCATATCCTGCTTCGCGAACTCTTCGCGCGGTTTGGCCTGCGCAGGTGCCGACTGCTGATCGTCCATGTTAATCACTGGCGGTTTGGTCAGTTGCAGCACGGATGCGGTATTATCCCATACCTGCTGGGTCAGCGCGGTGTTGCCGTTCAGCTTCTGGCCGAAGCTTGGCACGATAGCGCGGATCTTCTGCTGCCACTCCGGTGACGCGAACTGCTGTGGGAACAGCTTCTGCATCACGTTCAGGGTGATCGGTGCCGCGGTAGATGCACCCGGTGAAGCACCCAGCAGGGCCGCCACGGTTTTCTGCTGATCGGTCACGATTTCGGTACCCAGCTTCAGCACGCCGCCTTTCTCAGCATCTTTCTTGATGATCTGCACACGCTGGCCGGCCTGAATCAGTTTCCAGTCCTCTTTACGCGCGTTCGGGTAGTACTCTTTCAGCGCGGCAAAACGGTCGTCATCGTTCAGCATCACCTGACCAATCAGGTATTTCACCAGGTCAAAGTTATCGATGCCCACGTGCGTCATCGGCATGAGGTTGCTGGTGGTGGTGGCGCTCAGCAGATCGAACAGCGAACCGTTCTTCAGGTATTTGGTCGAGAACGTGGCGAACGGTCCAAACAGTACCACTTTTTTACCGTCGAGGTTACGGGCATCGATGTGCGGTACCGACATTGGCGGTGCGCCTACGGAAGCCTGACCATACACTTTCTGCAGGTGACGGCTGGTGATTTCCGGGTTTTCGGTCATCAGGAACGAACCGCCCACCGGGAAACCGCCGTAGTTATCGGCTTCAGGAATACCGGTTTTCTGCAGCAGCTTGATCGCCGCACCGCCCGCGCCGATGAATACGTATTTCGCATCCACTTCACGGTTTGCGCCGCTCTTCACGTCTTTGATGGTGACGTGCCAGGAGTTGTCGCTGTTGCGTTTGAAATCAGTGACTTCAGAGGAGGTTTCCAGCTTGAAGTTCTGATCTTTCTGCAGGCTGCCGATCAGCTGACGGGTGATTTCACCGTAGTTGACGTCGGTACCCACTGGCGTCCAGGTGGCGGCCACTTTCTGATTCGGATCGCGACCTTCCATCACCAGCGGTGCCCACTGCTCGATCTGCTTGTGATCGGTAGAGAACTTCATGCCCTGGAACAGGGTCGTTTTCTGCAGCGCCGCGTAACGTTTGGTCAGGTATTCGACATTTTTGTCGCCCCAGACAAAGCTCATGTGCGGGGTGGAGTTGATAAACGAACGCGGATCGTGCAGCACGCCGCGCTGTACCTGGCTGGTCAGGAACTGGCGGGTAATCATGAACGATTCATTGATTTCCAGCGCTTTGCTCACATCGATGGAACCGTCTGCACGCTCTGGCGTGTAGTTCAGCTCCATGTTGGCAGAGTGGCCAGTACCGGCGTTATTCCAGCCGTTAGAGGATTCCAGCGCGACGCCGTCGAGACGCTCAACCATCAGTTGTTTCCAGCCCGGTTGCAGCTCCTGCAGCCAGGTACCGAGCGAGGCGCTCATGATACCGCCGCCAATCAGCAGCACGTCGGTTTTTTCTGGTGCGTTCTCAGCGTGAACCGCTGAAGAGACAAGCAGTGCCGTCAGCGAAAGCGCGGACACAAGTTTTTTGGTCTGAGTCATGCCAGTCCTGTTTATTCTTTGCAGATGAACGTTAAAAATTCGGTTGGCAAATTAAAAGATTGTTACGAAAAGATTAACTTGTTTTTAGTTAATTAACTATTGATGGCAATTAATTAACTTTCATAAAAGCGGGATGGCGAAATAAACGGCAGGAATACAGCAGAAATGCGGGAAAAAGCAACAATATATCCGCTAACGGAGCGCGGTTATTATTTATAACGACGGGCACGACTTAGGTCAAATTAAATCCGCTGCAGCGATGACAAATCATGCACTATCACTGCACGGAGCGTGTTGATGATCTGACGCCGAATGGGTTTACCCTAAGGTCTCTGATGACTTGTTTAACTTTCGCGTGGACATGAGCATGGCGGGCAAAACCCTGTATGAAAAGCTGATCGAACAGCATGTGGTACGTCACCTGGACGATGAGGGGCACGTGCTGCTCTATATCGACCGGTCAATCCTCAATGAATACACCAGCCCGCAGGCGTTTAGCGGTCTGCGCGACCGGTCGCGGCGCGTGCGCCATCCGGCCACTATTCTACTCAACGTCGACCACGTGAACCCGACGCGGCCAGTGCGCGATGCGGCGATGACCGACGCTGGCGGTCAGCTGCAGGTCGATTACTTCCGCAAAAATGCGGAGCACTTTGGCATCGAGCTGTTTGACGTGCTCGACCCGCGACAGGGCATTGAACATGTGGTGGCGCACGAGCAGGGGCTGGTGATGCCGGGGATGGTGATTGCCGCCGGCGACAGCCATACCACCACTTACGGGGCGTTTGGCGCGCTGGGGTTCGGCATCGGCACCTCGGAAATCGAGCACCTGCTGGCGACACAGACATTGATTTATCGCACGCTGAAAACCATGCGCGTTGAAGTCACCGGCGAGCTGCCGTTTGGCTGCGCCGCCAAAGACATCGTGCTGGCGTTGATCGAACAGATTGGCGCTTCCGGCGCCACGGGGTATGCGATTGAGTTTACCGGCAGCGCGATCGATGCGCTGAGCATGGAAGGGCGTATGACGCTATGTAACATGGCGGTGGAAGCCGGTGCGCGCGGAGCGATTATCGCGCCGGATGACAAGGTCTACGCTTACATTGCCGGCAAACCGCAAATGCCGGTGGGCGAGCTGTGGCAGCAGGCGCTGGCCGAGTGGCACACGTTGCGCAGCGATGATGATGCGGTATTTGACCGGCAACTGACCATTGATTGCAGCGATCTGGAACCGAAGGTCACCTGGGGCATCAGCCCGGATCAGGCCTGCGCCATTAGCGGCCACGTGCCTAATCCGGCAGACGAACCCGATCTGGTGAAACAGCAGGCGATGAAAAATGCGCTGCACTACATGGGGCTGCAAGCCGGCACGCCGCTGGCCGACATTGCCATCACCCACGCGTTTATCGGCTCCTGCACCAATGGGCGCATTGAAGATTTGCGCGCTGCGGCAGCGGTGATTGGCACCCGCAAAATCGCGCCGCACGTGCGCGGCATCATCGTGCCGGGCTCAACCCAGGTACGGCAGCAGGCGGAGGCGGAAGGGCTGGCGGCGATCTTTATCGACGCTGGCTTCGAATGGCGTCAGTCGGGCTGTTCGATGTGTCTGGCGATGAACGAGGATGTGCTGGCACCGGGCGATCGCTGCGCATCGGGCACCAATCGTAACTTTGCCGGCCGTCAGGGCGCGGGCGCGCGCACTCACTTAATGAGTCCGGCTATGGTCGCCGCCGCTGCGCTGGCGGGCCATCTGGTTGATGTTCGTCACTATCTGCAATCCGGGGTTTAACATGCAAGCTTTCACTACCATCACCGGCAAGCTGGCACCGCTGCCGGCTGCTAACATCGATACCGACGTGATTATGCCCAAGCAGTTTCTCAAAGGCATTGACCGGCAGGGGCTGGACCGCGGCGTGTTCTTTGACCTGCGCTTTCTGGCCGACGGTGCACCAAACCCTGATTTCATCCTTAATCAGCCGGGCTGGCAGAACGCGACGTTTTTGCTGGTCGGCGCCAATTTTGGCTGCGGCTCCAGCCGCGAACATGCGGTATGGGGGCTGAATCAGCTGGGCATCCGCGCGATTATCGGCACCAGCTTCGCCGGCATTTTTGACGATAACTGCCAGCGTAACGGTGTGCTGACGCTGAGCCTGAGCGAGGCAGATTATCAGCGTCTGAGCGCGGTGGCCACCGATGCGCAGCGCAACACCATCAGCGTGTCGCTGGAGCAGCAAACCATTCAGTTCGCGGATGAAGTGATTCACTTTACGGTAAGTGCCCTGAAGCGCGAAATGCTGATCGGTGGCGGCAGCGCGGTGGACTGGACGCTGCAATATGAAGCGGATATCAGCCAGTTTGAAGCGCAGCACTTTGCGCAGCGTCCGTGGCTGCAGCGCACCAGGGAGCAACCATGAGTAAGATTATCGACCGCGGCCCGTCGCCGTTTATCGCCGGTTTTACCCTGCAGGATGTGACGCTGGATAATGGCGTTACGCTACGCGTGGCCAGCGGCGGCAAGGGCTCGCCTTTACTGATGCTGCACGGTCATCCGCAAAATCATCTGGCCTGGCGTAAAATCGCACCACAGCTGGCGCAGCAATATCAGGTGATCCTGCCGGATTTGCGCGGCTACGGTGACAGCGACAAGCCCGCCAGTGACGCTGAACATCTGCCGTATGCCAAACGCAGCATGGCGCAGGATATCAGTCAGCTGATCGACGCGCTCGGCCTGCAGCGCGTGGCGTTTGTCGGCCACGATCGCGGCGGGCGCGTCGGGCACCGGCTGGCGCTCGATCATCCGGAGAAAGTCAGCTGCTGCGTGTTTGTCGATATCGCACCGACTGCCACCATGTACGCGCTGACCGATCAGGCGTTCGCCACGCGCTACTTCTGGTGGTTCTTCCTGATTCAGCCGCATCCGCTGCCGGAAACCATGATTGGTCACGATCCGGCGTTCTTTTTGCGTAAACACATTGATGGCCAGCTGAAAACGCCGGATGCGACCGAACCGGCGATATTCGAAGATTATCTGCGCTGCTATCGGGATCCGGCGATGATCCACGCGGTGTGTGAAGATTATCGCGCCGCCGCCAGCATCGATTTGCAACACGATGCCGCTGACAGCGACCGGCGCATTGCCTGCCCGCTGTTACTGTTGTGGGGCGAAAAGGGCACGGTCGGTCAGCTGTATGATGTGGTGCACACCTGGCAGGACAAGGCGCTGCAGGTGCAGGGCGAGGCGTTACCGTGCGGCCATTCACCGCAGGAAGAGGTGCCAGAGCGGTTTCTGCACTCGCTTCAGCGCTTCCTGGGATCTGTGTTATAACCACGTGGCGTTCACTCACCATGTGCTGTTATGAAAATACTGCTTGCCGGAAAAAGTTATCAGAAGCCGTTACAGGGTTGGCCGTCGATTGAAGACCTGTACGTGTTTATCAGCGTGGCGCGGCATGACGGTTTCGGCCGCGCGGCGATTGAGCTGGGTCAGTCACCGTCTTACATCAGTAAACGCATCGCCATTCTGGAAAAACAGCTGGAGACGCGGCTGTTTTTCCGCACTAACCGCGTGATGCGCCTGACGCCGGAAGGTGAAAAAGCGCTGGAGGGCGCGCTGCAGGTAGTGCAGGAAATGGATGGCTTTCTCAATAATTTCCGTCAGTGGCGCGGCGAGCTGACCGGGGAAATTACCGTCGGCTGCTCGTTTGGTTTCGGTCAGGACTATTTGTCGGATGCGGTTTCGGCATTTATTCACCAGCATCCGTCGCTGAATATTAAACTGATGCTAAGCGATCGGGCATTCGACCTGCTACAGAGCGGCACGGATGTGGAAATCTGCGTTGGCGACGATCTCAATCCTTCCTATATTGCCCGCCGGCTGATTGCTAACCGGCGCATTTTATGTGCCGCGCCGGCGTATTTATCCCGCGCCGGTATGCCAGCCTCGCTGGATGCGTTAATTCATCACAGCTGTCTGATCATTAATGAACGCGATAATTCATTTGGTAACTGGGCATTGACCAATGGCGAGCAGCAGGTATTGTGTCGCCTGAACAGCCATTACTCTTCCAATAGCGGCAAGGTGATTCTGCACTGGGCATTGCAGGGGCATGGTATTGCGCTGCGTTCAGCGTGGGATGTGGCGCCCTATCTGGCGACGGGCGAGCTGGTGGCAGTATTACCGCAGTGGTATCAGGAAGCCAATATCTGGGCGGTTTATACGCAACGCGCCGCAGAATCGCAGCGTATTAAAGTTTTTCTCGATTTTCTCGCCGCCTATTTTAATGAAAAAAGCCTGCCGGAAATGACGGGCAGGCCATAACAGAAAAACGTGTTAATCCCAGCATCAGCCGTAAGCCACCTTGTCATTGATGTGATACAGCGTGGCGGTGGCGGCCATCACGTGCTGGCCGTCGTGGCCCGGCTCATGCGATTCAACGTCTGTGATGTGATAACCGACGGCTCCGGCCGCCTGGGCTTTTTTCACAATGGCGTCTGTTAACTCTTCCATTGACGTGGCCCAGCTTACTGAGGTCACACCCGCCGGATGGATTGAAGATAATTCGCGGTGCGTTAAATCGGCGCGAATTAAAACCGGTTTAACATTTTGCGGCGTAAAAATGGAAATTACATCGTTAATTAACGCTTTCATGGTCTTACTCCTCAAAATAACAACAGAGCCGGAAGTGAATTAACCGATCCTGAGATCGTTGTTTATTGGTTTATACATTCCGGCAAAGCGCACGGTGAATCATCATGCCGGTAGGGTTAATAAACACCTTTCGAGGTTATGCGTTTTAGCTTTAATTGCTAATTAGATGTTAAGAAAAGTTCCGCCACAACTCCGGTAATGTTTCGCTAATATTTTTTCATCTGCTTACATTTGCCATTAAAAAAGTCGGTGCATTGTGTGCAGGTAAATCCGGCCATCCGTGGCCCTGCGGCTTAAAACTCGCGCTGGCCGCCCAGTTCGATCACCCGATTGGGCGGAATATGAAATTGTTCATGGGCGCGCAGCGCGTTGCGCTGGCAGAAGTGAAAAATCCCGCCGCGCACCCGCGCCAGACCGCGGCGTTTTTTCATCACCAGCGTATCGTGTGCGGTAAAAAATGACGCTTCGTTCACCGTGCAGCCAAAACCTTCCAGTCCGCACAGATGCAGAATCTCGGCCATCGACGGCACTTCACGCCAGCCGTAAGCGGCAGTGACCTGCCAGAACGACGGCGACAATTGCGTAATGCTGATGCGCTGCTGGTTATAGACGCGCGGCGTGTCAGTGGTGCGGATATGCAACAGCACCACGCGGCGGTGCAGCACGCGGTTGTGCTTGAGGTTGTGCAACAGTGCCTGGGGAATTTCAAACTCCTTGCGCGCGAGGAAGATGGCGGTGCCCTCGACGCGGTTCGGCGGATTGCTCTCCAGCGATTTCACCAGCGCCAGTAAACCGTCATGATCGTTATTCAAACGGCGAATCAGGCGGTTACGCTCGCTGCTCCAGATCAGCATCAATCCCATCATGGTCAGCGCCAGCAGCACCGGCACCCAGCCGCCGGACAGCAGCTTCATCAGGTTGGCGATGAACAGCGGCACGTCGACCACCAGCATACACAGCAGGAACAATAGCGCCAGCGGCAGCGGCCAGCGCCAGTTACGCAGCGCCACCACGCCCGCCAGACACGCAGTGATCACCATGGTGCCGGTCACTACGATGCCGTATGCCGAGGACAACGCCGACGACTGACGGAAAGCCAGCACAATCAGCATCACGGCGGTGAACAGCAGCCAGTTAACCACCGGAATGTAAATCTGCCCGGACTCGGTATGCGAGGTAAAAATGATGCGCATCGGCGGTAAAAAGCCCTGGCGAATGGCCTGATGCGTCAGGGTATAGACGCCGGAAATCACCGCCTGCGCCGCGATGACCGTGGCCAGCGTTGACAGCACAATCAGCGGAATCTGCGCCCAGCCGGGAGCCAGATTAAAGAACGGATTGTTCAGCGCCTGCGCATCGGCGATCACCAGCGCGCCCTGGCCGAAATAGTTCAGCACCAGCGCCGGCATGGCAATCACCAGCCAGGCGAGGCGAATGGGTGCTTTGCCCAGATGGCCCATGTCGGCATACAGCGCTTCCGCGCCGGTCACCGCCAGCACCACCATGCCCATTGCCGCGAGCGAGAGCGCTTTGTGGCTGAGCAGGAAGGTCAGCGCATAGGACGGACTGAGCGCGTGCAGCACTTCCGGGTTGAGCAGAATACCGCGTATGCCAAGTGCGCCGATGGCCACAAACCAGACAAACATCACCGGGCCAAACACCCGGCTGACCTTTTCCGTGCCGTGTTTCTGAATAATGAACAGCAGCGCGAGAATGGTGAGCGCCAGCGGCACCACATATTTTTCCAGCCCGGGCGAGACCACCTGAATGCCTTCAATGGCCGACAGCACCGAGATGGCCGGGGTGATCACGCCATCACCGTAGAAAAATGCGCCACCAATCAGACCGGCCAGCACGATGATATGACCGGCTTTGCGGCCAACGTTGCGGCGTGCCAGTGACATCAGGGTGAGAATGCCGCCTTCGCCGTCGTGGTCGGCGCGCATCACGAAGCAGACATATTTCAGCGTGACGATGAGCGTCAGCGCCCAGAAGATGAGTGACAAAAAGCCCATCACCGCCAGCGCCGACGGCGCGCCGTCCGGCAAAATCGACAGGCATTCTTTCAGTGTATACAGCGGGCTGGTACCGATATCACCAAACACGATGCCGGCGGCGGCCAGCATGCCAGCAGGCAGAGACTGTTTCTCTGATTGACTCATACATTTCCTGTTTTTTCAGGGAGAAAGGGCGAGCGCCATCAACCGCACTGGCGTGTCGCAATCACCCACTTTTATGCTGGCGAAGATAGCGTTTCAGCGGCGTAATCGGTAGGGGGTGGCGTTTTTTTGTACGCGATTTTTATACCAATCGGCCAAATTTTTACGCCATTTTTACACCGCTGCGGCTTTTTCAACCTGAAGTGTAGACGATTCAGACAGCAGCAGAAGCGGGCTGGCTGGCAGAAAATGGGATGGGTAGCGGGGGCGTTGCGGTGGTGGGACAGGTCCAGGTGCGCATGAATGCGCACCCTACAATATTGTGGTGGGTTCGCGATTAATGATGACCGCGATTGATGTAGGGTCGCCATTTATGGCGACCGTAATTGCCGCAGGGTTGCGATTAATAGCGACCGCATACGCTTACCAACCCTTAATAATATCGCCTTTATAAATCTCGTTGGCTTTATCCAGCACCGGCTGGGACTGGAACGCTTCTTTCAGCTTCTGCACGTTCGGGCTGTCTTTATTATCTTCGCGCGCCACAATCGCATTCACGTATGGCGACGCTTTGCCTTCCATAAACATCCCGTCACGCGAGGCGGATAAATTCACCAGCGCGGCAAAGTTATTATTAATGATCGACAGATAAACCTGCGGATCGTCCAGCGTGCGCGCCAGCTGCGGCGTATCCACTTCCACAATCTTCAGCTTTTTCGGGTTGTCGGTAATATCCAGCGTGGTCGGCAGCAGACCGGCTTCGGGTTTCACCTTCAGCAGGCCCTGCGCCTGCAACAGCAGCAGGCTACGCCCCAGGGTGGTCGCTTCGTTAGACACGGTCACGGTAGCGCCATCCGGCAGATCCTGCAGTGATTTAATCTTGCGTGAATAACCGGCAATCGGGAACACGAAGGTATTGGTCACGACGGCAAATTTATACCCGCGCTCTTTGGACTGCATCTCCAGATAAGGCAGGCTCTGGAACGCGTTGGCGTCCACATCTTTATTGAATAGCGCTTCGTTCGGCTGCACGTAATCGTTAAACGCCACCACATCAACATCGAGCTGATATTTATCGTGTGCCACCTGCTTCACGGTCTGCCACAGCGCCTCATCCGGTCCGGTATTGATCGCCACTTTAATTTTGTTGTCGTTGTGGTTGTCACAGGCGCTGAGCAGGGTGACAGAGGCCGCCAGCAGGGCGGTAAGCCATGTTTTTTTCATTGTTTGCAGGTTTCCTTATGTTTGCAGGAAACCGACTATAGTATACGTCCAGACGTCTGTACATCCGTGCGCAGTGCGATCGCCTGGTATTTATCCAGCGGGTCTGTGTAAGCGCTACGGCTGTGGATGCTGCAGACAGGCCAGATAGCGACGGCCCGACTGCTGCACTGCCTCATCGGCACGCGCGAGAATTTCGCGGCCGGCAAACGCGCCGTACAGGCGCGTAAACGTCACGCCCTGCAACCGCTGCAGCATGGCCGTCACCGTGACGCCGGCCAGCGGTAACATATTGGGATAGCTCCACATAAACGAAACCGCACTGGCACCGGGCGTTACCTGTAAAATATCGCCGCTCAGCAGCACGCCGCCGTCGTGCGCCCAGTGCAGCACCGTGCCGCCGGCAAAGTGGCCGCCGAGACGTAACAGCCGCACGCCCGGCAGCAGATCACAGCTGTCGCCGTGCCAGGGCTGCAGACGGGGCGATGCGCGCATGATCCACTCGCTGTCGCTGGCGTGCAGGTACACCGGCGCGTCGAAGGCGTCGGCCCAGTCCTGCATGGTGCTGTAATAGTGGGGATGGGAGATGGCGATGGCGTGCAGGCCGCCGAGCGCGCGCAGCAGCGTGACGGTGGCGTCATCCAGATGGGCGATGCAATCCCACAGGATATTGCCGTGCGGCGTTTGCAGCACAAAGGCGCGCTGGTTGATGGCAAAATCCGGCACGGTTTGCAGGCTGAGCAGCCCGGACTCCAGCTGTTGCCACTGGTTTTGATGCGAGGCGCGCAGCGCAGACTGATCGATCCACTGCTGCCCGCCGGGCGGCACAAACTGGCGTTCATCCTGACAAATGCGACACTGCGTAAGGGCAGGTTGCTGCTGCTGATAAGACGTGCCGCAGGCGGTACAAATGGTGATCATGGCTTCTCCTCACAGTCCGGTGAGGATCAGTTTAGGCAAGGTGCGAGGTTAGCGCGCGGCGTCCTGCTGTGGCTGCAGCTGATAAATCCACGCCGTCCGCTGCTGGCCGTCGGCCGTGGTGACCTCAACCGGCACCCGTTCGTAACCATCCTCAAACTCATCCAGCATCGGCCAGTGCAGCGCTAGCCGGTCCGAGATGAACAGATAACCCGGCACGCGCGGGCCGTGCTCATCAAGTACGATGCCGGGAAAATCGGCCGCCGCGCCCCAGCCGTTGGCATAGTAAGTGCCGGCGACCGTCCCTGCCAGCCACTCACCGCCGATGTTTTCCAGGATATGCGCATTGCACTGGCCCGGCTGCAGCGTGCCGTAAACGAAAAGCGTGTTCATTTTCCCTCGTAAAATCATGCAAAAGCGCTACTTTACCTGCCTGCTGCCGCCGTGTCATCCGCCAGGGAAAGGCCACACCGGCAGCGAAATTCTGCGTTACCGGTTGTGCGATGGCTCGTAATGTGAGGACGCGCGCGGCATAAAACGGTTAACGTAGCCGCAGATGTTTACCGCTGCTGCCAGCCAGCTTTCTCTTTTTCGAGGTATCCGCGCTATGTTGAAGGGTTCCAGCCTCTGCCGGGGTGCAATCAGGGAGTATCCGCACTCCGCTCAGTTTGATGGCAAAAGGTTTCGCAATGTCCAGCCGCGTCAGTCGCTGAGCTTTGGCGACTACCGCAAAATGCTGTGGGATTTCCTGTTCAATAAACCGAAAGATACCCAGCCGCCGGCCGCGCTGCCGGTGCAGCCCATCACGGCCGCCGCGCTGGCACAGGCCGCGCCGAACAGCGTCTTTCGCCTCGGCCACTCTTCGCTGTTGCTGAAGCTCAATGGCCAGTTCTGGCTGACCGATCCGGTATTCGCCGAGCGCGCGTCGCCCTTTAAGCGACTGGGACCAAAGCGCTTTCAGCCAGCGCCGATTGCCGTGGCCGATCTGCCGCCGATCGAAGGCATTATTTTGTCGCACGATCATTACGATCATCTCGATTACCACACCATCATGCAGCTGAAAGATCGGGTGAAGCACTTTCTCACGCCGCTCGGCGTCGGCGATTTGCTGATTAAGTGGGGTGTTGCGCCAGAGAAAGTCATCCAGCTCGACTGGTGGCAGTCGCGGGATATCGGCGGCATCCATTTTGTCGCGACGCCGTCGCAGCACTTTTCCGGCCGTGGCCTGTTCGACAGCAACAAACGGTTGTGGTGTTCGTGGACGCTGATCTCTGACCAGTTCCGCCTGTTTTTTGGCGGTGACTCCGGTTACTTCGACGGTTTCAAAGCGATTGGCCGAAAATACGGTCCGTTTGATGCGGCGTTTCTGGAAAACGGCGCTTACGATGCGCGCTGGGCCGACATTCATATGCTGCCGCAGGACACGCTGCGCGCGTTTCAGGACCTCAACGCGCGCTGGCTGTTTCCGATTCACAACGCGGCTTTTGATTTAGCTTTTCACCGCTGGGACGATCCGTTTACCCAAATCGTCCAGCTGGCGGCGGAGCATCAGGTTGCACTGTGTCTGCCGATGCTGGGCGAGGGCATTGATCTGTTACAGCCGCAGCCCACCGCGGCCTGGTGGTAAAGCACGCAACCCGATGGCCGTTTGGCTACGGGTTGCGCTGGTCATGCCGTGAGTTCGTCGTACAGGCTGCGCAGCCGGGTGCGCAGAAACAGAACCGCTTTATGTTTGCGCGACAGCAGCGCCTGCACGCTGTCGCCGCTTTCAGCGGCCAGATCCTGATAGCTGAAGCCGAGCAGTTCGGTCTTTTCAAATACCTCGCGCTGCGCAGCAGGCAGTTCCGCGAGCGCATCGTCCAGCTCTTCCCACAGCAGCGTCTTCAGATACTCATCCTCCGGCGTCTGCGCCACGCCAAACAGCGTTTCGGCAATTTCATCCTCGGGAAAGTCTTCGTCTCCGGCGGCGTTAAACAGCGAGAGCTCGCGTTTTTTTCGTGACCGATCGGTGATCTCGTTGCGCGCGGCGCGAAACAGCCAGGCGCTGACGTTCTCCACCGGCTGTTCCACCTGCAGCAGTTTCCAGCTGATCTCCTGCAGGATATCTTCGGCCTCATCGTGCCGCTCGCTGCGGCCGCGAATAAAGGCGCTGAGCTTAGTGCGGCAGGCGCTGAGGGCCGCCAGCAGCCGCGAATCCTGCGCCATGCTGTTTACTCTGCATCCGGGGATTTGGCGGGCGCATCGTCAGCGGGCGGGCGCGGATCGTCACGCTGGCTGCGGCGATCGTGCCAGTCACAGCGTCCGCCATGATGACCACGGCCGCCAAACCGCTCGCGCCGCTGCTGCATAAAGGCTTCACGCTGCTCCGGCGTCATCTGCATCCAGCGTTCATGCATGCGGCGACGCGCCATGCCAAACATACCGGGATGGAAGCCCAGCCCGCCAAACAGGATGCGACAAAGCACCAGCAGTCCCAGCGCCTGCCAGAAGCCAATACTTTTTACGCCGGTCAGTTCCGGCAGTAGCGCATTCCACAGCGACATCACCAGCAGGCCAAGGGCAGCAAACAGCACCACGCCGAGCAGCAGCGGTTTCGCCATACGGTGATGAACAAAGCGGTGACCACGGGGATGCTGATGCCTGTCAAAATCTCTCATTGGGGTTCCTCATTACGGTGATAAACAGGGTTGGTGATGAGGTAGACGAATCAGCGATGAAAATATTGCTGAAAAAATGAAAAAAGTGCGCGCTGCACGCCAGGCCGCTGGCTTGACTTCTTCCCTGCCTGCCAGTAGGTTGACCGATCTCTGTTGTTCTACCGGATTGCGTTATGACTGCCCGTTCCTCTAAAGCCCGCGAAATCATGGCCTGCACCCGCCAGCTGCTCACCGCCGGCGGCTATAAAAGCTTTAGCTATGCCGATATTGCCGCCCAGGTGGATATCCGCAAGGCCAGCATCCACCACCATTTTCCCGGCAAAGCCGATTTGGTGAAAGCGGTGGTGGAGGAATATCGTGCTGAGGCGCAGGCGGGCATGCAGGCGATGGATGAACAGATCAACGATCCGCTGAACGAAGTGAAAGCCTACGTCGATTACTGGGCGCACTGCATTAAAGAGGGAACTTCGCCTTTCTGCATCTGCGCGATGCTGGCGGCGGAAATGCCCACGCTGCCGCCGGATGTCGCCACGGAAGTCAGCGGCCACTTCAGCGATCTCTCCGGCTGGTTAGCGCGCCAGCTGAGCAAAGGCGCCGCCAGCGGCGTTTTCCAGCTCAGCGACAGCGCTGAAAACGAAGCCAAAACGCTGATGGCCAGCGTGCACGGCGCGATGCTGGCGGCGCGGGCATTTAATAACGCCGGGATGTTTGAGCAGATTACTCATCCGCTGCTGCATAAGCTGATCAAAAACGCCTGACGGCGCGCATCAGTGCGTGCCGGCCTGGGCGGATGTGGTTTGCTGACGCAACGAGGCTTCCATCCTGTCCACCAGCGTTAGCGCTTCCCGTAAATGCAGCAGGATAATTTCCCTGTCTTCCTGCATTTCCGCCAGCTCTTCCAGCATTTCGCACTGCTCCGTCAGCTGACGGATGCCGGTGACGCGCAGCGATCCGGTGATGCGATGAAACAGGCTGGCGGCAGCCGCGAGATCGCCGCTTTGCACCACGTCAATTGCCTGCGTCAGATCGGTGCGTGCTTCATTAATCACGATGTCGAGAAAATCCGCGATCGCGCCGGGGCTGTTGGGCATATATTTCTCGATTTCGGCAATATCCACCCAGTCAGAAAAATCATCACCGACCGACAGCGTGCTGGCGCTGTGAATCTGGCTCAGAATCGTGGTTAACTGCGCCAGCTTAACCGGCCGGAACACGCACTCGTTCATGCCCGCTTCGAGGCAGCGCTGGCGCTCGGACTGCTGCGCGTTGGCGGTGATACCGATGATGTAGGTGTGTTTATCTTCCCGGCGGATGTTGCGCGTCATGTCCAGACCGTTCATTACCGGCATATTGCAATCGGTAATGATCACGTCCGGCTTCTGCTGCCGCCACTGCGCCAGGCCTTCTTCACCGTTGTTCGCTTCGCGGAAACTATGACCTAACAGCGTCAGCTGACGCGAAATCAGCAGGCGGTTGGCCGGATGATCGTCAATGATCAGCACATTCAGCGCGACCTGCGGCGCAGCGGGCAACGGTTCCGCGACCGGAGACGGCAGCGGGGTAGCGATATCACGCACGCTGACCGGCACGGCGACGTTGAGCACGGTGCCGACGCCGGGTTCGCTCTCCAGAGAAATGCTGCCGCCCATCAGGCGGGTAATCTCCTGGCAGATAAACAGGCCCAGTCCGGTGCCAGCGTTATCCGACAGGCCCGCCTGTTCGAACGGGCGGAACAGCGCATTTTGCGCCGCTTTATCGATGCCGCGTCCGGTATCGGCCACCTGGATCCGCAGCTCGGTATGGCTCTCCAGCGGCGTCAGACCCACCGTCACCTTCACTTCACCCTGATCGGTGAACTTGACGGCGTTACCGACCAGGTTAGACAGCACCTGGCGTACGCGACTGGCATCGCAAAACAGATCGTCATCGCCGACCGGCAGCATCAGGTTCAGGTTGATGCCTTTTTGCCGCGCCAGGCCGTCGAAGGCACAGATCACCGGGCGCACCAGCGCATGCAGGCTGACCCACTGCGGCTGCAGCGTCATGCGTCCCGACTCAATTTTCGCCATATCCAGAATATCACCGACGATATCCATCAGGCTGACCGCCGCTTCGTGCGCTACGCGAATCAGTTCGGTATCGGCGCGGCCTTCCTGCGTCTGCAGTTCCAGCAAGCCAATCACCGCGCTGAGCGGCGTGCGAATTTCATGGCTCATGGTGGCGAGGAAGTCGCTTTTGCTCTGGCTGGCCAGCTCAGTGGCTTCGCGCGCCAGCGAAAGATCTTCCAGCAATTGCAGGTAGTCGGTGACGTCCTGCCAGCCGCAAATCAGCCCGCCGCTGCCGACTTCATCGCCGGTGTACGACGTCATCCAGTGACGGATATGGCGCTTCTGCCGCCCGTCATCGATAACAAATTCCGCCTCTTCCGGAATGTCGCCAGGCTGGATGTTTTTGTCGATCTGCTGCCATACGTGATAGAGCGGATGGCGACAGTCATACAGCGAATAGCCCAGATGGGTTTGCTCTTCCGGAGTGAAAAACTGGGTAAACGCCGGATTGGTGTGCACGATCATCCCATCCAGCGAGGCCACATAAAACGGCCGCGGCGGACCATTGATTAGGCGATCGCGCAGCTGAATTTCCTGGCGCAGCAGCGCTTTGGTGCGTCGCGTGCGTTTGACCTGCCGCATCAGCAACACTGCCCAGACAAAGGTGACGGCGATGATGGTGGCTGCGCCCAGCGCGCCGACATAAAATTCTTTGCGGTACAGCTTCCAGGTGTCGAAATGCGCGGCGGGCGTGGCCTGCCAGTGGGTTAATACATCGGTCATCATGCCAGCCGGAATCGCTGCCAGCGCTTTGTTCATGATGTCCTGCAGTTCCGGCTCGCTGCGGCTGATGCCAAAGGCGATAGCCGCTTCCTGCGCCGGTTTCAGCTCGGTTAAGCGAAGTTTGCCGGGATACAGACCTTCGGAGAGATAGCGCGCGCCCACCAGCGTATTAATGGTGGCGTCGGTTTGCCCATCCGCCACCCACTGCATCGCCAGGCTGGGATTGCCAACATAATCGACTGACACATCAGGATATTTTTTCAGGAACCAGTGGGAGGCATCCTGCTCGCGCACCAGCGCGGCGCGTTTTGGCGGTGCATCCTGCGCGGCGGTGTTGGTCACCAGCACTTCCGGCGTGAACATAAACGGTGTGGTCATCAAAAAGTCACGGCTGCGCTGCTGGCTCCAGATCAGCGGTGCGGCAATCGTCACATCGCCGCGTTTCATCCGCGCGGTCAGATCGCGACTGTCGCTGATCTCAACAAAGTTGAAGCTCAGCCCGGTGCGCATTTCAATCAGGTTGAGTAACTCCGGCACGATGCCGGTGATTTCGCCCTGCGCGTTTTTGATAAAGAACGGTGCCACCAGGTCCGTGACCGCCATGTTGATTTGGCTGTGCGTCTGCAGCCAGGCCTGCTCGGTGGGCGTCAGTGCCAGCGGCGTGGTGACAAAACGCGTGATATTAGCGATATCCCAGCGTGCGGCAATGATCTCACCGGCCGCGTGGCGCTGCAGGGCGTCAAATGCAATGCGCATCGCCCGCGCCAGCACGTGTTCTTTGCTGTTGACCACAAAGCGATACGGCGAACTGAGATCGGGCAGAATGTGATCGATGGTTAGCGTATTCAGATAGTTGCGTTCAATCAGGTAATAGGCTTCCACCGCCGGCACATCGGCATAGGGCAGGGTGCCCATCGCGACCTGCGGCAGCTGGCTGTAAGGAGATGTTATCGCCGGGCCGGGTAAAAACTCCTGACCGGCCAGCGGGTTACTGCTGCTGCGCACCACCCGAACCGGACTGGCTTTCAGCGCGGTTACGCTGATGGTGTCGTTAACATGCGCCGGGACCGCTTCACCGGCCGGCACAAATATCATATCCAGCTCTTCGCGCGCCAGCGCGGCAAAGGCTTCGGGCGCGGTGTCGTAATGTTTGACGCGAAAACTGATACCCAGGCTGTGCAGCGCAGCGTAAGCCGCATCGGGAATGTAGCCAAACACTCTTCCCTCAGGATTGGTGCGCAACATCGGTGGCCGATCCGGCCCATAGATGCCAATCACGCTGTCGCGCTTTTGTCCCAGCCAGTGCCAGTCGCTGTCATTGAGCATCGGCGCGGGCATCGTCGGCAAATCGTTGGGCTGATAGTTAAGCTGCTGCACCGCCGCGCGCAGTGGGGCGACCAGCAGCAGCGCGCAGCACAGCGTGCACAGGGAAAAAAGTCGCATCAGTTAATCTGGTTCCGGCGAGTGAAATCGAGTAAATCCTTTTGATTTTTCAGCGATAACTTTTCCATCAGTCTGGCTTTATAGGTGCTGACCGTTTTATTGCTGAGTTTCATGCGGCTGGCGATTTTAACAATCTCGGTGCCTTCGCCGAGATAGCGCAACACTTCATATTCGCGGTGCGATAACAGCAATAGCTTGTCGCTATCCTGCACCATCTGATCGCTCTCCGCCTGATGACTCAGGCGCAGCGGGAAAAAACTATAGCCGGAAAGCACCGCGTCAACGGCTTGTGCCAGGTCGTTCAGATTGTTCTTTTTACTGATAAAACCATTGGCACCGGCTTTTTTACTCTTATAGGCGTAAAATTCCGCGTTTTTCCCGCTCATGACAATCACCGGAATTAATGAGCCCGCGGTGCGAAGATTCCTGACCGCTTCAATACCATCAATGCCGGGCAGATCTATATCAATAATTGCCGCATCGGCGCCATTCTCTTTGACCAGGCTAAATATATTGTCGCCATCAACAGCCTCTGCTGAAACACGATGCCCGGCATTTTCCAGCACCAGTCTTATCGCCACGCGCACAATGGGATGATCATCAACAATAACAAAGTTAGCCATACGCACTGCCTTTCTCTTAATTAAACTGAGTACGCTCGTTCAAAAGCACACTTATATAATGTCATCTTAATCAACTCAAGATCATTCTGTACATGGGCATTTATTTTTAAATGTAGTCCATAACTTACAGCTGATTACTGGCTGTCTTATTTACAACGATAAAATCTCGCCTGCGACTTTTCTGCTTAGCATAAAGATTATTCACTAAGGATAAACGGCGCGAATTTATTAAACTTAAGTGCTGAAGATTAAAGGTTCGTAAGTTTTTAAAAAGTTAACATGGCAACAGAGGGTGGCAAGGTTAGCGCTTTAATAACAGCGACTTACCGTAACCCTTTAAATGTTTGATGTTATGGGTAAGTTATGAGATCTGCATCAGATGAATTATTTGATAAATAAATTAGCCGTTGTTGTTGTATTTAGGTGAAAAGCCGGACGTGCAGTAATTCGGGTAAATGAATAAACGCTGAATTAACCACGCTGCATTGCAGGTTGCAAAGGGAGACGTGGCGTTTATTCTCTGCGCACTCAGGTTGCGCTGATGCATTGTTTTTGAATTATTTAAATTTCAAGGTGAGTAAACCTGTAGTCCTCAGCCTACAGCGTAACCTGATGGTTTTTATTTGTCTGGCGATTGGTTTTGAGACAGGTCTTAAAGAGGTCAAGACCTGTCTCAACGTTAGAATTCAGCCCAATCCCGTAGCTTTAATTATTTTGCGGCATCAGGTGGAGGAGAAAATTCTTATCGCATCGCCGCCGTTTAAACCGTTAGGTCGTATCCGTCCGGGTTCGACATAATCAGAATCAGGAAAAAGCATGAACAAAAATTATCGTGTTATCTGGAATTATGCCCAGCAATGTTATGTCGTGGCCTCGGAACTGGCGCGCGGCAAAGTGAAGTCTTCCTGCTCTGGTGCAGCGACAAATAAATCATCACTGATTATTGGCGCGCTGGGCTCGGCGCTGCTGCTGGCCGGTTCACCGGCGGCGCTGGCCTCTTCTCATGGCGCAATGGTAAACGGCCCTGAGGATAAGCTGGAACTGAGCAACCAGACGCTGCAGGCGACCGGTAACGATCGTTATGGGCTGCTGGTGCAGAATGGCGGGCAGGCCAGCGCCACGGATGTCATCGTGCTCAATGATGGCAATAACGGCTACGGTGTATTCTCCACCCTTGCGTCTTCTGCGATTGAGATGACGCGCGGCAGCGTGCAAACCACGGGCGATGGCGGCTACGGCGTGGTCGCCAGCCTGACCGGCACATTAAAACTTGATGGCACCCGTGTAGAAACCAGCGGAAAAACCGCCTACGGCGCCTACGCTTCTTCGGCCGGTATCATTAACAGCCAGAACGCAGACTATATAACGCACGGCGACAGTGCCTATGGTGTTTATTCGCGCGCTGCGGGTTCGCTGATCGATATCACAGGCGGCAGCGTCACCACCAGTGGCACCAAGGCTTATGGTTTGGTGGCGGGTTCCGGCGGCAGCCTGACTGCGGATGGCGTAAATGTGGTCACCCATGGCGACCAGTCCTTTGGTGTTTTTGCTAACCTGGCCGGGACAGAAGTTACGCTGGCAGGCGGAGCAGTAACGACCAGCGGTACCAATGCCTACGGTCTGGCAGCGATTTCCGGTGGCAAACTCAACGCCAGCGGCGTGCAGGTTGCGACCGGCGGGCAGGATGCCCACGGTCTGTACGTCGGTGGCTCGGGGACGATGACCGCCTCAGATGCCCACGTCAGCACCTCTGGCCGGAATGCACATGGCGGCTACGCCAGCGGCGAGGGCTCTGTGCTCAACGTGGACAATAGTACATTTGTGGTTACTGGCGCCGGTGCTAATGGCCTGCTTGCAGATCCAAAATCGACGCTGAATGCGTCGAACTCTGAAATAGAAGTTACCGGCAGTGGTTCAGGCGTGGCCGCCAATGGTTCCGGAACGGTGCTGAGTCTCTCTGACAGCCGGATAAAAGTCGGTCAGCAGGGCGGATATGCAGCGTTTAGCTATGACAACAGTACTATAAATCTGAAGAACGTAGATATTGTCACTGATGCAAACAATTCAGCGCTGTTATCAGCATTTTCAGGCGATATCAATGCCGAAAATGTTTCTGTACAGGCACGCAGCGGTGGTTTCGGAATTCTGGTGCAGGATGGAAGTACATTCACCGGGCAGAATATCACCATTGATAAAAGTGGTATCGATAAAGATGGCTTTAACGCCGCGCTCAACATCCAGAATGTGTATAACCCGGACCTAATCAATTACCTTAATCTGGCTGATTCGAATATTAATATTACAGGCGAAAATGCCACCGGCATTCTTTCTCAGAGCCAGGCCATGCTGGCGGACACTAAACTCGCCAATACCCGCGTCACCGCCACCGGCGGCACCGCCGTCAATGTGCTGACCGGCACCAGCATGAACATCGACGCTAATAATTCGGTGCTGAGCGGCAGCACGCTGCTGAAAACCGGCTATAACACAGCAGAAGGTTCAACCGCCGGGTCAGTGGTACTGAACGGCAGCAACCACTCGCTGTTCATCGGTGACGTGGACATCGACCGCAGCCAGACGCAGGACAGCCAGATCAACCTGAGCGGCAGCTCGGTGTGGACCGGTGCGTCATCCGGCCTCAATACGCTGACGCTGAACGACAACAGCCAGTGGAACATCATGGACAACAGCAGCGTGGATGCGCTGACCGCGAACAACAGCGTGATCAACGTGGCGCACAATACCGCGAACTTCACGGTGCTGACCGTCAACGGCAACTACACGGCGGACAATGCCACGCTGGTGATGAACGCGGCGCTGGGCGGCGACACCTCGGCCACCGACCGGCTGCACGTGCTGGGCGACGTCAATGGCAACACCGACGTGGTGGTGAACAACGCCGGCGGCAGCGGCGCGCAGACCATTCAGGGCCTGCAACTGATTCAGGTGGACGGCGCGACCAACGGCGAATTCCGTCAGAAAGGGCGTATTGTCGCCGGTGCCTATGACTACAACCTGGTAAAAGGCGCGGATCAGCACGGCTGGTATCTGGTGAGCGACAAAAACGGCAGCGAAACCGATCCGGTTAACACCGATCCGGTGACCGCACCGGGCGAAGGCACCGGCGGTGACATCATCGCGCCGCCGGCGGAGCTGCACAATATGATCGTGCGCCCGGAAGCGGCGAGCTACAGCGCCAACCTCGCGGCGGCCAACACGCTGTTCGCCACCAGCATGGACGATCGCCCGGGCGTCACGCAGTACACGGACGCGAACGGCCGGCAGCAGCACACCCGCCTGTGGCTGCGCAACAGCGGCGGTCACAACCATCAGAAAGACAGCAGCGGCCAGCTGAAAACCGACACCAACCGCTATGCTATCCAGCTGGGCGGTGACCTGGCAACCGGCACGCTGCACGGCGCGGACAGCCTGCGCCTCGGCGCGATGGCCGGCTACGGCAACGCGCAGAGCAAATCGCGCTCGGCGGTGAGCGGCTATCAGTCGCGCGGTCAGGTGCACGGCTACAACCTGGGCATTTACGGCACCTGGCAGCAGAACGCGGCGGCGCGCAGCGGCGCGTTTATCGACAGCACGCTGAGCTACGGCTGGTTCGACAACAGCATCAAGGGCGAGGACATCGGCGAGGAGTCCTACAAGTCGAAGGGCATCCTGGCGTCGCTCGCCGGCGGCTACAGCGCCGAAGTGGCGACGCTCTCCGAGTCGACCGGCTTCTGGCTGCGTCCGCAGGCGATGCTGAACTGGCAGGGCGTGAAGGGCGATGACCTGACGGAAGGCAATGGCACCCGCGTACGCGGCACCGGTGAAAATAACCTGCAGAGCCACGTCGGCGTGCGCGCCTCACTGCGCTCCGGGCTGGAGCAGGGGCGCAGCGTGGAGCCGTACGTCGAGGCCAGCTGGGTGCACAACACCCGCGCGCTGGGCACCTCAATGAACGGCGTTACCATCCATCAGGCCGGCACGCGCAACGCCGGTGAGCTGAAGCTGGGCGTCGATGCCACGCTGAATGCCAACGTCAACCTGTGGGGCGGCGTAGCGCAGCAGCTGAGCAGCCACAGCTACAGCGACACCAGCGCCATCGCCGGCGTGAAGGTCAGCTTCTGATGCTCAACGGCTCCCGCAACGGGGGCCGTTTTTTTATGCCCGCCCGCGTTCTCCGCTTTTGTTTACTGCTCACCTGACGTGTTAACACAGAATTAATTGATCTGGAACATAGCGCGGCGACTTACTTTTTGTAGTCCTGCGACTACAGCCGTATGCCGGTGCTCTCATATTCACCCTTCCGCGATTTTGCGAATATTTTCCCATCAGCCGCTCTGGCAGAGATTAATTAAGGCCGGTAAGACAGCGCATCACCGTAAATAGCGTGATGGCTGTGTATTCCGCGCCTGCCCGTTAATAACCGCTTATTCCGCTTATTGCCGGAAGGGATTGCTTTAACCTGAATCAGGAAAAGAATATGAACAAGAGCTATCGCGTTATCTGGAATTATGCCCTGCAATGTTATGTCGTCACCTCGGAACTGGCGCGCGGCAAAGTCAAATCATCCTGCTCCGGTAAAGCGGCGAATAAATCAGCACTGATCGGCGGCGCGCTGGGCTCGGCGCTGCTGCTGGCCGGTTCACCGGCGGCGCTGGCGGCCAACGGTGCCACCATCAGCGATCCGGCGCAGCCGGTTGAACTGAATAATCAGACGCTGCAGGCGACCGGTGACAAAGCTTATGGACTACTGGTGCAGAATGGCGGCAAGGCAAGCGCCACCGACGTGACGGTGCTGAATGCCGGCACCAGCGGCTACGGTGTGTTTTCCACCGTCGGCGCTGCCTCTGCGGAGATGACGCGCGGCAACGTGACCACTACCGGTACCGGCGGCTACGGCGTCGTGGCCAGCCTGACCGGCGCTGTGAAGACCAACGGCACAAAGGTGGAAACTTCCGGCCAGACCGCCCACGCCGCGTATGCCTCTTCAGCAGGTATCATCAACAGCACTGACACCGACTATGTCACTCACGGCGACGGCGCGTATGGTGCTTATTCGCGCGCGGCGGGTTCGCTGATCGATTTAACCGGCGGCAGCGTTACTACCGACGGTACCAGGGCCTACGGTCTGGTGGCGGGATCTGGCGGCCTACTCAATGCCAGCGATGTGCAGGTGAACACCAGCGGCGACCAGTCTTATGCTGTGATGGTCGCTGACAAAGGTAGTGAACTGACGATGACGGGCGGCAACGTGACCACGACCGGGATGAAAGCCTACGGCCTGGCCGCGGGTTCCGGCAGCAAGCTCAGTGCCAGCGGCGTACGGGTGAGAACCAGCGGTGACCAGTCGAATGGCGTGACCGCTAACAATACCGGTACTAAAGTGAACCTGGAGAACAGTACGTTCACAACCGCCGGAGCCAGCGCGATTGGTCTGTATGCCGGCAGCGCTTCAGCTTTAAACGCCAGCAATGTGCAGGTTAGCACCAATGGCGACCATGCTTATGGTGTATATACCGCGAGCGGCGCACATCTTGATGTTTCAGGAGCAGAAATCACGACCTCCGGCCAAAATGCTGATGCTGTCTATGTAAGCGGTGAGGGTTCGCAGTTAAATATCGATAACACGACCATAGCTGCCAGTGGTGGCGGAGCCAATGGTCTTAAAGCTGATGGGAAATCAACGCTTACTGCCGCTAACACTAATATTACAGTCACTGGCAGCGGCTCAGGTATCTCTGCGTCCGCAGACGGTACAGAACTGAACCTGACAGACAGCCGCATTGAGATGGGGCATGAAGCCGGATATGTAGCTTATGTCACGTACGGCAGCATTGCTAATCTCAGGAATGTTGAGATTGTTACTGATGCTAGTAAATCAGCGCTGCTTACCGCATTTTCTGCCACGACCAATGCGAGCGATGTTTCCGTAGTGGCTCGCGGCGGTGGCTATGGCATCCTTGTACAGGATGGCAGCACATTCACGGGAAATAACATCACTATTAATAAAAGCGGTATCGATGCCGAAAGGTATAACGCCGCTATCAGCTTGCAGAATAATTATATTTTTGATTTAACCAATGCCTTGTCATTAACTAATTCAAATATCAGGGTTTCCGGCGAGAATGCTACAGGTATTCTCTCCCCGACGCAGGCCACGCTGGCGGATATTAAACTGGCGAATACCGCTATCACCGCCACCGGCGGCACCGCCGTTAACGTGCTGACCGGCACCAGCATGAAAATCGACGCCGACAACTCGCTGCTGAGCGGCAGCACGTTGCTGAAAACCGGCTATAACACAGCAGAAGGTTCGACCGCCGGCTCGGTGGTGCTGAACGGCAGCAACCACTCGCTGTTTGAAGGCAACGTAGACATTGACCGCAGCCAGACCACCGACAGCCAGATCAACCTGAGCGGCAGCTCGGCGTGGACCGGTGCGTCTTCCGGCCTGAATACGCTGACGCTCAGCGACAACAGCCAGTGGAACATCACCGGCAACAGCAGCGTCGATACGCTCAACGCCAGCAACAGTACGCTGAACTTCACCCACGACGGCGCCGGCTTCAGCACCCTGACGGTCAACGGCAACTACAGCGGCGACAACAGCACGCTGGTGATGAACGCGGCGCTGGGCGACGACCACTCCGCCAGCGATAAGCTGCACATCCTCGGCGACAGCAGCGGCAGCACCGACGTGGTGGTCAACAACGCCGGTGGCAGCGGTGCGCAGACCCTTCAGGGCCTGAACATCATTCAGGTGGATGGCGCTAACAACGGCGAGTTCCGTCAGAAAGGGCGTATTGTCGCCGGTGCCTATGATTACAGCCTGGTGAAGGGCGCGGATCAGCACGGCTGGTATCTGGTGAGCGATAAAAACAGCAGCGAACCCGATCCGGTGGTGACGCCGGGCGAAGGTGAGGGCGGCCAGATCGTCGAGCCGCCGGTAAATCAGCACAACATGATCGTGCGTCCGGAAGCGGCGAGCTACAGCGCCAACCTGGCGGCGGCCAACACGCTGTTTACCACCAGCATGGACGACCGTCCGGCGGAAACCTTCTACACCGACGCCAGCGGCCAGCAGCAGAGCACGCGCCTGTGGCTGCACAACAGCGCCGGCCACAGCCGGGTGACAGACAGCAGCGGCCAGCTGAAGTCAGACACCAACCGCTACGCCATTCAGCTGGGCGGCGACGTGGCGAGCGGCACGCTGAGCGGCAGCGACAGCCTGCGCCTCGGCGCGATGGCCGGCTACGGCAACGCGCAGAGCAAGTCGCGCTCGGCGGTGAGCGGCTACCAGTCACGTGGCCAGGTTAACGGCTACAGCCTGGGCGTGTACGGTAGCTGGCAGCAGAATGCGGCAGAGCAGAGCGGCGCGTTCGTCGACAGCGCGCTGAGCTACGGCTGGTTCAACAACAGCGTGAAGGGCGATGACATCGGCCAGCAGTCGTATAAATCCAAAGGCATCAGCGCGTCGCTGGCCGGCGGCTACCGCGCCGAAGTGGCAACGCTGAGCGACAGCACCAGCCTGTGGCTGCGTCCGCAGGCGCAGCTGAACTGGCAGGGCGTGAAGGCGGACGACGTGAAAGAGCAGAACGGCAGCCGCGTGCAGGCCACCGGCCAGGACAACCTGCAGAGCCGCCTCGGCGTGCGCGCCTCGCTGCGCACGCTGCTGGACCCGCAGGCGCAGAGCGCCATCGAGCCGTACGCCGAGGCCAACTGGCTGCACAACAGCAGGGCGTTCGGCACCGCGCTGAACGGCGTGAACATCCAGCAGGCGGGCACGCGTAACGCCGCCGAGGTGAAGCTGGGCGTGGACGCGCGGCTGAACGCGAACGTCAATCTGTGGGGCGGCGTGGCGCAGCAGCTGGGCAATCACAGCTACAGCGACACCAGCGCGGTGGCGGGCGTGAAAGTCAGCTTCTGATAAGTGACATATAATAGAACCGGTGGGGCGTGTCGCCTCACCGGTTTTTTTGTATCTGCAATGCGGAGGTCAGGTGTCATCATCCGTGCAACCCGAGTCCGGCCAGCCGATCATCCTTTATGATGGACAATGCAAGCTGTGCAATGCCTGGGTGATTTTTCTGCTGCGCCACCGCCTGCCGCGCGATTATCACTTTGCAGCGATCCAGAGCCAGCGCGGCAAACAGCTGCTGCAGCGCGCCGGATTACCGCACGATAACATCCGCACCATCGTGTTACTGCGCGATGGGCAGCACTGGCTGCGCGCGCAGGCTATCTGTCGCATTATGCACTCGCTGCCCTGGCCGTGGCGCGCCTGCGGCGTTCTGCGTTATCTGCCGGACGGGCTCACTAATCTGATCTACAACCTGATTGCCCGCAATCGCTATCGCCTGTTTGGCCGTTATGACCAGGTGCACGCGATTGAAGCAGATTATCCCGGACGATTTCTGACCGACTAAAGACTGACGCGCCGGCCCTGCGCATCAATCACCACCTCACCATCCTCTTTAGTAAACGGACCGCGCTGCGCATCGGGCAGGATATCCAGCACCTGCTCAGAAGGACGGCACAGACGCGTTCCCAGTGGCGTCACCACAATCGGGCGGTTGATGAGAATCGGCTGCGCCAGCATGGCATCCAGCAGTTGCTCATCGCTCAGCGCTTCACGTGCGGGCCCCAGCGCCTGCCAGGCGTCGGTGTTTTGGCGCACCAGCGCGCGCAGGCCAATCCCCATGGCGTCGATCAATTGCTGCAACGTTTCACGCGTGGGCGGCGTAACCAGATAAAGCACAATGGTGGGCTCGACGCCGCTGTTGCGAATCAGTGCCAGCGTATTGCGCGAGGTGCCGCAGTCCGGGTTGTGATAGATCGTAATGTTAGTCATTGTCAGTCTCTTAACGGTCAAAGGGAAAGGCGCAGCGCCAGCGCTGCCAGCGTCACGGCCAGCACCGGTAACGTCAGGGTGATGCCGACGCGAAAATAGTAGCCCCAGCTGATGCGAATCTCTTTTTGCGCCAGCACGTGCAGCCACAGCAGCGTTGCCAGACTGCCAATCGGCGTGATTTTCGGGCCCAGATCGCAGCCGATAATGTTGGCGTAAATCATCGCCTCGCGCACCACGCCGTGCGCCGAGCTGGCATCAATCGCCAGGGCGCCCACCAGCACCGTCGGCATATTGTTCATGATGGAGGAGAGCAGGGCGCTGAAGAAGCCCGTGGCAAACGTTGCGCCCCACAGGCCGGTCGCAGAAAAACTATTCAGCAAGCCGGTAAGCCAGACGGTTAGCCCGGCGTTGCGCAAACCATACACCACCAGATACATGCCGAGCGAAAACACCACAATCTGCCACGGCGCGCTGCGCAGCACCTTACGCGTATCAATCACCTGACCCCGCCGCGCCACCAGCCACAGCATCAGTGCACCTGCGGCGGCCACGGCACTTACCGGTACGCCCAGCGGCTCAAGGGCAAAAAAGCCAGCCAGCAATAAGAGCAGCACCAGCCATCCCGCGCGGAAAGTAGCTCGATCCCGAATTGCCGCCGCGGGCGACGTCAGCCGGGCGCAATCGTAGCTGAGCGGTAGCTCTTTGCGGAAAAACAGATGCAGCATCAGCAATGTCGCCAGTACTGCCGCGAGCGTGACCGGCACCATCACGGCGGCGTAATCGCCAAAGCCGAGCCGGAAATAGTCGGCCGAGACGATGTTAACCAGATTGGACACCACCAGCGGCAGGCTGGCGGTATCGGCGATGAACCCGGCCGCCATGACAAACGCCAGCGTGGCCCCCCGGCTGAAACCCAGCGCCAGCAGCATCGCGATCACGATAGGCGTCAGAATCAGCGCGGCGCCGTCATTGGCAAACAGCGCGGCGACTGCGGCACCCAGCAGGATAATAAAGGAGAACAATTTTTTACCGCTGCCACCGCCCCAGCGCGCCACGTGCAGCGCCGCCCAGGCAAAAAAGCCGGCCTCATCAAGCAGCAGGCTAATGATGATCACCGCAATAAAGGTGGCGGTGGCGTTCCAGACAATCTGCCACACCGCCGGGATATCGCCGGGATGCACCACGCCCGTCAGCAGCGCCAGAAGCGCGCCGGCGCTGGCGCTCCAGCCAATGCCCAGCCCGCGCGGTTGCCAGATCACCAGCAATAAAGTAATGGCGAAAATAGTCCCTGACAGCAGCATGTTTCCTCCGGAAAGTCAGGTTGTGTTCGTTTCATATATGGAAAATCGAATATGTATGGATAAAATTTTTTACAGACACACCGCCCGGCCATCGGTGGTCAGCTGGTCGCGCTGCACCGGCAGCAGCAGGGCATGGGTCGCATCGCGCTGACATTGCCATGCCTGTTCGATCACCGTCGCTGCCCACACCGGCATATGCGGCGATAGGCGATAGTGGATCCACTTGCCGTCACGGCGATCGCTCAGCAAACCGCTGTTGCGTAACAGCGCCAGATGGCGGGAAATCTTCGGCTGCGGCAGTTGCAGGATGGCAGACAGCTCGCACACGCACAGCTCCTGACGTTCTTTCAGCAACAGCACCAGCGTCAGACGCGTCTCGTCGGAAAGGTTTTTAAACAGCTGCAGTGGCGTTAGCGGCGACATAATCCCTCCTGAATGGAAAGCCGATAGTGTCGTGCGGCGACGTGATGAAGTCAACTACATATGCGAAAAAAGAGATGTGTTAATTCTGTGATGCGCCAGGCTCACGGTGGGCGGCTTGAAGCTGGTCACAAATCTGTATTGTAGTGCCCGCAGGTCTGAGCGGAGTAAAAACGCGGCTGGCTTTGTTAACTCATTGTTAATATTGAGGGTGGCCCGTTGCCGGCAGCGATTAATGCGCCGCACGCATCACGCCATGCGTTTATTGCGCTTATTAACCTTAACGTTCTGATCCAGTCTTCCGAAGCAGGCGCGATTGATAACAGCGCCAGGGACAAACTGGAGATACTTATGCATTCCTCTGCCTTACCGATGACCACCCGAGCCCGGGTTGGCGCTATTTTCCGCGTCACCTCCGGCAACTTCCTCGAACAGTTTGATTTCTTTCTGTTCGGTTTCTATGCCACCTATATCGCGCACACCTTTTTCCCCGCCAGCAGCGAATTCGCGTCGCTGATGATGACCTTTGCGGTGTTCGGTGCCGGCTTCCTGATGCGGCCGATTGGCGCGATTGTGCTGGGCGCTTATATCGATAAGGTTGGCCGGCGCAAAGGGCTGATCGTCACGCTGTCGATCATGGCGGCGGGCACCTTCCTGATTGTGCTGATCCCGTCGTACCAGTCGATTGGCCTGTGGGCGCCGCTGCTGGTGCTGATTGGTCGTCTGTTGCAGGGCTTCTCGGCCGGGGCTGAACTGGGTGGCGTGTCGGTTTATCTGGCAGAGATTGCCACGCCAGGGCGCAAAGGTTTCTACACCAGCTGGCAATCCGGCAGTCAGCAGGTTGCCATCATGGTCGCGGCCGCAATGGGCTTCGCGCTCAATGCTGCGCTGGAGCAGAGCGCCATAAGCGCCTGGGGCTGGCGTATTCCGTTCCTGTTTGGCTGCCTGATCGTGCCGTTTATCTTTATTCTGCGCCGCCGTCTGGAGGAGACGCAGGAGTTCAGCGCGCGCCGTCATCATCTGGATATGCGTCAGGTATTTAGCACGCTGTTGCAGAACTGGCCAGTGGTGATTGCCGGGATGCTGATGGTGGCGATGACCACCACCGCGTTCTACCTCATTACCGTCTATGCGCCTACTTTCGGCAAAAAAGTGCTGATGCTGAGCGCCTCGGACAGCCTGCTGGTGACGCTGCTGGTGGCGATCTCCAACTTTATCTGGCTGCCAATTGGCGGTGCGCTGTCGGACCGCTTTGGGCGTAAACCGGTGCTGCTGGCGATGACGCTGCTGGCGCTGGCGACCGCCTATCCGGCACTGACGCTGCTGGCGCAGACGCCGACCTTCAGCATGATGCTGAGCGTGCTGCTGTGGCTGTCGTTTATTTACGGCCTGTATAACGGTGCGATGATCCCGGCGCTGACCGAAGTGATGCCGGCAGAAGTGCGCGTCGCCGGTTTCTCGCTGGCCTACAGCCTGGCAACGGCGCTGTTTGGCGGCTTCACGCCGGTGGTGTCTACCGCGCTGATCGAATACACCGGCGACAAAGCGTCACCGGGTTACTGGATGAGCTTTGCGGCGATTTGTGCGCTGCTGGCGACGCTGTACCTGTATTGCCGCCGCGCGCTGACGTTGCAAACCGCGCGTTAAGCGTGATGAGACTGTTCGATAATCAGCTTTTCCAGTTCCGCAGCGACGTAAGATTGCATACGTCCGCTGCGGCGAATTAATCCCACCGAACGGGTGACCTGCGGATCGGTCAGCGCCAGCTGGCGCAGCAGCGGATGCCCGTTCGCCGGCATCGACATCGCGGGCACGGCAGCAATGCCGATGCCCGCTTCTACCATCCCCAGCAGCGTCGTGACATGGCGCGTTTCGCAGATGCTTTGCCGGGCGGGCGTAATGTGCGCCAGCGCGTTGTCCAGCAGATTGCGGTTACCTGACACCTTATCCAGCGCCACATAATCCTGCGCAAAATACTCCTGCCAGCTGAGCTGCTGGCGCGTCGCCAGCGGATGATCGTGGCGACAGGCGGCGACGTAAACATCTTCCACCAGCGGCGTGAAGGTGAGCTCCGACGGAAGATTGCGCGCAAAGCAGATACCGAAATCGGCCTGTCCGCTGCTGACTGCATCCATCACGTTGCCGACGCTGCTGTCTATCAGCTTGATGCGCACGCGCGGGTAACGCGCCTGAAAGCGGCGGATCACCTCCGGCATAAAATAGTAAGCGCCCGAAGGCACGGTAGCGACGGTGATCAGGCCGGTGCGATCCTGGCTGGCGCGCTCGACGTCGGCCAGCATCGATTCGACATTATCCAGCAACTGCTCCGAGCGCTGAGCAAAGTTCTGGCCATACAGCGTTAGCGTGACGCGCCGCGTGGTGCGGTCAAACAGCCGGGTGCCGAGCGCCGCTTCCAGCTTCTCAATTCTGCGGCTGAGCGCTGACTGCGACAGGCAGATCGACTCCGCCGCCAGACGAAAGTTGCCGTACTCCACCAGCGCGCGGAAGGCGTAGAGATCGTTGAGGTCAAAATTGACGGGCATAACCGCGACTATCCTGCGTAATAACGCCAGCACAATGCGCCGCTAACGTTAAAAAGTTGTTATAGCCGACGAGTGTAACAGGCTGCTGCGCGTTTCCGGCGGCGCAGCGGGAAAAAATCCGTTTTTAGCCGGCACTCAGCGCATCCAGTCAGCGATGAGCTGCCCGTAAATCTGCTCTGCCTCGCTCAGACGGCTCACCAGACAGTATTCATCAGTCTGGTGCGCCTGCGTCGGATCACCGGGACCGAGAATAATGCAGGGCGGATCGCCGAGCGCCGGCAGCAGCAGCGAGGCATCGGTAAAATAGGGCACGATGCGCGCTTCCGCAGGTTGCTGCGTCACGGCTTCGCAGGCACGGTACACCGACTGAATCCACTGGTGCCGCTCCGGGCTCAGCACCGCCGGCAGATCGACCAGCGTGCTGATGTGCACACTGTCACCGAGAAAGGTCGCCAGCTGCTGGCGAATCACCGCGTGTTGCAGGTTGGGCGCGCTACGGATATCCACATCAAACGCGGCGCGGTCCGGCACCGAATTAATGTTAAGACCGCCCTCAATGCGCCCGACGTTCAGCGTCGGCTGTTTCATCAGCGGATGCGGCGCGCCCGGTGAAAAGTGCCGAATCTTACCCAGCGCATCACCCGCCAGGTAGATGGCGTTGATGCCCAGCTCCGGCATGGCACCGTGCGCGGTTTTGCCACGCGTTTCGCAGCGCAGCCACAGCGCGCCTTTGTGGCCGATCACCGGCTGGTTAGCAGTCGGCTCGCCCACGATCAGTGCGCCGACCTCGGGCAACTGCCCGGCCGCGATCAGCGCCTGGGCACCGTGACAGCCGGTCTCTTCACCGCCGGTCAGCAGCAGCACCACGCCGCGCCCGGCCATAATCGCAGCTTTGTGCTGCACGCAGGCCAGCACAAACGCCGCTACCGCCGCTTTCATATCGCTGGCGCCGCGCCCGTACAGCCGGTCGCCATCAATATCGTGACCAAAGGGATCAAACTGCCACGGCTGATTACCCAGCGGCACGGTGTCCAGATGGCCGGTAAAGGCCAGCGGTTTGCCCGGCATCTGGCCCGGCAGGCGGGCGATCAGGTTGGCGCGCTGCTCGCCAAACCCCGTCAGTTCGACAACGAAGCCCTGCTCTTGTAGCCACGCGGCGAGGAATTGCACACAGGCCAGCTCATTGCCCGGCGGATTGATGGTGTCAAAGCTCAGCAGCTGCTGCGCCAGAGGCAGTGAGCGCGGTGCCATCAGTCACGCTCCGTCAGCCAGTCGAGACAGTTGATCCACAGCTGGCGATAGCCCGACCAGCGGCTGAACTCTTCCGGCAGCCAGTGGGCTGACATGTCACTGGTCCACACCAGCGAGCGGCCTTGCTGATATTCGCGCACCGCCAGCAGCGGATGACCGGTGCCCGCCACGGTGGCTAGCAGTGTGCCTTCCGGCTGCATCTCCACTTCGTTGTAACCGAGCAGCCACGGCCAGTCGCCGGGAAGACCGGCAACCACTTTATGTGACGTTGTCACCTCAGCGTAACTGCCTTCCGGCGTTTCGATACGGTCATCCCAGGCCAGACAGCGCACCGGCAGCACTTTCTCCACCAGCGTATTGCGATAGCGTGCGCCGCCGTTAATCCCCTGAAAACTGTAATAGCCGCCCACCATCATTAATGCGCCACCCGCGGCAACATAGTCGTGTATCAGCGTCAGGCGATTGGGCGTGCGCCGGCTTTTCAGCCAGGTGTCCGGATGCAGCAGCAGGGTATTGGCACCGATATCGGACAGAATAATCACGTCCCAGCGCTGCAAATCCTCCAGCGTCTGCGGAAAATCAGTGGCGGCGGCGTGGGCCGGCATATGCGTGACGGCATAGGCGCTCTCCTGCAGCGCGGCAAGAAAATCCGCCGCACCGCTGTGCCAGGTGGCGGTAGCAAACTGATCAAAGCCTTTTACGTGCGTTGCGGTACTGGTCCAGGATTCACCGACCAGCAAGACGTTCTTTTGCATGCCAACTTCTCCGTTTATCCGCCAAACACCCGCTGCGGATTAGTGATCATCAGGGTTTCGAGTTGTTCGCCGCTGACGCCATGACGTTTCAGGCGCGGCACAAAATGTTTGAGGATGTAGCCATAGCCGTGACCGCCGTAGCGCGTCAGCATGGTCTTCAGGAATACGTCCTGGGACAGCAAAATCTGCTGCAAATAACCGTCGTCGATCAGCTCGCAAATGGCGCGCGCGTTTTCCTCATCGGACGGCGACTGCGCCGATTCATCGGCGTAGTAGTAGCTCATGCCGATCATGTCGTATTCGAGGAACACGCCGCGATCCGCCAGCTCGCGCTGGTAGGTTTTGTCGGCAAAGCTGGGGTTCATGTGACACAGCACGGTGTGGCGCAGATCGGCGCCTTCCTGCGCCAGAATATCCAGCACCTTATGGCCGAGCCGCTCCCAGCCCGGCAGATGCACCTGAATCGGTACGCCGGTGGCCGCGCTGGCGCGCCCGGCGGCACGCAGCGATTTTTCTTCATCGGGCGTGAAGCGGCTGGATATGCCGATTTCACCGATCAGCCCGGCCAGGACCTCCGGCTTCTCCGGCAGTCCGCCGAGGTCGTAAATCAGCTTGTCGGTCAGCTGTTCCACGCTGATGGTTTTTACCCACTCCGGATGCGACGGTTCCAGATACAGGCCGGTGCCCATCACAATATTCAGGCCGGTAAGACGAGCGATGCGCTGCAGTGCTTTACCATCGCGGCCGATGCCGATATTGGTCGGATCGATCACCGTTTCGCCGCCCAGCGCGCGGTATTTCATCAGCTCGTCAATCGCGGTATCGACGTCAAACAGCTGGCAGTTGTCGCGACTCATCAGCGGGTTAAGCGACAGCTCGCCGAGATTCTCGATGCGCACCGGCATTTCAGCAATGTGGCGGTCGCTACAGCAGCAGGGCGGCACCCATTTACCGGAGGCATCCAGTAAAATGTGCTCGTGCATCAGCGTGACGCCCATCTCCGCCACCGGCAGCGGACCGAGTACCGTCATTACCTGACCGCTGCTGACGCCGAGCGGCAACGGATCCGCATGGCGAAAAATTGATCCTTTCATGGGCTATCCTTTGGCGGGCGCGCGGCTCGGGTTGAGAATGCGGGTGTTGAGCCAGATGGCGAGCAGAATGATGGTGCCGGTGGCGATCTGGGTATAAAACGGCGAGATATGCGACAAAATCAGGCCGTTCTGGATGATGGCAATCGACAGCGCGCCGAGCAGCGTACCGATCACGGTTCCAAAGCCGCCAAACAGGCTGGTGCTGCCCAGCACCACCGCCGCAATCACCTGCAGTTCAAAACCTTCGCCCTGGTTAGAGGAGCCGCTGCCGAGGCGCGCGGTGATGATCATGCCAGCCAGCGCCGCCGCCATGCCGCTGAGAATGTACACTTTCATGGTCACCGCTTTGGTATTGATACCGCTGCGGCGTGCACCTTCCGCGTTGGCACCGATGGCGGTGACGTAGCGGCCAAAGCGCAGGTGATTAAGCACAATGTGACCGGCCAGCAACACCACGATGCCGATCAGCGCCGGCATGGGAATCCCCAGCACCCAGGCGCGACCCATAAAGGTGAACAGGCTGTCAGCCGGCACCGGGATCGAATAGCCCTGCGTCACCAGCAGCGCAATGCCGCGCACCACCGCCAGCGTGGCCAGCGTAACGATAAATGCCGGTATCCCTTCCCAGGCGATAAAGAAGCCGTTGATGGCGCCCACCAGCGCACCGAGCAGCAGCCCGCCAATCAGCACCACCGGCCACGGCAAGCCCCAGTTATTGAGCGCAATGGCCGACAGCGCACCCACCAGCGCCAGCGTCGAGCCGACCGACAAATCGATGCCGCCGGTAGTAATCACCAGCGTCATCGCGGTGGCGACGATCAGCAGCGGCGCGCTTTGCCGGATGATATTCAGCCAGTTGGTACTGGTAAGAAAGTTGCTGGTGATCAATGAAAACACCACGCAGCAAAAGACAAAAAACAGCGCGATGCTCACCACACCCGAATGGTTATGCAACAAACGGCGCGGCAGAGAGTGCTGGATCATGCGTGAACTGCCTAAATTCATGATGCTCATCCTGTTACCTCAGTGTGCTGCCGCGGACTGCGCGGTAAATTTCTCACCCACTATCAGGTTGACGATATCGCTCAGGCTGGTGTCCGCCACGCGGCGATCGGCCACGTTAGTGCCCTCGTACATCACCATGATGCGATCGCACACCAGGAACAGATCCTGCAGCCGATGGGTGATGAGGATCACGCTGACGCCGCGCGCCGACACGCGGCGAATCAGTTCCAGCACCGCCTCGACTTCCGCTACCGCCAGCGCGGCAGTGGGTTCATCCATAATCAGCACTTTAGGATCGAACGCAGCGGCACGGGCGATAGCAATCGCCTGACGTTGCCCGCCGGAGAGATTACGCACCAGCAGACGGGTATCGGGAATTGAGATGCCGAGGCCTTTCAGCATCTCACGCGCCTGCGCATGCATTGTGGCCTGATCGAGAAACGGCACGCCGAGGATGCGTCTGGTCGGTTCGCGGCCCATGAACAGGTTACCGGCCACATCGACCGTGTCGCACAGCGACAGATCCTGATAAACCATTTCGATATGGCAACGGCGCGAATCCGCCGGATTGCTGAAGTACTGCTGTTCGCCATCAATGCGGATCGCGCCGCTGGTAGGGATCACCGCGCCGGACAGCACTTTGGTCAGCGTCGATTTGCCGGCGCCGTTGTCGCCCACCAGACCGAGCACTTCACCGGGGGCTAGCTGCAGATTGACGCCGCGCAGAGAACGAATTGAGCCGTAGGTTTTGGTGATGTTAATCATCTCCACCCGGGCCGGAAGAGCTGGTAATTGCTGCATTGGATCACTCCCATCAACGCCTGTGGGAAATGTTTAGCCGGTCGGGAAAAAGAGGCTATCTGACACGATTTACAATCTAGTAAACCGGTTTACCTGTCAGATAAACCCTTAATTCACAGCAACAGGGTAAACGCTACAATGATATTTACTCGCCAGGTATGACATTGCAGCATCCATGCCAGCCTGAATAACAGGCACTGCACTCGCGGCTAACTTGTTGTAATACATCGTATGTTATGTAATCAGCAAGTAAACCGGTTTACTCACTATACCGCTAACGGAAAAAATCGCTCACTTTTTGCGCCATGATTGTGCAGTTTTGCCTCATTTTGGGACATCGCTAACAAATCCCACCGAATCGCGACCGATCCATTCCACCGGTAAACGTGTCTCCATCGGGATGCTGCTGTCGTTGTTGAGCAGGCGCAGCATAATGCTTACCGCCGTGTGGCCCAGCTGGCGCGCTGGCTGGCGGATGGTGGAGATACGCGGCTGGGTCAGATCGCTGTAGTTGGCGTCATCGAAGCCGACCAGCGACAGCGCCGCCGGTGCCTGCAGGCCAATGGCGCGCAAACCGTCGAGCAGTCCCAGCACCAGATAGTCACTGGCGGCGAATACGGCGGTAGGGCGCGGCGTGCAGCGGAACAGGTGCTGCAACGCCTGCTGACCAAATTCGCGCTCGTAGTTGCCATACATCACCCATTGCGGCGGTACGGTTAAACCGGCCTGCTGCATCGCGGTGCAAAAGCCAAGATAGCGTTCGCGCACGCTCATCAGCTGCTCCGGGCCGCCGATAAACGCAATTTGCGTGTGCCCGGCGGCGATCAGCTGCTCGGTGGCCATGCGGCCACCCTGCACGTTATCTGCAAAGACCTTCGGCACGTTACTGCCGGGAATGTCTTCATCCAGCAGTACCACATGGCGCTGGCGCTGGATCTCGTCGCGCAGCAGGCCGTTGTCCGGCCGGTTGGTGGTGAACAGCAGGCCATCTACCTGGCGCGTATCCAGCCAGCGGATAAACTGCGCCTCTTTGTCCGGATTGTTGCGCGTGATGCACAGCACCAGACTGTAACCGTGTGCCGACGCCGCTTCTTCGGCGGCATCCGCCAGTTCGGCAAAAAACGGGTTAGTGATATCCGGCAGCACCAGGCCCAGAGTTTCGCTGCCGCCTTTGCTTAAACGCCGCGCAAGAGAATTACCGCGATAGTCCAGCGTGCGGATCGCGCTTTCAATGCGGTCAACGGTGTCCTGCGGCAGCACAATACTGTGATTCAGATAGCGTGACACCGTGGCTTTTGACAGGCCAGCTAGCTTTGCCACGTCAGATAACAACACGCGTTTTGTACTCATCCATTTCGCCATGTTTGCCGGGGTGGCTTATCTGTAACACAGTTAAGCGCGACTAATACAGCGCTTTCCCGATTGCGTCGCTGGAGAAATAAACACTTGACAAAAAAATTCGTCGGGCGAATTGTATAAAGCGTTTACCGCAGTACCGGGATTAACTTCCCAACCCGACATTGTTTTTTTCACCCCGCACTCCCAGTGGATGGGATGCCGAAAAAGACGACGCCGGCGGCATCAAAACACGGCATTATCGCCGTGCTCAGAATCATTGAACTGATATTTACCTGCCAAAAAAAACGCTCAGCGGTACGTCGCTGAGAAGCGCTGGTTATTATTATTCCCGACGAGGAACTCAATGATGTCATCTTTCAGCGGAAAACTGCGTTCACTGTTCATTGCGAGTGGTTTACTCGCCGCAGGTTCGTTATTTATTCAGGCGAAAGCCGCACCCACTTATGCGTTAGTCCAGATTAATCAGCAGGCGCTGTTTTTTAACCTGATGAATCAGGGCGCGCAGGAAGCGGCTAAAGCCAGCGGTAAACAGCTGGTGATTTATAACGCCAACGATAATCCTGTGGCGCAAAACGATGCGATTGAAAACTATATTCAGCAGGGAGTGAAAGGCATTCTGGTGGATGCAATCGATGTCAACGGTATTATGCCAGCGATAAAAGAAGCCGCAGCGGCGAATATTCCGGTGATTGCGATTGATGCCGTATTGCCTGCCGGTCCGCAGGCGGCGCAGGTGGGCGTAGATAATCTCGAAGGCGGAAAAATCCTCGGTAAATACTTTGTCGAGTATGTTGCGAAAGAGATGGGCGGCAAAGCGCGACTGGGAATTGTCGGCGCGCTCAATTCGGCCATCCAAAACCAGCGTCAGAAAGGTTTTGAAGAGACGATTAAAAGCAACAGCCAGATAACGGTCGCCGATGTGGTCGATGGCCAGAATATTCAGGACAACGCCATGACCGCTGCCGAAAACCTGATTACCGGCAACCCGGATCTCACCGCGATCTATGCCACCGGCGAGCCGGCGCTGCTGGGTGCCATTGCCGCAGTAGAAAACCAGGGGCGGCAGAAGGACATCAAGGTATTCGGCTGGGATCTGACGGCAAAAGCCATCAGCGGCATTGACGGTGGCTACGTTACCGCCGTGCTGCAGCAGGATCCGAAGAAAATGGGTGAAGAAGCACTGAAAGCGCTGAATAGCCTGACGGCCGGTAAAACCGTGAGCAAAACCATTCTGGTTCCGGCCACGGTGGTGACCAAAGCCAACGTCGACAGCTACCGTTCGCTGTTTAAGTAACCGCCAGGCGCAGACGCGAACGTCTGCGCCCAGGCTTAGCGCTGCGCCAGAATACGTTGTAATTCATCAGCATCGGGAAACGCGTTCAGCGTGCCAGTGCGACTGACGGTGATCGCCGCCGCCGCGCTGGCATGCTGCAGCGCCAGCAGGTCGGGCGCGACGCCGCGCAGCAGGGCAGACGCCAGCAGCACGGCGAGGAAAGTGTCACCGGCGCCGGTGGTATCGACGGCCGCGGCAGTGTTCGCCGGGCAGAACACGCGCTGATTGCCGCGCATCAGCAGCGCACCGGCGGCACCCTGGGTAATCACCAGCGTGTTAACGCCGGTGGGTTGCAGCAGATCGGCTTCCGGTTGATTGACCACCGCGATGTCAATCAGCGGCCAGAGATCGGCGAAGTCCGGATTGACCGGTGAAGGATTAAATACCGTGGTTAAGCCGTGCGCTTTTGCCCAGTTAAATAACCGGCGGGTTTTATCCACAGAAAAATTGCCCTGCTGCAGCAGAATATCGCCGGCAGCGGCATCGGCTAAGTAAGCCAGGATAATATCGGCTGCCAGCGCGTCGGCCGCGGCGGTGGTAGTAATAATGGCATTATCGCCGTCGCTGCTATTAAAAATAATTGAGGTGTCACTGTGAGCAGACAAAAACTGAGGCGGCAGTAAGGTTAATCTTTCGTGCCGGATGCGTTCGCGGATCCACTGGCCGTTAATATCATCGCCAGTGGCGCTAATTAAGCGCGTATCGATGCCGCAACGCGAAAGTACGATTGCCTGATTGGCGCCTTTGCCACCGATATCCTGCGCAATTTTGCTGCCATGAATTGATGCGCCTTTTTCAGGGAGTTGATCGATGGACCAGGTTTCATCCACCACAATATTGCCTGCAACATAGACACGCATAGTTTTCTCGTTAATAAGGTGAAAGAGATGGCTTCTATATCAGCAGAAAAAAGTAACGCGATACAAGATATTTTTTCACGCAGTAAAGCGGTGATTGGTGTTATTCACTGTGATGCCTTTCCCGGCTCGCCGAAATATCGCGGTAAACCGGTGAGTGAAATTATCGATTGCGCCCTGCGCGATGCGGATAATTATCTGGCTGGCGGCGTGCACGGTTTAATTGTTGAGAATCATGGCGATATTCCCTTTGCCAAGCCCGACGATATTGGTCCGGAAACGGCGGCATTTATGGCGGTGATCACCGATAAAATCCGCGAGCGTTTTGCTGCACCGCTGGGAATTAACGTGCTGGCCAATGCGGCAATCCCGGCAATTGCCACGGCATTAGCCGGCGGGGCGGATTTTGTGCGCGTTAACCAGTGGGCCAATGCCTATATCGCCAATGAAGGTTTTATCGAAGGGGCAGCCGCTAAAGCGCTGCGCTATCGCAATCAGCTGCGGGCCGATCATATCCGCGTATTTGCCGATAGCCATGTTAAACACGGCAGCCACGCGATTGTCGCCGACCGCTCGATTCAGGAGCTGACGCGTGACGTCGACTTCTTCGAAGCCGATGCGGTGATCGCCACCGGCCAGCGCACCGGCGACAGCGCCACGCTGAGTGAGATCGACGAAATCCGCGCCGCAACTGCCTTGCCGCTGCTGGTGGGCTCAGGCGTGACGCCGGACAACGTCTGTCAGATCCTTGGCCGCACGCAGGGGGTGATTGTCGCCAGCACGCTGAAAGTTGATGGCGTGTGGTGGAACCCGGTGGAACTGGCGCGCGTGAAGCACTTTATGGCGGTGGCGCAGGCTGCGCTGGAGGAGGCGTGATGGAAAGCTTCAGCGATCGGCTGCTGACGCAGCATCAGGCGCTGTGGCAGGCGATGCAGCAGCACCGCTTTGTCGTCGACATTGAGCACGATCGGCTGCCGGACAGCGTGTTTAATCGCTATCTGGTGTTTGAGGGCAACTTCGTCGCCACCGCCATCGCTATTTTTGCGCTGGCGGTGAGCAAGGCACCCGGCATTCGTCAGCAGCGCTGGCTGATTGGCGTGCTCAATGCGCTGGTGGATACGCAAATCGCCTGGTTTGAGGCGGTGCTGGCGCGGCGCGGCATTCAGCCAGCGGATTATCCGGACGATCTGCCCGGCGTCAGCGCATTCCGCGATGGCATGCTGAAAGTCGCGCAGCAGGGCAGCTACGCGGAAATCATCACCCTGATGTTCGGTGCCGAGTGGATGTATTACCACTGGTGCCTGCGCGTCAGCGCGCAATCGCAGCAGGACGCTGACGTGCGCCGCTGGGTAGAGATGCATGCCGAAGACGAGTTCCATCAGCAGGCGCAGTGGCTGAAAACCGAGCTGGACCAGTGCGCACTGACGCTCAGCGCGGCGCAACAGGCGCAGCTGTCGCAGCTTTACGCCCGCGTGCTGCAGTGGGAGATCGATTTCCACAGCGCAGCTTACCCGGAGAGCGCCCATGACTAGCTGTTTCATCGAAGCGCGCAACATTGGCAAACGCTTCGGCGCGTTAACGGCGCTAAGCCAAGTCAATCTGTCGATCCATCGCGGTGAAGTGCTGGCGCTGCTGGGTGACAACGGCGCGGGCAAATCGACCTTTACCAAAGTGTTATCCGGCGCGTACAGCGCCAGCGACGGCGAGCTGTGGGTAGACGGCAGGGCGGTGAAATTCACCTCGCCGCGCCAGGCCTCCGAGCACGGTATTGCCACCATCTATCAGGAGCTGGCGCTGGCAGAGAATCTGTCGATTGCCGAGAACGTGTTTCTTGGCCGCGAGCTGAAGCGCCGCGTGCTCGGCATCCCTTTTCTGCGCCGCCGCGCGATGCGCGAAACGGTGGATCGACTGCTGACCGAACTCGATGCGCACATTTCCGATGCCGAAGCGGCGGTTGGCAGTCTGTCCGGTGGTCAGCGCCAGGCGGTGGCGATCTGCCGCGCACTCAATCTCAACGCGCAGCTGGTGATCATGGATGAACCCACCGCCGCGCTGGCGGTCGCGGAGACGCAGAAAGTCCTGCAGCTGACGCGCCGCCTGGCGGAACGCGGCTGCGCCGTGGTGCTGATCAGCCACAACATCAGCGATGTGTTTGCCGTGGCCGATCGCATGGTGGTGTTTCGTCGCGGCCGCAAAATCGCCGAGCGCCGTCACGCTGACACCACGCCAGACGAAATTGTTGCACTCATTACCGGTGCGCATCCTGATGCGCGCATTTTCGAAAACACCTAAGCACTCACACCAGGGGAAATCATCATGCATCGCATTGCTACTGCTGTTTGTTCGCTGTCGTTGCTGGTATCGGGCTACGCCTTCGCGGCACAAAAGGTGGCCTTCGTGCCGCAAATCATCGGTATTCCCTATTTTCAGGCGATGGAGGCGGGCGGCAAGCGCGCCGCGCACGATCTCGGCGTGGAGTTTGTCTACAGCGGTCCGGTAGATACCAACCCGATGGATCAGCTGCAGATCGTGCAGAACCTGATTGCGCAGAAGGTCAATGCGATTGGCATCAGCGTGCTGGATGCCTCCAGTATTGCGCCGGTGATGGCGCAGGCGCAGGCGAGTAATGTGCATCTGTTCACCAGCGACAGCGATGCACCCGACAGCGGGCGGCCGGTCTATGTGGCGCAGGCTACCGATGAGGGCCTGGGCGATACGGTGATCGATGAGATGGTCAAACGCGTCGGCGAGCGCGGCAAAATTGGCATCGTCTCCGGCGAAGCCACCGCGTCAAACCTCAACAGCTGGATTGGCTTTATGCAGCAGCGGGTGAAAAGCAAATACCCGCACATTACGCTGCTCAAACCCCAGTATGCCGGCGGCTCCGCCAGCCGCGCGGCGCAAATCACCACCGATTTGATGTCCGCTAACCCCGATCTGAAAGGGGTGATTGCCATGGCGTCCACGACCTGTCCGGGCGTGGCGCAGGCCATCGAAACCGCTGGCAAAAACGGCAAGGTAATTGGCAGCGGTTTCTGCAGCCCGAACACCGCGCGCGCCTACCTGAAAAGCGGGGCGTTTGGCTACACCGTGCTGTGGGACCCGGAAAAGCTTGGCTATCTGACGGTGTGGGCGGGCAAACAGCTGATCGACGGTAAAGCCTTTGCCGCCGAAAACCACGTTCCCGGCTTTGCTCAACCGGTGACCTTTGACAGCAAAACCGGTGTGCTGCTGCTCGGCAAGCCGGCGGTGTTCACCAAAGATAACGTCGACCAGTTCAAATTCTGACGAGGCCTGTGATGCATATGACTTCGCGGGAAATCGTCCTGCTGGCGATCGCCGTGCTGGCTGGCGCCTGCTTTACGTGGTTTTCGCCGTGGTTTGCCACCGCTGACAACCTGCTGACCATTCTGCGCAACAGCAGCGAACTGCTGTTGATCGCGCTGGGTATGACGCTGGTGATCGCCATGGGCGGCGTGGACGTCTCGGTGGGCGTGGTGATGGGCGTGGCCGCGTGGGGCGTCGGACAACTGCTGATGCTGCAATCCCCGCTGCTGGCGGCGCTGGCCGGACCGCTTATTGGCCTGCTGGCAGGGCTGATCACCGCGCTGGTGGTGGTGATTGGCCGCATTCCGGCAATTGTTGGCACGCTGGGGTTGTTCGGCGTCTGGCGCACGGCGCTGTTTGTGCTGCTGGGCGGGCAGTGGCTTTCCGGTCTGCCAGGCGATCTGACGCATGCGCTGATGCAGCCGCTGCTGGGGCTGCCGCTGATGGCCTGGCTGATTATCGCGGCCTGGGCGCTGGTGTGGCTGGCGCTGCGCCATACGCCGTACGGGTTATGGCTGCTGGCCGCCGGTAACTCCGAAGAAAAAGCGCGGCTGGCGGGCATTCCGGTAACCCAGGTGCGTGTCGCGACCTTTGCCCTCAGCGGCGTGCTGTGCGGCCTGGCCGCCACCTGCTACATCGCCACCTATCGTAACGTGGAGATGACCGTCGGCGGCACGCTGGCACTGGAGGCGATTGCCGCGGTGGTGCTGGGCGGCACGCGCATTACCGGCGGCTCCTGCAGTCTGCTCGGCACGCTGCTCGGCGTGCTGCTGTTGCGCATTCTGCAAAATGGCCTGCTGCTGATTGGCGTGCCCTCGCTGTGGCAAACCGTGGTCACCGGGGCGGTGCTGTTGCTGGTGCTGAGCAGTGAAGCAGCCAGTGGGCGGCTGTTATCGCTAAGGAGGCTGGCATGAAATTGTGGCGCAAAGCCCCCGACCTGACGCTGCTGCTGGCGCTGTGGCTGTTGCTGCTGGGCGCCATCGCGATTGTGCTGCCGCAGATGCTGGCGGCATGGTCGCTGACCTCCATCCTGCAGTTTGCCACGCTGCTGTCGCTGGTGGCGCTCGGGCAGTCGCTGGTGGTGATGACTGGCGGCGGCGGCATTGATTTGTCGGTTGGCGGTAACGTTTCGCTCTCGGCGGTCATCGGCATGCTGGCGCTCGATCAGGGTATTGCGCCGGGCTGGCTGCCGCTGATTTGCCTGCTAAGCGGCAGCCTGGCCGGCGCGCTGAACGGCCTGCTGGTGGCGCGCTTACGCCTCTGGCCGCTGATCGTTACGCTGGGCAGTTTTTATCTGTTCTCCGGCCTGGCGCTGGCATTAACCGGTGGCGCGGCGCTGGCCGGCGTGCCGCCGCTGCTGACGCAGTGGGGCCGGGCGGCCATGCTGTCCGTTCCGTTGCCTTTCTTAACCTGTGTCATCCCGGCGTTTCTGCTGGCGTGGCTGATCCTCAGCAACAGCGCGTGGGGCAAATGGATCTACGCCTGCGGCTTCAACGAGCACGCCACGCGGCTGGTGGGCATTCCGGTCGATCGCCTGCGGCTGCTGGTTTACTGCCTGAGCGGTGCGCTGGCGGGCTGCGCCGGCTTTATTTCCCTGTGCTGGCTCGGCAGCGCCCGTCCGGAAATCGGCGTGAATCTTGAGCTGGAGTCGCTGACCGCCGCGCTGCTGGGTGGCGTGGCGATCTTTGGCGGGCGCGGCAGCGTAGCTGGCGTTCTCGCCGCCGCGCTGATGCTGGTCACCCTCAAAACCTGCATGTTGCAGCTGGGGCTGAACAGCGTGTGGCAACTGGGCGTGGTGGGCATGCTGTTAATCATGGTGTTAATGGCACAACGACTTTTTATCTATCGGAGATAACACATGAGTCTGACTGAAAAAATTAGCGCACACGTCGATGCCAGCGCGCAGCGTATCGCGCAGACATTATGCGACCTGCTGGCGTTTCCCTCGGTGGTAAAGGTCGATCCGCGCGAGGCCGGACCAGGCGAGCGCGACTGCCAGCGCTATCTGCAGCAGCGGCTGATGGCGCTGGGCATGGACACCGATCTGTGGGATCCGGATGGCCCGGCGCTGTACCAGAAGTATCAGGGCCGCCCGGGGGCTAATAAAGGCCGCACCTTCGAAGGCCGGCCGAATCTGGGCGGCACCCTGAGCGGATCCGGTGGCGGCAGGTCGCTGATGCTTACCGGCCATATTGACGTGGTACCACCGGGTCCGGCTGAGCACTGGCACAGTGATCCATTTGTGCCGGAGATCCGCAACGAGGCGGTGTATGGTCGCGGCGCGGTCGATATGAAAGGTGGCGTGGCCTGCATGCTGATGGCGGTGGAGCTGCTGCAGGATCTCAACGTGCAGCTGGCCGGCGACGTGGTGTTCACCACGGTAGTGGATGAAGAGATCGGCGGCATGGGCTCGCTGGCAATGGTGGATCGCGGCTTCAAAGCCGATGCCGGTATCATGACGGAGCCCACTGCCAACCGCATCGCGCCGATTTGCCACGGCATTTTGTGGGCGCGCATCATCCTCGATGGCATCGGCGGCCATGCGGAATTAACGCCGAACAGCTGGGACAGCAGCGGTCCGGTTGATGCCGTGATGTTGTGTCGCCAGATGCTGGACGGGCTCGATGTGCTGAACCGCCGCTGGCAGACGCAGCCCGACAAAAACCATCCACTCATGGATCTGCCCAACCAGATTATCGTGACGCAGCTAAAAGTGGGCGAGCATCCGGCGTCGATTGCCGGCCGCGCCGAGATCGTCATAGACGTGCAGTATCTGCCGGCAGAAAAGGATGAGATGGGGCTGGGCGGTAAGGTAAAACAGGAGATTGAGGCGCACGTGGCGAAGGTATGCGCGCTGGATCCCTATCTGGCAAAGCATCCGGCGCGCGTGGAGTGGATACTGGACGCCGACTGCGCCGAGATCCCGGCCGATCATCCTTTTGTCAGCGCTTTTCAGCAGGGCGTGAGTGACGCGGCACTGAGCCCGCAGCTGGCCGGCTTTGGTGCCCACAGCGACATCGGCCTGCCCAGCACGTTAGGCCAGACGCCGACGGTCAACTTTGGTCCCGGCGATCCGGCGCTGTCGCATCAGCCTAACGAACATGTGCCGATTGCCGATCTGGTGGCCTGTACCAAAGCCATTGCGCTAACGCTGGTGCACTGGTGCGGAGTCGCTCAGGAAGCGGGGCGCTGAGAGCATTAACTACCGCAGTGACGCTGGCCGCAGAGGGCCGGCGTCACGAGTTAGCGCATTCTGTCACTGGCAAGATGATAAACGTCGCTGCGCTCGCGTTTACCCACCGCGACCACGGCGATAATCAACTGGTCATCAATTACCTGATAAACCAGGCGAAACCCGGAAGCCCTGAGTTTAATTTTGTAGCAGTCTTTAATGCCACGCAATTTGGCTGAGGGGATATGAGGATTTTCACAACATTTTTTGAGCTTTTTGGCAAACTGCTGCTGAATGGCTTTATCCAGTTTATGCCACTCCTTCAGGGCTTCTTCCCTGAACTTCACTGTCCATGTCACAGAAAGCTGTCCAAATCCACGTCAATCAGCGGCTGCTGGTGGCGTTCAGTTACCATTTTAACCAGTTCCTGATCGTCCAGCGCTTCCAGCATTTGCTCGTAAAGTTGTGCGGGAACACAATAAAAGGCGGGCTGATTACGATTGAGAATCGCCACCGGCAAGCCTTCTCCCGCATTGACGGTCGCCATAGGATTCTTTTTCAATTCACTGACGCTGGCGCTCATATCGCTGAGAATGATGTTTGGCATACGTCTCTCCAGACTAGTTAACAGGTCTCAATATTATCAGTTTGATGACCTGTTAACCAGTCCTGACGGCTTAGCCATTCACGCGTTTCCACCCTCCGCCAGCCAGCATGCACTGGCGGAGGGGACCCGCATTATGGCTGGTCGGGCAGCGCGGCGAGTAACTTATCCAGCGTCACCGGATAGTCTCTCACTCGTACGCCGGTTGCATTGTAGACCGCATTAACCAGCGCAGCACCGACGCCACACAGCCCCAGTTCACCGACGCCTTTGGCTTTCATCGGCGAAGAGACTGGGTCGGTGTCATCGAGGAAAATCACCTCCTGCTCAGGCACATCGGCGTGTACCGGCACTTCATAGCCTGCCATGTCGTGATTGACGAAGTAGCCGAGCCGGGTGTCCACCGCCAGCTCCTCCATCAGCGCGGCGCCGAGGCCCATGGTCATCGCGCCGATCACCTGACTGCGCGCGGTTTTGGGGTTGAGAATGCGCCCCGCGGCACATACCGCCAGCATGCGCCGCACGCGCACTTCGCCGGTGGCGCTATCGACCGCCACTTCGACAAAATGACCGGCAAAGGTGGATTGCTGGAAGGTTTTGTCCAGATCGCCGAATTCCATGGTCTCTTCCGCCATCAGCGGACCCGCCGCAGTGAGTGGCAGGCGCTGCCCGCTGGCGTGAATGTGCCCATCGGCAAACTCTGCGCTTTCCGCATCCAGACCCAACTGTGCGGCAACCTTCTCGCGTAGCCGGACGCAGGCCGCATACACCCCGGCCGTGGAGGTATTGGCTCCCCACTGGCCACCCGAACCCGCCGAGACAGGAAACGCCGAATCGCCAAGCCGCACGCTGACCTGCTCAATCGGCACGCCCATCATCTCGGCTGCCGTCTGGGCAATGATGGTGTAGCTGCCGGTGCCGATATCGGTCATATCGGTTTCGACAGTGATTGTGCCTTGCGCATCCAGCTGCACGCGCGCGGCGGAGGGCGCCAGCAGGTTATTACGGAAACCGGCTGCCACGCCCATGCCCACCAGCCAGCGCCCCTCGCGCCGCTGCCCGGGTTGCGCACTGCGCTCCGCCCAGCCAAATTTGCTGGCGCCGGTGCGCAGGCATTGCACCAGCTGGCGGCGTGAAAAGAAGCGCTCCGGATGCAGCGGATCGACCTGTGTATCATTGATGATGCGAAACTCAACCGGGTCGATACCGGCGATGGCGGCCATTTCATCCATGGCGATCTCCAGCGCCATCAGACCGGGCGCTTCACCCGGCGCACGCATCGCGTTGCCCTCGGGCAGATCGAGTTCGGCGAGGCGCAGCCCGGTAAGCCGGTTGGCGGCGGCGTAGAGTAATTCAGTCTGCTGCACCGCAGTTTCCGGCGTTCCGCCCGGCAGATTACCGGACCAGCTTTCATGGGCAATGGCGGTGAGATGGCCTTGCGCATCGGTAGCTAATCGGATGCGCTGCCGCGTCGCTGGCCGGTGCGTGGTGTTGTTGGGGATCATCGGGCGCGGCACCATCACTTTCACCGCGCGTCCCACGGCGCGCGCCCCCAGAGCCGCCAGCAGCGCATCGCTTCGTAAAAACAGTTTGCTGCCGAAGCCACCGCCGACGTAAGGAGACAGCACGCGCACCTTTTCCATCGGCATGTCGAGCGTGTGCGCCAGGTCGGTATGGCACCAGTTAATCATCTGATTCGAGGTCCAGACCGTCAGGTGATCGTCCTGCCACAGCGCCATGGAAGCGTGCGGTTCCATTGCCATATGGCTTTGATCGGGCGTGGTGTAGGTGGCGTCCAGCGTAAAGGCTGCGCTGTGCAGGGCAGCATCGACGTCGCCCAGTGTTTTATCCGGCTCACCTTCGGGTGACGTTGTCACCTCTGGCTGGGCCGCTTCAAGATCGTAAGCTCCCGTTTCAGCCTGGCAGTTAACCTTAACCAGCTGCGCGGCTGCACGTGCCTGCTCAAAGGTCTCCGCCACCACCAGCGCCACGGCCTGGTGGTAGTGTTCGATTTTATTATTTGCCAGCAGCGTCGCGGTGTTGCGCTCTGCCTTGTTGAGCTTACCGGCGGTTGCTCCGGTGACGATGCCGAGCACGCCCGGTGCCTGTGCTGCGGCGTGGGTGTCAATCGAGAGAATATTGCCTTTGGCAACTGGCGCGCCGACCACATAACCGTAGGCCGCATCCGGTGCTTCAGCGTGCCATTCATAGGCGTAATGCGCCGAGCCGGTGGTTTTTAACGGCCCGTCGATGCGTGCCAGCGGCTGGCCGACGACGCGCTGCTGGTCGATAGGATTGGCGGTTGCAGGTGTGTCAAATTTCATGCGTTGCTCCTCGCTTCCGCGATCGCTGAGGCGAGCGTGCGCTGCGCCAGCAACAGTTTGTATCGGTTGGCTTCAGTGGGACGCGCATCAGCAAACAGCACATCGCAGACCGCCTGCGCCCCGTGAGGAAGTTCAGCATCCGCCGCCGCGCTGCGCCACGGCTGATGGGCCACGCCGCCGACGGCCACCCGGCCGCCACCCTCAGGCAGGATAACCGCTGCTACTGAGACCAGCGCAAAGGCGTACGAAGCGCGATCGCGCACCTTACGGTAAATGTGCGTGCCACCCAGCGGTGCAGGCAGGGTAACCGCAACGATCAGCTCACCCGGCTGCAGCACGGTTTCGATATGCGGCGTGTCGCCCGGTGCGCAGTAGAATTCAGCGATGGGAATGGCGCGCTGGCTGCCATCAGGGCTGACGGTTTCAATCACCGCATCCAGCAGTCGCATCGCCACCGCCATATCGCTGGGATGGGTGGCAATACAGGCTTCGCTGACACCCACTACCGCATGCTGGCGGCTGAATCCTTCGCGTGCGGCACAGCCCGTACCCGGCTGACGCTTGTTACAGGGTTGATTAACATCGTAAAAATAGGGACAGCGCGTGCGCTGCAGCAGGTTGCCGGCGGTGGTGGCCTGATTGCGCAGCTGGCCAGAAGCACCCGCCACCAGCGCGCGCGTCAGCACGGCATAGTCGCGCCGGATGCGCGCGTCTGCCGCCAGATCGGTATTGCGCACCAGCGCACCAATACGTAAGCCGCCCCCGGCGGTGGGCTCAATGCTGTCCAGCGCCAGTCCGTTAACATCAATCAGGTGCGCCGGGGTTTCAATTTCCAGCTTCATCAGATCAAGCAGATTGGTACCGCCGGCGATAAAGCGTGCGCTCGGATGCTGCATCGCGCTGCTGGCAGCCTGTGCGGGCGTCGCTGCCCGTTCAAAGGTAAAGGCTCTCATGCTTTCTGGCCTCCGGCGTACTCTTCAATGGCGGCAAGGATGTTGGCATAAGCGCCGCAGCGGCAGAGGTTGCCGCTCATGCGCTCACGAATTTCTTCATCGCTCAGCGCTGGCGCGGCGGTCAGATCGCCCGTGACATGGCTGGGAATGCCCGCCGCAATTTCCTGCAGTACCGCCAGCGAGGAGCAGATTTGCCCCGGCGTGCAGTAGCCGCACTGATAGCCGTCGTGGCGGATAAAGGCGGACTGCAGCGGGTGCAGATCATCCGGCGTGCCGACGCCTTCAATGGTGGTCACTTCGGCATCCTGCTGCATCACCGCGAGAGTGAGGCAGGCGTTGATGCGCCGGCCATTGACCAGCACGGTACAGGCACCGCACTGACCGTGATCGCAGCCTTTTTTGGTGCCGGTCAGGTGTAATTGCTCGCGCAGCGCGTCCAGCAGCGTGGTACGGGTATCCACGTTAAGCTGCTGAGGTTCGCCGTTCACCTGCAGCGTGACTGGCACCGTGACGGGGACCGGCGCGGCGGAACCGGCACCGGCCGTCAGCCGGGCTCGCTCTGTCTCTTCCTGCTGCGGTGAATACCGCTGCGTCTTTTCATCGCGTGGGTTGCTCATGCCTTTGCCTCCGGACAAGTGGCGAAATGAAATCTCAATGACACCGATTTTTATAAGGTTTTGGAAAACTTTAAGCATAGACGTCAATACGCAGACGACCATGCGGCAGGGCGAAACCGATCCCAGCAACGGACAAGTCTGAAGCCTGTCGGACTGTTCACGGTGACAAATGCCCGCATTCATGATTAATATGCATGCTTTGCTAAACCGTTTTAGCGATTAAGTGAGACCGAATCATGATGAAACGTATCTGGTGTCTGGGTGATGCCGTAGTGGATTTGCTGCCTGATGACGCAGGCCGTTTGTTGCAGTGTCCCGGCGGCGCGCCCGCCAATGTGGCAGTGGGTATCGCCCGGCTGGCGGGTAACAGCGGATTTATCGGACGGGTGGGTGACGATCCTTTTGGCCAGTTTTTGTGTCGCACGCTGGCGCAGGAAAAGGTGGATGTTTCCCATATGCGCAAAGATGTGCAGCAGCGCACCTCCACGGTGGTCGTGGCCCTGGATGAGTACGGTGAGCGTACCTTCACTTTCATGGTGCGCCCCAGCGCCGACTTGTTTCTCACGCCAGACGATTTGCCGCGGTTTCAGTGTGGCGAATGGCTGCACTGCTGTTCGATTGCGTTACTCGCCGAGCCGTCGCGCACGGCGGCGTTAACCGCCATGCAGCGCGTGCGTGAGGCGGGCGGTTTTGTCAGCTTCGATCCCAATATCCGTCTCGATTTGTGGTCCGATCCGGCGGCGCTGCAGCAGTGCCTCAGCGCGGCACTGCAACGGGCGGATGTGGTGAAGCTCTCCGTGGAAGAGCTGAGTTTCATCACCGACTGCACCGACATTGATAACGGCATTGCGCAACTGGCGCAGCGGTTTGCTCTGAAATTACTGCTGGTTACGCAGGGCAGCGCCGGCGTGCGTGCGTACTTTAACGGTCGGCAAATTCACTATCCCGCGCGACCGGTGGTCAGCGTGGATACCACCGGTGCAGGCGATGCCTTCGTGGCCGGTCTGCTGTGGGAACTGGCGCAGCAGGGTCTGCCGGCGGAGGAAGCGCAGCTGGCGGCCTGCCTGCGCACGGCGCAGGCGTGCGGGGCGCTGGCCACCACCGCCAAAGGCGCGATGACCGCGTTACCCAACCATCAACAGCTACAGCAGCACAGTATCTGACCCCGCCGTTTTCCCTGTTTTGCGATGTATCTCACATCCACTAAATCGGTTTAGCAAAATCCATTGCGCTTTAAAAAATGGCACCGCTATGATGCGGTGCCTAAACCGGTTTAGCAAAAAAATACATCTGATGATAGCCTTGCCTCAGGGATGCAAAACAGTGAAAAAAAGCATAATCGCTATAACCCTTAGTACCGTATTAGGCTCAGGCCCAGCCTGGGCGGCAGACGACATGAGCAGTATTGAAGCGCGTCTGGCGGCGATGGAAAAACGGCTGGCCGCGGCTGAACAGCGTGCCAGCGTGGCGGAGCAGCGCGCGCAGGCGGCGGAACAGCAGGTGCAAAAGCTGGCTGCGGTGCAGCAGCAGAACCCGACGCCAGTTGCCGTCGCACAGACCGAACCGCGCGCCGCTCAGCCTGTTGCGCCCGCCGCCAGCAGCGAGTCAGAGGGCTTTGAGTTTCATGGCTACGCACGCTCTGGCCTGTTGATGAACAGTTCCGCTGCGAAAACTCAGGGCGGGCCCACCGTCACGCCAGCCGGTGAGACCGGCGGTCACGTCGGGCGGCTCGGCAATGAGCCGGATACCTACGTTGAACTTAACCTCGAACATAAACAAACGCTGGCCAACGGTGCCACCACGCGCTTCAAGGCGATGCTGGCCGACGGACAGCGCACCTACAACGACTGGACTGCCGCCAGCAGCGATCTCAACCTGCGTCAGGCGTTTGTCGAACTGGGGCAGCTACCGACCTTCACCGGCGCGTTCAAAGACTCCACGGTGTGGGCCGGTAAGCGTTTCGACCGCGATAACTTCGACATCCACTGGATCGATTCCGATGTGGTGTTCCTCGCCGGAACCGGGGCCGGTATTTACGACATGAAGTGGGGCGATGACGCCCGCAGCAACCTGTCGATTTATGGCCGCACCTTCGGGGACATCGAAAATAACGACAACACCGCGCAAAACTACATTCTGTCGCTGAATAACTTTGTCGGGCCACTGCAGCTGATGGTGAGCGGCATGCGTGCGAAAGATAACGATCAGCGCACCGATATTGACGGCAACCGCGTGAAAAGTGATGCCGCCAGTGACGGTGTGCACGCCCTGGTCGGATTGCACAACGACAGCTTCTACGGCCTGGGTGAAGGTTCAGCGAAAACCGCGCTACTGTACGGTCATGGCCTCGGTGCAGAAGTGAAGAGTATTGGTTCCGATGGCGCGCTGTTGCCGCAGGCGAATACCTGGCGGCTCGCCAGCTACGGGATGACGCCGCTGGGCGCTGGCTGGCACATCGCGCCGGCGCTGCTGGCGCAGAGCAGCAAAGACCGCTACGTCAAAGGCGACAGCTATGAGTGGGCCACCATGAACCTGCGCCTGATTCAGGAATTTACCCAGAACTTTGAGATGCAGTATGAAGGCTCATATCAGTACATGGATCTGCGGCCTGAAGGCTATAACAATCGCCAGGCCGTCAGCGGCAACTTCTACAAGCTCACCGTCGCCCCCACGCTCAAAGCCAGCGACGTGGGCGAATTCCTCAAGCGTCCGGAAATCCGCCTGTTCGCCAGCTGGATGGACTGGGATCATCGTCTGGATAACTACGCCAGCGATGACGCCTTTGGCAGCACCGGCTTTAAGTCCGGCGGCGAGTGGAACTTTGGCGTGCAAATGGAAACCTGGTTCTGATGAAACGGCCCGCGTGCGGGCCGCTTAGCGCATGATGGCATAACAACCAAAAACAGAGGTTACTATGGATTTTGTTACTCTTTCCCGGTCGCTGCTGCCGCTGCTGGGAGGCCGGGAAAATATCGCCAGTGCGGCGCACTGTGCCACACGTTTGCGCCTGGTGCTGGTGGATGACGCCAAAGCCGACACCGCCGCGATTGGCAAACTGGAGGGCGTGAAAGGCTGTTTTCGCAATGCCGGACAGCTGCAGGTGATTTTTGGCACTGGCGTGGTGAATAAAGTGTATGCCGCGTTTATCCGCGAAGCTGGCATCAGTGAAACCAGCAAGTCGGAAGCGGCGGATATCGCTGCGCGCAAGCTCAATCCGTTCCAGCGCATTGCGCGTCTGCTGTCGAACATTTTTGTACCGATCATCCCGGCGATTGTGGCCTCTGGCCTGCTGATGGGACTGCTCGGCATGGTTAAAACCTACGGCTGGGTTAATCCCGATAACGCGCTGTATATCATGCTGGATATGTGCAGCTCGGCGGCCTTTATCATCCTGCCGATCCTGATTGGCTTTACCGCGGCACGTGAGTTTGGCGGTAACCCGTTCCTCGGTGCCACACTCGGCGGCATTCTGACCCATCCGGCGCTCACTAACGCCTGGGGCGTGGCGGCCGGCTTCCATACCATGAACTTTTTCGGTATCGAAGTGGCGATGATCGGCTACCAGGGCACGGTGTTTCCGGTGCTGCTGGCGGTGTGGTTTATGAGTGTGCTGGAGAAGCAGCTGCGCCGGGTGATTCCGGACGCGCTGGATCTGATCCTGACGCCGTTCCTGACGGTGATTATCGCCGGCTTCGTTGCGCTGCTGGTGATTGGTCCGGCAGGGCGGATGCTGGGCGACGGTATTTCATTCGTCCTCAGCACGCTGATTGCCCATGCCGGCTGGCTGGCCGGACTGGTGTTTGGCGGGCTTTACTCAGTTATCGTTATCACCGGCGTGCACCACAGCTTCCATGCGATTGAAGCCGGGCTGCTGGGCAATCCGGCGATTGGCGTCAACTTCCTGCTGCCGATTTGGGCGATGGCTAACGTGGCGCAGGGCGGTGCCTGTCTGGCGGTATGGTTCAAAACCAAAGATGTGAAAATCAAAGCGATTTCGCTGCCGTCCGGCTTTTCAGCGCTGCTGGGTATTACCGAGGCGGCGATTTTCGGTATCAACCTGCGCTTTATGAAACCCTTTATCGCCGGCCTGATCGGCGGCGCGCTGGGCGGTGCCTGGGTAGTGTCGGTGCATGTGTATATGACGGCTGTCGGTCTCACCGGTCTGCCGGGCATGGCGATTGTGCAGGCCAGTTCGTTGCTTAACTATGCCATTGGCATGGTGATTGCCTTCAGCAGCGCATTTATGATCTCTTATCTGCTCAAATACAAAACGGACGCGGAATAATGGCGGCTTCTACATTGTTACCCGATATTTTACAGGCGGTGATGCGCGGTCAGCCGCGCGCGCTGAGCGACCCGCATTATCCGGGCTGGCATCTGGCGCCCGTCACCGGATTGCTTAACGATCCGAACGGCTTTATCCACTTCGCCGGGCGTTACCATCTGTTCTATCAGTGGAATGCGCTGGGCTGCCAGCATCAGCATAAATGCTGGGGCCACTGGAGTTCCGCCGACTTGCTGCACTGGCAGCATGAACCCATAGCGCTAATGCCGAATGAAGAGTATGACCGCAGCGGCTGCTATTCGGGCAGCGCCGTTGATGACAATGGCGCGCTGACGTTGATCTATACCGGCAACGTAAAGTTTGCCGATGGCGCGCGCACCGCCTGGCAGTGTCTGGCGGTGCAGAATGCGCAGGGCGGCTTTGACAAACTCGGGCCGGTGATCGCGCTGCCCGACGGCTATACCGGACACGTGCGCGACCCGAAAGTGTGGCGGCATGGCGAACACTGGTTCATGGTGCTGGGCGCGCAGGATTTGCAAAAGCAGGGCAAAGTATTGCTGCTGCGCTCGGCGGACCTGCGTGAGTGGCGCAATCTGGGCGAGATTGCCGGTAGCGGCCTGAACGGGCTGGCGGCAGCCAGTTATATGTGGGAATGTCCGGACATGTTTACCCTCGGCGATACCACGTTCCTGATTTGCTGTCCGCAGGGGCTTGCGCAGGAACAGCATCGTTTTCTCAATACGCATCCCAGCGCGTGGCTCTCCGGCGATCTTGATTATGCTAACGCCCGCTTTAGCCATGGCGAATTACATGAGCTTGACGCCGGTTTCGAATTTTACGCGCCGCAAACCACGCTAACCGCCAACGGACGCCGGCTGCTGGTGGGCTGGATGGGCGTGCCGGATGGCGAGGAGATGCTGCAGCCCACGGTGGCCAATGGCTGGATCCATCAGATGACCTGCGTGCGCGAACTGGGCACGCGTGATGGCCGGCTGTTCCAGCGTCCGGTTACTGAACTGCAGGCGCTGCGCAGCGCTGAACAGCACTATCAGGGGCCAGCCGCCGATGCGCCGGTCATTGATGCGCAGCGGCTGGAATTACTGCTGAGCGGGCAGGGCGACATCACCCTGGATTTCGCCGACCAGCTACGGCTGGAGTGGCGCGCCGACGGGCTGCGGCTCGCGCGGCGCAGTCTGGCAAGCGGCGAGTGGCAGTTCCGTTACTGGCGCGGCGCGGTGAGTCAGCTCCAGTTACTGTGCGATCACTCCAGCGTCGAGATTTTCATTAATGAAGGGGAAGGGGTGATGAGCAGCCGCTACTTCCCGGCGCATCCGGCGCAATTAACCCTGACCGGACACGCAGAAGTGACGGCGCGCTACTGGTCGTTGCGGCCGCGCATGGTAGAATAAGTCATTGTTTCCTTAACCGATGCACTGACGTGAGAAAAACCAAACGCGTTACCATAGCGGATATCGCCGCGCTGGCGGGGGTGTCCAAAGCCACCGCCAGCCTGGTGCTGAATGGCCGTGGCAAAGAGTTGCGTGTGGCGAAAGAGACGCGTGAACGGGTATTAACGCTGGCGCGCGAGCATCACTACCAGGCCAGTATTCACGCGCGCTCGCTGCGCGATAATCGCAGCCATACGCTGGGTTTAGTGGTGCCGGAGATCACCAACCATGGTTTTGCCGTGTTCTCGCACGCGCTGGAAAATCTGTGTCGCGAGGCGGGCTTACAGCTGCTGATCTCCTGCACTGACGAGAACGCCGGGCAGGAGCGGGTGGTGGTGGATAATCTGGTGGCGCGTCAGGTGGATGGGCTGATTGTGGCGTCCAGCATGTTAAGCGACAGTGACTACGTCAAACTGAGCGATCAACTGCCGATCGTGCTGTTTGACCGCTACGTTAATGATACGCAACTGCCGCTGGTGATGACCGATTCGGTCACGCCGACTGCCGAGCTGGTGGAACGGCTGGCGCGCGCCAATCCGGATGAAATTTATTTCCTCGGCGGTCAGCCGCGTTTGTCACCCACCAAAGATCGTCTGGCCGGTTTCATGCAGGGTCTCGAACGAGCAGGTGTGACGCCACGGCCGGAGTGGATCATTCACGGCAACTATCACCCGAGCAGCGGTTATGAAATGTTTGCCGCGCTGTGCGCCCGGCTGGGGCGTCCGCCCAAAGCGATTTTCACCGCCGCCTGCGGTCTGCTGGAAGGGGTGTTGCGCTACATGAGCCAGCATCATCTGCTGCACAGCGACATCCGCGTGGCCAGCTTTGACGATCACTATCTGTATGACTCACTGACACTGCCGATCGATACCGTCGAGCAGGATGTGCCGCGCCTGGCGCAGGAGTGTTTTACGCTGCTCACTACCATGATTAACGGCGATGACCCCATCAGCCAGCATACCGTGCTGCCGGCAACGCTGCGGCTGCGCTTTGGCAAGTAGCGCAGCCGCATCGCGTTTAACGACTCAATCGGTCTCCGGCTCACACACCTGCCATCTGACCGAGCTGACGCCTTTTTCCAGGCTGATGCGGCTGACCAGATTTTCCAGCTGATCGGTCAGGCTGGGTTTACCCAGCACTTCCGCATTTACCGCCATGCGGTGTGAGGGTTCCAGATCCTCACTGTGCAGGGATTGCAGCCGCAGACCGCTGCCGCCAAGGCTGTGCAGCATCAGGCTGCGCACCTGCACCTCATCGGCCGCCAGACAGATGATCTGCACTTTGTAATACTGGCTGGCGTCTTCCGCAGTAATGATGCTCTGCCGATTGATACCCTGTGCCATCTCGCGCAGCAGGATGTTGGCGCACAGAATAACCACACAACCGATGCCTGCCTCCAGCAACAAGCCCATGCTGCATAACACGCCAATCGCCGCGGTACACCACAGCGTGGCCGCGGTGTTAAGGCCGCGCACATTCAGGCCATCGCGCATGATGACGCCACCGCCGAGGAAGCCAATGCCGGAAACCACATAGGCCGCGACGCGCGAGGCATCTGCGGCAATTCCCGGTACGCTTTGCGTCATCAGCACAAACAAACAGGCACCGGTGCTGACCAGCGCATTGGTGCGCAGCCCGGTCAGGCGCTGGCGCAGCTGGCGCTCGCTGCCAATCAGCGCGCCCAGAATCAGCGCGACCGTGACGCGCAATAAAAAGATTTTCCAGTCCATGTCAGACCTCACTCCATCACCGCCGGGCAATGGATATTCAGAGTTATAAGAATGGATTACAGCGGGGCCAGACAGAACGCAGGAAAAAGGGGGAGGAAAATCCACCGTCTTAACGCAGGGCTAAGACAGCGATGAGGCTATCTCAGCATCGGCACCGATTGTAATCGTGTGGGACAGGTGTCCAATTGTGTATCCTCATCAGTAAAAATTTCGCCGGCATTGTAGACGCTTTGATGCGTCAGAGCGAAGACAAATCGCGCATCGTTTAAGCGGTGTTGAACAGGCATGAGATAATCACGCGTTTTCATTACAATCAGGCTGGGGTATCTGCTAAAAACCGTTTCATAATTAATTATCTGCGCTCATCCAAATACCCTAAGGTCTGACATGCAACCAATCAGTCTGCAAACCCGGTACCGTTCTGCGAACGAAAACACCATTGCGCTGTGGGCGAAAAATGCAGGCATCGGAAACATCCGTGAAGAGAATTACTACGATCCGGTAAAACTGGCGCTTGCCGCAGGGATAAAGCCGTCAGTTTCCTTACCGGTGTTACGTCTGATTGATGAATTGCAACGACTCACGCTGGCAGATCCGCTTGCTGATACGCTGCCAGCGCAAGGCCTTCATTTTACTTTTTTGCCTCTGACTTTACCGCTGTATAACGTCAACGAGCCTTTACCAGCGAAAGCGGCACAATTGACCACAATCTGGCAGGAATTTGCTGCGAAAAAAATCGTTATCCGGGATCTGCGCTTAGTGGCGTTGCCCAGTCAGTTATTGCTTGCGGGCATACCTGATACGCCTGCGATTGCCATGCGCCAGTCATTCTGCGACAAGGTTCTGGATTCAGACTGGGAAAATGAATTGCTGATGCGGCATGGCAACAGCCCGTTGCCGGCACCATTCTGGCACAGCACGTTACTGCGCTACAGCGCTGAGTTTTTACCCGCAGTTTTGCGTCAATTCTTTTATGAACGTCAGGACATCAATTTCGGTGCGGTGGCGGGAGAATTGATGTTGACGAAGACTAACTACAACTGGACAAAGTGTTATCCGTTATTGCCGGCGAGGGTTTAAATATGGTGAGTGCGCCATAACTGGCAGCCTTAAACTAATGGAGCTGTTTATAGATGCTACTGATTTGCCTTTCGCGCCAAAGTGCGCATAATCATGATTATGTTAAATATGGTATCCCGTCAGGTATCGCAATCCTTCAGTTTCGCCCTTTACGCCTCTTAACAGGCCCACAACGCATTCCACCACGGCGACACTATATGAAAACTTATCCCACCGGTCTCCACGGCGTTAACCTGGTGCGCATCAATGCGCACCCTACAACTGAGTGCACGGTTAGCTTCGCCCTCGGTGCTTTAAACATCTCTTTAGCTCATCCAGCATGACAACGAATCCCGCGACACCGCGGCGTTATCCTGGTGCGCATCAATGCGCACCCTACAGCTGACTGCCCGTTTAGCACCTGTTTGCTGTGCTGATGTCGAGAAACTCCTCAAATGATGGTTATCCAAAAAACATATATTGTCTGTTGCCGAAGGAGATTAGGACAGAAAATCCCGCAAGCTATGGGCCTGAAAGTAAAAATTATAGAAGCTAATTCAGGTGAGCTTCGATTCGCTTACACAAAAACTCATAGAAGTTATTCGCATAATGCAGTCAATTCCCTGAGGGTAACTTCTGAAATATTGGGCACTCTTCATCTTTAAGTTGCGTGTAGTCAAAATAGAATATTTCACCAAAATCAATTTCACTTACAACGAGTTGTTTTTCTTTTGCCTAGCCATTTTTCACATCAGTTAAATTCTGATAAACAATATCTCCACCACAGACATCCTTAAAATCTATGCCATAGATACTATATATTTCCTCGCCACCAATTTCGCCGCCAACATACTCCTTTAAAAAAGCTTTATAGGATAGCGTAAAGGGAAGGCCAAGAGTTTTTTCAGCTCTTTCAACCCACTCACTATCAACGGCATTTTCAGCACTTCCAAAATCTACTAAATCACTATTATTAGCAATAAGCTCCGCAACATCTGATAACGCAAAATCGCTCATAATTCATTCACCATATCCCGCAGCAATGATCATTATCACATAACTCAATCTCGATAACCATAAAAACAAATTCCTTGAAGATAGATTGATATTAGTAAACATTTCGTTCAGACATTTAACATCCTTTCCATTATAGGTTTCTTTGGAAAATGATCTGCAATGAACAAAGAAAAGAAATGTAGAAATAAAGCCAATTGAATTTATGTATAAAGCTGAGGTGTTCTGATTTTTGTCGAAGTCAAAGAGGTTACCAAATATCAAGGTGCCTGCAATCGATATGGCTGAGATATTAGATAACCGGCCAGGCTTAAAAAGCATGAAGTCAAAAAAAAGAAATGTGGCTTTTGCTGGTGTTTTCCTGCTTAATCTGGAATGCGCAAAAAGGAAGAAACAAACAATGAATGTTAGCATGGAAATTACTGTTATAGATAAGCTAGTGTAGTAAATATCATTTAGATTCATGATCATAAAACTCCTGTTAAGAACTCCCTTTAAAATGAATACTATGGAGTTTGATGCGACTAATCCCAGGAGATGATCCCACACCAATGAGAGACTAATCATTCCAACATTCTTTGTTATGTCTCACACCTGATGGAGCAAGAAATCATTGCATCAATTACTGCGTTCTACCGCGTTTCTTACCGGTGCCGCTGATTATTAATTATCCAGGTGCGCATGAATGCGCACCCTACGAGATATCGCACAATTTGATGTTTCTCCGGTGTGCATGAATGCGCGTCCTGCGAGGCATCGCACAACTTAATGTGTCACCGGTGCGCATGAATGCGCACCCTACGAGATATCGCACAATTTACTGTTTTTCTAAGGCGTATGAAGAAACAAAACCGCGCGGTTTTCCGTAGGGGCGCCATTCATGGCGACCAAAAAAGCAGGGAGAAATTGCACAAACCCGCCGCCGCACATTGTATCACCGGGCCGACGGGTTTGCCCCCACTGAGCCGCGCACCACCATCCAGCTGTCAAACGCGGGTAAGGCGCCGGCGGATTGCTGGCGGATGTGGCAAATCAACCGGCGCGCGGCTTCGCGCCCCATTTCATACACCGGCTGGGCGACCACGGTCAGCGGCGGTGACATCAGTTCGGTCCAGGGAAAATCGTCGTACATCACAAAAGAGATATCTTCAGGTACGCGCAGGCCGCGTTTGGCCAGACCGCGCAGGATGCCCATCGCAATCAGGTTATCGGAGGCAATCAGCGCGCTGGGTGGTTCGGCGAGCGCCAGCAGTTCAGTCAGGATCTGCTCAATGATGGCTTCGCTGAGCGCATTAAGCCGAATCAGCGCTGGATCCAGTTCCTTACCTGCGGCCCGGTAGGCATCAATCATTCCGCTAACGCGCTGCGCCACCGGCGTGGGGCCCAGCGTGATTGCCGGCGAATACGGTGCAGCGCTGCGCATGCTGGAGAGATAAGCAATACGCTGATGCCCGGCCGCCAGTAATAGCTCCGTCGCCTGTTTGGCCACCGCGACAAAGTTCGCCTGGATGGTCTCCACTTCCATCCCCTGCACTGCCCGGTCGAACATCATTAATGAACGCCCTTCTGCCAGCACCTGGCGCAGATGCTCGTTATCCTCAAACAATGAGCTGCACGGCGCGACGATGATGCCATCGACGCGCTTATCCAGCATCACGCGCACGGCTTCCCGTTCCTCGTCCAGCGTTTCATCGCTGTTACTCAGCAGCAGGTGAAAGCCCGCCTGGCGCGCAACATCCGCCATACCGCGCAGCGCGAGGCCAAAGTGCGGGTTTTCAATGTCGCCGACAATCACCCCGATAGTATTGGAGCGGCCAGTGTTCATGCTGCGCGCCAGCTCGTTCGGTCGGTATCCCAGCGCTTCAGCAGCCTGATTCACCCGCGTCTGCACATCTTCACTGACGGAACCATACCCGCCCAGCGCGCGTGCCGCCTGGGCTTTGGAAACATTGGCGGCGCGGGCGACGTCGGCAACGGTCGGACCGCGTGAACGAGCATTTTCATTGGTCATAATTATTTCGAATCACAAGTTGATAACAACATAATTGACGCTGCTGATAGCGTGTGCTTAATATCAGTATATCCGAATGAGACCGGTCTCACAACCAGAGCCGGTTTCATTTTGCCCCGCGTTGAGACCGGTCTCAATAACAATAAACCGGCTTGGCGAACTCTGAAGTTTCACCTGCACAGACGGAAGAGCCTTATGACATCGCACAAACGTTTCAATCAACTGACCGCCGCCCTGTTCGGCACGGCAATGCTGGTTTCCGCCAGCTGGAGCGCCCACGCCGCCAGCGACAGTAATCCCTGGGGTTTGATCGAACCCGGTCACCTCCGCGTTGCCAGCCTCGGCGACGCGAAGCCCTACACCTTCACCGATAAAAACGGCAACTTCACCGGCTTTGACGTCGAATTCTTCAAAAATGTGGCGCATCGCATGGGCATCGATCAGGTGGATTTTATCGGTCAGGACTTCTCCGCCATTCTGCCGGCGGTGGCAAATGGCCAGTATGATGCCGGCGTCGCCGCCATTGGCATCACGCCGCTGCGCGAAAAAACCGTCGATTTCTCCACCGGCTATCTTGCGGGCTATCTGACAGTGCTGACCCGCAGTGATTCCGGGGTGAAAAACGTAGAAACCCTGGCGCATAAACGGCTCGGAGTGATTCAGGGCACGCTGCAGGAGAACTATGCGCTGCAGCACTTCAAACAGACCGATCTGGTGCGTTTCCCCGATAACAACGCAGCGGTGTCCGCGCTGAATAACGGCACGCTGGATGCTATGTTCCTCGACTACGAAGCCGCCAAAGATTATGCCACCCGCTTTAAGCTGGTCACGGCGGCGAACATCCCTTCATTTGACGCGCCTGCGGGTGTCGCCATCGCCAAAGGCAAGCCCGAGTTCAAAGCAGCGCTGGATAAAGCCATCAAAGCGGCGATGCAGGATGGGACCTGGAAACAGCTGTACCAGAAGTGGTTCCCGGGTTCGCCAATGCCGCAACAGTATCTGCCCGGCGGCCAATAACCCTGCGCATCGTTATGCGTGAGACTGCATCCGGTGACGGCGCATGTCCGTCACCCGCAACCGAGAATCGGCTATGGATCTGATCACTATTCTTTCCCGTACGTTTTTTGATATTCCATCGATGATGGACGTCCTGCCACAGCTGCTGGCAACCGGACTGGTGAACACCATCATTATCTCCGTGGCGGCCACCGTGCTGGGCACGTTATTCGGCCTGATACTGGCGCTGATGGGCATCTCGCCCTCGCGCTGGCTGCGCGTGCCCGCGCGGCTGTATACCGATCTGTTTCGCGGCTTGCCTTCCATCCTCACCATTCTGTTGATTGGTCAGGGCCTGGCGCGTTTCAGCTATCAGCTATTTGGTCCGACGCCGTATCCGCTCGGCATTTTTGCCCTGAGCCTGATTGCCAGCGCTTACATGGGCGAGATTTTCCGCTCCGGTATCCAGAGCGTGGAACAGGGGCAGATGGAAGCCTGCCGGGCGCTGGGAATGAGCTATGGCCGGGCGATGCGCCTGGTGATCATTCCGCAGGGCATCCGCCGCGTGTTGCCTGCGATAGTCAATCAGTTCATCGCCATCATCAAAGACTCGTCGCTGGTTTATCTGCTGGGCCTGATGACCGGTCAGCGTGAGCTGTTCCGCGTCGGCCAGGATGCCGCCGTGCTAAGCGGCAACCTGTCACCCCTGATGCTGGCCGGGCTGTTCTATCTGGTGATCACCGTGCCGCTCACCCACGCCGTGAACTACATCGACGTCCGCTACCGTACCGGACGTCGCCGCGCCACCGCGCCACAAAGCGGCCTGAAGGAGCTCGATGAAGTGCAGCAAAAGCGCAACGTGGTTCCGGCGGTCTCACTTACCAGCGAGCGAGGACATTAATATGGCCATGCCATCTGCATTTCACGGCGCCAGCCTCGAGCTGCGCAATCTGACGCTGGCGTACGGCCCGATTGAGGTGCTGCGCAATGTGTCGCTGAGCATCGAACCGGGCACCACCACCTGCATCATCGGTCCCTCGGGATCGGGAAAATCCACCTTACTGCGCGGCATCAATCGCCTGCATGAGCCGAAGAACGGCGATGTCTTACTGGCCGGGCGTTCTGTCCTGAAGGACAAGCCCGATGCGCTGCGGCTGAGAATTGGCATGGTGTTTCAGCATTTCAATCTGTTTCCCGATCACAGCGCGCTGGAAAACGTGGCGCTGGCACCGTGGAAAGTGAAAGGCCGCCCGAAAGCCGAAGCGCTGGAGATTGCCCGTCAGCGGCTGGCCGAAGTGGGCCTTGCTCAGCGAGCCGATCACCGTCCGCGCGATCTCTCCGGTGGCCAGCAGCAGCGCGTGGCAATAGCGCGCGCGCTGGCGATGGAGCCGGAAGTGATGCTGTTCGATGAAGCCACCTCGGCACTCGATCCTGAGCTGGTGAAAGGCGTTCTGACGCTAATGGCCGATTTGTGCCAGCGCGGCATGACCATGGTAGTCGTGACCCATGAGATGGGCTTCGCCCGGCGCGTGGCCGATCAGGTGGTGTTTATGGATGAAGGCGAAATCGTGGAAGCCGGCACGCCGGAACAAATCTTTGACCGTCCGCAATCCGCGCGCCTGCAGCGTTTTCTGTCGGAGGTACTGTGATGACGCATCTTCAGGTTAGCGGCCCAGTCCGCACGGCGCTGGTGGGATTTGGCGTCGCCGGCAGCGTGTTTCATGCACCGCTGCTTGCACATAACGACGACTATCGTCTCGACGTTATCGTCACTGGCGATGCCCAACGCGTAGCGACCGCGCAGCAACGTTACCCCCAGGCGCGCGTGCTGCCGGACTGGCCCGCGCTGCTCAAGTCCATTGATGGCGGCGAGATCGGCATCGATCTCATCGTGCTGGCCACGCCACCGGCGCAACACGCGGAGCAGGCTATACAGGCCAGCCAGCGCGCGATCCATCTGGTGGTGGATAAACCGTTCGCACCAGACGTGCAGGCGGCAGAAATGATGATCGCCGCCGCGCAGCAGGCCAATACCTTGCTCACCGTGTTTCACAACCGACGCTGGGACGGCGACTTTCTGACGTTGCAGCGCCTGGTGCACCAGGAAGCCTTCGGCACCGTAAGGAGTTTTGAGTCGCGTTTCGAGTGGTGGCGACCGCAGGGATTCGGCAACTGGCGTGACAGCGTCACGCTGGCGCAGGGCGGTGGTTTGCTGCTGGATATCGGCAGCCATCTGATTGATCAGGCCATCCAGCTCTTTGGCCCGGTCGCCCATGCCACGGCAGAGCTGGCGCGCCATTCCGGCCCGCAATCGGACAGCGACGAGGACTGTTTTGTCTCATTGCTGCACCACAACGGCGTGCGCTCGCGGTTGTGGATGAATGGCCAGGCGGCACTGAATGCGCCGCGCTTTCACCTGCTGGGCAGCAAAGGCGCTTTCACCCACTGGGGGCTGGACAATCAGGAGCCGCAGCTGGCGGCTGGCATGTCGCCCGGCGATAGCCAGTACGGCGTCACGCCGGCAGAAAACGTTGCCCGGGCCGGCACGGTCGGGGCAACCACAACGGTGCCGATTGAACGTGGTCACTACCCCGCTTTCTATCAGCTGTTAGCCCACGCGCTGTTACATGGTGGGCCGCCGCCGGTTGATGCGCGTGAAGCGCTCGGCGTTTTACAGCTTATTGAGCAGCTCCATCAGCAGCATCGCGTACGTATTGCCTGAAGGGCGAACATTTTTTAACAGAAGGAATGAATGATGTCTGACAAAACCGTGGCAAAAACCGTTATCGTGCTGGGTGGCGGCATCCTCGGCGTCTCAACCGCCTGGCAGCTGGCGCAGGCGGGCGCGCAGGTCACGCTGGTGACGGAAGCGGCACTCTGCTCCGGCGCCACCGGCCGATCCCTCTCCTGGCTCAACTCCGCGGGCGAGCGTTCGCAGCCTTACCATGCGCTGCGCATGGCGGGCATTGACCGCTATCGCACGCTGTTTGCCCGTCATCCGCAGCTCGACTGGCTGCGCTTCGACGGCGCGATTTACTGGGCCGCAGACGATGAAGCGGGCACCAAAGCGCGTCATCACTATGAAAAAGCGCAGGGCTACGACTCAAAGCTGATCAATCGCGCCACGGTCGGTGATGTCGATGCGCAGGTGAATCCGGCCAGTCTGAGTCAGGTGGCGATTGCCAACCCCGGTGAAGGCTGGGTCAGCCTGCCGCATCTGGTTGAGCATCTGGTTCAGGCATTGCGCGCGCTGGGCGGAGAGATCGTTGAGCACGCCGGTAAAGCCAGCGTGATCACCAAAGACGGCCGGGCCAGCGGCATTCGCAGCGAAAAACGCGGTGAGCTGCTGGCCGATCGCGTACTGGTAGCGTGTGGCCCGTGGACGCCGGAAGTGGTTGCCCCGCTCGGCGTGCACATCCCCAACGGTTCTCCGGTCTCTATGCTGGTGACCAGCCAGCCCGGCGATCACCGGCTGCAGGTGGTAATGAATACGCCGCGCGCGGCGGTCCGGCCTAATCCCGGCAACACCATCGCCGTCGATCATGACTGGTATGAAGAGCACATCGTCGCGCAGGCCGACGGGCAGTACAGCATTGATACCGCAGTCATTAACCAGCTGATGGCGGAAGCAGGTAACCTGATCGCTGACGGCGCGCCGCTGAAAGCCAGCAGCTGGAAAATCGGTCTCAAACCGATTCCTGGCGATGGCGAACCGGTGGTCGGTGAGCTGCAGCAGGTTCCCGGCTGTTTTGTTGTCTTCACCCATTCCGGCGCCACGCTGGCATTGATCCTCGGTGAGATACTGACGCAGGAGATACTCACCGGCGTTAAACACCCGATGCTGGCGACCTTCCGCCCGGAAAGATTCAGCTAACGTCAGCACCAGCGCCACGATGATGGTGGCGCTGGCTACACGCCCTATTGTCTGTCACACACCTCTCATTTGCCCGATCCCATCGCTTCATCCACGCGCCCTTTCCGCTTCCCTGCTGGTCTGATATCCGCGTATTGCCGGTTTCTTTTCCGATGACAACCGCCAGGGCCAGATAAACTAAGAGTCCGCTATTGAGGCCACAAAGCTTCAGCGGCGGAAAATGTCACATTTTTCACGCAAATCACGACAATCTGAACACAGGAAACCCCTTATGCGTATCGCCATACTCGCCCTGGAAGGCAGCGTACTGTCCGCCGTTGCCGGAATGACCGACCTTTTCTGGATAACCAACAAAGCGATTGCATCTTCCCCCGTGCACGCCGCACGCTTTCCCGATAAAGCTTTTGAAACGCTGATTGTCAGCGCCAACGGTGACCCGGTGTGGGATACGGAAGGCCGCCTGATTCACATCGACAGCTCATTTCAGGGGGCCGGTGCGGTTGATGTGGTGATTGCGCCCGGCATGTTGCTGGGGCCCGACCTGCAACCGATCAACCTCGACAGTATCCGTCAGGCTGCCGGCTGGTTTAACAAACTCTATCAGCAGGGTGCCTGGGTGGCTGCTGCGGGCACCGGTGGCGTGATCCTTGGCGAGGCGGGTTTGCTGAATGACCGTTCCTGTACCACCACCTGGTGGGTCAGCCATATGCTGCAGGCGCGCTATCCGCAGGCGCGACTGGCGAAAGGCAAAACGCTGGAGGAAGACGATCGCGTCATTACCAGCGGTGGCTGTTTTTCGTGGATATCGCTGGCCCTGTATATCATTGAAAAAAGCGCCGGCAAGGCGGTGGCGGATCTCACCCGGGAGATGTCGCTGGCCGATAACCCTGTGCTGCACACCCACCTTCCCGGCTCGCCGGGTACGGGGAAAAGCAGCACGCCGTTTCTGGTGCGGGCGCAGGAGATCATCCGCCTGGAAAATCCCGCCATCAATGCCGCGCAACTGGCAGCCGCGCTGAACGTTACCGGGCGTACCCTGCAGCGCAGAATGAAAGCCCTGTCGCAGGAAACGCCAAAAGAGTTTATTACCCGCATCCGCATTGAACTGGCCTGTACCATTCTGGCCAGCACCGACGTCAGCGTGCGTCAGACCGCCTTGCAGTGCGGTTACAGCGAAGATACCGCCTTTCGTAAAGCCTTCCATCAGGTGATGGCGATGACGCCGGCCCAGTATCGTGAGTGGATTGCACACCGTAAGGCGCAGGTAATTAGCGCAAAATAATACGCCACGCATTTTGAAAGTTATTTAATTACTTCAAAATTAATGATCCTGAAAAGTTAATTTATTCATAATTTTTGAAATAACCTTTTGTGAGGTCCTGCCGATGTACGGTGGGTTGTCGCTTTATTCCTTTTAACTTTTTACCAGGTAACAATATGATGAATATTACTCAAAGACTTACCCTGGCTTTCATTTTACTCTCAGCTTCACTGGTGGTGACGGGCATTATTTCTGTGCGACTGTTAGGCGGTTTTCAGGAGCGCTTTGAATATGTTCAGGTCAATGCGATTCCCTCTATTCGCGATTTATCCGAGCTGATCGATCGCAGCAATAAACTCTCTCTGTCGCTGTATAAGCATCAAAGCCAGACTGACAATGCGCGTATGCCGCCGGTCGAGAAAGAGATCGCTCAGCGCCTGGCCGACATTAAAACGCTGGCTGAATATTATTTAGCCAATGATATCTCCAGCGACGAAGATAAGCAGATGACCATTAAAGGCCTGGCGACGCTGCGCGTGGTTGAATCGCGGTTGCCGGCCTTTCTGGCTGCTTCACACGCTCATCAGGATGACGTCACGCTCGGCATGCTGGAAGCCGAAAGTGGTATTGGCGGCGCCATCAGCCAGTTAAAAAATGATTATCGCCAGCAGATGTCGCTTAATTTGTCGCTGGGTGACGGCTTGCGCGTGGTCAACCAGGAGATTTATCACCGCACATTCTGGGGATTGAGTGCCGGGGTCGCGGTGACACTGCTGTTACTGGGTACGCTCACCGCGTTAACTCTGGTGCGCATTCGTCAGAGCCTGAAAGCGATTGGTCAGGTGATGGATCACGTTGGCAGCAGCCTTGATCTGAGCGTCACCGCCGATGACAGCAAAAAAGACGAAGTCGGCAATATGGCCCGCGCCTTTAACCAGCTGCTTGACCGGGTTGGCAGCGCGCTGGCGCAGGTCAGTACCGCTTCTCACGCCGTCAGTTCGGCGTCGGCACAAATCGCCGCTGGCAACGAAGATCTCTCCTCGCGGACGGAACAGCAGGCCGCCTCGCTGGAACAGACGGCGGCCAGTATGGCGGAACTGAGCGAAACCGTGCGTCAGACGGCCGACAATACCCGGCAGGCTAATCGTCTGGCCGGTAACGCGACAGAACTTTCAGACGCCAGCGCGGTGTCGCTGGGCAATATGCTCAACACCATGGCGGAGATCCGCTCCAGTTCGAAAAAAATCACCGAAATTGTCACGCTGATCGAAGGCATTGCCTTCCAGACCAATATCCTGGCACTGAATGCTGCCGTCGAAGCGGCGCGCGCCGGCGAACACGGAAAGGGCTTTGCGGTGGTCGCGGGTGAAGTGCGCAACCTCTCGCAGCGTTCAACCCAGGCGGCCAGGGAGATCAAACAGCTGATTGATACCTCCTACAGCCTGGTGGAATCGGGTGCGGTACAGGCTGAAGCGGTGGAAGCGAACATGGCAGGACTGAAAACCGCGTTCCGTCAGGTGAATGACCTGGTAAGCGAAATCGCTGCCGCAGCCGAAGAGCAAAACACCGGCATCTCGCAGGTGCACCTGGCGATTAATCAGATGGATGATGTCACGCAGCAGAATGCGGCGCTGGTAGAGGAGGCTTCTGCCGCATCCGCGTCATTGCAGGATCAGGCGCAAACCCTGTCCGGCCTGGTGAATCAGTTTTCACTGGCCGGGTCCGCGCGACCTGCTGAGCGCCCGAAAACGGTCTCCGCGCTGAAACGTCCGGCTGCTGTACCCGTGGCCGCCGGGCACGGCATTGACGCGGACTGGCAGAGCTTTTAACCCCATCTGCTAAATAGCGCATTATTCCGGACCGCCGTGACGTTGACGGCCGGTCCGGACTGGCTCAGGTGACAGCCGATCAAAGCAGCTGGCTGAGGTGCAGCTGCCCCATCAGCAGCGGGTTATCGCTGTAATCTACCGGGATAGCCACCACGGCCGGTCCTTCCACCTCTATCGCCCGCCGCAACGTGGGTTCCAGTTCAGCGGCGCTGTTCACCGAAAATCCAGCGGCACCAAACGCCTGCGCGTAAGCTTTGAAATCCACCGGCCCAAAGTTCACACCGGACACGCGCTGGTATTTCTTCTCTTCCTGAATCGCCACCATGTTATAGCCATTGTCGACCCAGATGATGTGCAGAATATTGGCCTTTAACCTGACGGCGGTTTCCAGCTCCATGCTGGATTGCAGAAAGCCGCCGTCGCCCGACACCGAAACCACTTTACGGGACGGATCGACCAGCCAGGCGCCAATCGCCCACGGCAGCGCCACGCCCATGGTTTGCTGCCCGTTGGAAATCATGATTTGCCGTGCCCGGAAGCTGTAGAGATAACGGGCAATCCAGATATGAAAACTGCCCATGTCGACCGTCAGGCTGACGTCACTGTTAATGATATCCTGCATCGCCCGGACGATACGCAGCGGATGCAGGGCGAACTGATCGAGGCTGGCACCCTGCATCGCCAGCAGCTGACGCTGTTGCTGACGATCCTGCAGAATGGTGGCGGCAGCGTCGCTGAGCTGCAGCGGTGACGCGATTTGCGCGGCGATTTTGCGCACTGTCCCGGCGATATCGCCCACCAGTTCAGCGTCGGGTTGATAGTGGTTATCGGTCTCGGCGGGCAGCACGTCGATGTGCACCAGCAAGGCGTTGCTTCTGTTCCACATGGCCGGTTCATACTCGACCGGGCTGTAACCAATGGTGATAATCAAATCCGCCTGCTGGAGCAGGCGGTCACCGGCCTGATTGTTAAACAGGCCAACCCGCCCGGCAAAGCGTGAGAAGTGCTCCTGCCGCACCGCGCCCGCCGCCTGATAGGTGCTGGTCACCGGAATACGGCTTTTGCTCAGCAGTTCATGAATCGCCGCACTGTTCTCCGGCTGGCTGGCCATCAGGCCCAGCAGAATCACCGGATTTTTCGCCCGCGCAATCTCGCGGCTTACGGCATTCACCAGCGCGTCGGGCGCAGCGCCCAGCGTGATGTGTCCTGAACGCTGTAACAGGCTGCCTGACACCGGCTGGTCAACAATGTCCTGCGGCAGACTGAGGAACGATGCGCCGCCGCGCCCGTTTTCGGCATGGCGAAACGCGTTCGATACGCACTCCGCGAGCGCCGAAGCATCAGTGACTTCTACGGCAAATTTGGTCACCGGGCGAAACATCGCCACCGTGTCCATGCTTTGATGCACCTGTTTGGCACTGTCGGAGCGCTTAACCGCCCCGCCGATCGCTACCACCGGATCGCCTTCGCTGGTGGCGGTGGCCATGCCGGTCACCAGGTTTGAGCAGCCGGGCCCGGAAGTCACCAGCGCTACGCCGGCGTGGCCGGTCAGGCGGCCCATTGCCGCGGCCATAAACGCCGCGTTAGCCTCATGACGCACCGGAATCAGCTGAATGGAAGAATCTACCAGCGAATCAAACACCTTGTCGATTTTGGCACCGGGAATGCCAAAAATATGGTTTACGCCCTGCGCTTCCAGCTGAGCGACAACCAGGTCTGCGCCACTGTTCCACAGCGTCTGGGTTTTAAGCTGTTTCATGATCACCTCTGCGATTAACTTTCGACGGAACGGATCGCGGCATCGAGATCCTGAGGATTGAGATCGGCCTGTAAAAACTCGCGATCCTGCGGCAGGTCGACCACCAGCTTGCTGATGGCACCAAACGTCAGCGTGCCCTGCTCCAGCACATAGTCGAGGATATGCCCGCCGCCCTGACGATCGTCGGTAATGAAGTGCTCGTGATAGCCGGCGACGTTAATACCCTGCATATATTGCGGCGTGCGGAATCCAATCAGCTCACCGTCGCGCTGGCGAAAATCGAAGGTGGGCTGATTGCCGAGCACTTCCGGCATCGAGCGATACGGACGGCACTGGCAGGGCACGGTGCGCGTCTGTACCGAGGCAAAGCGGCCGCTCAGGCGCAGCGCGCAGAAATGGTTATCGGAGGTGATGATGCGATCAATCACCTGATGGACGTCATCGCGCTTGGCGGTGCGCGCAAAGTGGTGCTGATGTTCCGGTTTAAAGAAGGTCATCACGGCGAACGGGGTTTGTTGCTCAGGCCGGGCCGGGCTGGCACTGCCATCGGCGCGCAGCTGATAAACCTGCCGGTCAAATGCCACCAGTTCACCATCCAGCTGATTGAACGTGCCGAGGCCAAAATCGCCCTTCTGTAACAGCTGCGCGACGGTGGTTGAACCGTCATAGATGCCGTTGAGCAGCGCACTCATCAGGGAGGTCTGATAGATAACCTTTTCTGGTGATTGCTGTCCCAGTTGAGTGACGGATGCCTTTAGCTGATCTTCGCATGAACAATCAGATACAAAGTTACACATTTGCTGCCTCACAATCAGATAGTTAAGCCGTGTTAATATCATGGTGGGCTACATAGCTCACAGAATCCAATAGTGAAAACTGCCAACTTCGAGACGTTTTTGATATGGAACTTCGCCACCTGCGTTATTTCGTTGCCGTTGCTGAAACGCAGCACTTTACCCGCGCCGCCGAGTTGCTGGGCATGTCGCAGCCGCCGCTCAGCCAGCAAATCCAGCGGCTGGAGCACGAGATCGGCACGCCGTTGCTGAAGCGCCTGACGCGCGGCGTGGAACTGACCGATGCGGGCCGCGCGTTTCTGCCCGATGCGATAGCGATTGTGCAGCTGGCCGATATGGCGCTGGAAAAGGCGCGCGGCGTGGCGCGCGGCATGAGCGGCCAGATGTCACTGGGTTTTGCCAGCTCGGTGGCGTTTGGCGCGCCGGTGTTTGAGCTGATTCGCGCCTTCAAAACGCGCTACCCGGCGATGGAGCTCATCACCCGGGAAGAGAACATGGCGCTGCTGATGCAGGACTTAGGGGAAGGTTTACTGGATGCGGCGTTCATTCGTCTGCCGTGTGAGAGCAGTAAGGCGTTTAACCTGAAAGTGATCGCCACGGAGGAGATGAAAGTGGCGCTGCCAGCCAGCCATCCGCTTAACCATTTGCAGAAAGTCTCGCTGGCGCAGCTGGCCGAAGAATCACTGATTATTTTCCCGCGCGAGGTTGCGCCCAGCCTGTACGAATTAATCGTCAGTGCCTGTCTGCGCGCCGGCTTTGATGCAACACGCTTTCAGCAGGCACCGCAGATTACCTCCTCGCTGGGGATGGTGGGCGCAGGCTGCGGGATTGCGCTGGTGCCGGCTTCGCTGTGCTGCGTCAACAATCCACAGCTGGTATTTCGTGACATTGAAAACAATACGCTGTTCACCGACATTGCCTTTGCCTGGCGGCGTAATCATCCGGCCAAAACGGTGTTACACCTGCTGAGTTTGATTAACGGGGAATAATTTGAGGGGGAAATCTGATGTCTGCGGTGACAGAGCGGACTGAACAATACGTTTATATAACATTAGCCGGGATAATAAATATACCGGCAGGTGCTTTTTTATCAGGATAATAATACGCAGTGATACTATTATTTTGCTCATCAATCACTAAAAGCCAGTATTATTACCTGACTCATCCCGGCCAGAAATTAATAATTCCTTCATTCTCAGTGATTAATGTCTGCACGTTCCACTTAATTAGAGTTAGCAGTGAGGACGCGTAACCTGTTATCAATCAGACTGATAAAAATATTACGATAAATTATTAGAATCGTCGCTGCTTAAAAATTTCGTTAAAGAAAATAAAAATGACAGATGCCGGTGTTAAGCCTACCATGAGAAAGACCATTATAATATTTACGCTTATTAACCACGCCAGCGGCAGGGTGTTGCAGGCCGCATACTGTACTTTTTGCTGTTAAATTTCGCACCGGAACCAGGCCGGCGCGGAGGAAATTATGCTGATGAATTTCAACGGTGACGACGATCGCCGTGCGCGGGCATTGAAGGCGCTGCGCAGTCGCGACGAAAGCCGTGACGACGTATTACAAAACTTTGTCCGGCTGACCAGTCAGGCACTGGGTATTCCAGGTAGCTTTGTCTCGGTTCTGGATGATGAACATCAGCATATCTGCGCCGCCCACAATTTTGCGCTGGAGCACTCTTCCCGCGAGGACTCGCTGTGCCGCCACGCCGTGGACAGTGACGGCGCGGTAGTCATCCCCGACACCCTGCTGGATGCGCGTTTTGCCCGCCATCCGCTGATCATCGGTGCCCCTTTTATCCGCTTTTACGCCGGTGTGCCGCTCAGGCATCGCGATGGCTATGTGCTGGGCACGCTGTGCGTCACGGACGTCGCGCCACACCCGTTCAGCGCTGATCAGGTGAAGGTATTACAGCTGCTGGCCGATCTGGTGATGTCATTCCTCGAAGCGTGGCACTGCGCCGGCTTCACCGATCCGGTCACGGCACTGCCTAACCGCCAGCGCCTGATTCGCGACCTGCAGCGGCTGGCCTCCATCGGGGACCGGACGCCGCAGCGGCTGATCCTGATCGACTGCATTGATATGCCGCGTGCCTATGAGCTGGCGCGCTCCATGGGCATGGGGCCGGTGGAAAGCCTGCTGAAGCACGTCACCACGTTACTGCCTTTGCGCCTGCAGCCCGGTGCGGACGACATCATTTATACCGTCGCCACCGGGCGTTTTGCGATTCTCACCATGGACAACAGCCCGCTGACCGCCTCATCGGTGGCAGAAAACCTGGCAGGGATCAGCGCGGATTTGGACGCGGGCATCTCTGTCGCCCTCACCTGCTTTACCGGCGAAGTCATTTTCATTCCAGCAGAACTTCGCGCGCAGGAAGTGCTGCGCCGGGCGGTAAGTGCCCTGCATGAGGCGATTGGCAACCGGGTGCCCGCCATGAGCTTCAGCCTGGTAGCCGATCAGCGCCGCACTCAGGACTTTCTGCTGATGAACGATCTGGCTGCGGCACTGCAACAGGATCAGGGCCTGTGGCTGGCGTTCCAGCCGAAGATCTGCCTGAACAGTGGCCGGCCCGTTGGGCTGGAGGCACTGGTGCGCTGGCGGCATCCGCAGCGCGGCGAACTCGCTCCCGATCTGTTTATCCCGCTGGCGGAACAGACCGAGCTGCTCAGTGCCCTGACCAGCTGGGTGACCGATAAGGCGATCGCCAGGTTAAAACGCCTGCAGCACAGCCCCCTCCAGCTGCCGGTGACCATCAATATTAGCAGTCGCGACTTCTCTGACCCCGGCTTTGCCGATGCGCTGGAAACGAAGATGCTGCAGGCCCGCCTGCCGACCTCGCTGCTGGGCATTGAATGTCTGGAGACCGAGCAGATTATTAACAGTCCCGCCGCGCTACAGGGGCTGGAGATGCTCAAGCTGCGTGGGTTTGGCATCTCGCTGGATGACTTTGGCACCGGCTACAGCAATATCGGCTACCTGCGACGGATGCCGCTGGATGTGATCAAGCTTGATCGCGCGCTGATCAGCGAAATCGCCTCAGATACCGCGTCGCGGATTATTGCGCGCAGCATCATTACCATGCTGAAACAGCTGGATTACACCGTACTGGCTGAAGGCGTAGAGAATGTCGACACCGTTGCCGCGCTGGCGGAGTACGGCTGCGATCAGGCGCAGGGTTACTTCTATGCGCGCCCGCTGCCGGAAAGCGAGCTGGATGCGTGGCTGACGCGCCAGCTCGCGGCACAAAGCTGAGGTGTGGTTCAGTGTACGCCGGGGAGCGTCTGGAGCAGACTCAGTGGCAATACGATGAGTCTGTTAGCTTAAAGCAAAATGATACTTTAAAGGTGAAACAGAAATGCCCGGCTTAGTTTTAGAGAGTGCGCTTCACGGCCTCGTTATAAACCTCCGCGCGTTCTCTTTTACCAACCGAAATCACGAAAACCACCACCTTCTCGTCTATCACCTGATAGACAAGGCGATAACCTGAAGACCTGAGCTTTATTTTGTAGCAGTAAGGCATACCGCGAAGCTTGTTCGCTTCAATACGGGGTGCCTCAAGTACTTCAGCCAGCTTTTTTTTTTAATTGTTCACGTACCGTCGAGCCCAGCTTTCGCCATTCCTTTAGTGCCCGCTCGTCAAAATCCAGAAAATAGGCCATCAAAGGTCATCCAGCGTCACACGAACTGGCTTAGGATTGCGAAGCCGCTCTTTCACTATTTCGACCAGCTCAGCATCTTCGTCGCTCAGCAGTGTCTGTTTGAACGGTAAACGTTCATTTTCGGCGATATACTCAAGCATGAGACGAAGCGCTTCAGAGGGAGTCACCCCCATTTTTTCAAGCGCAGCGTAAGAACGTGCTTTGAGTTCATCATCAATACGCAGGTTGATGCTGCCCATGTCCTACTCCTCCTGTACATACAAATGTCATTACAAGTATTTCACTCCCTCATGTATATATCAAGTCCTGCCCAGCGTTATACGCGCTCTGCAGGTAATGAGATTCACCGCCACACGACTTCTGCCTTAAACGTAGCCCATCAGTTTCAGCATTGACTGTGCCTGGTGCATCGCTTCGGCGCGATGGGTGACGCCCAGCTTCTGGTACAGATTACGGATATGGGTTTTGATGGTGGTTGCCGCGACGTCCAGCTCGCCGGCGATCTGATCGTTGCTGTAGCCGGAGTAGATCAACCCCAGCACCTGCCATTCTCGTTGCGTCAGCGGGCTGGTGCGAATCAGCTCCGGCACATCCGGGTGGTTCAGCAGCCGGCTGACGAAGCCCTCATCGAAATGGGCAAACTTATGCCGGTGATACTTGTTGATCTCACTGAGAATGCGCCGGGCCCGATGCTGATCGAGTTCGCTCAGCGTATTGAGCTGAATTAACTGGCGCAGCTGCTGCGCCATCATTTCGCCCTCAATCACGAAGTGGCTGACGAAGCCGGTGCTGCGTGCCAGCTTCAGCGCTTCGATCAGCGCCTGCTGCGCCTCCGCTTTGCGCGCGGTTTGCCAGTAGATTTGATTTAGCAGCAGCAGGTTACGGTTTAAATCACTCATCAGCCGCAGCGCGTGCGCATTTTCATTCAGCTCATCGAGGATCACTTCGGCCTGGTTGAGATTGCCCAGCAGGATCTGCGCCCGCGCCACATTGCGCCACTGGCCCTGCAAAAAATGATTGTTGGCAAAGGCGGGTTTATCGGTATGGCGCATCCAGTGGCTGGCGCTCTGTGCATCGCCCGTCATCTGCCAGTAGATCAGCCGCACTTTGTCGGCGTTGGCAATCCAGTCGCTGTGCAGCACGCCATTATTCATCAGGTTTTCCAGCCGGCTGAGATAGCTGCGTGCATTATCCAGATTGCCGCGTGCCAGCGAGCACTGAATCAATAGCCCAAGGCACTGGATTTGCTGCTGGGGCGGATAGCCTTTCAGGACTTTGATGCCCGCGCGCGCGGCGTGTTCGGCCTCATCCAGCCGGCCCCACGCCCACATCAGCTGCGCACGGATGCGCAGTAAAAACTCGTGCAGTGGGATGTTCGCCAGATGCTGTTCACTCACCAGCACAAACGCTTTTTCCTGAATCTCCCACGCTGACTGTAAAAATCCCTGCGCGAACAGGATTTCGCTCTGCTGAATCAAACTCCACAGCGCGTAGTGCCAGGCTTCATCGCGGCGCGCCATCTGTTCGGTTTGCCGCATCAGCGCCAGCGAGTTGGTCAGATCGCCTTTGCAATGCATCACTTCGCCGTGCACTGAAGTGGCCACAATGCGGCTGTAGCGACGCGTTTCCGGCAGCGTTTCCAGCGCCAGCCGTGCCAGCCGCTCTGCTTCGTCGGCGTTGCCGTGATTGATGGCCACCTGTGCGCGCACCGCATTGAATTCGCCCTGCAGCGCAGCGTCGATTTCACAGTCGCAGCCTTCCTCAAAGCGCGCCAGCAGCCGGTTAACTTCAGAAAAGCGATGCTGGCTCTGCATCAGCCAGGCCTGCAGCAGTACCAGTTTCGGACTGGCCAGCAGCGTGCGCCACGGCAGCGCATTCAGCGACTGCTCCAGCAGTGCCAGTTCGCTGCGGTTGAACAGCGTCCACGCATGCTGCAGCAGCACGTCGCGCAGCATATCGGTATCGCCGGACGCCAGCGCATGATGAATCGCTTCGCCGGGAAAACCCTGCGCCATCCAGCTTTGCGCAGCCGCGCGGTGAATGGCCGGTAGCTCGCTGGCCAGCTCCCATTCGCAGCGCTGACGCAAAAAGCTGCCGAACAGCGGGTGATAGCTGAACCACTGCCCTGAATCATCCATGCGCTGAATAAACAGCCCCTGACGTTCAATTTCTTCCAGCCGCATGCGCCCGTTGTCTTCACCGGTCACGCAGGCGACCAGCGCATCATTCATCGACTGCAATAACGCGCTCTTCAGCAAAAAATGGCGCGTGGCGGCATCGACGTTATCCAGCACTTCCTCGACCAGATAATCGGAAAGGTGGCTGGCATTAATACCGGAGAGCCGGCGAGCGGAGTCCTGCGCCGACGCCGCGCCCTGACGGGTGGAGAGTGCGATCAGCTGTAACGCGGTCGCCCAGCCTGCTACATCATCACACAGACGGTTGCTCTCATCCGGCGCGAGCGGCGCACTCAGGCGGCAGTCGAAGAACTGTCTCGCCTCCTGATGGGTGAAGGCCAGCTGCTGGCTGCCCAGCTCCAGCAGTTGTTCACGCACGCGCAGGTTAGCAATACCCAACTGCGGCAGATTGCGGGACAGCACCACCAGCGTCAGGTTATCCGGCTGATGGCGCAGGAAAAAGCGCATCGCTTCATGCACGGCGGGATTAGTGATGTGATGATAATCATCGATGATCAACCACAGCGGCTGCTGCCACGCGGCCAGCTCATTGAACAGCTGGGCGAACAGCGCATTGAGGTTCACGTACTGACGCTTTTGCGCCAGCGTCTCGCTGCGGCTGCATGCGCCGCGGGTAGCCTGCTGCAGCGCGGCGATCAGGTAATCGGCGAAGCGTTCCGGCTGATTGTCGCCCTCGTCTAATGAATACCAGCCCAGCTCGCTTTTATCAGCCGCCCATTGCGATACCAGCGTAGTTTTGCCGTAGCCCGCCGGGCTGGCAATCAGCACCAGTCGGTAATTCGCCGCTGCGCTAAGCTTTTGCAGCAGACGATCGCGGGTAACCGTGCTTTCAGGACGAACGGGACGACTCAGTTTTGAGGGTATCAACATGGGCGCACGCTTCTCCGTTAACGTTCAGCGCATCATTTTTTTACGCTTCGTAATTAATAGTCATACACGTTCGGAGATTCGGTTACTGAATGCAAGCGAACTGATTAGTTACGCTTTACAAAAGCGAGTGTTATCACACTCCTGCCGCGCTTTCAGATTTACCTCAGCCTCTCCACCCTCCCTGTCCTCCCCGTGGAATTTTTTGCAGGAGGAGGCAGCCGCCTGGCGGCAGCGTCACACTGCCTGTAACCCTATTTATTCGACTGGAGTTTCCCTATGGCACTGCCCACATTTGACCCTGACCGTTTTTCTGCCGCGCTGGTGCGCCAGTGGCAACGTTTTGGCCTGCCGGATGCGCAGGAAATGAGCCCCGACCAGTGGTGGCAGGCGCTGAGCGGCGCGCTGGCCGAACTGCTGGCGGATATACCGGCGCGGCCAGCCGCTGGCGGACAGCGTCACGTTAATTATCTGTCGATGGAGTTTCTGCTGGGCAGGCTGACCGGCAACAATCTGCTGAATCTCGGCTGGTACGACGGCGTCAAAGCGACGCTGGCGGCATCAGGTGTGGCGCTGAGTGACGTGCTGGAGCGTGAAACCGATCCGGCGCTGGGCAACGGCGGTCTGGGACGGCTGGCCGCCTGTTTTCTCGATGCGATGGCGACCACCGGCCAGCCTGCGATCGGCTATGGCCTGAACTACCAGTACGGTCTGTTTCGCCAGCATTTTGTCGGGGGCGCGCAGCATGAACAGCCGGATGACTGGCAGCGCGATCGTTATCCCTGGTTTCGCCACAACGCGGCGCTTGACGTGCAGGTCGGACTGGGCGGCAGCGTGACCATCATTGACGGCGTGACGCACTGGCAGCCTGCTTTTGTTGTGCAGGGTGAAGCCTGGGATCTGCCGGTGGTTGGTTTCCACAACGGCATCACGCAGCCCTTGCGTCTGTGGCAGGCAAAGCATGCCCGTCCGTTTGATCTCCAGCGTTTCAATAACGGCGATTTTCTGCGTGCAGAACAGCAAGGCATTGAGGCGGAAAAACTGACCAAAGTGCTCTACCCGAATGACAACCATCAGGCCGGCAAAAAACTGCGTCTGATGCAGCAGTATTTCCAGTGTGCCTGTACGCTGGCGGATATTCTGCGTCGTCATCAGGCGGCGGGACGGTCCATCGAAACGTTAGCGGATTATGAAGTGATCCAGCTGAACGATACGCATCCGACACTGGCCATCCCGGAGCTGTTGCGCCTGCTGCTGGATGAGCACCGGCTCAGCTGGCAGGACGCCTGGCGCATTACCCAGCGCACCTTCGCCTATACCAACCACACGCTGATGCCGGAAGCGCTGGAGTGCTGGAACCTGCGCCTGGTGCGCAGCCTGCTGCCGCGCCATGTGATGATCATCAATACGCTCAATGCGCAGCTAAAACAGCAGGTTGAGGCGCGCTGGCCGGGCAATCAGGCGATTTGGTCAAAACTGGCGCTGGTGCACGATCAGCAACTGCGCATGGCAAATCTGTGCGTGGTCGGCAGCTTTGCAGTCAACGGCGTGGCGGCGCTGCATTCGCGGCTGGTGGTACAGGACCTGTTCCCCGAGTATCACGCGCTGTGGCCGGAGAAGTTCCACAATGTCACCAACGGCATCACGCCGCGTCGCTGGATCAACCAGTGCAATCCGGCGCTGGCGGCGCTGATCAACAAAACGCTGCAGCGTCCGTGGCTTAACGATCTCGATGCGCTGCAGGATCTGACGCCGTTCGCCGATGATGCCGCCTTCCTCGCCGAATACCGCGCCATTAAGCAGCACAACAAGCAGGCACTGACAGAGTGGATCGCCGCCCGAACCGGCATTGCGGTGCAGCCTGATGCGCTGTTTGACGTCCAAATCAAGCGGCTGCACGAATACAAACGGCAGCACCTGATGCTGCTGCACATGATTGCGCTGTGGCAAACGCTGGTCAGCGATCCGCAGGCCAATCTGGCTCCGCGCGTGATGCTGTTTGGTGCCAAAGCGGCGCCGGGTTATGCGCTGGCAAAAAACATCATCTACGCCATCAATAAAGTGGCGGAAACCATCAACCACGATGCGCGCGTCGGCGACCGGCTGAAAATTGTTTTTATCCCTGATTACAACGTGTCGGTTGCCGAGCGCCTGATCCCGGCCGCCGATCTCTCGGAACAGATCTCTACTGCGGGCAAAGAAGCATCCGGTACCGGCAATATGAAGCTGGCGCTGAACGGCGCACTCACCATCGGTACGCTGGATGGGGCCAACGTTGAAATCGCGCAGCAGGTCGGTGAAGAGAATATCTTTATCTTTGGCCATACCGTAGAGCAGGTCAGCGCGCTGAAACAGGCCGGTTACACGCCATTGAACTGGCGCAGCAAGGATGCGCAGCTGGATCGCGCGCTGACCGCGCTGGAAGATGGCACCTTCAGTAACGGCGACCGCACGGCGTTTAGCGATCTGGTCAACAGCCTGGGCGCGCAAGGCGGCGATCCTTATCTGGTACTGGCTGATTTTCGCCACTACCTCAACGCGCAGCAGCAGGTTGAAGCACTGTGGGCCGATCCTGAGGCCTGGACGCGCGCCGCAATCCTCAATACCGCGCGTTGCGGCATGTTCAGTGCCGATCGCGCCATTCGTGACTATCAGCAACGTATCTGGCAGGCCAGCCGCTAAGGAACGCCATGAAACCCAAAGATGCTCTTGATCGCCGTGCTGACGCGCTTATTGCTGCGGAATATATTGATGCGCACGGAAAACCGCGGCAGATTTCTGCTCTTACCCATCAGCGTCTCGCTGCGCTGATGCAGGCGCCTGTGAACGGCTCCGCACCGCTGCCGCCGGTGGTGATTTTTTATGTCGGACAGCCACTGAGTCTGGCACCGGTGCTCAGCGCCGACGCGGAATGGCAGCTGACGAGCGAAAGCGGTGAAAGCTGGTCCGGGCGCTGCCAGCCGGGTGAAGCGTTGGTGTTGCCCGCGTTGCCCGCCGGTTATCACCAGCTGACATTGACCCAGGAGTTACAGTGTCACTGTTGCCCGATTATAGTGGCACCCCGCCGCTGCTACGAACCTGCGGAACTGCTGGCGGGCGAATCGCTGTGGGGCAGCTGTATTCAGCTGTATACGCTGCGCTCTGCGGCTAACTGGGGCATCGGGGATTTCGGCGATCTGCGGCAGATGATCGCTGAAACCGCGCGGCGCGGCGGCGCGTTTGTCGGGCTCAATCCGCTGCACGCGCTGTTTCCTGCCGCACCGGAGAGCGCCAGCCCTTACAGTCCCTCGTCCCGGCGCTGGCTCAACATCCTCTATATCGATGTGAGCGCCGTGGCCGATTTTGGCCTCAGCGACGCGGCGCAGGCCTGGTGGCAAGCTGAGGAGACGCAGCAGGCGATTCGGGCAGCGCGTGATGCCGCGTGGGTGGATTACGCTGCCGTCACCCGGCTTAAGCTGCAGGGACTGCGGCTTGCCTGGCAGCAGTTTCGCCGGCGCACGGCAGATGATGGACAGGCGCAGGCGTTTGCGGAGTTTGTGCGTGCCGGGGGCGACAGCCTGCTGCATCAGGGGCTGTTTGATGCGCTGCACGCGGCGCGCAGCGCCCAGGATGGCACGGGCTATGGCTGGCAACACTGGCCGGCCGAATGGCAGCAGGCGAACAGTGCGGCAGTACTGACGTTTCGCATTGAGCACAGCGACGAGGTGCGTTTCTACATGTGGCTGCAGTGGCTGGCGGCAGAGCAATTCGCCGCCTGCTGGCAGCTGTGTCAGCAGCAGCAGATGGCGATCGGGCTGTATCGCGACCTGGCGGTGGGCGTGGCGGCGGATGGCGCGGAAACCTGGCGCGATCGGCAGCTTTACTGCCTGGACGCCAGCATTGGCGCGCCGCCGGATATCCTCGGTCCGCTCGGTCAGAACTGGGGATTGCCGCCGATGGACCCGCAGGTGATGGCCGCGCGCGGCTACGAGCCGTGGATCGCCCTGCTGCGCGCCAGCATGCGCGACTGCGGCGCGCTGCGCATTGACCATGTGATGGCGCTGCTGCGTTTATGGTGGATACCGAAGGACGAAAGCGCGGCGCACGGTGCCTATGTGCACTATCCGGTGGATGATTTGCTGGCGATTCTGGCACTGGAGAGCCAGCGCCATCGTTGCATGGTGATTGGCGAGGATCTGGGCACCGTGCCGGAAGCCATCGTTGATAAACTGCGCGACGCCGGTGTGTACTCCTACAAAGTGCTCTACTTTGAGCAGGAATCGCAGCGCCACTTCCGCGCGCCAGCGACGTGGCCGCGTCAGGCGATGGCCGTTACCACCACCCATGATATGCCGACGCTGCGCGGTTGGTGGCAAAGTGACGATTTGCGGCTGGGCAGTGCGCTGGGGCTTTACCCCGATCGGGCGATTCTCGCTGGCCTGTATCGCGATCGGCGCCTGGCTAAACAGGCGTTGCTGCGTACGCTGTTGCGCAGCGGTGACCTGCCGCCGCGCCGCCGCTTCCGGCGGGCCAGCGTCCGCATGAGTCATCAGCTTAGTCAGGCGATCCATCGCTATCTGGCCCGCAGCCAATGTGCGCTGCTCGGTTTGCAGCCGGAAGAGTGGCTGGATATGGCACTGCCGGTCAACGTGCCGGGCACCGTCGATCAGTATCCCAACTGGCGACGTAAACTGAGTGTAACGCTGGAAGCGATGGCGGAGGATGACAGGATCGATGCGTTGCTCACGGCGGTACAATCACGTCAGCGTCAGCGTAAGTAGCACGAAACCGACCTGCTGCGTGCAGGTCGGAGTGCCATAAAAAAGGTGCGCCGAAGCGCACCAGGTGGGGCAACTCAGCACTGTCGGGGCAGTTTCACCCCTTGCCTTTAACACTGCTGATAAAGGTTTGCCGCGCCGATGTCGATCCCAGACGCTCTGCTTCATCCAGCAGCTTCAGCGCTTTATCGATATTGCCCTGTTGCACCGCCTGACGAATGCTCTGATTGAAATAGCTTTCCGTCTCATTCACCAGCGGTGCCAATTCAGGCGCTGGCGCGCGCGCCGTCGTGGCGGCCATGGCCGGCCGGGTGCTGCCAACGGTGACAGCGGCAGGCGCGGCTGAGCCAAACAACGGGCCAACCAGAATCGACGAGCCGGAACTGGTTGCTACTTTCAGTTTGATTTTGCCGTCGCGACTGTGACGCGCCACCGGATCGGGAATATCCGGTACCGCATGGCCGGTGCCTTTGGCATAAGCTTTGGCCGGATCCAGCAGCGTCGTGGTCTGGGTTAAATCCTGATCGGTGGTGAACACCAGCAAATAGATCTTCTGCTGGCCCGGCACCGGCGTCAGCTTCATCACCCCTTCCAGCCGATCGGCGCTCATCACGCCGGGCTGCTGATAGCTAAAGAAGCGGCTCGGAAACCACGCGGCCGGCTGCAGGTTTTCATCCAGTACCAGCACATTGGGCGCAAAGACCTGATTGTGTACCACCTCGCTGCTCAGCGTAACCGTCAGCTCGCCCTGATTGGCAGGCAGGCTGTAAGCCGCGATGGCCCCCGTGACGCCACGTACATCCAGCGGCGTTGCGCTTTGTGTCAGCGTGGTGGTTTGTGCACGCGTTGCATCCACCGGCTGCCAGCTGAGCTGCTGCAGCCGCGCGGTGGGAATGGACGGCGCCGCGGAAAGATTCTGCGGCACCAGATTGATGTCGGCCTGGACTGGCGCAATGACGCCGGTCAGCAGCGCGCTGCTCAGGCAGAAAGCGATAAGATTTTTTTGCATTGTGATATCCCAACAAGCTGTCAGGCAGCGGCGTGGACCAGGCAATGGCCGCCGCTGTCCGAAAACGCCGTGCGTCTGACGCACGGCGGATGTTTGCTTAACCTGCGCAGCGCCTTACCACCAGATTTCCATCTGTGCGCCGAAGGTCCACTCATCGTTGTCGCCACGGCTGTTGGTGAACAGACCGTTGCCGCTGCTGTCCGCCGCGGCCAGCGACGTGATATCGCCGGAGGCGTCTTTGCTGTAGCCCCACTTCTCATCCCATTTGGCGTAGGTGGCGAACAGGCGCAGCGCCGGACGTGACCAGATGCTATCGCCAGCCTGCCACTGCTGCGCCAGGGTAATTTTGTACTGGCCGTTGCGTTCGCTGACCTGCTGGGACTTAACGTTGTCATAGCCGACTTCCAGCAGGGTGCTCATGATCGGCGTCCATTTGTACATAGGCCGTACGCCGACGGTGTACCACTCAGTTCCGCGGTTGTTATCCAGATCGACGTTCTGGTACATCGCCACGTACATCAGATCCCAGCGATCGGCCAGCGAGATCGCACCGTGATCGAGGATGCGGTACATATTGCCGTTGTTATTGATGTTGCTGCCCTGCGGCAGGCCTTTGCCCTGCGAGGTCAGCGCATCAGTGGCGTACTGCAGCACAAACTTGTTGTAGCCTTTCAGCATGCTCTGCGTGTGTTCCGCGGTGAACATCCAGCCATCTTTCGACGCGCCGTCGTCTAAGCGATAGCCGTCACGCGCGTTGGCGCGGCCATAGTCGACACCCAGTTCCAGCACGCCATTGGGGTTAGTTTCCAGGCCGGCGAGACGCACATCAAAAACGTCATTGGCGGTACTGGTGGCGTAATCACGGATCTGGTCACTGGAGAAGGTGTAAGAGCCGCCCGCTTCGGAAGAGCGCGTCGCGGCGAACGAGAGCTTACCAAACCCGAGATCGACATCTTCCAGACCGGCACCCGGACCGGAGATATCCCAGTAGTAGAAGTCGATCATGTGAACATCATGACGCTGATAAAAACGTTTACCGGCCCAGATGGTGGAACCCGGCAGCGCATCGATCAGGTTTTTACCTTTCACGTTGGCTTCACGGAAGGCCGGTGAAGTCGCTTCCCAGTCATTCTGCTGGGAAACGGAATAGGCGACGTTGGTATCGAAATAGAAACTTTTATCGCCCTCTTTCCACACTTCCTGACCCAGTTTCAGTTCAGCATAGGTTTCACATTCGTTGCCCAGACGGTATTTGCTTTGCGCGCCGGTAGCCTGAAAGCACTGTTGCTCGCCGCCGCTGCCGGTCCAGCCGATACCTGAACGGGCGTAACCCGTAAAATCGACCGCCATGGCTTGAGCGGAGAGCGTACCCGCTGCGATGGCAATCGCGACGGGAAGTTTGCGCAGAGTTAACATTTTCTATCTCCTGAGGTCATTGCTTTTATTGTTTTGCAGGGCTAAACACCGGGTTCCTGATGCAGCCTGCGGCAGGCGCTCCCGTCCTCGCGGAACAGGTGACAACGCTCCGGCGGCAGGCCAATACCCATCAGGGCGCCCTCTTCTACCAGCACCACGTCCTCCTGGCGGTACACCAGGTTCTGACGAATGGCGGGGATCTGGATATGGATCTGCGTCTCGTGGCCGAGCTGCTCAACCACCTGCACTTCGCCCTCCAGCGTGACATCGGCGATGTCGCTGGAGAGCAGATGTTCCGGACGAATACCCAGCGACATGTTGCTGCCGACCTGGACGCCGGCGCTCTCCACCGGCAGCCAGACCCGCTGATCGTTGGGCAAGCGCACCTGCACCTGATCGATGGCGGTGGCGGTCACTTTGACGGGCAGAAAATTCATGCGCGGCGAGCCGATAAAACCGGCAACGAAGCGGTTAGCGGGATAGTGATAGAGTTCGAGCGGCTTACCGACCTGGGCGATGCGACCGGCGTCCAGCACCACGATCTTGTCGGCCAGCGTCATCGCTTCGATTTGATCGTGCGTAACGTAAATCATGGTGCGCTTCAGGCGCTTATGCAGGCGTGAGATTTCGATGCGCATCTGTACGCGCAGCGCGGCATCAAGATTGGACAATGGCTCGTCGAGCAGAAACACACGCGGTTCGGCCACCAGCGTGCGCCCGATGGCCACGCGCTGCCGCTGTCCGCCCGATAGCGCTTTGGGTCGCCGTTCCAGCAGGTGCGCCAGCTGTAACACCTCCGCCACCTGATTGACGCGCTGCTGGATCTCAGCACGCTTTACGCCGGCCAGCTTCAGGCCAAACGACATGTTTTCGGCCACTGAAAGGTGGGGATAAAGGGCGTAAGACTGAAACACCATGCCGATGCCACGCTCAGCGGGCGGAACATCGTTCATACGCTGACCGCCAATCAGCAGATCGCCGCGGGTGATGGTTTCCAGGCCGGCGATCATACGCAGCAGCGTTGATTTGCCGCAGCCGGATGGACCGACGAACACTACAAATTCCCCTTCGCCGATCTCCAGATTGATGTCTTTTGATACCTCGGTATCGCCCCAGGCCTTGGTGACATGGTGTAACGCAACGCTCGCCATGATGCTTTCCTCTTCGCAGGCTCATGCTTGCCTGCAGCACCGCAGGCAGACTCCGGCGACCACTATGGGCAGGCGCAGACGGCGCAACATCCTCCACCGTGTGGGTTTTTACTGGGGGATGAGGCGGGAGGAGGAGTACGCGCACGCCAGCCGCGCCGGCGCGACGTTCACGGCAATTTTGTGAGCTGTCACGCAGAGCTGATGCGTCAATAGTGTGCGCCAGCGCGTATTAAGGCGCTGTTTTGCAAGCGCGATCACGGCTTAGTGCCTTTGGGCGTAGAGCGCAGGAGGATGAGGAAATGGCATAACGCCGCACAATGATGCCACTAATGATTTCCGCTTCCGCTAACAGGATGGAGTTATGACAATGAAAACCGGCGCACGCGTTCTGGCCCTTTCCGCCCTTACGGCCGTACTGTTTTCGGCTTCGGCCGTGGCCAAAATTGAAGAAGGTAAACTGGTCATCTGGATCAACGGTGATAAGGGCTATAACGGCCTCGCCGAGGTAGGCAAAAAATTCGAGCAGGACACCGGTATCAGCGTGACGGTCGAACACCCTGACAAAATGGAAGAGAAATACCCGCAGGTCGCCGCGACGGGTGACGGGCCGGACATCATCTTCTGGGCGCACGATCGCTTTGGCGGCTATGCCCAGTCAGGGCTGCTCGCCGAAGTCACACCGGATCAAAACTTCCAGCAAAAACTGTTTCCGTTTACCTGGGATGCGGTGCGCTTCAACGGCAAACTGATTGGCTATCCGGTGTCTGTGGAGTCGCTATCGCTGATTTACAACAAAGATCTGCTGCCCACCCCACCGAAAAGCTGGGAAGAGATGGCGGCGCTGGATAAGCAGCTACGCGCCAAAGGCAAGAGCGCCATCATGTTTAACCTGCAGGAACCCTATTTCACCTGGCCGCTGCTGGCCGCCGGTGGCGCCTATGCTTTCAAAAAGACCGATAGCGGCTATGACGTGAAAGATACCGGCGTCGACAACGCCGGCGCGAAAGCAGGCATGCAGTTCCTCGTCGATCAGGTGAAAGCCAAAATCCTTAATGCCGATACCGACTATTCAATTGCCGAAGCGGCCTTCAATAAGGGACAAACCGCGATGACGATTAACGGTCCGTGGGCGTGGAGCAACATCGATAAAAGCGGCATCAACTACGGCGTTACGCTGTTACCGACGCTGAACGGCAAGCCGACCAAAACCTTTGTCGGCGTACTGAGCGCGGGCATCAACGCGGCCAGTCCTAATAAAGAGCTGGCCAAAGAGTTTCTGGAAAATTATCTGCTGACCGACGCCGGTCTCAACGCGGTTAACAAGGACAAGCCGCTGGGCGCGGTCACCCTGAAGTCTTTCCAGCAAACGCTGGAGAAAGACGCGCGCATCGCCGCCACCATGAACAATGCGCGCAATGGCGACATCATGCCTAACATCCCGCAGATGGCGGCCTTCTGGTATGCGATGCGCACCGCGACGCTGAATGCGCTGAGTGGTCGTCAAAACGTCGATGCGGCGCTGAAGGATGCGCAGGCGCGTCTCAATAAGTAATGCTGTTACGGAGCCGACGGCTGTCGGCTCGCCACTGGCTGTTAAGGAACACCGTATCATGTCAGGAATACCGCAAAAGAGACGGCACAGCCTGGTGCTGCGCAGCCTGCTGGTCGGGATCGGCTGTCTGCTGGTCGGCTACCTTCTGGTGCTGATGTATGCTCAGGGTGAATACCTGTTTGCGCTGGTCACGCTGGTAGTCAGCGCCGCAGGCCTGTGGATTTACACCAACCGGCGCGCCTATGCCTGGCGCTATGTGTATCCGGGACTGGCCGGCATGACGCTGTTCGTGCTGTTTCCACTGGCCTGTACCGTCGCCATTGCCTTCACTAACTACAGCAGCACCAATCAGCTCAGTGAGGCGCGCGCGCAGCAGGTGCTGCTGAGTCGCCAGTATCAGGCCGGGAACGCGATGAACTTCGCGCTTTATCCGCAGGGCGAACGCTGGCAGCTGGCGCTCAGCGCGGGCGAAAACAGCTTCCTGTCTGCGCCGTTTACGCTGGGTGGTGAACAGCAGCTCAGCCTCACGCCAGCCGCGCTGCCCGCCACCGCGCGCGCCAGCTTAAAAATCATCACCCAAAACCGTCAGGCGCTGGGTCAGTTAACTGCCCGGCTGCCGGACGGTCGCGAGCTGGTGATGAGTTCGCTGCGCCAGTTTTCCGGCACGCGGCCGCTGTATGTGCTGGACGCACCGGGACAGCTGAGAAATCAGCAAAACGGCGCCCGCTATCAGGCCAACCGGGACACGGGGTTCTATCAGCAGATCAACGCCGATGGCAGCTGGGCCAGCGAACAGCTCAGCCCCGGCTTTACCGTTGGCGCGGGCTGGAAAAACTTTGCCCGCGTGTTCACCGACGAAGGCATTCAGAAACCGTTCCTGGCGATATTTGGCTGGACGCTGCTGTTTTCGCTGTTGACCGTGCTGCTGACGGTCGCGGTGGGCATGGTGCTGGCGTGTCTGGTGCAGTGGGAAGCGCTGCGGGGCAAGGCCATCTATCGCGTGATGCTGATTCTTCCCTACGCGGTACCGGCATTCATTTCGATACTGATTTTCAAGGGGCTGTTTAACCAGAGTTTTGGCGAAATCAACGTCATGCTCAATGCGCTGTTTGGCTTCAAGCCAGCGTGGTTCAGCGATCCGACGCTGGCGCGCGCCATGCTGGTGATCGTCAATACCTGGCTGGGTTATCCCTACATGATGATCCTGTGCATGGGCTTGCTCAAGGCGATCCCGGACGATCTGTATGAAGCGTCCGCGATGGATGGCGCCGGGCCGCTGCAGAATTTCTTTTTGATTACACTGCCGCTGCTGCTGAAACCGCTACTGCCGCTGATGATCGCCAGCTTTGCTTTTAACTTCAACAACTTCGTGCTGGTGCAGCTGCTGACTAATGGTGGCCCCGATCGACTCGGCACCACTACGCCGGCGGGCTACACCGATCTGCTGGTCAACTACACCTGGCGCATCGCCTTTGAAGGCGGCGGCGGTCAGGACTTCGGCCTGGCGGCAGCCATCGCCACGCTGATCTTCCTGCTGGTCGGTGCGCTGGCGGTGATTAACCTGAAAGCGCTACGCATGAAGTTTGATTAAGGAGGCGTTATGGCCATGGTACAACCGAAATCGCAGAAGCTGCGTCTGCTGCTGACGCATCTGCTGCTGCTGCTGTTTATCGCGGCAATTCTGTTCCCGCTGCTGATGGTGATTGCCATCTCGCTACGCAGCGGCAATTTCGCCACCGGCAGTCTGATCCCGGAACAGATTTCATGGGAACACTGGCGGCTGGCGCTCGGGTTCAGCGTCACCCATGCCGATGGTCGCGTGACGCCGCCGCCCTTCCCGGTGCTGCTGTGGCTGTGGAATTCAGTGAAGATCGCCGCCATCAGCGCGCTGGGGATTGTGGCGCTCTCGACCACCTGCGCCTACGCGTTTGCCCGCATGCGCTTCGCCGGTCGCGCCAGCCTGTTAAAAGGCATGCTGATTTTTCAGATGTTCCCGGCGGTGCTGTCGCTGGTGGCGCTCTATGCGCTGTTTGACCGGCTGGGGCAATATCTGCCGTTTCTTGGCCTCAATACCCACGGCGGCGTGATTTTCGCCTATCTGGGCGGCATCGCGCTGCACGTCTGGACCATTAAGGGCTATTTCGAAACCATTGATGGTTCGCTGGAGGAAGCGGCGGCGCTGGATGGTGCCACGCCTTGGCAGGCGTTTCGTCTGGTATTGCTGCCGCTTTCGGTGCCAATCCTCGCGGTGGTGTTTATCCTGGCGTTTATCGCTGCGGTCACCGAAGTACCGGTCGCCTCGCTGCTGCTGCGCGACGTCAACAGCTATACCCTCGCGGTCGGGATGCAGCAGTATCTTAATCCGCAGAACTATCTGTGGGGCGATTTTGCCGCGGCGGCTGTGCTGTCCGCCATTCCCATCACGCTGGTGTTTTTACTGGCGCAGCGCTGGCTGGTGAGCGGACTGACGGCGGGCGGCGTGAAAGGTTAAAGATTCATCAGTACCACTGCTTCCTCAACGGCAACCACCTGTTGAGGTTTTGGCGGCCAATGGCCGCCGTTTTTATTGCAGGCATAAAAAAAGTGGAGCGCTGTGGCCCCACTCTGTTAGTTAACTGCGCTGGATTATTCCGGCAGTGCGTAAACCACCACCTGATCGCCAACCTGATCCTTCAGGATGGTGTTACCACCGGCGACAAAGGCGACATATTGGCGGCCTTTATATTCATACACCGAGGGGTTGGCAACCGCAGGCGCTTCAACCTGATCGGACCACAGCTCTTCGCCGCTATCCAGTGAATAGGCGCGTACTTTGGCATCCATTGAGGCGCCGATAAAGATCACACCGCCGGCGGTGACTGCCGGACCGCCAATGGTTGGCGAGCCCCAGCTTTCCGGCATGAAAAAGCCGTACTGCTGCGACGCGCCGACCGGACGACGCCATTTCACATCACCGGTGTGCATATCGAGCGCAACAATCTCGCCAAACGGCGGCTGCCAGCACGGCATGCCGAGCCAGTTGTTCGCCACCATCAGGCGCAGGCCGTAAGGCGCGCCTTCCTGCGGGGCGAAACCACTCTCGTTGCCCGAGCCGTTATCGGCCTTGTCGTAATCGGCGCGGCTGTACAGCTTCACGTATTGCACGATGTGCGAGGTGTTCACAATGGCGATCTGTTTTTGCGGATCAAACGCCACACCACCCCACTGCACGCCGCCCGCGCTGTCCGGATAGGTCAGTGCGCCTTCGCCTTGGGTGGTTGGTGGTGTGTACATGCCGTCATAGCTCAGCTTATCCCACAGGCGTGAGCACTGACCGGCGCCAACAATATCGGCCAGCTTCCAGATCGCCGGTTTTTTGGATTGATCCAGCAGCGGTGCCGGTTTGGTCGGGAATGGCTGGGTTGGCGACAGTTTCTCGCCCTGTACTGAACCATCGCCCTGCGGCACCGGACGCTCCTCAATCGGCCAGACATCTTCACCGGTCAGGCGATTGACCACAAACAGGAAACCCTGCTTGGTGGCCTGAATCAGCGCCGGTATCTGCTTGCCGTTCACGGTAATGTCCATCAGCGTCGGTGCTGAGTTGATGTCGTAATCCCACACATCATGATGCACCCACTGTCGCGACCACACCACTTTGCCGGTATTCACATCCAGCGCAGTCGTAGAGGTGCCGAGCGGAATTGGATCGACGCGGTTGCCGCCCCAGTAGTTTGGCGAAGGTGATGACACCGGCAGATAAACCAGGCCATGCGCTTCGTCGGCCGACATGTGGGTCCAGACGTTAGCCGTACCGGTGCGCTGGCGAATGCTGGCCGGGATGGCGTCAAAAGTCCATTCACGTGCCCCGGTCTGCGCGTTAATTGAAAACACCGTGCCCGGCGGCGCTTCTGCGTAAGCCCAGTCTTTGCCCGCCCACCCAACGATCAGGTGATCACCCACCACCGTCGGCGGCTGGAGCAGGGACAGCGGGAATTTAGCGTTAACCGTATTCCACTGGTTGACGTTGAGCACGCCCTTATCTGCAAAGTTTTCGCACGGCTTGCCGGAATCGGCATCCAGTGCGTACAGCTTGCCGTCAACGGTGCCCATATAAACGATCTTCTGGCAGGCCTGACCCGCCTGCGGATTTTTCGCCTGCCAGTAAGAGACGCCACGATTTTTCAGTACCGGCTGGGTCAGCGCCTGACGTGGCGATTTAGTATCGTAGTGCCACTTCTCCTTGCCGGTGCCCGGATCCAGCGCAATCAGCCGATCAAATGGCGTACCGATGTACAGCGTATCGTTGGCAAAAATTGGCGTGGCGGACCAGACGGTCGCTGGCGTGTCGCCCTTGCCATCCGAAACGTCACCGGTGTGAAACTCCCAGATTTTTTTCAGCTTGCTGACGTTGTCAGCGGTGATTTGTTTCAGCGGGCTGTATTTCTGCGCGTTGAGCTGGCCGTGAAAACTGTCCCACGTCGCCGTGGAGGGCACCAGCGGCGTGGCCGGCTGGCTGGCGGAGGCCACTTTCTCGCCGTCGCGCTTGCCGCTGGAGACATCATCGGTGGCGTGCGTGGTGCCGGGCGCCTGCTGATCGGCCGCATCCACGTTGAGTTTCTCCTGCGTACCCATCGACGCCTCAGCGGCTTTATCTTCGGCGCGTAGCGTGGCAGGTGCCATCAGCAGCGCCAGGGCGGTCATGCCGACTTTGAGCAGCGGAATGTATTTTTCATTATGCACGGTTAGCTCCTTGTGCAGTGGCGTGGCGAACGCGATGCGCCGGGTTGCGCGCCAGCATAATCAGACCCATCAGCCCGATGACCATTGCCAGTGTAATGATCCCCTGATGCAGCAGCGCGGCAGCAAAACCGATCGCGCATAACAGCAGCAGCGTAATGACTATCAGGAAAATACGACCGGTACGGCCGGTGGCCGCGCGCAGCAGGAAGGTCAGCACCGCCAGAACGACGCTGGCAATAGCGACGCCCAGCGCGCCAATGGTGCCGGTGACACCGGTGAGTGGCGTGAGCCAGGCATACAGCGCGACGGCAAAGCCGATGAGTGCCGCCAGCAGCAGCAGTAAACTGCCCAAACGGGAGGATTGAGATTGCAACATACCAGGAAGTCCCTTGAGGATGAAAGCACGGAAAACAGCGTGTACTGATGAGTCAATGCGGCTGTTGTTCACACAGGCTGGTTGAATTAACGTCAGCGCAGCGTGAAAAGCAGCGGCATATATCACTTCGCGTTGCTGAGTATAGACGATGATATTCAGGCTGCCCGCCGGATTAGAGGCAGAGAATGAATCCGGTATAAATGGGGGATTTATGACCGTCGCCGCCGGGTGTTTTACAGGATTATTTAGCGAGGCCAGCGAGTCAGGCAGGGAAGTTAATTACAAACGCTCAGTCCGCAGGATATTTAAACCCTGCGGACTGAGTCAGAGACAAATAAGGCGTTACGCGTTAGCCTTGCAGTTCTTTCCGCACAATCTCTGCGCCGGCACTTAATGCCTGCAGCTTGCCGTAAGCAACATGACGTGACAGTGGCGTCATGCCACAGTTGGTGCTTGGATAAAGTTTATCGGCATCAACAAACTGCAGCGCTTTACGCAGCGTGGCAGCCACTTCTTCCGGTGTTTCGATGGTGTTGGTGGCGACATCAATCGCGCCAACCATGACTTTTTTACCACGAATCAGTTCAATCAAATCCATCGGCACGCGTGAGTTCTGACACTCAAGCGATACAATATCAATGCCGGAACTCTGCAGTTTCGGGAAGATCTCTTCATACTGACGCCATTCAGTGCCCAGCGTTTTTTTCCAGTCGGTGTTGGCTTTGATGCCGTAGCCGTAGCAAATATGCACTGCGGTCTCACATTTAAGTCCTTCGATGGCGCGTTCTAAGGCGGCAATGCCCCAGTCATTCACCTCGTCGAAAAAGACGTTAAAAGCGGGTTCGTCAAACTGAATAATATCAACGCCTGCGGCTTCTAATTCGCGCGCTTCCTGATTGAGAATTTTAGCGAATTCCCAGGCCAGCTTCTCACGGCTTTTATAGTGATCGTCATACAGCGTGTCGATCATGGTCATCGGGCCCGGCAGCGCCCATTTGATTGGACGCTGCGTCAGCTGACGCAGGTATTTGGCATCATCGACAAAGACCGGTTTCTGCCGGCTCACTTCGCCCACGACGCCGGGTACGCTGGCATCATAACGATTACGGATGCGCACCGTTTTACGATTCTCAAAGTCAACGCCGTTAAGGTGTTCGATAAAGGTGGTGACGAAGTGCTGGCGCGTTTGCTCGCCGTCGCTGACGATATCAATACCGGCCTGCTGCTGGTCGTCCAGACATAAACGCAGTGCGTCCTGTTTGCCCTGAATCAGCTCATCGCCCTGCAATTTCCACGGCGACCATAATGTCTCTGGCTGCGCCAGCCAGGAAGGTTTCGGTAAGCTGCCAGCCGTTGACGTCGGTAATAATGTTTTCATTAATCAATAACCTTATTTATTCGTTAATCAAAGAGCGAAATGATCAGACCACTGTTTCAGAATGCTGTGGTAAGGCTTAATAAACTGCTCTTCGGTAAATTTACCCTGCTCAATCGCCAGGCGGGTACGCTCTTCGCGATCGTAAACAATTTTGGTCAGCGAGTGATCCTGATGATACAGGTCTGGCTGATATTCAATGCCCGCCGGTGAGTTCGCATTGTAAATCTCCGGGCGGTAAATTCGCTGGAAAGTTTCCATGGTACTGATGGTGCTGATCAGCTCCAGGTTACTGTAATCACTGAGCAAATCACCGGCGAAGTAGAAGGCGAACGGCGCCACGCTGTTGGCCGGCATGAAATAGCGCGCCCTGAGTCCCATTTTGGCGAAATAGAGATCGGTCAATGAAGATTCATTTTGCTGATATTCAATGCCCAGCACCGGATGCTGATTACCGGTACGACGGTAAATATTTTTGCTGGAGACGCTGAGGCAAATGACCGGCGCTTTGCGGAAGTTGGCTTTATACGTCTCTGAGTTGACAAAATGGCGGAAAATATTGCCGTGCAGCACGCCGAAGTCATCCGGAATACTGAAACCGGAACGGCCTTTATTATGCTCGGACAGCAGAACGCTGAAATCATAATCACGCACGTATGAAGAGAAATTGTTGCCGGTGATGCCTTCAATGCGCTCACTGGTTTTTTTATCAACAATATTGGTTTTCAGGATCTCAATCGCCGGAAAGCTTTTGCCCTCGCCGCCTGCACCCAGATTCATTTCCACAGAGATGATATCCAGTTCAATCGCATAACGATCGCCTTTCGGGTTGTCCCAGTTTGCCAGCGAATTGAAACGGTTGTTCATCATGATCAACGCGTTGCGCAGATTCTCTTCACGATTGCTGCCGCGCGCCAGGTTGGCAAAATTGGTGGTAATGCGCGTATCTTTGGAGGGATTGTAATTCTCATCGAAGCGCGTGCTTTTTATACTAAAGGTAAAATCATTTTTCATCGCGAGCGGGCATCCTGATTTCTGCTTGCAACCTGAAGCGGTTCTCTCCTTTGCAGGATTTCCCAAATCGTTTACAGGATTGCAAATTCAGCAGTGGTCATATTGTCGAAAATATTTAACATGACCTTAGTTATGCCAGAGTCCCCGCGTGAGGAAAAGTGATTAAATTTCAAAGCAAGATGAACTAAATTCATGATGATGCCTTTGCGGCTGTGCGATGCTGGAAAAGGCGATTTCTGACTAAATAAGCAGTAAAATCATGTGATAAGGCGGTTCGCATTACTGCTAACCTCCAGCCTGACAGCCAGCCGGCCATTTGTCAGTTGAAAAATGTTCACCTTGCTCTTTTTGCACTGACTTTCCCCGCTATCTATCCTGGATTTCACCGGGTAAAATAGCTGACTTCATATAATTGGCATTATATGAAGTCAGGATCCGCAGGATCATCACCTTTGGTTAACATGATGCAGTGTGTCTGCGCCACATCGTGCATAAAAAACCGGCACCGCTACGTTAAATCTGGCGGGTGATGACCCTGCTACATGCACAGAATTCACGTAGCGACGTCATAAATTAATGAGTAAAACGGACACCCTGCCCGGGATTACCGCCAGCCCGGCCCTGATGCACAGTGCTGATGAGGATATTGCTGAACGCCTGAGAGAATTTGTCAGTGATAAAGAGGCGTTTTCTGATAACACGTGGCGACAGTTGCTGAGCGTTATGCGGATCGGCAGCCGCTGGGCGACTGAACATGGCCGGCAATTTTTACCGATGGATCCTGCCGATCTGCGTGATTACCTGCTGTGGCTTCAGGCATCGGGACGCGCCTCTTCTACCATCGCGACCCATGCTGCATTAATTTCCATGTTACACCGTAACGCCGGTCTGGTGCCGCCCAATGTTTCGCCGCTGGTGTTTCGCGCAGTGAAAAAAATTAATCGCAGCGCGGTGATAGCCGGTGAACGTGCCGGCCAGGCCATCCCCTTTCGCATTCGCGATTTACTCACGCTGGATCAGCACTGGGCGGGCTCTGACCGCCTGCAACAGCAGCGCGATCTGGCATTTTTGCATGTGGCTTACGCCACGCTGTTACGCATCAGTGAACTGAGCCGCCTGCGGGTGCGTGACATTTCGCGCTCGGCCGATGGCCGTATCATTCTCGATGTCGCCTGGACCAAAACCATTGTGATGACCGGGGGACTGATTAAGGCACTCGGCGATCTCTCATCACAACGGCTGACCGAATGGCTGGTGGTATCCGGGCTGATCGCAGAACCCGACGCGTTCATTTTTGGCCCGGTGCACCGCGCCAACCAGGCGCAAATTGTCTGCGATAAGCCGCTCTCGACTCGCGCGCTGGAGGATATTTTCGTCCGCGCCTGGCGTGAAGCGGGACCAGGCACCGGCGTGCAACCCAATAAGAATCGTTATCGCGGCTGGTCGGGACATAGCACCCGGGTCGGGGCCGCCATCGACATGGCCAGCAATAAGTACAGCACCGCGCAGATCATGCAGGAAGGCACCTGGAAGAAGCCGGAAACGGTGATGCGCTATATTCGCCACGTTGATGCCCATGCCGGGGCGATGGTGGATTTGATGAATGGGCACCTTTAATCACGCGGCTTTGCTTCATTGCCATACCTTTTAGGGTATCTAACAGGCCAATCTTAGTATTGGAATCAACGCTCACCCTGCTTCTAAGATAAATTCAGCCCGGAAACTGGCGGATTATTAACCGATAGTCAGAGGTGAACAACGATGAATAAACCCATTGCAAAATTAAACGACACCCCGGTACGCCGCGGTGGTGATGTCCTGCTGGAAGTGTTAGAGAGCGAAGGCGTTGAGTATGTGTTCGGTAACCCAGGTACGACTGAATTACCGTTCATGGACGCCCTGCTCCGAAATACCAACATCAACTATGTGCTTGCCTTGCAGGAAGCCAGTGCGGTTGCGATGGCCGATGGTTACGCGCAGGCTGCCGGTAAGCCCGGTTTTCTCAATCTGCACACGGCCGGTGGTCTGGGGCACGGCATGGGCAATCTGCATAATGCAGTTTGCTCGCAAACGCCATTAGTGGTGACGGCTGGCCAGCAGGATTTACGCCACAGCATCACCGATCCCCTGCTGCTGGGGGATTTAGTGGGTATGGGTAAGATTTTTTCCAAATGGTCGAAGGAAGTCACCAGCGTTGACCAGCTGCCAATCCTGGTGCGCCGTGCTTTTCATGATGCGGACGCCGCACCCAAAGGCCCGGTTTTCCTCTCTTTACCGATGGATGTGATGGAAGCCATGAGCTCCGTTGACATCGGCGCGCCGTCTAACGTTGATCGTAAAGCGGTCGCAGGTTCACTGCCGCTGTTAGCCAAAAAGTTAGCCGCCTTCACCCCTGGCAAGGTCGCGATTATTGCCGGCGATGAGATTCATCAAAGCGGCGCGGCTGCGGAAGTTGTCGCACTGGCTGAGTTGCTGGCCGCTGACGTTTACGGCTCAACCTGGCCGAATCGGATTCCGTATCCCACCGCGCATCCTCTGTGGCGAGGCAATCTCTCTACTCAGGCGACGGACATTGCCAAAGCGCTTGATCAATACGATGCAATCTTTGCGCTCGGCGGTAAATCGCTCATCACCATCCTCTATACCGAGGGGCGTGCCGTGCCGGAGCATTGTAAAGTGTTCCAGCTCTCAGCCGATGCCGGCGATTTGGGACGAACTTATCGTAGCGAGCTCTCAACTCTCGGCGATATTAAATTATCGCTGGCGGTGCTGCTACCTGAGCTGAAAGAGGCTACCGCGCATAATCGCCCGGATTATCAGCGTCGTTTCGCGGCTGCGGCAGCACAGTTCGAACAAACCAAAGAGAACTTATTACAGTCGGTACAAGAGCAGCAGTCGGCCACGAAGATCACGCCATTGATCGCCGCATTTGAGGCCGCGCGCGCTATTGGTCCGGATATAACAATTGTTGACGAGGCCATTGCGACCTCACAATCGCTGCGTAGATCGCTGTCGAGTAACAGAGCAGATCAATATGCTTTTATGCGCGGTGGCGGTCTGGGCTGGGGAATGCCCGCTGCAGTGGGATATTCCCTCGGACTGGGCAAAGCCCCTGTTGTCTGTTTTGTGGGGGATGGTGCGGCAATGTATTCGCCTCAGTCGCTGTGGACCGCCGCCCATGAGCAATTGCCGGTAACCTTTATTGTGATGAACAATACTGAATATAATGTTCTTAAGAACTTTATGCGGTCTAAAGAAGATTATACCTCGGCGCAAACCAATCGCTTTATCGCCATGGATTTGGTAGATCCTGTGATTGATTATCAGGCACTTGGCACCGCGCTGGGGCTGAAAACGCGTAAGATTGAGGTGGCTTCACAGATCGCTGCGGCTGTCGAGGAGGCTATCGCCAGCGGTAAACCCAGCCTGATCGAAATCGTGATTGCTAAGAACTGATGCGGGTATCCGTTGCCGTGCTTAACTCCTCTGCGAGGGCACGGCATTGGTTAACAAAGTGTTCCAGCGCTGGATTTTTATTACCAGAAGACCACATCAGGATATTTTCGATGGTATTTGCGTCCGCAATTTTCCGATAATTAATGCCTCTTATCTGCGCTGTCGCCATACTTGCCGGAATGATGGCCACCCCTAATCCATGAGCGACGAAATTAACGATGGTTTGCTGGACTGAAACCTCAACGCCAATGTGTGGACTAAAACCGGCTTTCAGACATTGATTAAAAATTCTGTCATAAAGCAGCGGCGACATAGGGCGAGGCACAATGATAAACGGGTCATTGGCCAGCGTTTCCAGGGCGAAATTTTCGACATTAGCCTGGGGATGATCCGCAGGAAGCGCGACAATTAACGGTTCACGCAATAACACCAGCGAGTTAATCGCGGAGCTGGTGACTTCCGAAAAGCTGATCGCAACGTCCAGCCGCCCATCCTCCAGCGCAGCGTTTAACCCGGTCGGGATCATTTCCTGGAATTGCAGATCAATACTGGGATAATTCATTCTGTGTTTCATGACCAGTTGCGGCACAACACTGTACGATGCGTACATGGTTGCGCCCAGCTTAATCAATCCCATTTGCCCTTCTGAAACAGCCTGCACATTACTACACGCCTGCTGCATCATTCTTAATACGGCGTAAGCATCTTTTAAAAATTGCTCGCCGGCAAAGGTAAGTTTCATGCCTTTGGCATTACGGGTAAACAGTTTCGCACCCACATCACGTTCGAGCTGGGCTATTTGTCTGCTTAGCGGTGGCTGCGAAATATTCAGCTTTTCTGCTGCCCGGCCTATATTCCCCACTTCTGCCACGGTACAAAAACTCATTAGCTGATTCAGTGTTGGCTTCATGACTGCGCTTCTCACGCATAATCTGACAATAGATTAGGTCAGTGAATCACAAGTTGGCCGATAAGGCATAGCAATTCGCCATATTGATCCCCATAACGCCGCTGAGGCTGGAATGCCCGGCTGATTACGCAGCGGGTTCCTCACCATACTGTGACTGCGCGTACCCGGCAAAGCGCCGGATCTCCGGGTTAGCAGCGCCGGTTTTCCAGCACAGGTAGAGTGCCGTTGTGACATCCTGCTGCGCCAGCGGCAGCAGTGCCACATCCTGCCGCAAAAATCTCTCCGGGGCGTGGGGGATGAAGGTCACGCCCAGCCCCAGCGCGGCGAGGTCGACGGCGGTGGCCACATCGCGCGCGCGGAGCACGCTGGCGGGAATCTGCCTGGCGGCGGCATAGAGATTAAGTACCGCGCCACCCAGCCCGATACCTTCCGGATCTTCCTGCAAAATCAGCGGTTCCGCCGCTAAATCAGCCAGCGTGACGCAGGTCTGCTGCGCCAGCGCATGGTCGTCGGCCAGCACCGCACACAGCGAGGTTTGATGCAGAATTTGCCGGCTAATCTGGCGACGTTCGGGCAGCGGCCCGCGCAGGATGCCGATATCCAAATCGCCGCTCTCCAGCAGGCTTAGCTGTTGGTTGACACTGTACTCAACGGGTTGCAGCGCGATCTGGGGAAAATCACGCCTGAAGGCACGGATAATTTTGACCAGCGCCGGCTCCAGCATAGATGTGCCCACATAGCCAATGCGTAACATGCCGCGTCGTCCGGCGGCCACCTGCTTAATCGTGTTCTGCAGATGCTCCACACGTTGCACCGTCTGCTGGACTTCCCCGAGCATCAATGCGCCTTCGCGCGTCAGACTCACCTTACGCTTGTCGCGCGCAAATAACTTCACGCCCCACTGCTGCTCCAGAGCCTGAATATGCTGAGACAACGCCGGTTGCGTGAGGTTAACCGCCGCCGCCGCCCGTGCGAAATGCAGCGTATCGGCGAGTGCCAGAAAAGAACGCAGCTTACGGTAATCCATGCCACACCTGATAAGTATTCGTTATTAATAAAAGCATAATACCAATTAGACCCTGATTAGCGAGCGCATTATCTTTGCCAGCAGAACGGCGACGGCAGAAACGCGCCGGAAATTTTTTGCCTTTCACAGGAGGCCTTATGCGCATCATTGTCGGCGTAACCGGTGCCACCGGTGCCCCACTCGCGCTGCGATTACTGCGGCAGCTGGCGGACATTCCGCATATCGAAACGCACCTCATTTTGTCACGCTGGGGAAAAGTGACGCTGGAACATGAAACCAACTGTTCTCTCAACGACATCAAACAGCTGGCCGATGTGTTTCATCCGGCCGGTGACCAGGCCGCGACTATCTCTTCGGGCTCATTTGTCACCGACGGGATGGTGATTATTCCCTGCAGCATGAAAACGCTGGCCGGTATCCGCAGCGGGTATGCGGAAGGGCTGATTGGCCGCGCCGCTGATGTCGTCCTGAAAGAGCAGCGCAAACTGATTCTGGTACCGCGCGAAACCCCGCTTAACACCATTCATCTGGAAAACATGCTGGCGCTGTCACGCATGGGCGTCAGCCTGATTACCCCTGTGCCGGCCTGGTACAACCATCCGGCCACAATCGCCGATGTGGAAAATCATATCGTGGGTCGCGTGCTGGATCAGCTTGGCATCGACACTGCTGGCGCCACGCGCTGGCAGGGTTTGCATCCCGCCAGTGATGACCAGACACTCTCAAACTAAGGAACAGCCTATGTCAAACACATCTCCCTCTTCACACAGCAGTGAGGTTTACGATCTGCGTTCTGCCATCGAAATGCTGAAACAATTTGATGGTGAGTATATTGAGACCGATGAACCAGTGAATCCCGAAGCGGAACTGTCCGGTGTCTATCGTTACGTTGGCGCGGGCGGCACCGTGATGCGTCCCACGCAGACCGGACCGGCGATGGTGTTTAATCACATCAAAGGTTACGACAACTTTCGCGTACTAATTGGTTTGCTGGCTTCACGGCAGCGCGTGGCGCGCCTGCTAGGAGTGCCGAAAGAAAAGCTGGCGCATCTGTTGCGTTCATCGGTACACAACGCCATTGCGCCGGTGGAAATAAGCCAGCAGCAGGCGGTTTGTCAGGAAGTGGTGCACCTCGCCACGGACGACGGTTTTGATATCCGCCGCCTGCTGCCCGCGCCAACCAACACGCCTGAAGATGCCGGCCCCTATTTCACCATGGGGATGTGTTATGCCGCCGATCCGGAAACCGGCGAACATGACGTCACTATTCACCGCTTGTGTGTGCAGGGCAAAGATGAGATCTCGATGTACTTTGTGCCGGGCCGCCATCTTGATCAGTTCCGCATCAAGGCTGAGCAGGCGGGCAAAGCGTTGCCGATTACCATCAGTATTGGCGTCGATCCGGCCATCGAAATTGGTGCCTGTTTCGAGCCGCCGACCACACCGCTCGGTTTTGATGAGCTGGCGATAGCCGGGGGCTTGCGCGGTCGGGCGGTTGAGCTGGTTAAGGGTGTCGCCGTTGATGCCCGCGCCATTGCCCATGCAGAGATCGTGATTGAGGGTGAACTGGTGCCGGATTATCGCGTACAGGAAGATCAGCATACCCATAGCGGCAAAGCGATGCCGGAATTCCCGGGTTATACCGGTGAAGCGCAGGCGGCAGTGCCGGTGATTAAAGTCAAAGCCGTGACGCACCGCAAAAATCCCATCCTGCAAACCTGCATCGGACCGAGCGACGAGCACACCAATCTGGCCGGTATCCCGACCGAAGCCAGCATTCTCGATATGGTTGAGCGTGCGTTACCCGGTCTGGTGAAGAATGTGCATTGCCCTTCGCCGGGGACCGGGAAATATGTTGCGGTGCTGCAAATCAATAAGCGCGGCCCGCAGGATGAGGGACGCCAGCGTCAGGCCGCCCTGCTGGCTTTCTCGGCCTTTTCAGAGCTGAAGCACGTGTTCCTGGTCGATGAAGATGTTGATGTGTTCGACTTAAATGACGTGATTTGGGCGATGACCACGCGTTATCAGGGCGACGCGGATACCATCTTTATTCCCGGCGTGCGCTGTCATCCGCTCGATCCCTCACAGGATCCGGCCTTCAGCAATTCGATTCGCGCCCATGGCATTACCTGTAAAACCATTTTTGACTGTACGGTGCCGTATGACCTGAAACACAATTTCCAGCGCTCGCAGTTTATGGAAGTCGATGTTTCACGCTTCATTCCAGGTTTTAACCGTTAATCACTCACCGCCCGCCAGGCCTGCGCCTGATTGCGTCCGCTATGCTTGGCCTGGTACAACGCCGCATCAGCATGTTCGATCAGGTTGCCGGCCTGATCGTCATGCCAGGTGGTCGCACAGCCTGCGCTGAGCGTCACCTGCGCATCGGGCAGTGCGGAAGCGGCGTGAGGCAGATGCAGGTCAGCAATTGCCTGTACTGCCTGACGCGCAATATTCAGCGCTGCATGCTGATCGGCACCAGCGAGGATGATGGCAAACTCTTCGCCGCCATAGCGCGCGACCATGTCGCTCTGCCGCAGCTTGAGGCGTTTGAGCGCGTCGGCCACCTGGCGTAAACAGTGATCGCCTGCCACATGCCCGTAGCGATCGTTGTAGTGTTTGAAGTAGTCAATATCCATCAAAATCAGCGACACAGGTGCTGATTTTTCCCGCAGATGATGCAAAGCATTCTGCAAAAAGCGGTCAAACTGTCTGCGGTTAGCCAGACCGGTCAGCCCATCAAAAAACGCCAGTTGATCCAGATGGTGATTGGCATCGGCGAGGTCGTTTTTTAATTTGAGCAGCGCTTCCTGATAATGCTGGCTATGCCGAGCCTGACGAATGACAAACAGTCCCAGCAGGATAATCGCGACCAGCAGCGCCACGTTCAGGGAAATATCCTGCAGTCTTCCTTTCACCCAGCGCAGATACAGATTGCGCTTGTCGTAACCGGCCGCGACGACCAGCGGATAGCGTTCTGAGCTGGCGAAGCCGAAGATGCGCACCTGGCCATCCAGCGCCGCGTTCCACTCGCCGCTGCCGCGATCGGCTTTCACCAGCATCTGCTGGAACAGATGGCTGGCGGAGAGACTCTTGCCGATATAGCTGTCGGGCATCGGACGGGCATAAAGCACTGTGCTGTCTGCCAGCATCAGTACCAGCACGTCGCGCGGCCCCAGTTCGTAGTAACTGTAAAAACGGCGGAAATAATCCACTTTAATGGTGGCTAACAGGATGCCTTTAAAATCACGCGCGGCATCGCTGACGCGCAGGGAAACCGGAATAACCAGATCGCCAGTGCTGCGGCTGCGAATCACCGGGCCGATGTGCAAACTGTCACGGCTATTGTTGCGGTGATAGCGGAAATATTCACGGTCAGAGTTGTTGGTGCCCACCGGCACGCTGCGCGTGGAGGTGGCGATCCAGCGGCCCTGCTCATCATAGTAAAACAGCCCATGCAGCTGCGGCAGACGGCTTTGCAGATCGCGCATAATCTGGCTCAGATTGGCGGCGTTGAGTTTTTCCAGCGGCTGCGCCTGCAGGTCGCGCTGCACTTCACGCAGGGCCAGTTCGGTCTGGAGCACGGTATCTTCCGCCTGACGTGACTGTGACAGGGAAAGATTGACCGCCATCTCTTCCGTCTGGCGCACCGCGCCGTGCCAGTCTTCGCGCAGCGTCCACAGGGTGAGCGCAATGATCGCGCATATCAGCAATCCGCCGGACAGCAAAATACTGCGCAGCAGCGAGGAACCTGAAATGATTGCCGCTTCATTTTTCCTTTTAAACGTCATGTTTCACCCTGTTGCCGTGTCAACGCTAAGTTAAGCACATAATCAGCGACGGGATTTTCAGGATTAAAGGCGGTAATGATGTCATGCGTGGCAATAGCCGCTGGACGACGAGTGGATGCTGCATAAATCGCCAGCGATCAGTTCGCACAACCCTGGATTGAACGCGGTGAACTCAGGCAGGTGCTGAGCGAGTGGTCTGCAGTGTTTTCAGGGCTTCATCTCTATTACGTTAACAATCCCCATATGTCGGCCTCGCTGAGAGCGTTTATTGATCAGTTAAAATCCTTTGTCGCGACGAGGCGTTGAAATCAGCCAGCGCCATGCTGTTTGTTCAACTACGAATATTAAATCACGCTAATCATTATCCCTGCTATCGTTCCGGTTGTTACCGCCGGTATTTTCTCCCCTGTAACGCGCCTTATCCCCTGCCGCCACGCTTTTCTGACGATCTAAATTTGCAGCAAAAATTTATTCAATCATTAAATTATATTTATTATATTAGCGAAACTTTAATGTGGACTGGTTGAGGATTACAGTGCATTTAACAAGGAAATCAGTGATTAGCAGCGCTATCTCTGATGGCGTACTGACAAAAAGAACCCACAGAATGTGCAGGATACTTAATGGTATCGATCAGCGCATTAGCATTACACCGGCAAGCGGATTGATTGACTTCCTTAAAGGGATGGAGGTGACCAACGAACAGTACCGGCGCAGTGGAATCGTTAAGGAAAAACGCTCAATTTTTCTCTATAACGAAGGGCTGCTGAATCCGGAAAGCACGCTGTTTCTCGCCCGCAAAGGCCAGGATATCCTCGGCACGCTAAGCGTCATCGCCAATCACAATAACTGTCTGCCGTGCAGCAAACTTTTTCGTGAAGAGATGGCCGCCCTGCAGCTGGAAAAGCGCAAAGTGGTAGAGCTTGGCACGCTGTCGGTACGCTATCAGGCAGACAGTGAAAACATCGTGTTTATGCTGTACCTGAAAATCATGATCTACACCATTTTCATTGAACAGGTGGATGACATCTTTATTCAGGTTAAAGAGAAGGTTGCTGCGTTTTACGAGCGCAATTTCCTGTTCAAACAGGTCGGCGGCACCAAAAAGCACCCGGATTACAGTGACCTTAACGCCGCACTGCTGCGCGTGGATGTGAAAAGTATCCGCGACAAAATTTATGAGCAGCAGTGTTATGGCCCGATGGGCTGGCTGCGCATGCTGCGTGAACTTGGTTTACTGCAGCACTACCGCACGCTGAGCCAGCAGTGCCACAGCTGCCCGCGCTTTACGCCGGATCAGCGGGACGCGGAGCTCTATCAATATTTGTGTAATCTGTGACGGCGCCAGCCGTCTCTGCACCGTTTTCGATTTTCACACAGATCACTTGCCGGCATGGCTATCCACGTCGTGCTGCAGGAAGAGATCTTTTAGCCATTCGATGAAGACCCTGACTCTGGGTGATAGCTGTCGGTTGCGCGGATACAGGACAGAGACGGGAGACGGTTCAGGTGGAAAGGCTTTGAGCAATTCGACGAGGGCTCCCGTCTTCAGATCATCTTCCACGTGATAACGCGGCACCTGGATGATGCCGAGTCCCATGCGCGCCACGGATACAAAGGTATCAGCCGCATTGACGGTAATTGAAGTTTTGATCGTCGTGGTGATGCGCTTGCCGTCCACCCTGAATGCCAGAGGGAGTATGCCGCTGCTGCCCGTGGTGCGAAATCCGATCATCCTGTGGCCGGAATGCAGTTCATCCGGATCCGACGGAAGCCCGAACCGGGAGACGTAACCGGGCGAAGCGACCGTGACCTCTTCCAGCGTGGCGACGCACCGTGCGATCATATCGCTGTCCTGCGGCGTTCCGACACGCAGGACACAATCAATTCCCTCACGCACCAGATCGACCAGCCGGTCACCCTCGCTCAGATAGATTTCGATATCAGGATAAGCTTCGAGAAAACAAGGAAGATGCGGCAGAACAAAATGTCTTGCCAGCGTGCCATGAACATCGACACGCAACAATCCCTTCGGTCGGGCGCCGGCAAACGCCCCCTCGGCATCCTCGATATCGTCCAGTATAGAAACGCAGCGCTTGTAGTAGGCTTCACCGTCCAGCGTCGGGCTGACGTGACGCGTGGTGCGTTCCAGCAGCTTAATGCCCAGGCGCGACTCAAGTTGCTTAATCGCGTCCGTTACGGTCGAGCGTGGCAGGCCGAGGTCTTGCGCCGCCCTTGTGAAGCTGCGGCGCGCTACCACACGCGTGAAAACGCGCATCGTATCAATTCTGTCCATGGCATTGTTCGTCATTATCGGATTCTGATACCAGATAATGACTGATTATCCGGAAAGGATACAGTGCTAGATTTTCTCCATGTTCAGGCGCGATACCGCGCGAAAATGGGAGAATATCTATGTCTGTTTCAGAGAAAGTTGCAATCGTAACCGGTGCATCCCGCGGAATTGGTGCCGCCATTGCCAGGCAGCTTGCTGCGGACGGCTTTGCCACCGTGGTGAACTATGCCGGCAACGCAGAGGCTGCTGCCGCCGTGGTTGAGGAGATCGAAGCCGCCGGTGGCAGAGCCATCACCGCGCAGGCGGACGTTGCTGATGCCAGCCAGGTCAAACGCATGTTCGATTTAGCCGAATCTGCGTTTGGTGGTATTGATGTGCTCGTCAATAATGCCGGCGTAATGATGTTGTCTCCGCTGGCCAGCGCCGACGATCAGAGTTTTAGCAAGCAGATTGACATCAATCTTAAGGGGACGTTTAACACCCTGCGCGAAGCGGCAAACCGCCTGCGCTCTGGCGGGCGCATCATCAACTTCTCCACGTCGGTTGTCGGGCTTAAGCTTGAGAATTATGGCGTCTATGCCGCGACCAAGGCGGCCGTCGAAACACTGACAACCATCATGTCCAAAGAGATGCGCGGACGCAGCATCACCGTCAATGCCGTCGCGCCCGGTCCGACTGCGACCGACCTCTTCCTCAATGGGAAAAGCGATGAACTGATCGCGCGCATGTCCAAAATGAATCCGCTGGAACGCCTCGGCACCCCTGAGGATATCGCTAATGTCGTTTCTTTCCTCGCCGGACCACAGGGCTGCTGGATGAACGGACAGATCCTGCGCGCCAATGGCGGAATGGTCTGAGCCGCAAACTGCAGATTGAGTCAATGGAGTACTGTTATGTCTCAGAAGATTATCCTTGTGACCGGATCTTCAAGCGGCTTCGGTCGCCTGACCGCCGAAGCGCTGGCGCGTGCTGGTCATACCGTTTATGCATCAATGCGGGGTATTGCGGGCCGTAATGCCGCAAATGTCCGCCAGTTAAACGAACTTTCCACGCGGGAAGGAATTGACCTTCGGCCGCTGGAACTTGATGTTCAGTGCGATAAATCGGTTGATGCTGCCATTGAAACGGTAATATCCGACGCCGGAAAGCTTGATGTGGTGGTACACAATGCTGGCCACATGATGTTCGGTCCGGCCGAAGCCTTCACGCCAGAGCAGTTCGCCCAGCAATATGACGTTAACGTACTGGGAACGCAGCGCGTCAACCGGGCCATACTGCCGCATATGCGCTCCCGACGTGAAGGCCTGCTGGTCTGGATTTCCAGTTCCAGCGTGACCGGCGGCACACCGCCCTATCTGGCCCCTTATTTTGCCGCCAAAGCGGCGATGGATACGCTTGCCGTTCAGTATGCGCGCGAGCTCAGCCGATTCGGCATTGAGACGACAATCATCGTGCCGGGAGCCTTTACCAAAGGGACCAACCATTTTGCCCATTCTGGAAGTCCTGCCGACACCGGGCGTGTCGCGGAGTATGAAGCAGGTCCTTATGCCGGATTCGGCGATGTTGTGCAAAATGCCTTTGCGGGGATAGTGCCGGAGGATGCCGATCCCGCGCGCGTTGCAGCACAGATTGCCGATGTTGTCGGTATGCCGTTTGGTACGCGTCCATTTCGTGTGCATAACGATCCGTCCGAAGACGGCGCGAATATCGGCTTTGCGGTCATCGACCGTTTGCGCGCCGAAATGCTACATCGGGTTGGATTGTCCGACCTTCTGACGCCAGCGAAAGCACCGTCGTGTGAAGGGTAACAGTCGTGACTGGCGGGATCGCTCGCCGGTCGCTTTACCATATAAACAGGAGCGCCGGAAATGCACACCGTTGTCATCCTTATCTGTGGCTTTGCGCTATTTGGCATCTTCCTGACTTTTGGATGGCTCTGGCATTTAGGGCCCTTTCCCAGTGAGTTAACCACGAAAAGTTTCATCGCCGTCTGGGTGGTAATCGCATTCATCAACATGTGGACAGGTATTAACAAAGCCGGCTATGCGTTCAGTGAAGAATTGTCCGTACTGCCGTTCGTGTTGCTGCCGCCGGTCATCGCTGCCGGTTTCGTGCTGTTTCTCTGGTAAATCGATTACAAGTAACCAGCAAGTCAGACGAATGACGTAAGCTGCTGTTTCAAAGTTAAATTAACTAACATCGAAACATGATTCACAGATGGCGATTTATCGCCTGTTTTCGGGTAAACTCACTGGTGATGTTATGGTGAATTTTAAGGATGAAATCCATGAAAATTAGCGAAGAATCACTGCTGGAGTCCGGCTTCAGTCATAAAGATCTCCAGAAAATTAAAAGCAATGTGGAAAATTTCGGGGGAACTCTTGATGAAGTGGTTCAGGATTTAGCAAAACGATTCAATGTAGCTAAGTGGATAACTATTATTGCTTTTTTAATCCTGATTTTTACATCTGTTTTATCTACAAAAAATAACACTCTCTCTCTGGCTTTTGCGTTAATTGTAGGGTTACCTTTTATCTGGTATTTGACGCCCGCCAAACTCGCTTTTAAAGCCTGGCGGTATAAAAAACATGCTTCCGGGATTAAGGGCGATCTGTAATTGTCATCAGATCAAAAATAACTTTGGCCTTCACGCCGTATCCAACAATTTTCATGGTTAGTTTTGGCCGACTTAACGTACTGACTTTCCTGTAATAATCGATGGGCATATAGCGAAATAGCCTCCATGCTCCAGGCTTTCTTATTAAGCCTAAGATGCTGTAAGCGTTAGCAATAAGTGAGATTGATTTATATACGCCTAATCCACTTTTAGAACTAAAACCCATAAATTCAGCCGTAGACATAGCAGCATTGGCAGCGAACCCTTCAGATGAAGAATCATGAAGTACCTGATGGCTAAATTCTTTACTAAGGCCATTGAATCCATCCACAACGAGTATTGCGCCAGCCAGCACACCCAATGGATTAGCGCTAGCCAGTAGCGTTGTTCCTAAAGCTATTTCTGCGCCCGAAAGCACTACATTCACAGCAGAAATCACATAACCGACAATTTTGTTATTTTCCCGGACGAACTCCACTTTAGCGTAAAGTTTCGCAGTATTCCTGCGCAGCATTTGCCCCTGCTCTGCAAGATTTTCGGTCTCTGCCCTGAGATTTTTTACGCAGGCCATGCACTCTTCATCAGACTTTGCGCGCCGGGCAATCGAGAACTGCTCTTCAATCACATCCCTTATTTCCTGCACAAACTGGAGTCGCGTAAGTCCATCCCTGATGTGAAACCCGGCTTCACGGTTAGCCGTTTCAATCAGCTTACGGGCTTCAAGATTGACCATCGATTCTGCCCAGGCCCTGTTGCGCCCATTTGAACGCATCATTGCGAGTAGTGCTTCATCCATTTCACAGTTCCTTTGATTAGCCAATAATTCGATAATACTTAATCAAATCCCTCTTTAACATGAGGAGTTATTTTGGGCCGCTGGGTTTACGCCTGTCCAGAATTCCTTAGCGTTAGCTTGCATTCTGTTGAGCCTCAGCCCCTGGTTTGAATAAATGGCGCTAGTCAGCCTTACCGGCACGTTAGCCGAATCAGGCACCATTACATTAATCACTAATAGTATGTTGTAATTAATGTGTGTCATTGCCGCTTACATCTGGCATTGCTGCAAATCCGGCTGCAGCTCCTATGCTGTAGGGAGTCATTAACGTGCGGATATGAGGTATGCATGAGTTTACTGTTTAGCGCGACGCAGCTTGGCGAGTTGTCGCTGGAAAATCGTATTGTGATTGCTCCGATGTGCCAATACTCAGCGGAAGAAGGTCAGGCAACGGCCTGGCACCGCATTCATTTGGGCCAGCTGGCGCTCTCTGGCGCGGGACTGCTGATTATCGAGGCGACGGCAGTGGAAGCCATTGGCCGTATCACGCCGGGCGACCTGGGGTTATGGGACGACGCGACAGAAGCCGCGCTGGCCAGCGTGCTGCAGGACGTACGGCGCTACGCTACCCTGCCGATTGGCATTCAGTTGGGTCACGCCGGGCGCAAAGCGTCCTGTGCTGCGCCATGGCAAGGCGGTGCGCAGCTCTCTGAGGAACACGGCGGCTGGCAAACCGTGGCGCCGTCTGCGCAGCCGTTTGAAAAGGATGAACGTCCGCCGGCCGCACTGAGCAAACAGGATCTGGCGCAGCTCAAAAAAGCCTTTGTCGATAGCGCCCTGCGCGCGGTACGCATCGGCATTCAGCTGGTCGAACTGCATGCTGCGCACGGCTATTTGCTGCACCAGTTTCTGTCGCCGCTCAGCAACCAGCGTGACGATGAATACGGCGGCTCATTAGAGAACCGACTGCGTTTCCCGCTTGAGGTATTTAAGGCGCTGCGCGCTGCGCTGCCGGCGGAAATCCCGGTTGGCGTGCGGCTTTCCGCCACCGACTGGATCGAGGGCGGCTGGGATAATCAGCAATCGATTGTTTTCAGCCAGCAGCTCGAAGCCGCAGGCTGCGCCTACATTCACGTCTCCAGCGGGGGCCTGGCACCGCAGCAGCAAATCAGCGTGGGCCCTGGTTATCAGTTGCCGTTCGCCCGCGAGATTCGCCAGCAGGTCTCGATTCCGGTGATTGGCGTGGGGCTGATTACCGAACCGAAACAGGCCGAGCAGGCGCTGCAGGAGCAGGATGCCGATTTGATCGCGCTGGCACGCGCGGTACTGTATGACCCACGCTGGCCATGGCACGCCGCCGCCGAACTGGGCGCGCAGGCCAAAGCGCCGCCACAGTATCTACGTTCCGAACCGCACGGCCTGAAAGGCACCCTGATCAGCAACCAGTAGTTCCCCTGACCGGCAGCCGCCCGGTTGCCGGTTCTGTTCTGGGAAATTTCACAGATTTCAGCCCATTGTGCGCGACCGCACTGTTTTCGTCTTATGCTTTCCCGGCCAATTAACCAAAAGGAAGATGAGATGAAATTGCAGCATTATTTACTGGGCGGCGCGCTCTGTGCTTTCAGCGTGAGCGGCCTGGCCGCTGAGATGAAAAATCCCCTGAGCGTGCATGTGCTGAATCTGCAAACCGGCGTGCCGACCGCAGGTATTGAGGTCGAGCTGGATAAGCAACAGGGCGACAAGTGGGTGAAACTGGCGCAGGGCACCACCAACGAACAGGGACGTATTCCGGCGCTTTACCCGGCGGGCCAGAAGGCGCAGACCGGGATTTACCGCGTAATTTTTAAAACCGGTGACTATTACAAAAAAAACGGTCAGCCGACCTTCTTCCCGGAAATTCCGGTGATGTTCAACCTGGATAATGCCGATCAGCACTACCATATTCCACTGCTGCTCAGCCAGTACGGCTACTCCACCTATCGCGGCAACTAAGCAAAAAAGGCGCTGCGAACGGTATATTTATACCAGTACGTTTTGTTGAACCGTTGCCTCGTTAAGCGATTGAATCAGGCAGGAGAACCTCTATTTCGTTTCTCCTGCCCATTACAGGGTAAGCCTGTTTTTTTTCGACTGGTGTGATTGCTATAGCGTGCTGGCTGACGCATTAAAAACTGCCTGACTCAGCTTTCGCGCTGAGCTGGGTTCTGTGAAATCCAGCGCTCTGTTTTCGCTCTGCTTTCATCGGTTGCCGGGTTAAAGAGCATCATCGTTAAATCCGGCCTGCCTTCAACAGAAAAGGTCGAGAACTCCAGGGCAATCGTCCCCATTTGCGGATGATGCAGCACCTTAAACCCTTCGCCATGCCCGGCCACATCGTTGTTACGCCACAGGCGGGCGAAATCAGCACTTTGAGCGGATAGCTCCTCAACCAGTCGATCAATTTCCTCTGAAGCCCCCAGGCGCGCGGCATCCGCCCGAAAGGCGTTGACGATGAGACGGGCAACGCCCTCCCAGTCGTCTTGCATCCCCCGCGCTTCCTGATCGGTAAACAGCAGGCGCAGAATATTGCGCCGCGCGGGCGGAAGTTGCCCGTAATCCTTCAGCACAACCGTCGCCGGGTGATTCCATGCCACCACATCCCAGGTGGCGGTTTTAATAATCGCCGGAATCGTCAGGCTTTCCAGTACGCGTTGCAGCCGTGGGGTTATGCTGTCGGACCGACTTACCCGGTTTTCTGGCGGATGCCCAAACGCGAGGATAAACAGATGATCGCGCTCGGGAGACGTAAGCCGCAGTCCGGCAGCAATGCGGTTCAGTACCTCACGCGAGGGCGCTCCCCCGCGGCCCTGCTCGAGCCAGGTGTACCAGGTCGGGCTGATATTCGCGAGCTGGGCAACCTCTTCGCGACGCAGGCCCGGTGTACGGCGGCGGCCGGGCAAAAAACCAAACGAAGCCGGGTCAATTGCCAGACGGCGTGCCCTTAAAAACTCACCCAGCGGATTTTCAGAAAGCAGCGTCATAAATCACCCTGTTAATGTTTATACCCTGATAACCTCACTACTTTAATAGTAAAAGATCCGCGCTTACGCTGTCGCACTAAATCACTCAGGAGACAGGCTATGCGTATTTTTGTAACGGGAGCGACGGGCTTTATCGGCTCACGCGTTGTATCGGACCTGCTGGCTCGCGGCCATCAGGTGACCGGTCTTGTACGTTCAGAAGAAGCAGCTCAGCAGTTAAACGATAAGGGCGCCACAGCCCAGCGCGGTACGCTGGAAGATCCCCAGGCGTGGATTGCCGGCATTGACCAATGTGATGCGGTGATTCACACCGCTTTCGATCATGATTTCAGCCGTTTTGTCGACAATTGCGAAAAAGACCGCCGCGTTATTCGCGCGATTGGCTCTGTGTTGCAGGGCAGTAAGCGTCCGCTGCTCATCACTTCTGGTACCGGAATGGGTGATGACGGCAGCGGCCAGCCCGCTCTTGAGCAGAATTTCAACCCGGCACACCCTAACCCACGCGTCGCCTCGGAGCTGGAAGGCAATAAGCTCCTTGAATCGGGGATCGATCTTCGTGTGGTGCGTTTACCTCAGGTTCACAACAGCGAACGTCAGGGATTAATCAGCTATTACATCGCTCTTGCCAGGGAGAAAGGCGCGGCAGCTTACATCGGTGGAGGTGAAAACGCCTGGTGTGCGGCACACGTTGATGACGTGGCCGGGCTGTACGTAAAAGTGCTTGAGCAAGGCGAACGCGGCAAACGGTATCATGCGGTAGCAGAGGAAAGTATTGCCTCACGGCTGATTGCTGAAACCGTGGCAGCAGGCCTGGGGATTCCTGCCGTTTCGCTGAAACCCGATCAGGCCGCGGAGCATTTCGGCTGGTTCGCCGCTTTCGCCAGGCTGGATCTGCGTGCCAGCGGTGCCTGGACGCGTCAGCAGCTCAACTGGCAGCCCACAGGACCGGGTCTTATCGCTGATTTAAGCAGAGTGAATTATTCAACCCAGTCGTAGCCCCAGCGCCGGGTAGCGGCGCAATTCATTGCGCAATTTACAACGGTACGGCGAATGGATTAGCGCGATAAATCGCGCCGCTACAAGCTGGTGCTGTTACCGTAAGCGGTGCAATTTATCGCACAATTTACAACGGCGCGGTGGCCAGATTCGCGCGATAAATCGCGCCGCTACGAATACCTCTGAACCCCACGACTCTCGCCACTCAGGCCGCAGCAAATTGCGGTAACACACCCAGCCAGCTCAGCGTCCATGCCAGCACATTCAGCGCGCCGAAAAGCAGCACCAGACCAATCGCCAGTGGCGTTCGCGGCCGATCGGCGAAGCGCTGTTGCGCACGCCGCGCCAGCAGCGCCGGAATAATCACCGCCCACAGCGTGGCAAACAGACCGGCAAAACCGATGGCGGCGACGAAGCCATGCGGCCACCATAGCGAAGCGAGCAGCGGCGGCAAAAATGTCAGGCAGGCGGTTTGCAGCCGCGCGCGCGGGGAATGCCCCCAGCCGAGGCGGTCGGCGATGAAATCAAACAGACCTGCCGTCACGCCTAGAAACGAGGCAATCACCGCAAAATGTGAGAACACCGACATCACCAGCGACAACGCGCGCACGTGCAGATGATCGCGCAGCGCGGCCATCAGTGCGGCAATATCTCCACCCTGCTGCACGATGTCAGGAAACACAGCGCGCGGCAAATTCCCCATGGTGCAGACAATCCAGAACAGGTAAAGCGCCAGCGACATCAGCGTGCCCAGCACCAGCGCGCGTGTCACCGGCGACTCGCGGCGCTGATAATAACTCACCAGTCCGGTGATGTTACCGTGATAGCCAAAAGAGGCCAGACAGAACGGCAGCACGCCCAGTGCGTAAGGCCAGTAGCTGTCTCCCGGCGCGGCGGCAGCGAACAGCGAGGGCACGTCTACCTGGGTTAACAGCCCGCCGAACAGCAAAATCAATAGCAGGATTTTTGCCAGCACACAGAACGTCATCAAACGACTGACGCCGGTAGTGCCGAGCCACACCACGGCGGCGACACACAACGTCAGCGCGATTTTGGCCCCGGCGGTTGAGAGCGGCACGCCAAGCTGATTCAGCGAGTGCTGGTAAACCGGACCGCTGGCTGAAATATAAGCGTAGGTGAGAATGCCCAGTACAAAAAGGATGCTGAGGCCATTGATGCTGGCCCAGCCGCGCCCAAGTAAATCGCGCGTCAGCGTATCGTAGCCCGCGCCTGGCGGATAATGCAGGCTGACACGCATAAACAGCAGCCCGGAGAGCAGCATTGCGCCCCAGCTGATGCCCAGCAGCAGCAGCGCCCAGCCAAACCACGCTCCGGCCATCACGATCGGCAACGTAAACATACCGGCGCCCACTACCGTCCCACAAATGATCATGGCGCCCCACCATACCGAGGGCTGGCGGCGCGCCATTACGCTCTCCGTCATCACACTTTTCCTTGCACAACATAAAGGCGGCGATGATACACGGGATCGCTAACAAATGTGAGGCGCGGGCGGTGACTGACGGGAAGATGGCTGTCAACAGGTGACAATGTCACATAAAGGCGCACCGGTTAGGGTGCGCCAGCCGCGATGTGGCGGGATTAACGATAAAAAGCCGGACGTGGCGGCATGGTAATCGGGACAATGTCACCGTTGTTCTGTGCCGCAACACAGGCATCGGCCGCCACGGCGGCGGCATAGCCGTCCCACGCCGACGGGCCTGTCATTTTGCCCGACAGCACGTTGTTAATGAAATCCTGCAGCTCAACGTCATACGCAGCGATAAAACGTTTTTTCCAGTCGGTCAGAATGCCAGTGGAGAGCTGCGCCGCGTGGCGGGTTTGCACCGACATTGGTTCAGGCAGGCGGGCAATGCCGCTCTCGCCAACCACCTCACACTGAATGTCGTAACCATAGGCGCAGTTCACGAAGATCTCGACATCAATGCGGATGCCCTTCGCGGTTTCCAGCAGCACAATCTGCGGATCCTTCAGGTGCGATGACGCGTGGCGGGTCTTGCGTGGGTAAATCACCTGCGCGCTGACATAATCATCGTTCAGCAGCCAGCGCAGCACGTCGAGTTCATGGATCAGCGTATCGGTGATCGCCATATCGGTGGTATAAGCATCGCCGACCGCCGGATTGCGGTGCGCGCAGTGTAGCATCAGCGGCTCACCCAGGGTGCCGCCGTCGATAACCGCTTTCAGCGCGCGATAGCCGCTGTCGTACGGTCGCATAAAACCCACCTGCACCAGTTTTTTGCCCGCGGCAATTTCCGCTTCGACGATATTCATACAGCCCTGCGCGGTCACCGCCAGTGGCTTCTCGCAGAATACCGCTTTGCCGGCTTTGATGGCTGCCAGCACAAACTCTTCATGCGTCGGGCCCCATGAGGTAACCAGAATGGCCTGCACCTCCGGCGCGGCGATTAAATCGTGCGCGTTGTCGTAAATCTCCGCCTGCAAGCCGAGCTCGCTAATCACCTGCTCACAGTTGCTGCGATTGATATCATTAAGCGCGACCACGCGCGCATGCTGCAGCACCTGGCTGCAACGACGAATGTGTTCACGGCCGATAGCGCCAGTGCCGATTACACCAATATTGAGTGTCATGCGAGGTTCCTTCAGCGAAATGCCGGATTGGTTAGTGGTTGAGGTAGTCAATGCTGCTGCGGATTTCGCGCGCAATATCCTCAGCGCTCCAGCTCTCCATCACCGACGAAAACGGCTCAAAAGCATAAACACCGCGATAGCCCATCTCTTCCAGGCGCTGCACCTGCTCGCGGGATTTCAGCAGGTCATCCGCGCTCAGCATGATGCGCTCTTCGTCGGTGAGTTGATGAGTCGGGCGCGCATCCGTTACGCCAGAGAGATGCACCAGGCCGATGTGATTCACGTCTACGCCACCGGCAAAATCCTGTTCGGCGCCTTCGTACAGGTGATGATGGAAGGTATCCAGCACGATGTTAAACGGCACGCCGGCCTGAGCGATAAGCTGCTGCGCCAGCGCGGCGGAGCGCAGTGAGCTCTGCGGAAAACCGAGCGGTTCAACCAGCCCGGCAACACCATATTCGGCAAACAGCGGCGCCAGGATTTGCAGCGCCTGTACGGTTTGCTCATTACTCACCGGCGTCCCATCATTGAGCGGACAGAGCACCAGCGCTTTCGCCCCGGTGGCGCGCGCATCGGCTAACAGCGCGCGCGTTTTTTCCAGCACCGCATCATCTAACTGATTGAAGGGATACACCGCGTTGATGGTTTCGATCTCAAGCTGATGCTGCGCTGCCAGACGACGCACTTCCTCACCGCCTGCGCCGTCGGTCACGCTGCAGCTTTTCATATCGTTGCGTATTTCAACTTTATTTAATCCCAGTTGTTCCACCAGCGCGAAGAATTCCGCCATGCTGAGATGAGGGGCAATTTTACGGTTAACACAGAATCGGTCACTGCTTATTTTGTAGGTCATGATCTTTCCTGGATAATAATCACTGGGTAAGGTTCTGTTTGCTGCAAGGTACTGACATGCCCTGATAGTAAGTTATCTTTTTTGCCCGCTCTGCGGCTTCTTTGAGTGATTTACATCAGCCTGAGCGCAATCTGATCGCCCTCACATTTAGCCTTTGCCGTCATACAGTTCATAGAAATAGTGTTCGACCTGTTCCAGGCTACGCCCTTTGGTTTCCGGGATAGCACGCAGTACAAACAGGGCGCCGCCGATTCCGATCACAGCGAAAGTCAGGAAAGCGCCAGCCAGGCCAAAGGCGGCCAGCAACAGCGGGAAGGCCATGGAAATGGCGAAGTTGGCAATCCACAAGGCAAAAACGGCACCGCCCATGCAAATGCCGCGCATGCGCGCCGGAAAGATTTCCGACAGCAGCAACCAGGTGACCGGTGACAGCGCGCCCTGCTGAAAACATAAAAACATCAGCATTCCGGCCAGTACCAGGTAGGCCCGCAGCAGATTAACCGCACCACCGGCGTGATACTCTGGCATGAGCAGACACACCGTAGCGATAAAGAACAGGCAGGCGGTACAGCCCATCTGCCCTATCAGCACCAGCGGACGACGACCAACCTTACCGATTATCACGATCCCCACCAGCGTCATGATTACCGAGATCACGCCGTTGGCGATGGTGGCGAACAACGCCGCATCGTTGCTCAGGCCGGTAGCAGTGAGCATGGTTGGCGCGTAGTACATGATGGTGTTCACACCGGTCAGCTGCTGGATGGCGGCAATGCCAATTCCCAGTAAAAACACTTTGCGCAACCATGGCGTGCGCAGGTCACGCAGGCGACCTTTGCCTTGCTGGCGATGCTCTTCGATGGTCTCTTCGATCTCCTCCAGCTCCCACTCTACATCCTCCGCCGCCCGGGTTTTCTCCAGCACCCTGCGCGCGCCAGCGGTGTTGCCGCGCATGACGTGCCAGCGTGGACTTTCCGGCATAAAGATCATTCCGATCCACAACAGCACGGCGGGTACGGTGGAGATGGCCAGCATCCAGCGCCAGGTATGTTCGCCACCCCAGATTTCATTGAAAGTGGCATTGGAGACATAGGCCAGCAGCTGGCCAGAAACAATCATCAGCTCCTGCAGCGTCACCAGTTGACCGCGTTTATTCGCCGGGGCAATTTCCGCGATATACACCGGCACAGTGGCAGCCGCCCCGCCAACGGCAATACCAAGAAACAGGCGTGACGCAATCATCGTCACCACATCAGGTGCGAAGGCAGAGCCGACCGCGCCGAGGGCAAAAATAAAGGCCAGCGTGATGATGATTTTGCGGCGCCCGAGGGCATCCGCGAAGTGCCCTGCCAGCAGCGCGCCAAAGGCAGCGCCAAACAACAGTGAACTGGTCACCAGCCCGGTAGTGAACGGCGTGAGATGTAAATCACTGCGCATGAAGAGCAGCGCACCGGATACCACGCCGGTATCGTAACCAAACAGCAGCCCGCCGAGTGTCGCCACCAGCGCGATGATTTTTACGAAGGGTTCGGTTTTTGTTGTGCTGTTGGGGCCGGACGCGGGGTTGGTGGAGAGATAAAGTTCTTTTTCCATAATACCTCCTGGTAAAAAATGCGTTTGGAAAAGCATCAGAACAAAGCAGCGCGTCCAGGCTATCGGCATTTTTATTTCATGTTAATTTATATTTGAAACCTGCTTTTCAAATTGTGAGTTCAAGCCTTTTGACCGGTTTATTTTGATGGATTTACATCAGCCGAAATAAGGAGAATGAAGATCGGGCGAGGTGGTTATGGAAGCGCAGCAGATCGGCCCCTTTACGCCGGGAGCCGCCACGCTTTGTGATCAATCGCGCAACAACTGCACAAACCTTCTTGTATGGTAGTCGCTCTTTAACCTCTTCAGGATTTGTCATGGCCTCTTCAACTGTTGCTCAATCTGATACCGCTGAAGCTCACCCTAAATCATTGATCCGCCGCGTTGCCAGCGCCTCGGCGATAGGCACGGCGGCAGAGTATTACGACTTTTTCGCTTACGGTACGGCAGCGGTACTGTTCTTTGGCCATCTGTTTTTTCCCAGCCACGATCCGCTGGTCAGCACACTCGCTGCCTTCGCCACTTATGCGGTTGGCTTCCTCGCTCGTCCCATTGGCGGCATGGTGTTTGGGCACATCGGCGACAAAGTGGGACGCAAAAAGGCGCTGGTGGCGACCATCCTGATCGTGGGCCTTGGCACGTTCTGCATTGGCCTGTTGCCAACCTACGAAAAAATTGGCGTCTGGGCCCCGGTATTACTGATTGCCATCCGCTTGCTGCAGGGGTTTGGCGTCGGCGGCGAACAGGCGGGCGCGGTATTAATGACGGCCGAATATGCGCAGCCTTCCCGGCGCGGTTTCTTTGCCAGCTGGGTGCAGATTGGTGCTCCGGTCGGGTTTCTGCTGCCGCTGGCGCTGTTCGCTGTGCTTAATGCCGCGCTGAGCGCGGAGCAGATGATGGACTGGGGCTGGCGCGTGCCTTTTCTGCTCAGCGCGCTGCTGGTGATTGTCGGCCTGTTTATTCGCCTGCGCATTGATGAATCGCCGGTCTTCGCCGCCATTCGTGAAACCAAAGCGGCAGAATCCAGGCCGTTAAAAGAGGTGCTGCGTGGTAATCCACGGCTGGTGGTCAACGGTGTGGCAGCGAAACTGATCGAAGCCTGCGCCTTCGCCCTGTTTACCGTCATCATCCTTGCCTGGGGTAAGGCTAATCAGCTTGATGCCGGCATTTTGATGAACAGTATGATCGTCGCGGTGATCCTCGAAGTACTGGCGATCCCGCTGATGGGTGCCCTTTCCGACCGCATCGGTCGCAAGCCGGTTTACCTGATCGGCACGCTGCTGATCATGCTCTCGATCGTGCCCTTTTTTCTCGCGCTGGCGCACAACAGCTACTGGCTCACGCAGCTGGCGATGATCGTGGCGCTGACGCTGGGTCACAGCATGTGTTATGCCCCGCAGGCGTCATGGTTCCCCGAACTGTTTCCCACGCACATTCGCTGCAGCGGTATCGCGGTGATCTGGCAGATCGGTTCGCTGATCGGCAGCGGCGTACTCGGACTGGTGGCGGTGAAAATTCTGCAGGTGACCAACGGCCACTGGTATGGTCTGGCGCTGTATGTTGCAGTGCTGGGGATGATTTCATTGTTCGGTCTGCTGCGTCTGCCGGAAACGGCGCCAGGCCGCCGCCAGGGTGAATATCACCCGTGGCAGCAGCATTAACGGTTAACGGCGCGGCAGCGCCACGCACAGCAGGCCGCAGACGATCAATATAACGCCAGCGAGACTGCTCCAGCGGAAGGTTTCATGCAATGCCGGCAGAGAAATGGCGGCCAGCCACACCAGCACATAGCTCAGACTGAGCAATGGATAGAGCCGGTTGAGCGGCAACAGCCGCAGTGCCAGCAGCCAGCACAGCATTGAGCAGCCGTAGGCGGCCAGTCCGCCGATTAACGGTATCAGGCCGTGCTGCCACGGTAGCGCGGTCCATGTATCCAGCGGTGGCAGCGCGAGCATCGCCGTGCGCAGCAGCAACTGCGCCAGCGACACCAGCAGCACGCTGGCCAGCGCCAGCAGCCAGCCCTTCACAGATGGCTCCCCATCAGCGCAACCCCGGCAACGATCGCCAGCGTACCCAGCCACTGCCGCCGCGTGTAGGTCTCACGCCAGATGACGCGCGCCGCCACCGCCACCAGCACAAAATTCAGGCTCAGCATCGGGTAAGCCACGCTGACCGGCACGGTGCGCAGCACCACCAGCCACAGCACCATCGCCGTCCCCAGCAGCAGCAGGCTGAGCCCCAGCCAGCCGAACAGGCGGTGCCCGCCGCAGTGGGCCGCCTGTTTCTGGCACAGCTGGGCGGCACAACTGAGCAGGCTTACCAGCAGGATCAGCAGCAGATTCATGGTGTCGCGTTGTAGCCGTAGTAGACCAGCCGTCCCTGCTGATAGACATCGTCCGGCACCGGCAGATGCGCATCCGCTTGCTTTTCGTCAGAATTCAGCAGCAGCACCAGCGCTACCGGACCTTTTCGGCGATGCAGGCGCAGCCAGTCGGCGAAGGCTTCCCCGTCGACGTAGCGCGTTTTTGCATCGGGATAACCCAGTCCGTACTCCAGCTCACCTTTTTCATCGAAGAAAGTGATATCGCTGCGGCGCAATTCCCATGCGACCGCAGAAGCGATACCGGAATTGTCCACCACCAGATAGCGGCTCTGCGCCAGCTGAGGCCGAACGGCGCTGACGAAACTCTGCGGCTGTTTGCTGTCACGTACCTTTTGTGGGATAGCCAACCCGACCAGCAGCGCCAATGCCAGCGGGCAAAGCGCAGCCAGTTGCCAGCGGCCTGTTTTCAGGCTTAGCCAGCCCATCACCGCCCAGCCGGCAAATGCCAGCGCAGCGCACAGTACCCGCAACAACTCATCGCGCGCGTAGACCGGATGGTGCGCCAGCCCCCAGGGTGCCAGCACCACCACGACCAGCAGCGTGGCGCCCAGACCAAACAGCAGGTTGATCCAGCCATTTACCGCCAACGCCTGTTTCAGGCGTGCGGCGTTACCGTGTGCATAGTGCGCCATCAACAACGCCAGCGGCGCAAAGCACGGCAGGATATAGGTCGGCAGTTTGCCTTTGGCGATGCTAAAGAACAGCAGCGGCAGCACAACCCAGCTAAGCAAATAGATCGCGGCAGCGTGCTGTTGACGCTGTCGCCATGCGCCGCTCAGCGCGCCCGGCAACAGGCCGAGCCACGGTAAACAGCCCGCCACCAACACCGGCAGGTAATACCAGAACGGCGCTTTATGCTGCGCATCGCTCTCCGCGAAGCGCTGAATATGTTCGACCCAGAAGAAGTAGTGCCAGAAATCGCCTTCCTGATGCTGTATAGACAGCGCCCAGGGCGCGCTGATCGCGGCCGCCACCAGCACAGTAAGCGGGCCCCAGCGCAGCAGTTCGCCAAAACGTCGCTGCCAGAGCACCCAGGGCACAATCGCCAGCACCGGCACCGCCAGCGCCAGAAAGCCCTTGGTCATGAAGCCCATGGCACAGGCCGCGCCGAGCAGCACATACCCCGTCAGCCGCTGTGAGGTACTGTGCGCCTGCGCAGCAAACCAAAAGCTACACATCGCCGCCACCAGCCACAGCAGCAGAATCGGATCGAGCACGGCGTAAGTGCCGATGCCGTAAACCAGCAGCGAGGTAAGAAAGATCACGCTGGCGGTGAGCGCTATTTTGCGGCTAGCGAACATCCGCTTGCCCAGCCAGTAGATCAGCATGGCACTCAGCGTGGTACAGATAATCGCACCGGCGCGCACGCCAAAATTATTATGCCCAAATATCAGCTGGCCAAAATTATTGATCCAGTAACCGGCAATCGGCTTCTCGAAGTAGCGCAAATCGAAAAAGTGCGGCACCACCCAGTTACCGCTCAGCAGCATCTCGCGGCTGATTTCGGCATAGCGGGTTTCATCCGGCTGCCAGAGATCACGGAATGGCACCGGGATCAGATAATAGAGAGCAAAAAGCGCTATCAGCAGCACTATGCGGGTGCGGCTGCGCATCGGTGTTTCCATACTTGGGTCCTGTAAAATGTTAACTCTGGCAACCCAGCCAGCCTTCCCGGCCGGCAATGTGCCCGCGCACCACATGGCCCTGTGGCAGCGTACTGAGATCGTCCGGCAGCAGATCGCTCAGCGGACAAAACCGGATGCCCTGCTGCTGCGCGCGCGTCAGCAGATCGGCAAAGGCGGGCAATCCGATGATGCCTTCGACCTCTGCGTGAATGGTATAGACCGGCGTACCGCTGGCGGCATGTATCTGCGCGAGAATAAAGTCGTTAAACCCTTCCGCGCTGACCTGCTGGCCCACCACTTCATCCCACGTTGGCAGGGTTACCGGAATTTGCACCGTGCCGAAGCTGCCATCGTTAAGGCGCGGAATGAACGGCCCGCTGCCACGACAGTCGCTGTTATAGCGAAAGCCAAACGGCTGCTTGGCATCCAGTACCCGGCTGTCGGCGCGCCAGCCTGCCACCGCAGAACAGGTGACACTGTCACCCAAAATGGCTTCCAGCGCCGCTTTACCGCGCGCAATCTGCGCATTCAGTTGCTGTGGCGACCAGACGCCAGCCCAGGTCTGCCAGGCAAAGTGATCCCACGCGTGTAACCCCACTTCATGGTGATCTGCCGTGGCGCGAATAATCGAAGCCAGCCCTTTGCCTATTTCGCGGCCCGGCCAGGCGGTACCGGCCAGTAAAATATCCCAGCCGTACAGCGAGGCCGCGCGCGATCTCAGCATTTTCCACAGAAAGCGCGGCTTCATCAGGCGCCACAGGTGGCGCCCCATGTTGTCCGGCCCGACGCTGAAGAAGAAGCTGGCCTGCAGCTGATGCAGGCTGAACTGCTGCAGCAGCGCCGGTACGCCCAGTTGCGTGCCGCGCCAGGTATCGACATCAACACGCAAACCCACTCGCTTCATGGCTTTTCCTGTAGCTCAACGGTGCGCAGGAAGAAGTCCAGCGTGTTGTCGATGGTGGTATCCATCGCCACGGTTGGCGTCCAGTCGAGCAGGCGGCGGGCATTCTTAATCGACGGCTTGCGGTGCTCCACGTCCTGATAGCCTTTGCCGTAATAGCTGCTGCTCTCTACCTCACGGAAACCGGCAAACGGCGGGAAGCGATCGCGCAGCGGGTGGCGCTCAAAGCTGGCCAGCAGGTGTTCCGCCAGTTCTTTAATACTGGCTTCGTTCTCCGGGTTACCAATGTTAACGATCTGGCCATCGCAGTTGTTGTGCTTGTTCTCGATAATGCGGAACAGCGCTTCGATGCCGTCGCGAATATCGGTGAAACAGCGCTTCTGCGCGCCACCGTCGATCAGCTTGATCGGCGAGCCTTCCACCAGATTAAGGATCAGCTGGGTGATGGCGCGAGAACTGCCGATACGCGCGGCGTTGAGGTTATCCAGCCGCGGGCCCATCCAGTTAAACGGACGGAACAGCGTAAAGCGCAGCCCCTCTTTTTCGCCATAGGCCCACAGCACCCGGTCCAGCAGCTGTTTTGATACCGAATAGATCCAGCGCTGTTTATTGATCGGTCCGACCACCAGGTTGGAGTGATCCTCGTCGAAATGCTGATCGGTACACATACCGTACACTTCGGAGGTCGACGGGAAAATGATGCGCTTTTTATACTTCACGCAGTCACGAATAATTTTCAGGTTCTCTTCGAAATCCAGCTCGAACACGCGCAGCGGATTACGGGTATATTCGATCGGCGTGGCGATCGCCACCAGCGGCAGCACTACGTCACATTTCTTGATGTGATACTCAATCCACTCTGAGTGAATGCTGATGTCGCCCTCGACAAAGTGGAAGCGCGGCTCATCCAGGAAGCGGCTGATAGCATCCGAGCCGATATCCAGGCCATAAACCTCAAAGTTATCATCCTGCAGCAGGCGTTCGGTAAGATGGTTACCGATGAAGCCGTTAACGCCGAGGATCAGTACCCGGGTGCGGCGTTTCACCGCGGCCACCGGCTGCGAATAGAGCAGCGCACCCGGCACCATGCCCAGACTCTGCGCCAGCTGGCTGCCGTTCATGTAAACACCGTTGTCGCTCTGCCCGGTGACCACTTCGAGCGCGCCCTCGCCGCAGGCAATCAGGAACGGCTCAACCGACAGCACTGTGCCCGGTTTGGCGCCGGGCGCATCCTGGTGAACCCGCCCTTTCCACACCACGAATTTCACCGTGCCGGCATAGGCAAACGCACCCGGCCAGGGATCGGTAACTGCGCGCACCAGGTTATTCACTTTAGCCGCAGGCAGTTCCCAGTTGATGCGGCCATCTTCCGGCGTGCGGCGACCCACCACGGTCGCTTCCGCGTCGTTCTGCGGCGTGGCGGTAATCTCACCGCGCTTCATCGGCGGCAGCGCGCCTTCCAGCAGCTGGCCGGCGCAGGCCACCAGCTTACGGTGCAGCGTCAGCGCATTATCCTGCGGGTCAATCGCCACGCGCTGCTGCGCCACAATGTCGCCGGCATCGGCACGTTTCACCATGCGGTGCAGCGTTACGCCAGTTTCCGTCTCGCCGTTGACCAGCACCCAGTTAAGCGGCGCACGACCACGGTATTTCGGCAGCAGCGAACCGTGCAGGTTAAACGCGCCAACCCGCGCGCAGTTCAGAATGGTATCGCTCAGCAGTGCGCGATAATAAAACGAGAAGATAAAGTCCGGCTGCATGGTGCGGATGCGATCCACCCACAGCGGATGGTTAGCATCTTCCGGCGCATAAACCGGAATGCCCTGCTCAGCCGCGAGGCGTGCTACCGAAGGAAACGCATGGCTCTCCGGCGAGGTGTCCGCATGGGTGAAGATGGCACTGATTTCATAGCCTGCGTTCAGCAGCGCAGTGATGCCTGCACAGCCCATTTCGGCATAGGCGAAGACGATAGTTTTCATTGCTTAATTTCCTGTACAGACGGGGCATCTTGTTGCGGATGGATAACACGTTGAATGAAGTAGCGCGGACGGGCGCGTACGTCGTTATAAATACGACCGATGTATTCGCCCAGCAGGCCCATGCCGACAAACTGCGCGCCGACAAAAATAAACAGCACGGCAAATAGCATGAACACACCGTCACCGGCCCAGCTGGCACCAAGGAACAGGCGCAGCACAATCAGGATCAGAGAAAAGGCGAAACCGGCCAGCGCGATTAAGCTGCCGACAATACTCAGCAGACGCAGCGGCGTGGTGGTCAGGCAGGTCACCAGGTCATACATCAGGTTGATCAGCTTCATAAAGCTGTATTTGGAGTCGCCAAACTCACGCTCGGCATGCGTAACCGGCAGTTCAATGGTGCGGCGCGCGAAGGTGTTCGCCAGAATCGGGATAAAGGTGCTGCGTTCGTGGCAGTTGAGCATCGCATCGACAATGTGACGGCGATAGGCGCGCAGCATGCAGCCATAATCGCCCATCGCTTTGCCGGTCACGCGCTGAATCAGGTGGTTGATGGTGCGTGAAGCGCGGCGACGGAACCAGCTGTCCTGACGGTTCTGGCGCACGGTGCCGACCACGTCGTAGCCCTGCTGCGCGGCTTTGACCAGGTTGGGGATCTCCTCCGGCGGGTTTTGCAGATCGGCATCCAGCGTAATGATCACATCACCGGAAACATGGCTGAAACCGGCCATAATCGCCGAGTGTTGTCCGTAGTTGCGATTCAGCAGCACGCCGACCACGTGACTGCCCGGCATATCCGCCGCATCGGCGATCATCTGCGCGGAGCGGTCGGCGCTGCCGTCATCCACCAGTAAGATTTCATAGTCAAGGCCGAGCGTGCGGCAGGCCGCGTCGGTGCGGCGCACCAGCTCCGGCAGGCTCTGTTCTTCGTTGTACACCGGGATCACCACGGAGACTTTGCGAATCGGTTTTTCTTCCAGCATCTCAGGCTCCCGCAAGGTGGCGTAAGGCAGCAATCACACGCGTTACATCGTCATCGAGCATGTCGGGGAACAGGGGCAGCGAGCAGATACGTTCACTGTTCCATTCGGTGGCCGGCAGCGAGAGCTGCGGATAGCGTTCACGGTAATACTTGTGGGTATGCGCGGCACGGAAATGCAGACCGGTGCCGATGTCATGGATTTTCAACTGCTCCATCAGCGCATCGCGACTGATACCGCAGCGCGCTTCGTCCACGCGAATGATAAACAGATGCCACGCATGCTGATGCGGCCACGCCGGCTGCACCAGCGGCAGCAACGGCGTATCTGCCAGCTCGCGCAAATAGCGCGCGGCGATGGCCTGGCGACGTGCATTGATGGCCGGCAACTTTTGCAGCTGCACCAGCGCAATCGCGGCGTTGATGTCTGGCAGGTTGTATTTAAAACCGGGCATGATCACTTCGGCCTGCGGTTTGCGGCCATGGGTATGACGATCGTAGGCATCGACGCCGAGGCCGTGGAATTTCAGGCTGCGCAGGCGGTCAGCCAGCTGCGCGTCATCGGTCACCACGATGCCGCCTTCGGCGCAGGTGATGTTTTTGATGGCGTGCAGCGAAAAGATTGCGGTGCCCTGCTGCCCGACGTGCCGGCCTTTGTAGTAGCAACCTACCGCGTGGGCCGCATCTTCAATGAGCGGGATATTGTGGCGCGCGCTGACGGCGCGAAGGGCGTCGATATCCGCCGGCGCACCGGCATAGTGAACCGGCACGATGGCGCGGGTTCGCGGCGTAATGGCCGCTTCGATCTGTTCTGCGCTCACCATCAGGTTATCGCGATCCACATCGATCATCACCGGCGTCGCGCCCAGCAGCGTAATAATATTGAGCGTGGAAACCCAGGTCAGCGACGGGGTGATCACCTCGTCGCCGGGCTGGATACCCAGCGCCATCAACGTAACGTGCATGCCTGCTGTGGCGGAGCTGACGGCAATAGCGTGCTGGTTGCCGGTGAGCTGGCAAAACGCCTGCTCCAGCGCAGCATTCTGCGGTCCGGTGGTAATCCAGCCCGATGCAAATACCGCCTGCACCGCGGCCAGTTCTTCCTCACCCAATGCCGGGCGCGAAAACGGAAGGAAACTCATAAGATAACCTTACTGTTGTGCCTGAAAACATGCTGAAAAATAAAACAAGCGTTATTGCCGCTCATGACAACCTGATGAAACACGCTGTAACCTTTTGTTTAAACGTTACTTAAACGAGTGTGTTCGCAGGGCGGCTGTTATCTGCGCGCAATAAAACTTAAGCAGGTCTGTTTTATCGCTATAAGAAACCAAAATACGGGGGAAAACTTAACTGAACATTAAATGGCAAAGCGGCACGCTGACTTTTTTACGTGATGTTGAAGATTGGTAGAAGATTGCGCGCCGGGGCCGGAAATCAGCATCGGGTCAGACATCATGGGTCGGCTTTACGATACAGGGCAATTAAAGTGGCTATTTTTCAATGCATTAACCAAGAGGCTACACTGTTCTTAAGGTTATCCTAAGGTTGGCTGCTTATTCTTCCCCGGGATAGTGACGCCAGAGGCTGGACAGGAGAATGATGATGAGAACCGCGACTGACAGACTTTCACAGGCAGCACTGCGCCGGCATCACATTGGTGTGAAAACAAAAGGATTACGTTTCCGCGGTGAGCTGTATGTGTTTCGCTATAACGCCGGCCATTACGACGTGTTTCGCAACAGCGAATGGGTGATGTCGCTCGCCACCAGCAATGTACTGGAAGCCATGCAGCAGTTTAAACAGAGCCAGTAAACTCGCTGGCGCATTGACTGGATTATTATCTGTCTCCGCTGGTGTATTGGTTAGATTGTTGCCAGCCTCAGCTAGCGCATCGATAGGATTTTTGCCTGTCTTCGCATCGATTTGGTCATTGCCAGCCGGTGAAATTCACGCATCCCCGCTTATATCTTCTCTGTTCTCTGGAACCCGCTCGTAAATCCTGCTGCAAATCGCTGCAACGCCGCTTTGCTGCTCGCCACGCCGTCTCCACCGGCGTATTGTGACTCTCGCACACCGGCCAGGGTTGTCGACAGATCGCGGTGCGCATCCATGCGCACCCTACAGGTTTTGTAGGGTCGCCATTCATGGCGACCTGCCATCAAACCGCACAAATCCGTAGCGGCGCGATTTCGCGGTGCGCATAAATGCGCGCCCGGCGAAACCTGTAGGGTCGCCATTTATGGTGACCTGCCGTCAAACCGCACAAATCCGTAGCGGCGCGATTTCGCGGTGCGCATAAATGCGCCCCCTGTGAAACCTGTAGGGTCGCCATTTATGGCGACCTTTCGCCAAACCGCACAGAACTGGTAGCGGCGCGATTTCGCGGTGCGCATCAATGTGCATCCTGCGAAACCTGTAGGGTCACCATTTATGGCGACCTGTCGCCAAACCGCACAGAACTGGTAGCGGCGCGATTTATCGCGCAAACAGGTTACGCGGCACCTTTATGCCAACCTGTCGTGCAACCGGGCAAAAAATCGCCCTATTTACACCGGTACGCATAAATGCGCCCCCACGGTAACCGCGCCATGACCTGCACGATCGCCATTCGTGGCGACAGAAAAACCCAACGCTGCATGGACAGCAGGAGAAAACCTCATGGAAATCGCCTACTGGCTGATCGGTACACTGCTGGCGCTCTGTGTCGGCAGCTTTCTCAACGTAGTCATTTATCGCCTGCCGCAGCAGGTAATGAACCCGCAACCCGGCCTTACCCTGCTGCTGCCGCGCTCGCACTGTCCACGCTGCCAGACCACGCTGCGCGCGATCGATATGCTGCCGCTGCTGAGCTGGCTGCTATTACGCGGACGCTGTCGCTACTGCCACCACCCGGTGAGCCTGCGCTACCCGCTGACGGAACTGCTCACCGCCGCGATCAGCCTGGCGCTGGCCTGGCTGCTGCCGCCCGACAGCCGCCTGCCTGCCGCCCTGCTGCTCGCCTGGATTCTGCTGGCGCTAACCCTCATCGACATTGAGCATCTGCTGTTGCCGGACGCTCTCACCCTTTCACTGCTGTGGCTTGGCCTGCTGTTCAAAGCGCTGCACTGGCTGCCCGGTACGCTGAATGATGCCGTGTTCGGTGCGATAGCCGGCTACAGCGCGCTGTGGCTAATCGGTGGACTCTATCAGCTGATAAAAAAGCGCCCCGGCCTCGGTGGCGGAGACGCCAAACTGCTGGCTGCGCTGGGTGCCTGGCTCGGCTGGGCGCTTTTACCCTTTGTGCTGTTACTGGCTTGCACAGGCGCAATTTTGTTTGTTCTGCTGGCCCGATTAGGCTGGCAACGCGAGCTGTATCACGTGCTGCCCTTTGGTCCGTGGCTGGCACTGGCGGGCATAAGTCTTTTTATTCACACGATTATTTAATCGCCTGTTCATATCGCGGCGCTAAAATAAGTGGCCAGTTTCTGTCCAACGTCCTGATTCCTATATGAAAAGAATAAACAATTCTAAACAAAATTAATCATTGTGATGTGCGTCAAAAGGCTCTATATTGGCCGCGTTTTTTGAGCCACTGATACTTTTTTGTTCAACTAGTCAATCGGCCAGCCTGTTCGAGCCCCGGTTGAAGGAGAGATATGATGACGGATAAAGTCCGTATTGATACTTTTGGTGCCAACTCATTCAACGGAAACAACGACGCATTCTTAGCCCGTCAGGCTGAGTTTGAATCAAACGTCAGGAGTTACCCGCGCAAGTTGCCTTTAGCGATTGCCAAAGCCAATGGCGTGTGGATTACGGATGTTGAAAACAAACAATATCTTGACTGTCTGGCTGGCGCAGGGACGCTGGCACTTGGTCATAACCATCCTGATGTTCTGCAGAGCATCCAAAATGTCATTACCAGCGGCTTGCCGTTACATACTCTTGATCTGACGACGCCACTGAAAGATCAGTTCTCCGAATCTCTGCTCTCGCTGCTGCCAGGTCAGGGTAAAGAGTACTGCCTGCAGTTCACCGGTCCATCCGGTGCTGATGCCGTTGAAGCGGCGCTGAAACTGGCGAAAAAAGTCACCGGCCGCAGCGGCGTAATCAGCTTCTCTGGCGGTTACCACGGGATGACGCACGGCGCGCTGTCCGTGACCGGCAACCTGTCGCCGAAAGAAGCGGTTGACGGCATGATGCCAGAAGTGCAGTTCATGCCTTACCCGCACCTGTACCGTTGCCCGCTGGGCCTCGGCGGCGAAGCTGGCGTGAAAGCCCTGACCTACTACTTCGAAAACCTGATCAACGACGTTGAAAGCGGCGTGCGTAAGCCTGCGGCCGTGATCCTCGAAGCGGTACAGGGTGAAGGCGGCGTGAACCCGGCGCCAGCTGAGTGGCTGCAGCGCATCCGCAAAGTGACCCAGGAACACGGCATTCTGCTGATCCTTGACGAAGTCCAGGCTGGCTTTGCCCGTACCGGTAAGTTCTTTGCCTTCGAACACGCGGGCATTGAGCCAGACATCATCGTGATGTCTAAAGCGGTGGGTGGCGGTCTGCCTCTGGCCGTGCTGGGTATTAAAAAGCAGTTTGACGCCTGGTCACCTGGCCACCACACCGGTACCTTCCGCGGCAACCAGCTGGCGATGGCAACCGGTCTGGCGACGCTGAAGATCCTGACCGAGCAGAACATCGCCGGCAAAGTGGCAGAACAGGGTGAATGGCTGAAAGCCCAGCTGAACGCGATGGCGAAACGCTTCCCGGTTATTGGTCACGTACGCGGCCTCGGGATGATGATCGGTATCGAAATCGTTAAGCCACACGAGCCAGCTGACCACATGGGCAGCTTCCCGGCCGACGGCGAACTCTCTGCACTGCTGCAGAAAAAATGCTTCGAAGCCGGTCTGATTCTGGAGCGTGGCGGTCGTCACGGTGCGGTACTGCGCCTGCTGCCATCACTGCTGATCAGCAACGAAGAGCTGGCCGTGTTCCTGGATAAATTTGAGCAGGCGCTGCTGGGCGCTGGCGTCAAACCTGTTTGACTGGAAGAGTAAATGTCTGAAGTAAACCCGATTCTGGCCGCCTCGGCCCCGAGCATTGAGGCGTACCAGCAGGCGATTGCCCAGAGCAGCGCCGCGGTTGTGCAGTGGCTGCAACAGCCTGAGATGTACCAGGGCAAAACGGTTGCCGAACTGCGCGAGCGTATCACGCTCGACTTCAATCCAAACGGCCTGGGCAACCAGGCCGCGATTGAACGTGCGATTGAATATTTCCTCAAAGACAGTCTGGCGGTGCACCATCCGCAGTGCGTTGCGCACCTGCACTGTCCGAGCCTGGTGGTAAGCCAGGCGGCTGAAGTGCTGATCAACGCCACTAACCAGAGCATGGATTCGTGGGATCAGAGCCCTTCTGCCACCATTATTGAAATCAAACTGATTGAGTGGCTGCGTGCGCAGGTTGGCTATCCGGCCGGTGATGCGGGCGTGTTCACCAGCGGCGGTACGCAGAGCAACCTGATGGGCCTGATGCTGGCACGTGACGCTTTCTATGCGCGTCAGGGCCATTCCGTGCAGCAGCACGGCATCACTGGCGATCTGCGCAAGATTAAAGTGCTGTGCTCAGAAAACGCCCACTTCTCCGTGCAGAAAAACATGGCGCTGCTGGGCCACGGCTATCAGTCTGTGGTGCAGGTGAAATCGGATCAGTTCGCCCGTATGGACGTGAATGACCTGAAAGCCAAACTGGCTCAGGCTGAAGCCAACGGCGAACAAATCCTGGCGATCGTCGCGACGGCAGGCACCACCGATGCCGGCGCCATCGATCCGCTGCGTGAAATCGCAGCCATCGCCGCTGAGCACAACATCTGGGTGCACGTGGACGCGGCCTGGGGCGGTGCGCTGCTGCTGTCTGAAAAGTATCGTCATTACCTGGATGGTCTGGAGCTGGTGGATTCCGTCACCCTCGACTTCCACAAACAATACTTCCAGACCATCAGCTGCGGCGCGTTCCTGCTGAAAGACGCGCGTCACTATGAGCTGATGCGTTATCAGGCAGCTTACCTGAACTCCGAGTTCGATGAAGAAGCCGGCGTGCCGAACCTGGTGTCCAAATCACTGCAGACCACGCGTCGTTTCGATGCGCTGAAACTGTGGATGGGTCTGGAAGCGCTGGGTCAGAAACAGTACGCCGCGATTATCGACCACGGCGTAAGCCTGGCACAGGACGTCGCGCAGTTCGTTGAATCTGAGCCGCGTCTGGAACTGGTAATGCAGCCACAGCTGGCCAGCGTGCTGTTCCGCTATCGTCCAGCCCAGCTGAGCGACAGCGCGCAGATCGCCCTGTTCAACCAGCGTATCGGCGATGCGCTGCTGGAGTCTGGCCGCGCTAACGTCGGTGTGACCGAGCATGCAGGCGTGACCTGCCTGAAGCTGACGCTGCTGAACCCGACCGTCACGCTGGAAGACATCAAGCTGCTGCTGGCGCTGGTAGAAAAAACTGCTGATCAATTGCTGAGCGCCTGATTAGGCGTGAAGTAAATAAGCCGCTAACCGGCAACGGTTAGCGGCTTTTTTTATAGCTTAAAAACAGATCGCCGCACGCTGGCTCACTGCGGAATGCGTGCAATTACCTTGATTTCAAAATCATAACCCGCCAGCCAGTTGACGCCCACCGCCGTCCAGTTGGGATAAGGCTCATCGCCGAAGAAGCGCAGCCGGACTTCGTTCACCGTGGCGAACTGCGCTTCCGGATCGGTATGAAACGTAGTGACATCAACCACGTCATCGAAACTGCAACCGGCGGCCTTCAGCACCGCCGCGAGATTGGTAAATGCCTGATTAACCTGACGCGTGAAATCCGGCTCGGCGGTGCCATCATCCCGGCTGCCTACCTGGCCGGAAACAAACAGCAGGTCGCCGGAGCGAATCGCCGCAGAGTATTTATTGATGTTGTACAACGCCTGACGGCCCGCTGGAAAAACAGCATCGCGTTTGTTCATAATCGTACTCCTGAAGATGAGAGAAGAAAGCGGGTTAGCTATGCCCGCTTTCGCTTTAACATACGCCGCGTATGTATTACTATGTTTTACATACGCGGCGTATGTCAATGCAAAATTTAAGGAACAGCGATGGCAGCCAGACGACGGGCAGACCAGGTGGAAGAGACGCGCGGCAAACTGATTGCCGCTGCACGACGCGCGTTTGCGCAGAAAGGTTACAGCGAAGCGTCAATGGATGACCTCACGGCAGCCGCCGGGCTGACGCGCGGTGCGCTGTATCATAATTTCGGCGACAAGAAAGGGTTATTGCAGGCGGTTATTGACCAGATTGACGGTGAGATTCTTGAGCAGATGCGCGCAGCCGGGCAGCAGTATCACACTCGCTGGCACGCGTTTCTGGCGGAAGCCATTACCTATATCGAGATGTCGCTGGAGCCAGAAGTCCAGCGCATCATGCTGCTGGATGGCCCGGCGGTGCTGGGCGATCCGTCGCGCTGGCCTAATCAGACCGCCTGTCTGCGCACCACCGCCGCCATGCTGGCGGAACTGATTGAGGAAGGTACGGTGAAACCGGTCGATACCGAAGCGGCGGCGCAACTGGTCAACGGCGCCGCGCTCAATGCCGCGCTGTGGATTGCCGCTGCCGATGAGCCGGTCGCGGCGCTGCCCCGTGCGGTGCAGGCCTTTCGGCTGCTGGTTTCCGGGCTGCTGGTCAACCCGGCGTCGCATTGAGTTCGCGTATCCAGCTGAGAAACGCCTGCAGCGGTGCCGGGATCAGCCGACGATCGTTGTAATACAGCCACAGGCCGGGAAAGCTGAGCCACCAGTCGGCAAGAATCGGTTGCAGACTGCCGTTGGCCAGCGCCGGCTTCAGCCAGTCCTCAAACAGGTAGACCACGCCGGCACCGGCGATGGCTGTCGACACCGTCAGCTCCATCGCCGCACCGATGCTGCAAATCAGCGGCCCCTGCGGCTGTAGCGTGATGCGTTCCGCGCCGCGGCTGAACTCCCATTCGGCCGTCACCCCGGTGGCATAACGACCATACAGACAGCGATGCTGCATCAGGTCGCGCGGATGCTGCGGCGTACCGTGAGCCGCCAGATAGGCCGGCGCCGCGGCCGCGGCAAAGCGCTGCACGCGCGGACCAATCGGCAGCGCCACCATATCCTGTTCCAGATGATCGTCGTAACGGATACCGGCATCGCAGCTGTCGCGAAAAATGTCCTGCACATTACTTTCCGCCACGATCTCCAGCCGGATGTCGGGATAGCGCTGCAAAAATCCCGGCACAATCGCCGGTAATACCAGCCGCGCCGCGCTGACCGGCACGTTCAGCCGTAGCGTGCCGCCCGGCGTGTCACGGAACGTGTTCAGAGCATCCAGCGCCGCATCCACTTCGTTCATGGCGGGCAGCAGCCGTGACATCAGCGCCCGGCCCGCTTCGGTCAGCACCACCGTTCGCGTGGTGCGATTGAACAGCCGAACGCCCAGTTGCTGTTCGGCGCGCCGCACCGCATCACTCAAACGCGACGGATTGCTGCCGCTCATGCGCGCCGCCTCGCGAAATCCACCGGCTTTTGCCACCGCCACTACCGCATGCAGCAATGCCATATCCAGCGCCATTGTGCGTCACTCCGTACAGTCTGTCCTGATTTACACGGATAGTCGCACAGCACCGTTGTGATTACAATTTAAACACTATCCGATAAAGGAGGTTTACATGTCACAGGCTACCACCACTTACACACTGGGCGACCGTCAGGTTGCCCGTCTCGGCTACGGTGCCATGCAGCTGGCCGGTCCCGGCGTATTTGGCCCGCCAAAAGATGAGGCCCGCGCGTTACAGGTGCTGCGCGATGCCGTGGCTGCCGGTGTGAATCACATCGACACCAGTGATTTTTACGGCCCGCACATCACCAATCAGCTGATCAAAAAAGCGCTCTATCCTTACCCCGACGATCTGGTGCTGGTGACCAAAGTGGGTGCCCGACGTGATGCCAAAGGCGGCTGGCTGCCCGCCAGCACGCCGGAGGAACTGACGCAGGCAGTTGAAGATAACCTGCGCAATCTCGGCCTCGACGTACTGGAGGTCGTCAATTTACGCTCGATGCTGAGCGTTCATGGACCGGCAGAGGGATCGCTGGAGCCGCAAATCGAGGCGATGATTAAGTTGCAGCAGCGTGGCCTGATTCGGCACATTGGCCTGAGCAACGTGACCGCCAGTCAGGTGGCGCAGGCACAGCAGATGACGCCGATTGCCTGCGTACAGAATCTGTATAATCTCGCCAATCGTCAGGATGATGCGCTGATCGACCAGCTGGCGGCGCAGGGCATTCCCTACGTGCCGTTCTTTCCGCTCGGCGGTTTTTCGCCGCTGCAGTCGGAACAGCTTAGCGCGGTGGCCAGCACGCTCAACGCCAGTACGCTGCAGGTGGCGCTCGCCTGGCTGTTGCAGCGCTCAGACAACATTCTGCTGATTCCCGGCACCTCCTCGCCGCAGCATCTGCAGCAAAATCTGGCCAGCGCGGCGCTGACGCTGAGCCCGGTAGTGATTGCACAACTGGACAGCATTGGTCGGGCGTAAGGCACACGCCGGGGCTATCCCCGCCCGGCGATGCCCGCTTCCACCAGGCAGGCTTTGAGCACACCAAACGCATCCTGACACTGGCGCTCATCCACGCAGGCGTAACCGAGCAGCAGACCGCGTCGCTCCTGCGGATGCATATAGTATTGCGACAGCGGCCGCACCTTCACGCCGCGTCGCAGCGCCAGCGCGGCAATCGCCACATCATCGCAGCCCGGAGGCAGATTCAGCACCAGATGCAGCCCGGCTTCATGATTGACCACCGGCATAAAGGCCGCGCCCAGGTAGCGCTCAATCAGCGTCATCATAAAGCGCCGGCGCTGACTATAGAGTTTGCGCATGCGGCGGATGTGCGTCATGTAGTGGCCTTTCTGAATAAACTCAGCCAGCGCGCGCTGCACCAGCAGATGGCCGCCGCGATAAAGTTCGGCCGCCGCCACGCGCAGCGGCTGCGCCAGCGCTTTTGGCACCACCAGATAGCCGAGACGCAGCGCGGGATAGAGCGTTTTACTGAAGGTGCCCATATAGATCACCGGCGCATCCGGTTCAAAGCCCTGTAGCGAGGGGAACGGCTGGCCGGCGAAGCGAAATTCGCTGTCATAGTCATCTTCCACCAGCCAGCTTTTGTGTTTGCGCGCGAGATCGAGCAGCTGCCTGCGCCGCTCCAGACTGAGATGCACACCCAGCGGATACTGGTGTGACGGTGTCACAAAAATCATCTTCGGCGCTTTGCTGCGCGGTGCCAGCTCCGGGATAATGCCCTGTTCATCCACCGCTTTGGCCTGAATTTTTAGCCCGTTAATGCGTAACAGGTTGCGCGTGCCCCAGTAGCCTGGCTCCTCGATCCACACCGGATCGCCCGCGTCGCACAGCACGCGCGTCACCAGATCCACCGCCTGATGAATGCCTTCAGTAATGATGATTTGATCGGCGTCGGCACGCACCGAGCGCGCCACGCTGAGATACTCAGCCAGCGCCTGGCGCAGCTGCGGGCAGCCGCCATTGCTGCTGTAAATCAGCCGCTCGATGTCAGGTTCGCGATTCAGGCGCGACTGAATCTGGCTAAATAACTTATGCGGAAACTCACGCACATCCGGCGCGCCGGGCACAAATGCGCCCCACTGATAAGGCGAGGCATTGGCGTGACCGAGCAGCGTGGCGCCGCGTTTAGAGATCGCCGCCGGTTTACTCATCAGGGGTTCACTAAGCGGCAGCGCCGGCGCGCTGTTCAGGCACCCTTCCGGCAGGTTTTCTGCAATCCAGGTGCCGCTGCCGGTGCGCGCGCTGACATATCCCTGCGCGACCAGATTCTCATAGACGTTGAGCACCGTATTACGCGACACCGCCAGCTCGCGCGCTAAATCACGCGTCGCCGGCAGGCGTGAGCCGCGCGGGAAAATGCCCTCTACAATCGCCGCCTGCATGCAGTGCAGCAGGCGCTGCTGCAGCGTGCCTTCCGCGACAAACTGTAGTCGTTCCAATACATGATCGGCGTACAAACTCCGCAATTGGCTCCATCCTTCTCAGTGAAATTGGCTCTGGCAACCGCGCTCAGTGCAGGCATAAATAAGCGTGTTTGTCGTGATTTGTAAAGACGCTTATCGCTAAGGAAAGGTTATGGAAGGTAAAAACAGCCAGTTGCAACAACGCAAAGATGACGCGCTGCCGCGCGGCACCGGTAATCTTTGTCAGTGGTATGTCGATCAGGCCGAAAACGCCACGCTGCGTGACGTTGAGGGCAATAGCTGGATTGATTTCGCTGGCGGCATCGCGGTGCTCAACACCGGCCACCGTCATCCGCGCATCGTGCAGGCCATTGCCGATCAGTTAGCAAAATTCACCCATACCGCGTTCCAGGTCACGCCGTATGAGAGCTATGTGGCGCTGGCGGAACGCATCAATCAGCGGGTGCCAATTGCCGGTAAAGCCAAAACCGCTTTTTTCACCACCGGCGCTGAAGCGGTAGAGAATGCGGTTAAAGTGGCGCGCGCCGCTACCCGTCGTCACGGCATCATCACCTTCGGTAACGCCTTTCACGGCCGCACCTTCATGACCATGGCGATGACCGGCAAAGTGGCCCCTTACAAGCGCGATTTTGGCCCGATGCCGGCCTCGGTGTTTCACGCCCGCTACCCTACCGCGGTCACCGGCATCAGCGTTGAGGACGCTATCGCCAGCCTGCACGACCTGTTCAGCCACGACATCGCGCCGCAGGATGTGGCCGCCATCGTACTGGAACCGGTGCAGGGCGAAGGCGGTTTCCACATCGCGCCGGCAGAGTTTCTTACGCAGCTGCGCGCGCTGGCCGATGAGCACGGCATTCTGCTGATTGCCGATGAGGTACAGAGCGGATTTGGCCGCACCGGCAAGCTGTTCGCCATGGAACACTACAGCGTACAGCCCGATCTCATCACCATGGCGAAAAGCCTGGCGGGCGGTATGCCGCTGTCGGCGGTGAGCGGTCGCGCTGACATCATGGATGCGCCCGGTCCGGGCGGGCTGGGCGGTACTTACGCCGGCAATCCGCTGTCGATTGCCGCCGCGCATGCGGTGCTGGATGTCATCGACGAAGAGCAGCTGTGCCAGCGCGCCAGCGACCTGGGCGCTACGCTGAGCGAACTGCTGCACCGCGCGCGCCGCGCTAACGCGTCGATTACCGACGTGCGTGCGCTGGGCTCAATGGTAGCCGTGGAGTTTGCCAGCGCGCAGCAGGCGCAGGCACTGCAGCAACAGGCGATGGCGCGCGGTCTGCTGCTGCTGACCTGTGGCCCGCAGGGTAACGTGATCCGCTTCCTCTATCCGCTCACCATTCCGGATACCCAGTTCCGCCAGGCGCTGGATATTCTCGACAGCCTGCTCAGCCAGCCTTAGCGTTCCACCCATTGTCCGATCGCTTGCCTGCCGCGTGCAGGCAAGTTTCACCTGCATAACAGGCGGGGTCTGCCCTGCCTGAGAGACGATCTGGAGAGATATTGATGACTGCTCAGAATGCCGATGTACTGGCACAAAGCCTGAAACCCCGCCACGTGCGCATGCTGTCAATTGCCGGTGTGATTGGCGCCGGGCTGTTCGTCGGTTCCGGCCATGCGATTGCCGAAGCCGGGCCGGCGGTGCTGCTGGCCTACATCGCCGCCGGTGCGCTGGTGGTACTGATCATGCGCATGCTGGCGGAGATGGCGGTCGCCTCACCTGACTCCGGCTCCTTCTCCACCTACGCCGACAAATCCCTTGGCCGCTGGGCTGGGTTTACCATCGGCTGGCTTTACTGGTGGTTCTGGGTACTGGTGATTCCGCTGGAGGCCAACGCCGCCGGCACCATTCTGCACGGCTGGTTCCCGCAGGTGGCGGTGTGGGAATACACGCTGGCGATCACCAGCTTCCTGACCATCAGTAACCTGTTCAGCGTGAAAAACTACGGTGAGTTTGAGTTCTGGTTCGCGCTGCTGAAAGTGGTGGCTATCGTCGCCTTTCTTTGTGCCGGCAGCCTGGCGCTGTTTGGCCTGTTGCCCGGCAGCAGCACGCAGGGTATTTCACATCTGTACGACACTCACGGCTTTATGCCTAACGGTATCAGTGCCGTGCTCGCCGCCATTCTCACCACCATGTTCTCTTTCATGGGCACGGAAATCGTCACCATTGCCGCCGCCGAATCTAACGAACCGCGCAAGCAAATCACCCACGCCACCAACTCGGTGATCTGGCGTATCGCGCTGTTTTATCTGCTGTCGATCTTTCTGGTGGTGGCGCTGGTGCCGTGGAATACGCCGTCGCTGATGAAAGCCGGATCTTACCAGACGGCGATGGAGATGATGAACGTGCCGTATGCCCGGCAGATTGTCGATGTGGTGGTGCTGATCGCGGTATGCAGCTGTCTCAATTCTGCGCTTTACACCGCGTCGCGCATGCTCTATTCCCTGTCGCGTCGTCAGGATGCGCCAGCGCCGGCCTCGCGCACCACGCGCAGCGGCACGCCATGGGTCGCAGTGCTGATGTCTACCGCCGCAGCATTTCTGGCGGTGATCGCCAACTATCTGGCGCCGAGCGCGGTGTTTGAGTTCCTGCTGGCCAGCTCCGGCGCCATTGCGCTGCTGGTTTATCTGGTCATTGCCGCTTCGCATCTGGTGCTGCGGAAAAAGCGCGAGGCGCGCGGCGAGCAACTCAGCTATCGCATGTGGCTGTTCCCGGGTCTGACGTGGGCCACCATGGTATTCATTGTTGGCGTACTGACGTCAATGCTGTTCAATGCGCAGCATCGTTCAGAAATTATCGCCACCGGGCTGTTAACGCTGCTGGTGCTGGTCGCCAGCCAGATAGTGCACCGCAAGCGCGCGGCGCGTAAAAACAGCGAGGAGATGGTAGCGCTGCGTTCGTAACGCTCGCCTTAACGGGCACGGAAGCCCGCCGTTACTGCACATCAATACTGATTGACTCTTCCGCCACGTTAATCGTCACGGTGCAGTGCGTCCACACCGGCTGCCCTTCAGTCATCTCATGTTCGATAAAGTATTGCTGAAAGTCTTTCAGCGCGGCACTGAGATCGCCAATCGCGCGCGCGTCCGGCTCGAACCAGTCCGGTTCGCCGTTTTCATCAAGGTAGTTAAACTGAAACTGCCCGCCCTCCTCATCGGCAAACAGCTCCGCCTGCACCACCAGCACCTGCGCGCCGTCGGGGCCACAGCTGAAAATGATCTGGCCAATGCGGCGATAAAGGTCTTCGTATTGCATAGTGAGAACTCCTGTAAGATGCGTGACGCGCGACAGCGCCGCGGCGGCATTCATCTTAGCCAATGTCTTGACATTATGTCTGAGGATCAGAGAATGAACGCCTGCGAATAACGGACTACAAGAAACGGAGTTTATCATAGCCTGTTCAGCGCGTTACCTCTCTGTTACCCACATTAAACGCGTCGCCCGTCTGCTGTCTGCCGTGCTGTTGCTGGCCAGCTGCGCCTCGGAGCCGCCAAAATCGCTGGTCACCCCGTTTCCGTCGCCGACTAAACCTCCTGTTCCGGCTAAACCCGCAGCGCAGACTGAACCAGTGCGCGGCGTCTGGCTCACTACGGTGTCGCGCCTCGACTGGCCGCCGATATCCTCCGTCACAGCCAGCCCGGCGCTGCGTATTCGCCAGCAGCAGCAGGCGCTGACGGCCAAACTGGATAAGCTGCACAGCCTGGGGATCAACACGGTGTTTTTCCAGGTGAAGCCCGATGGCACCGCGCTGTGGCGTTCGCGCATCCTGCCATGGTCCGATACCCTGACCGGCAACATCGGGCAGGATCCGGGTTACGATCCGCTGCAATTTATCCTCGACGAGGCGCACAAACGCGGCATGAAGGTGCATGCGTGGTTCAATCCTTACCGCGTGTCGACCAATACCAAACCTGCCACCGTGACGGCGTTAAACAACACGCTCCAGCTGCAGCCGGCCAGCGTGTTTGTGCTGCATCGCGACTGGATCCGCACCGCCAGCGACCGCTTCGTGCTCGATCCGGGCATTCCGGCGGCGCGCGACTGGATCACCAGCATCGTGGCGGAAGTGGTGTCAAACTACGCCATTGATGGCGTTCAGTTCGATGACTATTTCTACACCGAAACCGCGGCATCGCCGCTCAATGACAGCGCCACCTTCCGCCAGTACGGCGCGGGCTTTGCCAGCAAAGCCGACTGGCGGCGGCACAATACCCAGCTGCTGATCGAACAGGTTTCCCACACGATTAAACAGCTCAAGCCTGGCGTTGAGTTCGGCGTCAGCCCGGCGGGCGTATGGCGTAATCTGTCGCACGATGCGGCCGGCTCCGATACGCGCGGTGCGGCGGCTTATGATGAAGCCTATGCCGACACGCGCCGCTGGGTGCAGCTTGGCCTGCTGGATTACATCGCGCCGCAGCTCTACTGGCCGTTTGCCCGCCAGGCTGCGCGCTATGACGTCCTGGCGCGCTGGTGGGCCAATGTGGTACAGCCAACCCACACCCGGCTGTACATTGGCGTGGCGCTGTATAAGGTGGGTGAAGCTTCAAAAAGTGAGCCGGACTGGACGGTTCAGGGCGGCGTTCCCGAACTGAAAAAACAGCTCGATCTGAATGAATCGCTGCCGCACATCGACGGCACCATTCTGTTTCGCGAAGATTATCTTAATCAGCCGCAGACGCAGCAGGCAGTCGATTATTTACGTCAGCGCTGGGGAAAATGATTTATTCAGGCCAGCAGAGGAATACTGCTGGCCTGAAGCGTTAGCGCGGGTTATCCGGATCGAGTAATTCAATACTGCGCGGCACGCCGTTCACGCGGACTTTCAGGAAACGGCGGGTGATCCACTTCCCCGCGGCATCCTGCTCCTGCCGTTCAAAAAACGGCCCACGCAGCAGCAGTTCCTTATTATTGTTGTAGCCAAAGCCGACATCTTTATTGCCCACCCAGTGCTGTTCAAAGGCGACGACCGGCTGGTTATCCAGTGCCGTGGCTTCTTCCGCACTGCAGGCGGTAAAACTTTTGCGGAAAATAAAACACTGACCGGACTGATAGCGATCGCGCCCGTTGGTTTCCACCAGCGCAATTGAGAAGCCGGTATAGGCCGGAATTTTAACGTACAGTTTGGTGTGTGCGCCTTTGCCCTCAATATGCACCTTAATTACGGGTGAGGAGCCTTCGCTGTGCCAGCTGCCAATGGTGTTATCGTCGTTGCGCGCCTGCAGATAAATATGCGCCACGCCTTCCGGTGTCCGGTAGCTGTAATCGGTTTGCGTTTCCGACTGGGAAACATACTGCGCGCTGCCGACAATGCGCACGTGAATTTGTGAGGTAGCGTCGGAAAAATTAAATTCGCCGACGTAAAACCATTTTGCGTCTTTGCCACGGTTATCCATGTGATGCTGCGAGGTGGTGAAGTCATAACTCAGCGATCCCTGAATGATCGCGCCGAGATCGGAAATCTCCATCACGCCACGATCGCCCTCGGCCAGCAGCGTCCATGGCTCAATACCCTCTTTGCTGAAGTCAAAGCCCGCGCTATCGCGGTGCACGCTTTTCTGGATAATCATCGCGCGGCAATAACCCATCTTCATGGGATTTTGCGTCGATTCAATCACCAGCCCTTCAATGGTCCACTGACCATTGGTGAGATCGCCGGCAAATTCGGAGTGCTCGATCCAGCCATTACGAATAAACGATTGCGTGCAGCGCGGCAGATCGAACACCGGCTGTTTGGTGCTGCGCTGCAAATTAAAGTTGGAGAGTTCAATCGCGGTCGAATGATCCCAGGCGCCTTTTTCCCGATCGGACCAGCGCGCATAGACAATACTGCCCTGACAGCCACGTGAATAAAACTGATCGATTTTACAGTCCAGCGTATCAATCAGTTCCAGTGCCCGCCCGCCGAGGTAGCGAAACTCCATACTGCTGACGCGCAGAAACTGGCCACCGATAATACTGTTGGTAAAGAAGCCGACATTATTAAACGCCGTGCCGCCGTCTTCGCCGCTGTCAGAACTCATGCCTTTCACCACAAAGCCGGAGATCTCCACATAGCGTGCGCGCACGCTAAAGAAATGAGTTTTGCGCGGTTTCGGTCCCCAGTTAAATTTCAGCGTGGTGGTGGGGAAATAACCGAAGTTGACCGGCGCGCCGGAAATTTTAAAGCGGTTAATCTCTCTGTCGCTGCCCAGCACTTCCGCTAAATCAAAGCCGGACAGGCTGAACTCACCGGCGGTAAAGCGAATGCCCGCGGAGGGTAAAACACGCTGCGACCATTTAAACATGCGGATCACCGCATCAATACAATCGGTGGTGCCATCGGCTATCGCGCCAAAATCCACCACCGTGACCGCGCTATAATCGAGGACTACTCTTTTCCAGCGCTTTTTACCGGACGTCACGAAATTCAGCCCGCCGTCATCGGGCGTACTGTTGTCGGTGGCATCGTAGACAAACACGCCGCCGCCCATCCGACTGCCACGGCTGTATTCCAGCACCGACGCAATTTCGCCAATCGAAACAGGTTCCTGTTTACGTAAATCGTCAATGGTATGTAATTGAATCACCGTCCCGGTGGCAGATGGTGTGATAGTGCTGGTGGTGCCAGATGTATTCGCCATGGTGTTCCCCATAAATTATTAACGTAATACGACAGAGCATCAGCAGTATAAGTGATTGAAAATTAATATATTGACCTGTGCCAGTTTATACGGGAGCTTTTCAGCGGGGTGATTTGCCGGAACAGAATAACGATATGATTCCGGAAGGAAAGCGAAGCGACAAAATTACCTTTTACAGATTTATCGCAGAATAATTGTGGTAATCGCCGGTACGAACGTTCTGATTAATTTGACTTACGAAGAAGAATGGCTTGAATTATCGAAATATTTCCCGCGATCATCAGTTTAATTTTTTACGCGAGATAACGCGCCAGTGAAACTTTCCGACTGGCGCGTCGCCGTCAAAATGTCGCGTTCAGACCAATATTCCAGCTCAGCTGATGATAGGCGCTGTTGCCACCGACCGCAGAAACCCCGGCAAAGGCGTTGACCGTTTCACCCAGCGGCACGCTGGCCCCCAGCGACATATCCAGCCAGTTTTTATCACCGGCGCTGACGCTGCGTACAAAGCCGGTCTGCGTTGACTTCAGCCCGGCGCGCACCGCGTTCTGCGTATCACCAAACTGGTGGTTATAACTGAGCTGCGCCCACGGATTCACCGGCCACTGTTTGCTGTCGATACGCCAGCCAAGCGCGCCGATTTGCGAATGCAGGGTTTGATCGGAAAAGCGCATGGCGGTGCTGCTGTCGCCGTTTTCGCTGTAGCCCCCTGCCCGCACATAATCCAGTGCGTAGCTGGCAACCGGGCCGGTGGAAAGGTGTTCGCCCAACGGCAGATCCCAGCCGGTTTGCACCCGTAGCCCGAGCATTTTGCCGCTGCTGCTGCCCTGTTCGGTGCGCGTTGCCGGGCCGATATTGATGCGACGTTCGATGCTGTCAAAATCGAGATCGGCATAGTGCACATCCGCATTGATCCAGCCCTGCTCCAGCAGCGTCAGCTGGCTATACAGCGCCAGCAAATTGCCGCGCAGCTTGTAATCATAGTGCGCCGAAGGATGCTGGTGCTGCGCGGTGCTCGACAACAGCAGACCTGCCTGCCAGTTATCCGTGAACTGATAGCCTAATCCCAGCGTCAGGCTGCCGGTATTGGCGTCACCGTTGAGCAGGCTATCGCCGCGATAATCAATATGCTGACCGGCATAGCCGCCGAACACGCTGACCTGACCGGCGCTGGCCGGCTGCTGACGCTGCTGCTGTAAATGGCCGTCGAGGGTGTTCTGCATATCCCGCGACAGCATCAGCGGCGCCCGTGCCAGTGCCGCCACCTGCGCGGGTGCGTCAAGGATCGATTGAATGTAGTCGGCAATCATGGCATGTACCGCCGGGCTGGGATGCAGCCGGTCGGCAAACAGATAGGCCTGCGCGTTACTGAAACCGGGCGTTGACGAGGTGCATTCGGCGGCGGAGGTGCCGACCGGACAGGCCATCCCCAGCGTATTGCTCAGGCCATAGCGTTGCGGATCGGCAATTACCTCGTTGAACAGGCCGGCGATGTCGGCACGCACAATGTTGCCATTCAGCGCCACCAGCCCGGCCTCTTCCTGCTGGTTATAGCCATCGGAGAGGGCCGTCACCTGCTCGCTGAGCACCTGCCAGGCCGAAAACAGCTGCTGCGCCAGCGCGGCACGCAGCGCCGGGATGGTCGATACCTGTGCGGCGGCCTGATCGAATGCGTCGCGCACCGCCTGCTGGCGCGCAGCCACGTCGGGCGTGGCATGGCTGTCCAGCGAGGCAAACGCCGCGACCATCGCCGACTGCGCCGCCGGGCCCAGCACACTCAGCACCGCCTGCATCATGAAAGGCGTGGAGCCAAGCTGCGGCACGTTTGGCACGATTACCGCCCCCGCGCCGGCATCCAACAGCGTTTTGATTTGCGACACCGCCGCGCTGGCGCTGTTGCTGATAGTCTCGCGCGCGGTGAGCGGATTGGTCACCGCCGCCGCGATATCGTTAGCGCCCACCCAGTGAATGTACAGTCCGTTGCTATCCGCGCGGCCGCCGGTGGATTGCAGATAAGTAGCCAGCTGGTCTTGCGTATTGAGGCTGGCATCCAGCGCCGGAACGGTAACGCCGCCGCCCTGTGCATAGTTGCTGCCACCGCGCGACGACGGCTGCAGCGTTTGCCCGAACTGTGCAGCAAGGATCTCGTCATACAGTGGATGTTGCGCGCCATCATAAGTAAAACGCCCGACATTACCGCCGTCGCTCAGGCTATCGCCGAAAACCGTCAGGTTATCCCACGCCAGAGCGTTAAACGGCACACACAGGCAACTCACTGTGGCAAACGCGACCGCCGATCGCGCCAGGTTGCGACTCTTCATCATTCACTCCGAATCAGGCCAGAGGTCATGTCTGACCGCTAAAGGTGCCGGCGCCGCAGGATGCCGTCGCGCAGGCTGAAAACCGCTTAAACAGCGGAAAGGACAGTGATAACAAGGATGCTTAAGGTGTAGTCAGGCAGGCGCGCCTTTACCAGGTGGAGAGCGGAAATTTGCGGGGTGGATCGGCACGTCAGGGATTGCGGGCTGGTAACCGCAGCGTGAGGAACGGTGCTTAGAGTGACAAAGCGGCGGCGTTAACTGCAGCCGATATCATAAACAGACCCCTGGCATCCCCAGTAACTGCTCTGCAACCTTGCTATGACACGGGGCAGCGATGGCACAGCCTTCCGCAAAAAGCTTCAGGAAGTTATTCTCCACAATAAAAATCCCAGCCGCAGGGGCTGGGATTTTCGTTATCTAAGAACAGAGCTAATTTTTATATCTGGCCTTATACGCACCTCAACTTCATTTATCGTCCCCTCTGCAACAACTTCAATATAAATATAATCACCTAAATTATCCCTTTTGATACTAAATGAACTCACACCATCAATAGCGCTATGTGAAATTTCTTTATCATGTAGTTTTATTACGTACTGAACCCAACCTTCAATAACGCTAAACGAAAAATCAATACTAAGACCGCATTGATCTTTTGCTGTATATAAAAAGCTGACATTCTCTCTCTCAAACGAGACTGGTTCACTTTCAAAGAAAGAGAGCAATTCAATTTCATCAGGCTTATTTTCTATAAACATTACTTAGTTACCCCATTTTTCGGTATGGTCGTAATGTACTGACGAACACCATCGCCCGTAACTTTGAAAGTACTTTTAAACATAGTAACCTTTCCTGAAGGGCCAATGAAGAAAGACTCTCTAATCTCAGAGCTACCCTATTGATCCGTATATTTTTTTACAACATTATTTGGGACTTTTGTCGCCTGAGTAAAATGTTCAGCCAGCACTGTATGGCCATTAATATCATCAGTAATACCTAATCGTTTCATTTCCAGAGCAAGTTGATTTGTACGATCCAATGTATGACTATTACCGGTTTCTCTACCAAAAAGATAATCAAAATTTTCGCATCAACTACCGAATTGGCGATTGTCTGGCCGCAGTGATTCCCGGAACCTTTTTACCTGGCAGTATTATCCCAGCCAGCATCCCATCCGTCGCTTCCAGCGCAAGCTGATTCCCTTTTGATGCCTGAACTACAGTATCTTTCACCGCATACCAGGTATCGCTTTTCATCAGCGCTTTAACGTTGTCCGCGACTGCCTGATTTTTCCCGGACAGATCATTCAGCCCTGGTTACAGTAACGGTCTTCCGCTACACAGGTTGCCAGCGCCATGGCCGCATCGGCAACATAGTCCACGCCCCCCAGTGCCGAGTCGCCTGCATCGGCCAGGCCGTTGATAATCGCGTTGGCGATAGCAGAGGTTGTCCCGTTACCGAGCTTGTTTCTGACCTGGTCTTTAAGGTATTCCGCACTTTGTCAGTCGGATTAACGTGCTTTATCCCCGTTCAGCGAGTTATTCTCAACCGCATTCATCCCTGCCTGAGCGCCGGCAGCGCACTGGCGCTACTGCCGCCGGTCACGCCGCCTGCCAGACCTGCAGCCAGGGTAATCAGTGCACTGATGACCTGTTTATCCGACTCCTGCAGGTCGCTAACCTGTTTACCCGAATACATCGAATACATGATCAGCTGCCCATCAGCTCTCCGCTGACCGTACCGGTCGCGCCTGCTGCCGCACTGGTTCCTGCCGCCCGCGATCGTATCACACTAACCATTGAACGGATGCCAAGGCTGGAAAGGCAGATCGATGCGATCCGACAGACGCTAATGGCGAAGCAGAAGTTTATTTCTTAGATGCTGGATAACGTGATGGGTAAACGGATTAGCTAACAGGCGCGGAACTGAGGTGCTCGAATATCCCAGCCCGCTGAGCGCAAGCAATTAACGAGGAGCTGCTTATGGCTGGTACCCATCATAAGTCAGAAACCGACACGACCTCAACTAAATCAAGACGTTATACCGTGGGATATATCCACTATCACCTGAAGCACCGGCCTTCACCGTCGATCACGCACGATGCCACTGGATGGCTGAGCTGGGATTTGAAACCGGGCAGAAGATCGAGGTGATAACCACGCCGAAACAGATCATCATCCGCCCGGCGGTTGACTAATAATGTAAAAATCCCGGCTCGGTGGCCGGGATTTTATCTGATTAAGATATTTTCAGTTCTTCCGTTGCTTCCGCCAGGATTTGCAAAAAACTGCTTAGACTAAATTTCATTGCATTCTGTTCAGCAAGTATCCTGGCATCTGAGAAAAACTCTATTTCTATATTATCAAGGCCTTTATCTTTGTTTAGTTGGCAAAGAATCTGATCTTTGTAAGAGATCTCCGCTGTAATTTCTTCATATTTAGAATCACTGAATAAAGTTAATTCAAAATCATTGTTCATATATTTATCTCGGCTTTTTAGGATCTAAGAAACCAGAAAATGAGCCACCTGAGTTATAACGCAAACCTCTGCCATCAGGCAACCTATATTCCACGCCACCTCTGGAAAGTTCTGTTTTTATAGTGCTTTTATTATTCAGTACTTCATTTACAAACTGATTCGCTGCTTCACTTTCTGTGTTGGATTGCCTTTTAAAGGTTCAAAAACACCACCAGGTCTACCTGCGTGTTTTTCCCATGCTCTGGCCGCAGCGGATAAACCTTGTTCGTTAATTGGCTCGTTCGCAGACGAAATAAGATCATCTTTCTTGAAACGGTCAAAATTATTATTTGAACCGTTTTCCTTATCTCGTGCATTTTCCTCATCCTGTGGCTCCCAACCGCCAGGCGTTCCGGACCCCGTTCCACCCAATTCGGCTTTATCAGCATCCGAAAAATCTTTGCCAATATTTGGTTGGTTCTGTTCTTCGCCATTTTCCGAAGAACAAGCTCGTCCGAAGGAGCATTGCGTTGCCTTGTCCAGCGCATCACCCAGATCTTTAATTGTACCTTCAAGACCTGAAGCTATTTTCTTATCTGCATCCTGTTTAACCTGGTCGCCGGGACCAACAGGCACACCCGGAACAGGAACTGGAGGCGCAGGGATAGTCAGCGCATTATTCTCCACCGCATTCTTCCCTGCCTGAGCGCCGGCCAGCGCACTGGCGCTGCTGCCGCCGGTCACGCCGCCTGCCAGACCTGCAGCCAGGGTACTCAGTGCACTGATGATCTGTTTATCCGACTCCTGCAGGTCACTGACCTGTTTACCCGGATACATCGAATGCACGATCAACTGACCCATCAGCTCTCCGCTGACCGCACCGGTCGCGCCTGCTGCCGCGCTGTTGCCTGCCGCCCGCGATCTTATCATTCTAACAACTGCACGGTGCCGCGGCTGGAAAGGCAGATCGATGCGATCAGGCAACTGCTAATGACGAGGCAGAAGTTTGTGGCTGAGATGCTGGACGATGTGATTGGTTAAACAGAGTAGATATCCGGCGCGGAGCTGAGGTGCGCCAACACCCCAACCCGCTAACCCGCTAACCCGCTAACCCGCTAACCCGCTAACCACAACCAATTATACGAGAGGGTTAATCATGGCAGAGCACGATACTAATTCAGAAGTGAGCATTTCCAGAGCGTTACGGCAGCGATTGGTAAAACGGAGTAATTAACAGACGCGGCACTGAGGTGTTGGAGCACCCCAGCCCGCTGACCATGAGCAACTAAGAAGTAGTTGATCATGGCTGACACGCATCATGAGTCAGAGACCCGCACACCCACAACCGCTGCCTGCGGACTACAGGCGCATTATTACAGGGTCAGCTACCGGCCTAACCGGAGCCAGCCGAACCCGCTGCCGCAGCTCACCATTAAAGGCCGCTGGCTGGAGCAGCTGGGCTTCACGACCGGGCAGAAGATCGAGGTGATCACCGGGCCGGGGCAACTGCTCATCCGGCTGGCGAATGAAGGGTAATTAACTGTTCTGTAGATTAAAATCCCGGCACTAAGGCCGGGATTTATTGAGTTAAGATTATAAGTAGAGGCTATCATCGTAAGGACTGGCAGCAAGAATTTCTTCAAAATGTTTTCGAGATTTTATTCCCCAGTCGATGTTGATTTTGTTCATAAGCTCAATAATCTTTGGAAAATAAATACGCCGACTATCTTTACCGGGAATCCGATTATTTAATTCGTACTCGACTGCTACATCATATATAAAATCATACACAATCCAATAAAGTAACTCATCTGTTGAATCTGTAACCTTTCTAGAAAACTCATATCCTCTCTCGGTACAGATATAATTATACTTTCCATTTTCAAATGAAATATAAGGCGTTCCATCATCAATAGGTGCTGAGCAAAGGTTAACAGAGTGAACTGGAAAACCTAATATCAAAACCAGCGTATCTATTTTTTTTTGAAGATCATTAATACTCAACAGCATTTCAATTAACCCTCTCAATATATTTGTTGTCTAACAACCATTGTACATTTACTCGTTCCTGCATATTAGGCGGAATCTGAATACCTCCGCCATGTTCACCAAAAGCAGGGGCTATTTTCCCTTGCATAACAGGCAACGGTTTTATGACAACGTATTCATGGTACTTATCCGCTAAGGAGCCAGGGGCTAAAGCGCGCTGTTCCTGGGGCGTACCTTGTGGTGCCAGGAAAGAACCATTTGTCTTGCCATACCTATCTAAATGAGTGCCTACAGGAAGCGTTGTTTTAACTGGTTCTTCGGCAAAACCTAGTTTTGCAGGCCAGTTCCAGTCTCCGCTTTCATTACGGTATTTATCGTACTGTGACCACCCTGAAGCTTCCTCATCAGCAGCAACTCTATTTGGCTCTGCCGTTCTTCCGGCTGAAGGTTGAGATAGTTTTTTTGCTGAACTCTTTTTGTCGGATCCTTAATTACACTCTTCAGCCCGTAAGCACCCGCCAGAGCGGCAGCCAGTTCCTGAGTCTGCATTGCTATATCATAACGGCCTGCTGCTGTTTCCCAGCTCATACCGGACGCCTGTGCTATTGCTGTTATGGCTTGGTCGCGGCTGATACTGCCTGCATCCAGTCCCTGCAAAACACTTTCCAGGTTTTTCACATCCTGTGGATATAAATCCCTGTACAACAATGAGTAGGTCGCATTTTCACCATATTTATTAAATGCTTCCTGAGCCGGGCCAATCAGCGCACCACAGGCTGAACCACCTTTATTACCATCCGTACAGACCGCTTTTATCGCTTCATCACGCGCTTTATCTGTCTGATTAATCGTCGCCAGCTCTTTCGCTTCAGCCGGTGTCAGTTCCTGTTTTAGATAGTCGCGCTTCGTCTCCAGCTGTTTCTTTCTGTCGGCTTCCTGCACCCTCAGCCAGTTATTCTCAACCGCATTCTTCCCTGCCTGAGCGCCGGCCAGCGCACTGGTGCTACTGCCGCCGGTCACGCCGCCTGCCAGACCTGCAGCCAGGGTACTCAGTGCACTGATGATCTGCTTATCCGACTCCTGCTGGTCGCTAACCTGTTTACCCGAATACATCGAATGCATGATCAGCTGCCCATCAGCTCTCCGCTGACCGCACAGGTCGCGCCTGCTGCCGCACTGGTTCCTGCCGCCCGCGAGCTTATCACACTAACCAATGAACGGGTGTCTCGGCCGGAAAGGCAGATCGATGCGATCCGACAGACGCTAATGGCGAAGCAGAAGTTTATTTCTGAGATGCTGGATAACGTGATGGGTAAACGGAGCCGCTAACAGGCGCGGAACCGTGGTGCTCGAACCCCCAGCCCGCTGACCGCTGACCGCTGACCGCAAGCAATTAACGAGGAGCTGGTTATGGCTGGCACGCATCATAAGTCAGAGGCCAACACGTCCAGGACTAAATCAAGACGTTATACCGTGGGATATATCCGCGATCACCTGAAGCAGCGGCCTTCACCGTCGATCACCCTGCGCGGCCACTGGATGGCTGAGCTGGGATTTACGACCGGGCAGAAGATCGAGGTGATCACTGAACCGGGACTGATGATTATCCGGCTGGCAGCAGCTGAGTGATAATGTAAAAATCCCGGCCTAATGGCCGGGATTTGGTCATTAATAGACCATTTGATCTAATATGTTTCCAATCTTACTTAACAAGGCTACAACCTCATTTCTATCAGAGCCTATTCTTGTTTCAAACTCAGCAATATCAATACCATTACAGATTTCATTCAACGCTGAATTTAATATCAGCAACTCTTCTTCTGTTATATTAATTTCTGCAGTTTTCATTGTGACAGATAATAGTTCCATATTTACCTCAAGCTATCAAAGTAGGCTCTCCCGTTCACTGGTCTGAATGCAGTACCACCATCGCCAGGTTTGGGGTTTCGTATAACAACGGTGTTTGTCGATTGATCCCAATAAGCTGACCCTCCGCCACTTAGCTCTTTGACAGAAGTTGGATTTTACAACGTTCTCAATGAGTTGAGAAAACTGTTCTTTTGTCTTTATTCCCAGATTAGCGAATTCAATTTACTGAATAACATGTTTTTCGAAAGCATGTCCATCGGCAATTTCTTTTCCCGTTAACTCGGCATTAAGATTTTTACTATTTACAGCACTATGAGCCTCATTATTCCGTGCATTTTCCTCATCCTGTGGCTCCCAATCGCCAGGCGTTCCGGACCCCGTTCCACCCAATTCGGCTTATTAGCATCCGACAAATCTTTGCCAATATTTGCTTGATTCTGCTCTTGGCCATTTTCCGAAGAACAAGCTCGTCCGAAGGAGCATTGCGTTGCCTTGTCCAGCGCATCACCCAGATCTTTAATTGTACCTTCAAGACCTGAAGCTTTTTTCTTATCTGCATCCTGTTTAACCTGGTCGCCGGGATCAGCAGGCACACCCGGAACAGGAACTGGAGGCGCAGGGATAGTCAGCGCATTATTCTCAACAACAACACTCTCTGGCGTGGAGTATGGTGACGAAGGCGATTTTTCCCTTTACTTTCTGTTAGTTAGAATCGTTTTTACCGGCGTACTTCCGGCGCGACAACTTGTAGCTCCGACGCGCCTTTTTCTTCTTCACATGCTACCGCTGGCCAAGAGCACCTGGCGCATTGTAAGGATTTTTAAAAATGCTCCAGACGTTGGGTTGGGAGCATTTGTACGTTTTAGCGGTTATTTTTCTGGATTTATATATGTATACCTACTATCAATTTCCAGACCAAGATCATTAACTATTTTAAGCACTTGCGTGTACTCACCTTTACTGATCACAACATCATGATCAGCAATATGATCACATAGCGTTTCGAATGCTATTACATTCTCTGAAAACCCAAGATACCCAAGGGCAAAGTCAACTAACGAAGGTTCCAGACGATCTTTTAATCCTTCACCAAATTCTCTAATTTCGTCATTAATATCCATTTCACCCACACTATTTTCTAATAGGCTTTAAAGTTGGAGGAGTCAGATTATTATCCGGGAACGCTGTTACAATTTTCCCACTAGCGGGCTCGTATACCACACGAACTCTGACACCATCTCGTTCTTCCCAGGCAACCCACCTTGCCGGCCTTCCTGCGTTTGTATATGCCCCACCAGTTCCGGTCTGAGCAAACCATTGAGTATCGGGGGAGGTAGCAATGCCTCCCACAGTATGGACAACCTTATCTGCTGACCAACTTTGAGGAAAGACTGTTTTTCCTGGATTTCCAGGATATAGATGTCCCCCTTGCGTAGGGCTATCCCCATATAAAATATGTTGTTTGGCTTCTGGTGAAAGGATATCAACGTATTTCTGGTTTGAAGGTGATAGTCCAAGATCTGAACTTTAGCAATAGACAAAAAGGTTTTAGCAACTACGTACTGCGCCAGCTTGGCTTCACTCGTAGGTACACCACTTGCCAAGATTTCTGCTGCCCGTTGTGGCGTCATTTCTCCGTCAGCCGCCAATGCACTGACCGGGACCCCAAAGAACTCTGCCCATGCTGTCAGCAATCCTTTAACGGCATCCTGCCCTTCAGGTATTTGACCCTGCGAGTTTTTAACCAGCGCCGCCGTAAGTTCATCCAGCGAAGCGCCATTATGGATCATGCTGGCCGCAAGGGACTGTTGAGATAAGCCAATATCATTCAGTTCCTTAGGCAGACTCAGCGAGTTATTATCAACCGCATTCTTCCCTGCCTGAGCGCCGGCCAGCGCACTGGCGCTACTGCCGCCGGTCACGCTGCCTGCCAGACCTGTAGCCAGGGTACTTAGTGCACTGATGATATGCTTATCCGACTCCTGCAGGTCGCTGACCTGTTTACCCGGATACATCGAATGAATGATCAACTGACCCATCAGCTCTCCGCTGACCGCACCGGTCGCGTCTGCTGCCGCACTGGTTCCTGCCGCCCGCGATCGTATCACACGAACCATTGAACGGATGTCTCGGCCGGAAAGGCAGATCGATGCGATCCGACAGACGCCAATGACTAAGCAGAAGTTTATTTCTGAGTTGCTGGATAACGTGATGGGTAAACGGAACAGCTAACAGGCGCGGAACCGTGGTGCTCGAAACCCCAGCCCGCTGACCGCAAGCAATTAACAAGGAGCTGGTTATGGCTGGCACGCATCATAAGCCAGAGACCGACACGCCCACAGCTCAATCAAGACGTTACACCGTGGGATATGTCCGGGATCAGAGGAAGTTCACGCTTTCACCGTCTATTATCCTGAAGGGCCACTGGATGGCGGCACTGGGATTTGAGACCGGGCAGAAGATCGAGGTGCTCACTGAGCCGGGACAGTTGATTATCCGCCTGGCTGCTTAAGGATAACTGACTGATAAAAATGGAATCCCGGCTCACTGGCCGGGATTTCTTGTTAAGATCAATTAGGATCTGATGGGGGAGATTTTCGCGTATTGAACTTGTCTGTCAGATTAAAAACTATTGTAGCTAATGTAATCGCTGTTCCTGCAATAGTTCCAAAAACAATAGCTCTCTTTAGCTGTCCATCGGGAATTAGAAAAAATCCATTTTTGATATATATAATCATCGATGATCCAGCCCCCAAAATAAAACAAATCAGTATACAAAAAACACAAGAGTAAATTAGTAATTTGATATATGCGATCATTTTTTCTCCTCCTTTTCTTTTTCAGAAGATTTTTGTGGAGTTAATGTATTTAAGAGATTTTGTGTATATCCACCTAAAAATTCTGTCCCGAGCGAGCCTATAGCATCAAATATGAAGCCAGGTGCATCCTTTCCTGTTAACGAATTAACAACCCCTGGTGCATATTCACCAAATCCCCATCCCAATCCAGCGCTACCTGCGGCGATACCAATCGCCCCAATATCAGCTCCATTGCTCAATGCCGCACCAGTCGTAGCTATTCCTACGTTCTGCAATAGTCCACGTCCCGGAGCCAGTGCGCCGGTTACAGCCGCAGAAGCACTGCCCCAGTAGTCCCAGGTTGTTTGCTGATTTTCAGGCAGGCTTTGATTCTTCTCACTGTTGATATCAAACCACTGATACGTACCATTAGCCATTGCCGCGATGACTGCACCACCGACTACTTTACCTACCGATGCAGCCGGACCTAAATAAGCTGCTCCTGCTATCAACACGCCGTCCTTATATCCATTCACGATAACCTTGGTTATATTCGCGCCGTCAGGCAAATCACCCTGCGTCAGTTTATCCAATCCTGCCTGTTTCTGCTCTGGTGTAAGGTTATGTTCCTCTGAATACTGATTCCATGACTGCGCAGCGGAGCCTGAACTGGTCATACCCGTACCCAAACTTAGCGCATTATTCTCAACCGCATTCTTCCCTGCCTGAGCGCCGGCCAGCGTACTGGCGCTACTGCCGCCGGTCACGCCGCCCGCGATCTTATCACACGAACCATTGCACTGGTGCCACGGCTGGAAAGGCAGATCGATGCGATCCGACAGACGCTAATGGCGAAGCAGAAGTTTAATTCTGAGATGCTCGATAACGTGATGGGTAAACGGATTAGCTAACAGGCGCGGAACTGAGGTGCTCGAATATCCCAGCCCGCTGACCGCAAGCAATTAACGAGGAGCTGCTTATGGCTGGCACCCAGCTTAAGTCAGAAACCGACACGCCCTCAACTAAATCAAGACGTTATACCGTGGGATATATTCGTGATCACCTGAAGCACCGGCCTTCACCGTCGATCACCCTGCGCGGGCACTGGATGGCAGAGCTGGGATTTGCGACCAGGCAGAAGATCGAGGGGATCACTGAACCGGGACAGATGATTATCCGGCTGGCAGCAGCTGAGTGATAATGTAAAAATCCCGGCTCAATGGCCAGGATTTCCTTTTAGTTATCTGTATAAGCGGCTATTAGCTTATTTATTTCACACCAAAGTTGACCTTCATTAAATTCACATTCTTGACGATCATTATCTGGGTTATACATATCAGCAATACAAAATACGCTGGAGAGTAACTCACTTAAATTATCATCATCCTGTGCAAGTAATTCATTATCACGTTCTGTTTTCCACTTAATCATATAAGTGTCCACAAAGCAGCCAGCGGTTATGTCCTTGGATATAAAACTGTCAATGTAGCTCTTAAGTGATTGACTCATCTTAAATCTCGTTATCCATAACGTTATCATACTTTTTCGTTTGAGGATCAAGCTTCCATCCACTGACAAAATTACCTGTTATATCAACCACAACTACATTATTTTTTGCGGGTTAAAAAATACTTTCAATTCTGGAACTAACAAGTATTTGCCATGTTCATAAGTACTTGTGTTATCTAAATGTGGCGTGGTCTCCGTCAACAGGCCGAAGATGAAGCAGTGACTTAAGGCGTTCCCTGGCGCGCTGAACTACACCGGCGATCTGCCGGTGATCAAGCGCGGGAACGGGCATTATGGGTGGATTTGACGGCTAAAAATAGGAAGATCCCGGCTTGAGAGCCGGGATCATTGATGGCTAATCGTCGTAGCGGAAGTCTATATTTAGTTTCATTTTTTCAACATCCAGAGTCACTTTACATCCATGCCACGCAGGGCGGCCATTGGTCAGATTGTTTTCAATATAGTAGTTGCGAAGCTCTACTAAATAATGAAGGATATCTGTATTCGCCCTTCCACCTGCCGTTAACCATTGAGTTTTATCATCATCATCAAGATAATCATATTCATACTCACAATGATCATTTTCCGGTGACAATTCTGCACGCATAATGATCTTCTTAGCTTTGTCGGGAGCGATACTATATAAAACAGTACCGATATCTTTATAAATCTCTTGATCATTTCTCATTATTTCCCTCCCGGTGCATTTATAAAGGTTTTTTCTATTGGGCGACCACCATTAATAGAGTAGATAACGTTGAAGCTTTCAGGGCGACCACCAGTTCCAGAATAAACGGGATCTATCTTAACATTCACCTGCTTACCCTCTTTCAGGGCAGAAGCCCACGTATTTTCCATTTGTTTCCAGGCACCCTTATTCAGATTACCACTCATTGGAACAATATTAAGCTTCTCACCCATACCACCAAAAATGCTGGCTATCAGGTGACCACCTTCATCCCCTGCAACCCCACATTTACCAGCTTTGCACTGTTGGTATGTATTACGGTCTTTTGTCAATAATGACAGATCTGCTTCAACAGACGCTACCCGGCCATTATTATCGGTCACATAAGTTTTATTAGCATCAACTTTATACGTTTTATTTGGCAGGGGATTATTCAGTTCTTTACTCCAGTTTCCCTTACTACCTGATACTGCAACGATTTCATCGCTGGCCTTATTGATCAGCTTCGAGGCTTCAGCAAGTTCCCCTTTGTTCAGCGCTGTCTCAGCCGCTTTAATGGCCTTGCCCGCCACATCCCCTGCGCCCGGTATCAACCCTAACGCTGCGGCAAGATAATCCAGCGCACTCTGCGCTTCCGCAAAGCTCTTGATATCACCCACCACCGGCACAAAATCTGCACCGGCGGCAAGAGTTTCTTTCAGCGATTCACGCCGCTCGTCGTACATTTTCACCGAGCAGGCTTCCGCGCTTAATCCGGCACAGTTCTCCTTCTTATAGCGCTCGTTTTCCGCCTCAACATACTCACCGGCCTTCTGCTCAAGCGTTTTACCTTCAGACTGCGCCTGCGCTATATCACCCAGCGAGTTATTCTCAACCGCATTCTTCCCTGCCTGAGCGCCGGCCAGCGCACTGGCGCTACTGCCGCCGGTCACGCCGCCTGCCAGACCTGCAGCCAGGGTACTCAGTGCACTGATGACCTGCTTATCCGACTCCTGCAGGTCGCTGACCTGTTTACCCGGATACATCGAATGCATGATCAACTGACCCATCAGCTCTCCGCTGACCGCACCGGTCGCGCCTGCTGCCGCGCTGTTGCCTGCAGCCCACGATGTTACCGCACCTACCACTGCATGAGCCATCGCTTTTGCGGCCTGATTGTCGGCGGTATATTTGTGTATCTGCTCGGCCAGATACGGTGCCGCCGCGCCGCTGGCTGCCTGCGCCAGATTGCCACCCGCCAAACCCTGAATCGCCGCAGTCGCCGCCTGAATCCCCTTCTGGATATCGCTGCCGGTGCCCCAGAGTGCCATGGCCTTCTTATAATCACTGCTGTTTTCCAGCGCTTCCTGATACGCTTTCTTTTCAGCCACAGGCGCGTCGGCATCCGGCTGGTTTATGTTGTTTTTTGCCAGTTCCTTCTTACCTGCTTCCGTCGCCTCAATCTGCCCCTGCGTCCGGGCGATATCAGCAACCTGGCTGCCTATTTCACCGATCAGCTGAGCCGTCTGCAGGCGTTTCTGCTCCTTCTCTTTGTCGAAAATCGGGCTGATGCTGTCATTAGCGTGCTCGGTGTCGCGGCTAAGTGCAGCAACATCCTGCTGCTGATTTGCCTGGTCGCGCACCACTATCGTTCCCTGGGCAACGGCTGTGTACCGCCACACCACGGTGCACCCTGGCGGGTTTTGCACCAGCAGATCTCATAATCTGCGCTTATTACGGCATCAAATTTCTCGCTAAATCAAAAGCTCACGATTCTGGCATGCGGGTTGCTAAGCCTTTGGTAGAGATGTTGGACCAATTAAGGCAAAGCGATGCATGACCCGGCTGAACTCCATCCCATTATTCCGACGCGCAGCGATACGCTGATTCTTGATGCGCTCACGCGCTACATGGCGCATGCCGGCGCGCAGCCGGGCAGTCGCCTGCCGCCGGAGCGCGAGCTGGCGGAGAAACTGGGCGTCAGCCGTAATACGGTGCGCGAGGCGCTCAAGCGCTGGGAAGCACTCGGCATCATTGTGCGCAAAAAAGGCAGCGGCACCTTTCTGCAGGCGGAAGTCGGTCTGCATGACAGCTTTCTCTCTCTGCGCTTTAAAAACGACTCCGCCAACATGCTTCATGCGCTGGAAGTGCGCCGCATCATTGAGTCCGAATCCTGCGTGCTGGCCGCGCAGCGCGCCAGCGCCGACGACCTGCTGGAAATCGAACGGCGGCTGGAAGAGATGGAGCGTGTGCACCTGGCTATCGGTTCCGCCGGGCCGGAGGATTGGGCTTTCCACACCAGCATTTACCGCGCCGCCGGTAATCCGCTGCTGTTGCAGATGCTTAACGGCGTCTACGACACGCTGCATGCCTTTTTCGAATCCCCGCCGGAGCAGGCGCTGTTTTCAGACTCGTTTCCCCTGCACCGTGAACTGTTTAACGCCATCCGCGCCCGCGACAGCCAGGCCGCGCGCGCCCTTTGCCACCAGATTCTTGATATCACCGAACGCGACATGAAGGACGTGATCCATGCCAAACGCTAAACCTATTGCGCAACAGACACTGCTGACCCACGACCAGCGCCACGAACAGGGCGCCGTAACGCCACCGATTTATCAGTCCTCGCTGTTTACCTTCAGCGATTACGACAGCATGATCGCCCGCTTTCGCGGTGAGAGCGACCAGCCGCTCTATTCCCGCGTTGATAATCCGACGGTTAAAGCGCTACAGGATAAAGTTGCCGCGCTGGAAGGCGGTGATGCCTGCCTCGCCTTTGCCAGCGGCATGGCCGCCATCAGCAACGCGATTTTGAGTGTGGTTCAGCCAGGCGCGAAAGTGGTCTGCGTTAATCATGTCTATCCCGATACTTACCGCTTTTTGCGCGGCTTTTGTCAGCGTTTCGGTATCACGACGCAGTTTGTTGATGGCGACGATGAAGCGGCGATAGCCGCCGAGCTGCCCGGCGCCAGCCTGCTCTATCTGGAAAGTCCCTCCAGCTGGGTGATGAGTGAACAGAACCTGCGGCAGCTGGCCACGCTGGCGCGCGATGCGGGCGTCGTCACGTTGATTGATAACAGTTGGGCTTCGCCCATTTTCCAGCAGCCGCTGCTGTGTGGTATCGACATCGTGGTGCACTCCGCCTCGAAGTACATCAGCGGCCACAGCGATGTGGTGGCCGGCCTTGTGATTGCCAGCCACCAGCACATCAACAACATTGCCCGTCACATTAGTCCGTTCCTTGGCGGCAAACTGTCCGCGAACGAAGCCTCTTTGCTGATGCGTGGCCTGCGCACGCTGCCGCTGCGTATGAAGCAGCATCAGCACAGCGCCCTGCAGCTGGCGCAAAAGCTGCGTGACCATCCGCAGGTCAGCGCGGTTTGCCACCCCGGGCTCAATCCCCCTGCATGGTCCACGCTGCGCGGTTACAGCGGGCTGTTTTCCTTTGCCGTGACCGAACAGGTCGACATACCGCAATTCTGCAACGCCCTGCAACTGTTCCACATGGGCGTCAGCTGGGGAGGTTTTGAGAGCCTGGTGATGCCGGCGATTTCGGTCATTAATCAGGCCAGTGAATTTAATTCAGCCCAGGATTTTGGTGTCTCGCCGCGCCTGATCCGTATCTCTGTTGGCCTCGAAGAGACCGACGATCTTTGGACCGATCTGAATCAGGCACTTGCTGCCGCCACTCACCGTTAATCACGCTCCGGAGAACCAGCCATGACAACACGTTTCGCCCTGAAAGCCCTGGTACTCGCCGTGGGTTTAGGCAGCGCCTTTTGCAGCCTCGCCGCCAAACTCACCGTGGTGGAAGTCATCACCAGCCCGCCACGTACCGCGCTTCTGCAAAAAATGCTCGACGAATACAAGACGCAGCATCCCGGTACCGAGATTGAGCTGATTTCGCTGCCGTGGGGCCAGGCATTTGAAAAACTGGGCACCATGTTACAGAGCGGACAGGTTCCGGATGTGGTGGAGATGCCCGATACCTGGCAAGGCTTATACGCCAGCAACAATATGCTGGAGGATCTGGAACCCCGCCTGAAAAGCTGGCCTGAAAGCGCCCAGCTGACGGACAAAACGCTGGCAATGGCGCGGGCCGCGAACGGCAAAGCCACCATGGTACCGTACGGTTTTTACCTGCGGGCGCTGTTCTGGAATAAAAAGCTGTTTAAGCAGGCAGGACTGAGTGAGCCGCCGAAAACCATGGACGAGTTTGCCAGCGACGCGAAGCGTATTAGTCAGTCAGGTAACGGTATCAGCGGCTACTGCATGCGCGGCGGTGTCGGAGGAACCAATGCGTGGATGATGTTTATGGCGGCGATGAATGGCTCGCCTGCCTTCTTTGATAAAGACGGCAACAGTACCTTAACCCAGCCGGGGGCGATAAAGGGGGCACAACTGCTGGTCGATTTGTATCAGCAAGGCGGCGCGCCTAAAGACAGCGTGAACTGGGGCTTTAACGAGATTGTCTCGGGCTTTTATTCCGGCAAATGCGCGATGCTCGATCAGGATCCGGACGCGCTGATCGCGATTAAAAATAGCATGGCGGCTGAGGATTTTGCCGTGGCGCCCATGCCGGTCGGGCCGTCCGGTAAAGCCTTCCCGACCATCGGCTATACCGGCTGGGCGATGTTCAAACAGGGTAAACAAAACGATGTCGCCTGGCCGCTGATTACCTTCCTCAGTAATAAAACCAACAACCTGGCGTGGGCGAAGTTTGTCGGCACGCTACCCATCTATAAAGGTGCGGAACAGGACCCGTTCTATCAGACGCCGCAGTTTGCCGGCTGGTTTAAGGAGCTGAACGATCCAAATTATGTGCCGCTCACCATGCCGACCCATCTCAAAGGCTGGGGCTATTTCAATTCAGTGATCGTGAAAGAGAGCAGCCAGGAGACGTTACTGGGCGAAAACGACACCAAAGATATGGTGCAGGACTGGGCCAGCTATCTGAGTAAAGAGCAAAAAGCCTGGCTCGCCAGCCAGTAATCCCGCGTAAACCGGAGCCCTGAAATGATGCCTGAAATCTCTCTTCCTGCCAGCCCGGCGCGTCGCCGCTGGCGCTGGACCCGGCTTGCTGAGCCATGGTGGTATCTGTCACCGGGCCTGTTGCTGATCGCCCTGTTCATCTTCGTGCCGATGGCGATCGGCATTTCTTACGCTTTTCAGAGCATGAACCTGCTCAATCCGCTGGAGAGCGGCTGGGTTGGCTGGGCGAACTTTGCGCAGATGCTCGACGATCGCCGCTTCTTTCGCGCACTCGGCCATACCCTTAACTGGACGCTGAGTTCACTGCTGCTGCAGTTCTTTTTCGGCCTCGCGCTGGCGCTGCTGCTTAACCGCGAGTTTCGCTTTCGCCGCTGGGTGCAGGCGCTGGTGTTTTTACCGTGGGCGGTGCCGGCGTTTCTTTCCGGCCTGACCTGGTCCTGGCTGCTCAACCCGGTTGTAGGTCCGCTGCCACAGTGGCTCAGCGACGTGGGCATTCTCAGCGAACCTTACAATATTCTTTCCGATCCGCAACTGGCGATGTGGGGGCCGGTGATTGCTAACGTCTGGTTTGGCATCCCGTTTTTTGCCATCACTCTACTGGCGGCACTACAATCGATTCCCAAAGATTTGTATGAAGCAGCAGCCATTGACGGTGCCAGCGGCTGGCAGCAGTTTCGCCGTGTCACCCTGCCGTTTCTCGCCCCGATGATCGCCATTACCGTGATGCTGCGTACCATCTGGATCGCTAACTTTGCCGATTTGATCGTGGTGATGACCGACGGCGGTCCGGCCGGTTCAACCTCGATTCTTTCCAGTTACATCTTCACCACCGCTTATCGCAAACTGGATTTTGGTTATGCCTCGGCGATGGCGGTGTGTCTGTTACTGCTGATGACCTGCTATGCGCTGGTACTGCTGCGCATCCGCCATCAGTTACTTAAGTAAGGAGTCTGCATGCGCCTGTTACCGTTGATCGGTCATCGTCTCAGCATCGCCGCCTATTTGCTGTTTGCGCTGTTTCCGTTGTACTGGATCATTAAAATTGCCGTCACGCCGGACAGGTTACTGTTCAGTCAGGGCGTGACGCTGTTACCTGGCGGTTTCACCCTGAGCCACTTTGCCAAGGTATTGACCGACAGTGATTTCCCCACGTTTTTTATTAACAGTCTCATTGTCTCCTGCAGCACTGCCGCGCTGACCACCTTGATTGCTGCGGGTGCCGGCTATGCCTTTTCCCGCTTTCAGTTTCGCGGCAAGATGGTGATGGCGGCCCTGCTGCTGTTTACCCAGATGTTTCCGCTGGTGATGATCATTGCGCCGATTTACCGGGTGATGGCCCCGCTGGGTCTGACGAATAGTCTGCTGGGGCTGATTCTGATTTACAGCGCCTTTAATGTCCCGTTCGCCACCTTCCTGATGCAATCATTTTTTGATGCCATCCCGAAAGATCTCGAAGAGTCCGCCATGCTGGAAGGCTGCACCCGCTTTCAGGCGCTGTACCGCGTGCTGATGCCGCTGACGCTGCCCGGCATGGCGGCGACGCTCGGCTTTGTTTTCACCGCCGCGTGGAGTGAGTTGCTGTTCTCACTGATGCTGATCAACAAAAACGAAGCCATGACCTTTCCGGTCGGGCTGCTCAGTTTCGTCTCCAAATTCGCTGTTTCGTGGGGCGAAATGATGGCTGCCGCCGTGCTGGCGTTAATTCCAGCCTGTCTGTTCTTCGCTTTCATTCAACGCTACCTGGTTCAGGGACTCACCGCCGGTGCGGTTAAGGGGTAAATAATGGCTGAAATTACGCTGGCGCAAATTGAAAAGCGCTATGGCAACGTTGAGGTTTTGCGCGACATCAATCTGACCATTAAAGATGGTGAGTTCGTGGTGCTGGTCGGCCCGTCCGGCTGCGGTAAATCCACCCTGCTGCGCACCATTGCCGGCCTGGAGTTGGCAACGGGCGGTAATATCCATATCGGCAGTCAGCTGATGAACGAGGTGGCGCCGAAAGACCGCGATATCTCGATGGTATTCCAGAGCTACGCGCTCTATCCGCATCTGACGGTCGCGCGCAACATGGGCTTCAGCCTTGAAATTCAGAAACGACCGCGTGCTGAGATTGAGGAGAAAGTCCGGCGAGCGGCGGAGATTCTCAGCCTGACACACCTGCTTGATCGCCGGCCAAAAGAGCTGTCGGGTGGACAACGTCAGCGCGTGGCGATGGGCCGCGCCATTGTGCGTCAGCCGCAGGTGTTTCTGTTTGATGAGCCGCTTTCCAACCTCGATGCGCAACTGCGCGGCCAGATGCGCGTGGAGATCAAAAAACTGCATCAGCAAATGAACAACACCATCGTTTATGTTACCCACGATCAGGTTGAGGCCATGACGCTGGCTGACCGCATCGTGGTGCTCAACCACGGCGTCATTCAGCAGGTGGGCACACCGCTGGAGCTGTACGACACACCGGCCAATAAATTTGTCGCCAGTTTTATCGGGTCACCGTCGATGAATTTTATCAACGGCGTGATGACCCCCAGCGGCGTGCGTATCAGCGACAGCGCTCAGTTGCCCCTGAATACGCACTGGGCAGCACAGGCCGCTGGCCGTGACGTCATTTACGGCATCCGTCCGGAAAACATCAGTCTGGCGCAGCCGGGTGAGCAGCATGCGCTGCCTCTTGAAGTGTCGCTGGTGGAGCCGACCGGCCTGTCCGAACTGATTCACGGTTCGCTGTTTGGCCACCCGCTGATGCTGTTTACCACCCAGCGTTCCGGCGCGCGCGCCGGTGATATTTTACCGGTCACGCTGGACAGCGAACGTGCGATGCTGTTCGACGCCGCATCACAGCGCCGCCTGTAATTGCACGTTTAAGGTGGTCATTTACGTTCAAAACGACCAGCGCACCCCGGCATTGTAGCGCCAGCCTTTGACGCCGTTGCCGGCAATCTCTTTGCGGTAATCCGCCTCGGCATACAGCGCCACGTTGTTGATGAGGGTCGCCGTGCCGCCGAAGCCGACGTCCCACATCTGGCCAAATTTGCCGCTGCTGAAGCTCTGGCTCAGGTCACTGTCGCTGGTGCCGACCCTGACCTGCGCCGTACCGCCCCAGCCGCGATAGTAGTTTGCGCGCAGATACGGCGTGTACTGGTTCTGACTGCTGTCCTGCCAGCTGCGCGCCACGCGTGCGCCGAGCCGGCCAATGGTTTGATCGTAATCGTTATAAGAGACGCGCGCGCCGTCAGCATCGGTAAAACTGTCCATGTTCATACGCAGCCAGCTAACCTGTGCCTGCGGTTCCAGGCGCACATCACCCGCCAGCATCAGCGGATAGCCAGACTCGACTGACGCTGTCCAGCCGTGCCCTTTGGGTTTAGCGACCGCTTTCTGCCGCGCAATGTCGGTTTCGCCACGGTAGCCGCTCCAGCTCAGCGAACCATCTACATACCAGCCACTGCTGCGCAGCCAGGTGCCATAAAGTGACAACGTATCGCTATCAAAGCTGGTGGAGCTGTACCCGTCAGCGGCATGCGGGCGAATGCGCGTGTTGCCGCGTGTATAGGCGACGCCGCCACGTACGCTATCTTCAGCGCCATCGGCGCGCAGCAAATTGCCGCCGAGTTGTACGGCGCTGTAGTTGAGGTCGAAATCATAACCCCAGGCGTCCAGCCCGCGATTGCTTCGATACTGCAAATCCGAACCGAGGTAGCGGATAAACATCTCTGCGCTGTCCGCCGGCTGCTGGCGCAGTTCGCCGAGACGCTTATGCAGATCGTCAGTGACTGCCAACGAGTAGTACGCCAGCCCGACCGGTGCGGAGATCCAGGACGGCACCTGCGGCGTGACCGCCGGACGCACCGCCTTAACCGCACTGCCCGCCTGCGGCTGGCACAGCGAGCCATCGCTGCAGATGAAGTTGTTTGCCAGACGATAGTCCCATGCGTTGCCGCCTGCGCTGCTGCCCGGTGCAAAGCTGTACAGACCATACTGCCACGGCCCGGCTGCCACATAGCCATTGCTCAGCCTGAAGCTGTCGGCGCTGGCGCTGCCGGTCACCTGCACCAGTGAGACGCCTTCGCTGGCCGCGATGACATTGTCACGATTAGTGTCCAGCAGCCCGCCGCCCTGCAGGCGGTCATCCACCCAGGTGGTACCGCTGGCGTTACCGTTAACAAGCAGCACGTCGCTGTGGGTGGCTGTCGAATTGAGTTTCAGGCGGCCCTGCGCGGAGGCCAGACTACCTTCGATGGTCAGGGTATTTGCCGCCACATTGCCACCGTTGGTCAGGTCGAGCGTGCCGGCATTATTCACTACCAGCGAATCATTGCTGGCCCCCTGCAGCCGCGCGTTGACGCCATCGCCGGCGAACAGCGTGGATCCGGCATCGATATTGATGGTGCTGTGCGCCAGTTTAATGTTGTCGCTCAGCGTCCACTGCGTATCGATGAAGTTCAGCGTGCTCCAGCCCGCGCCGAGGTTGGTGCCTTTGGTGAGGTCGTCCTGCCGGAACGAACCGCCGCGCGCAGTGAGCTGGCTGAGGTTCAGCGTGCTATCCGCGCCGCCGCTGGTGATATGGCGGGTCTGGTTCAGGCTGATAGCCTGCACTGTCGCCTGATTGGCACTGCCGTCACCCATACTCAGGCCGCCATCCAGCGTGCCGCCCGTAACCAGCAGCGTATCGCTGCCGTTGCCGGTGTTCACTTCGCCCGTGACTTTGCCCGCCAGCAGTGCCACCACATCACGGGTCGCGCCGCCTGCCACTACCACCTGATCGGCGTACGGCGCATCCAGCGTGCCCTGGTTGATAAACACCGTCTCGCCGCCGCGCAAATCAATGAGCGGTGCGACGCGGCTTTGTGAGCGGATGGTGCCCTGGTTGATCACCTGGCTGGCGCTGCGGGTGACAATCGCCGAACCGCCATCAGCATCGCGGATATCAATCAGGCCCTGAGCAATCACCCGTCCACGGGTGTTGGCACGCACGCCGGTGCCGCTGCCGTTGACTTCAATGCGGTAGTCGCGCCCAATCACTAAATCGTTGCCCGTGGTCGATCCATCTGCGTTTTCAAAACGATAGCCGGTACCGCCTGCGCCGACGTGAATCTGCGCGCTACCCGCCGGATCGAACGAGGTGGCAGAGCGAATGCCGGTGCCACCATTGGCCTCGAAGCGCACATTACTCAGCGAAATATCACTGATGCCGGCGCGATTGTTCAGCGCAGTGCCGCTGCCGTAAGCGCCGATGATGATGTCGTTGGCTTCAAAGCGCTGCGCACCGCTGTCGAGCAGCAAACCATCGGCTTTGCCGTAAGCCGCCAGCGTGCTGGCCCCCTGGCCGTCGCCGTAAATTTTCATCGCGCCGCCGGAGCCCACGCGCAGCGCGGCGGTGCCGTCATTCACACGTAAGGTACTGTCGACCGGTACATACTGGCCATAACCGCTGCTGACATCCACACCGGTGCCGCTGGCGACCCTAACCGTGCCGCGGTTGATAAAGTTACCGCCATCGTGCACCCGGCCCCCGGTACTGTTGCGGCCGCGCAAATCTACTACGCCCTGCTGCTGATTAAACAGGCGCGCGTCGCCACTGACATCAAACGCCGTGGCGTTGCGCCCGGTGCCGGTGATGAGCGAGGCGGCGTAGACCTCGGTGCCATCGCCCGTCGCCTGCGCGCCGAGGGTGTTTTTGCCGTTCAGCGCGATTAGGCTGGTAATGATCCCCTGCGCGCGATCGCTGGCGCGCAGCACGGTGGCACCCTTACCGGTGACCTGATAAACATCGGTGCTGGATACCAGCGCATCCGTCCCGCTGACCACAATGCCGGTGCTGTCCCTGCCGCTCAGCGTGACGTTGCCAAAGCCCTGGTTGTACAGCCACGCGCCGTTGCGGATTTCATACAACGTCGAGTTACGACTGCTGACATCAATCGGGCTGCCGTTGACGATCAGGCGTGAGCCGGGATCGAAAGCCTGATAGCCAATTTGCTGTGCGTCATGGAACACCACGCGACTGTTCGTGCCCAGCGTAATACGACCGCCGGCAAAGGCTTTCGCGCCGACCACGTTATCGCCGTACAGATTAATCGTGCCGTTCTGGTTAATCCGCCCCAGCTGGTGATACGAGACCGCACCGAAGGTGGTGGTTTGCTGGGTGCTCTGACCGCTGTAGAGATTAAGCGTGCCGCTATTGTTAATCTCCGTCAGGGTTTTGCCGTCGCCGGCGCCCGGATAGCCATCGGCGAACAGCGCCCGGCCATTACGCAAAATGTTGATATCGCCGCGGTTGTCGACTGTGGCGCCATACTGCGCGTAGATACCCGTTACGCCTTCACCCCGCAGGGAGATAGCGCCACGATTCACCAGCCGCGCATGATTCATCACGGTAAACGGCTGCTGGTTATTGGCGCGGCCGTCTATCGCTGCCTGATTGATCAATAAAGTGTTCGGGTCGAACTGCGTATTAGGGTTAACAACGTTACCCTGCAGCGTATAGCGATTACCGTCAGCGATGGCGACGCGGGCATCAGACCCGTTGAGGTGAATACGCGTTGCGGCATCAATGGTGGCGCGGGCGCCATCAGTGATAGTCAGCCCGCTGGCAAAGCTGGCGATGTTCAGCGTCGCGCCGTGGGTATCAATGTCGGTGCCGGCACCGCTGCCGTACACACCGGTCGCAAACGGGCTGTTCATCGACAAAGTCAGGCCGCGCCCTTCAAAATCCGCTCCCTGCTCGACGCGAAAAATCGTGCCGTTCCACACGGAGGCGCTGTAGCGGCCGTTGGCCGGCAGATTAATGCGCGCATCCGGGCCGATACGGTAGAAACTGATCTGTCCGCTATCCAGCATGCTGTCGCTGCCGCTGGAGGTGGGAATGGCGCGGGCGCTAACGTTGACCGTTGCCTGGCCTTCAGCACGAATCCCGATGCCCGCTTTGCCGCTGAGCCGGATTGGGCCGGTGATATCGGCACTGGCGTGACCGCCCGGTTCGCCAGTTACCCACACCGCCGTATTGTTGGTGCCGCCAAAGCGGTCGGCGTCACCCGCCACGTTGATCGCGCCGCTGGAGAAGGCGTGCGCCTGATTGCCCGCCGTGGCGATCACTTTCAGGCCGGTGCTGTTATAGCCATTCAGATTGAGGGTACCGCGGTTGCCCACCTGGCCGCCGCTGCCGGAATCAATCGCCAGCATGGCGATATTTTCGCGCGGTAGCGCCTGCGCCATACCGTTGACGTCGATAACACCGTTATTCAGTGACACCGCGTTGGGCCCGGCCTCGATGCGCATGCCAACCGCGTTCTCGACTTTTGAGCCGATAACAATACGGCCATCATTGATGGCACGCGAGTCGAGCAGGCCGGAAATGGCGCTGATGCCACCGCCGAGGCTGACCGCGACCTCCTGCGTGACGTCGCCCTTATGATTTTGCGGTGTGCGGCCGAGGTAAATCGTGCCATCGCGCGCGTTGACGAAGCTGCCCTCGCCGCTGAAACTCACCGCTGCTGCTGAGGAGCCGTTCGCCACATCGTGAATGCCGATGTTAATATTGCCGTGGTTGACCGCGCTGCTGCTGCCGAGAAATAAGCCGGCGGTGCCCCACGGCGCATCACCGATATGCACATTGAGCACGCCATTGTTGCGGAACTCACTGTCATAAATCGCTGACACCGCCGTGCCCGCATAGCCGAGGGAATCCTCCGCCACGCCCCGTCCATTGGCGGCGTTGAAAAAACCGCTGTTGATGACACCATTATTGATACCGCGCGCGCCGCTGATCAGCTCCAGTGCGCCCGCTTCGGATGAGAGCGCGTTACTGGTCGCCAGTTTTCCGGCGATAATCGCCGTTGCACCGTTGCTGGCGCGCATCACGGCGCTGGCGCTGTTGGCCACTTCCAGCGTTTTGCCGCGATTGATTTTCACACTGGCTTTCGCGCCATCGGCACTCAGCACCACCTGATCGCCCAGTGCGGCAGCCACTTCATCATCGTAATTACCGGTGCTCATGCGGTAAACCACACGACCGTCGCGCAGGCTGAACGCCTGGTTCAGCGCGGCGTTATAACTTTCCGGGCTCAGGTTGCCGCCACTAATCTGGTCAATCAGCCAGTCGTTATAGTTCCGCAATTCATTGAGATTACTGACGTAGTACGCGTTGCTGCTGCCATCCTTGAGCGTGACATCAAACAGACCGGCGTAGGTCACCACGCCTCCGGCATCAAATGCCAGCCGATCGCCACCGTACGGCGGCGTGGCGGCGGTAAAGCGGATGCGGTTATTACTGTCCCAGTTAATCTGGCCGTTATTACTGCTGGCAAATAACTGACTCTGTTTGGCCGCCATTGACCAGCGATTGGTGCTGGCGTTAGCGGCTGCGCCTTGCTGACCAATATTGATATTTAACCGGCCATTAGTGACTGTCGCCACGCGCGCATCAATATATTGTTTATCGTTCACATCATAATAATCTGGCACTACCGTAGCGCCATTAATTTCCGCCGGCGCAATCATTTCCGCACTGTTATAAACCTGATAGACACGATAACTGCCTGTTTCTTCATCCGGAATACCAATAGCATAATTTTGTGCACCGAGTTGCAGGCGGGGCTCGCCGATTAAATTGTCATTAATAATACGCCCAACCTTTTGTAGTTCACCCAGCGTGACGCTGCTCATGCCACTTTCTCCAGCGGTAAAGCGCGGCACGCCGCTTAGCGTCTGGGTGGAACCATTACATAAGCAATAAGCGCCAACTTTATTGTCGTTGCGCTCGGGAGTGAAAGGTTTTAATACCACCGCCGATACCGGTGTGGCAGGCAGCATTAAGCCCTGCGCAGCAAGCAGGCTTAGTAACAAGGGATTTAATTTAAACACACTATTGTCCTCACCAGAGAAAAGACAAATGCCGCACAGCGAATGCGCAGTGCGGGGAAATAGCGAAGCGAAATATATTGTCGTAATAGCTTACGGCTGGAAATCCGTTGAAATGAGTATTACCGCGATCAGCTTAAAACGTCCAGTTTGACTTAAGGAATTGTGATGACGGCGATAAGCTTTAGGAATTGCGCTAACGGCTTGAGATAATTATCTGGAACTAAAAATGCAGAAAATGGCAAAAATCAGATGGCGGGAAATAATACCCGGCACGCCAGTGGCGGCCGGGCATGATGACAATTACAGTCGCGCTTCGACCGGCACCGCCACTTTTTTATCTTTCGGCTTGAGGCCAAACATGAACGAGGCGAAGCGTGAACGTTTGACGATGGCGTAACACACCGCGCTCAGCGCAATGCCGAGGGCAAAATCGATCAGGACATACAGGACTGACAGGTTATCCGGTAACCAGACATCCAGCAGCCATGAGAAAATGATCACCACCGGATAGTGCAGCAAATAGATGATCAGCGCGGAATCCACAATTGCCGTCAGAATGCGACTCTCTTTCACGTTGATGCGTTCGAAGCTAAACACCAGCCAGTAGGACAGCATCACCGACAGCACGCTGCCCAGCATCACCGGCACATATTTCATCACCCCGGTGATGTGGTTGTGCGCGACGACATAGCAGGCGGCCCACACCGCCAGCACCAGCGCGGCCACCAGCCAGCCATTCATCAGTTTACTGTTGGCGTACCGGGCAATTTTCTCGCGGTTGACGTATAACGCAAAACCGGCGGTGTAGTAGACGAGGAAGCGTGCGGTCACCGGGATGAGCTCGACAAATTCACCGCGGCCTTTCACCAGGAACTTCAGCACGAAGCAGGCGTTACCCAGAATCACCAGTGTGGCGATCAGCATTGGCAACGACATTTTGCCCAACTGACGGGCGCTCCACTGATAAAACGCGCCGGGTACCAGCAGCGACATCACCGACAGCGACACGAGGAACCACAGGTGGTGCATCATGGTATAGCTGTTTAGCCAGCCTTCGAGACTCAGCGGGGTGTTATTCATCTGTCCCGCGATAAAATACATCAGCGGCGGAATAAACAGATAGGCTGATATCAGCGGAATCAGGACGCGCTTACGGCGATTATCCGTAAAGAATTTCTGCCCTTTTCGCAAAATAATCAGCGCGGAGAACATGCCCGAAAGAAAGAAGAACACTTCCATCCTGAAGGTGTGCACCATGCTCAGCAGTGCCGTGAATATTTCCGAGGGATCGCGCTGCGCGACATAATACCAGCCATTCTCTCCCGGCAAACTCCGTGAGGCGTGTAATAACACCCCTTCCAGAATTAGGCCGGCACGCAGCAGATCCAGGCCAATATTACGGCTGGATAAAAAGGATTCTGTTTTCACATTGCACATCCTGAAATGAGTTGTAACGCAATCATAATGATTCAGTCAGAATGCTAACACCGGATTAATCTGTATACATTATGTTTAGAAACGTTTCGGAATTTCGCCATAGTGTAAAGAATGCCACTGTGCAATGGCCATAAAGCTTAAGCCAGAATGTTCTGATGGTAAAAGTTATCGTCAGGCAGCGCATATTCGCAGCTAACCGCCGGAAAAGCAGCGAAAACCCGCTCCTTTACAACAGGTTGTGGATTATCCGGTTCGACTCGCAGTGCGAAAATTCGCTAATCAAACTGCGTTATGTCCTGAAGCAACCATGATGTTTTAAGCAGGCGTCACTGCGGGATTTTCTAGCTGAAGGGAGGCTATTAGGCAGGGATGTTTTTTACCTGATTGAATTTAAATAACTTTTATTCAGCAAGCGGCTTTTTTCTCAGAGTTGACCTAATTTTCACCCCGCAACCGTGCTTTCGGATTGTTGACCCGCAATCTCCCCTGTTAAGGTAATTCGCTTACGGTAAACAACCGATTCTCCATGTAACCTTGAGTATCAAAAGGCGGAAATTTGTTATGCAACGAGCGCTATCTGGCATCGTCACTTTGCTGATTACCACAGCCTGTCTGTGCAATACCGCATTCGCCGAAAGCGGCAAGCCCGATAATAACTTTATTATTGAAGCCTATGGCGGTTCAAGCACGCGTGGCGCTATGGCGATAAAGGAAAATGGCAAATTGCGCGCAATCTATATTAAAGACAATGAGATTGCTCTGATTAACCAATGGTTACAGGAGAAGTATGGCGATGGTATTCGCGTCGTGAATAAAGGCGCGTCCTCATCGCAGGCCATGGACCTGTTAAATGGCAAATATTTCTACAAGAATAATAAAAGCTGGCGCGAAGAGATGAAGAAATCGCCGGCAAAAATCATTTTGCTGAATTTTGCCACCAACGATGCACGCCATTTCCATTTCCGCGATATAGAAAAGGATTACCAGGTTAGCCCGGATAAATATACTCAGGTGATGACACAGCTGATTACTATTGCCCGTGAAGAGGGTAAGCAGGTGATATTACAGGAGCCGCACCCGATTTGTGGCCGCGCGGAGAAATGGCACGTTGCACCTTACGTCACCAAACTGGACGCGCTGGCTAAAGCAGAATCGGTGCCGCTGGCGCGTCAGTATCAGCGCATCCTGCAGATGAAAGACTGGCAGTCGCTGATGTCACCCGACTGTATTCATCCGTCCGAACAGCTGTACCGCATGAAAGCAGAGGAAACTTTTTCGGTGCTGGTCTCCCACTTTAATACCGAGCTGGCTGCTGCCGGGCATGGCAAAACCCCGGATGGCGAGCAGGTGGCGAAACGCTAAGCCGGTGATTGGCTGACCGGTGAAACGGCTTAACGCGATAGTGTAGCGGCATATTAACGGTAGTCTTTACCACCACGCTGTGTTATCCCTCGGGTTGTCGCGGAGGGATAACAATGAATATCAGTTTACTGAGCCAGTGTCCGCAGTTGCTGGATACGGTGGCAGCTATGCTTCATCAGGAGTGGTCCGGGTTTTCTCACTGGCGCGACCGGAGCGCCATTCGTCAGCGCCTGCTGATGCGCAACGCGCATCCGGCAAAAACGTTTACGCTGGTCGCGTTGAATGCAGAAAATGAAGTGCTTGCCACCGCCAGCACGATTCTTCACGAGCTTGATGACATCCATGAACGCCAGTTCTGGATGGGCGAAGTACTGACTGTCGCGGCACACCGCGGTAAAGGCGTGGCCTCTGCTCTGGTATTGCGTTTAATTGAAGAAGCTCGCCAGCGCGATATGGCAGAGTTGTGGCTGTATACGCCGGATCAGCAGGCGTTTTACCGTCGCTATGGCTGGCAGGAAATCGAGCAGCGCATCGTGTCGTCAGAACAGGTTAGCGTGATGCGAAGGGAAATCTTTTAAGGAAAAGAAACAGAGGCAATTGTGCTCCCCGGTGAAGTTGTAATTCTTTGTTTTAATGATGCTTTGATTTAAAACGATTCTTGTAGGTCGTATGTTGGCTACACAAGTATTCCCTGGTCGCCATAAATGGCGACCCTACGGGTTAATTGCACGGTTTTGTAATGTGTTTTAGGTCGCCATAAATGGCGACCCTACAGGGTAACGGCACGTTTTTGTAGGGTGCGCATTGATGCGCACCGGCATTATCAGTTTTTTTTACTGAACGGCATTGCACGCTTTATGGCGGCCCGTCTTACGCTGGCTGCTGCTCCGGGCGTGGTTAACTGACCCGGGCGATTGCTGGCTCAGCTTCTGCGGTGCCGCTGCGCCGTTCAGCGCCAGCGAAGCCGCTCGGCGTCTGGCCGGTGAAGCGGGTGAAAGCAATGCTGAAGGCGCTGGCAGAGCGGTAACCCACCCGTTCAGCCACGTCGGCTACTGACAGGCGGCTGCTGCGCAGCAGATTTTTGGCCAGCGCCATGCGCCACGTCAGCAGATATGCCATCGGCGCCATGCCCACTGCATCGCGAAAACGCACGAAAAACGCCGAGCGCGATAGCGCCGCGTGTTTCGCCAGCTGGGGTACCGTCCAGCCATGGGCAGGCCTGGCGTGGATGGCGCGAATCGCCCCGGCCAGCCGCTCATCGGCCAGTCCCCGCATCACGCCAGGCGATGCATTCGCCGCGGGCATTGCGCGCAGCGCCTCGATCAGCAGTAATTCCAGCAAACGTTCCAGCACAATCTGCCGTGCCGGACGCTGTGCACGGCACTCATCCCTGACCAGCTGCACCAGCGTGGTCAGGCGCGATACGCCACGCACATGAATAAACTGTGGCAGTAACGAGACAATCAATTCCGCGTCGGGTGCGGCAAACTGGCAGTAACCAATCAGCGTCTGAACCTCGGCTGGCTGCTGCCGATCGCCAAGCCACACTTCGCCGGGCGCAAGCATCTCCGGCATCGAATCAGGCGCATCTGCGGCCGGTGGCTGCTCGCTGGTCATGCAAAACTCCCACGCAGCCGGAATCAGGACAAAATCCCCCTGCTCAAGCGCAACCGGAGGATGACCTTTCATTTCCAGCCGGCTGCGCCCCTCCAGAACCACGCAGTAAAACGGCTGGCCGGTCTCACTGCGCTGCACACGCCATAATCCATTGGCACGCGCGCGTTTGGAATAAGCCGCCCCGGGCTGTAACAGTGACACCATTTCGGCGAGCGGATCGATCATAATGGACTCCTGCAAATGAAACCAGGACTGTACGTTGTAGTGAGTCCGGTAGTGGCACTCTATAGTGAGCTCTTACCCAACGCAATGCAGGAGTGAACCATGAAAACCATTTTAATCACCGGCTGCTCTTCTGGTTTTGGTCATGCTACCGCGCTCTGGTTTCTGGAGCGCGGCTGGAAAGTCATCGCCACCATGCGCACCCCGCGCGCCGAACTGTTTCCTGAATCCGCCCATCTGCGCCTGCTGCCACTGGATGTCACCGATGCCACCAGCATCCGGCAAACGTTGGCTGAGGCGGGAGAGATTGATGTGCTGGTCAACAATGCCGGTATCGGATTATTAACTTCGCTGGAAGGCGCGCCGATGTCCTCGGTGCGGGAGGTGTTCGAAACCAACACGCTGGGCACCATCGCCATGACGCAGGCGGTCATCCCGCAGTTCCGCGCGAAAAACAGTGGCATGGTGATCAATGTGACCTCGACGGTGACGCTGAAATCCCTGCCGCTGCTGGCGGTTTATACCGGCAGCAAAGCGGCAGTCAACGCCTTTACCGAGTCGCTGGCGCTGGAACTGCAGCCCTTTAATGTTCAGGTGAGACTGGTATTACCCGGGCTGGCACCCACTACCGACTTTGGCAAAAACGCCCGGCCGCGCATGGAAAACACCTTGCTTGAGCCTTACCAGCCGATGTTTGATGGCATCATCGCCGGTATGCAACAGCCCCAGCCAACCACTAAAGCACAGGACGTTGCCGCTGCCGTGTGGCGTGCCGCGACCGATCCCGCCGCACCGATGCGCATCCCGGCCGGAGAAGATGCCGAAGCTTCGATGAAGCAATACGGTTAGCGATCTTTACGCTGGGCCAGCGCCTGCAGTGCCGCCAGACCGTCGCGCGCCAGCCAGCTTTGCAGCGGGGCAAATAACGGTTCAGGCAGTGCCTCAGGCGCGAACCAGTGCCAGCCTGCGCACTTATCCGGTTCCCGCAGCTGCGGCTCACCGCTGGCGTCCGGCGCTACCATCAACAGCGTAATATAGTGGCGGTTGACCGCCGGAAACACATCGCTGACGAAGGCGCCGTTGTGTACGCTGTGCAGCAGTAAACCGGTCTCCTCCAGCACTTCCCGCCGTGCACAGGCTTCCGGTGATTCACCAAACTCCAGATGGCCGCCCGGCGCCGACCAGTCACCGGCACCGTGGCTGCCTTTACGCTGGCCGAGCAACAGCTTGCCATCGCGGAAAATTAATACGCCAACACCGACCTGGGGGGACATCATTGCTCCTGATTTATCGATCCTCTCACTCTGCACGGTTTATAAAACAGCGTATTCCGTCTGACAATGGTTTCCTGCCGTTATCGCTGGGGGTTGAGTCGCAGCGCCATCAACATCAGTAGCAGCACGCCCGCCGCCATGATCTGCCACGCGCTGTCGAGCGATGCCGCGCGGTCGCGCACGATGCCGGCCATCAGCGGCATCAGCGCGGCCAGCATATAGCCGCCGCCCTGCACAAACGACAGCAGCGCAGTGGCTTCTTCCGGCGTGCGGGCATGATCTAGCGTGACAATCAGCGATAGCGGAAACAGCGCACCAATCCCCAATCCCAGCAGCAGCGTCGGCAACCAGGCGCGTTCGCCGCCCAGCCACAGCAGTGCGATCAGCCCCAGCAGGATGGAAGCCAGCACCAGCACCAGCAGCAGCGGCCAGCGGCGATCGCGGCAGCGATGAATCAGCGCGGAGAGCATAAATCCGGCGGCGACTTCGGTCAGGGTTAATGCGCCCAGCACGTAGCCGCTCTGCGCCGGCAGCCAGCCGTGTTGCATGTAAAATGGTGGCAGCCACGCCAGCACCAGCGTGTATGCACCGGTGCCGATGCCAAAAAACAGCATCAACAGCCAGGCGCGCCGCGTGCGGTGTACGCCGCCGGCCGGTGGCGTGTTTACTCTTGTGGTCACAGGCTGCAGGCACAGCCACAGTATCAATGCGATCAGCGCCGGTAGCGACGGCAGCATCAGTGCAATCGTCAGTCCGGCATGGCTGGCGAGCGGCGCGGCGCTGGCAGCGGCCACTGCGGCTCCGGCCATAATACCGGTGGTGAACAGTGCCATTAACGTACCGGCACGCGAGGCGAAGTGACGTTTGATAAGCGCGGGCATCAGCGCCTGGATCAGCCCGATGCCGCAGCCGGCCAGCAGTGCGCTGGCGGTTAGCATGGCGGCGCTGTGATCAACGCCACGCGCGCCACCCGCGAGCACCAGCACCATCAGGCCAGCGGTAATGCCGCGCGCTTCACCCAGCCTGCGCAGCAGCAGCGGTCCGGCCAGCGCCGCCAGCCCCATCATAATGACCGGCAGCGTCGTCAGCAGGCTCAGCTGCGTGGCACTGAGCCCTGCATCGTGCTGCAGTTGCAGGAACAGCGGTCCGATGGCCGCCATCACCGGACGCAAATTCAGCGCCACCACAAAAACCAGTAAAGCAAACAGGCCAATAGCAGGTAAGGTACGATTCACATTCTGTCTCCATACGCCAAAGTATCTTAACGTTAAGATACTTTGCGGAAGAACGATAGCGGGTGCGCACAAAGCGACACATTACCCGCCGTGAACTAATGAGAATTAACATGACTGACCACGTAGATTTTGTCGTTGCGCAATGGGCCAGCGCCATGCCGGAGCTGGACGCCTCTTCCATGGCGATTTTTGGCCGCATGCTGCGCCTGATGAAACATCTGGCGAAAAAGCGCGCTGAGGCGCTGGCACCCTTTGGTTTTCGCGACGGCGAATTTGATGTGCTGGCGACGCTGCGGCGTGCCGGCGCACCTTACCGGCTGTCGCCCACGCAGCTCTACAAATCGCTGCTGGTCACCTCCGGTGCCATGACCAACCGGCTTAACCGGCTGGAAGAAGAGGGATTGATTGCGCGTGTTGCCGATGCCGATGATAAGCGCAGCACGCTGGTGATGCTGACGCCGGCCGGCCTGGCAAAGATTGAGCAGGCGCTGCAGGTGCATACGCAAACGCAGAACGCGCTGCTGGCCACGCTGGACGATCGGCAGCAGCAGCAGCTTGCCGCCCTGCTGCGTCAGCTGTTGCAGGCAGCCGAACAGTAAGCCGAGCGGGATGTGGCAAAAAATGAATTAATTCAGCGCGTTTTTCGCTATGTTAAGCATCCCACACCGCTTATTTTCGGACTGGCTATGCGTAACAAATATGCCCCTGCGCAAATCTTTATTCACTGGCTGACGCTGTTACTGGTGGCCACCGCTTACTGCACCATGGAGTTTCGCGGCTTATTCACGCGCGGATCCTGGCAAGGCTACACCATGATCGTCGGACATTTCAGCGCCGGCAGTTGTGTGCTGTTGCTGATGCTGTCACGCATTGTGCTGCGTTTTCGCCATCGCAGCCCGAAAATCGAACCCCAGCCGCCACACTGGCAAACCGGACTGGCGCATCTGATGCATCTGGCGATCTATCTGTTCTTTATCGTGCTGCCGATTCTCGGCATCCTTTCGCGCTTCTACATGGGCCGTAACTGGTGGATTTTTGCGATTCCGATGCCGGTCAGCGCCAGCCCGGATCCGGATTTTGCCGATATGCTGAGCGACTGGCACGAAACCCTCGCGCCATACGGCTACTGGCTGATTGGTCTGCACGCGGCGGCCGCGCTGGTGCATCATTATCTGATTAAAGACAATACGTTGCTGCGCATGATGCCGTCACGGCGAAACGGATGAAAGGAATAAGACGGTCGCCTGACGTGGCGACAGTCCTGATTTACGCAGCGTGCCGGCGACTGGTCACCGACCTCAGCTGAGGTGAAAACGTCCCACGGTATGCGCCAGCTGTGCCGCCTGGTCTTCCAGCGAACTGGCGGCGGCTGACATCTGCTGGACCAGCGCGGCGTTCTGCTGGGTGGTGCCATCCATCTCGTTCACCGCGATCGTTACCTGGCTGATGCCGCGCGCCTGCTCGTCTGACGCGGTAACAATCTCGCCGATAATGGTGCGCACCGAGTTCACCGCCTGCGTCATCTCCTGCATGGTTTTACCGGCATCCTGCACCAGCTGCACACCGCTGCCGACGCGCTGCCCGGACTCTTCAATCAGCGCAGCAATATCCTTCACCGCATTGGCGCTGCGCTGTGCCAGATTACGCACTTCCGACGCCACCACGGCAAAACCGCGTCCCTGTTCGCCGGCGCGCGCCGCTTCAACCGCGGCGTTGAGCGCCAGAATGTTGGTCTGGAAGGCGATGCTGTTGATAATGGCGGTGATGTCGCCGATTTTCTTCGCGCTGTCGTCGATTTGCGCCATGGTCTGCACCACCTGGCCCACCAGTGACTCACCGCGACTGGCGATGTGCGTGGCGTTATCGGTCAGCGTCGTCGCCTGATGCGCGTTAGCAGCGTTGTGTTTCACCGTCGCGGTAATCTGCTCCATGCTGGCGGCAGTTTGTTCCAGCGCGGCCGCCTGCTCTTCGGTACGTGACGCGAGGTTGAGGTTGCCGCTGGCGATTTCACCCGCGCCCTGGCGCACCGAGGCGCTGGCATCCTGAATCTGCCCGACAATCTCGCGCAGCTGGTTTTGCATAGTGTGCAAGGCGAAGAACAGACTGCTGCTGTCGCGCGCTTTCAGCGGGATAGCGTTATCCAGTTTGCCATCGGCCACCGCCAGCGCAATGGTGGCTGCGGTCAGTGGCTCACCGCCAATCGGCTTCAGCACTTTGCGACTAAATACCAGCCCAAGCAGTGCGCACACTACCAGGATGCTGATCACCATTAAAATCACCGCGTTAATCAGCTGACGGTGCGCCGCTTCCATCACCTTGCTCACCGGGGCCACCACGCCGAGATACCATTTCTGATCGCTGTTACCGATCACCACCGGCCGCCAGGCTACCAGCGCATCCTCGCCCAGAATAGCGTCATGCTGTTCGGTGACCGTACTGCTGAAATTATGTGTGTCGCCCTTCCAGGCTTTGCTGGTCTGGCTTTTGTCCGGATAAGACACCACATTGCCCGCGCTCGAGAGCAGCATGGCATAACCGCTGCCTTCCCACGGTTTGATGCTGTTCACTTTTTCCTGCAGTGACGCCAGTGAGATATCGGACGTTACCACGCCCCACAGTTTGCCCTGGCTGATAATTGGCGCGGCCACCGAGGTCAGCAGTGTTGGCACACCGTTATAGGCATAGCTATAAGGTTCGATCAGCGTATCTTTCTGGCTTTTCTGCGGCAGCAGATAGTAATCGCCCTGGCCTGGCGTAAAGATTGAGGTCAGCGGATGCAGGGCAAAATTGCCGCCCTGGTCGCGATCGACGAAATAGGCATAACGTCCTTTAGGTGCCGCGCCAGCCTGAGAGGCAAACTCAGCATCGCGTCCGTCAAACGCGTTTTCTTCGAAGATGACCGAAATAGAGAGATAGTCCGGATTATCACGCAGTGCAGAGACCAGCAGCTTATCGGCCACTTTACGGTCCTGCACGCCGGCAGCCGGCAGGGCAATCAGACTGTGGCCGAGGTTGTGTGCGACATCGCGTGCGTAACTCAGCTCCTGCTGGATTTGCAGCGCCTGACTCTGCGCAATCTGCTGTAAGTAACTTTCCGCCAGCGATTTTTGCTCATTGCTGGACTGCCAGCTGAGCACGCCGATAGTCACGGCGAAGCCGAGGGTGATGGTTAAGGCGCCCGTCAGCAGCATTTGTGTGCGGGTGCTCATTTTTTTCTTATTAGATACGGTTGTGGCCATGTCGGCGCTCCTGGTGTTGACACTTTATTACTGAAAAAGAATCACGCCCTGTGCACCTGCATCCCTGTAATCACTCTATCGGCGCACAATCCGGGAACTTGATGGCCTGGCAGGTCCGATCAGAAAACCATCAACCGCTGTTGTGGCGTCGGGTCGCCATTAAAAACGCTAAGACGATGCAGTAAAAAAGAGGGAATTTGATCTGGCGCAAGATCGCCACTTCGTTGTGCTGTCAGGTTATTGCGTACGGGCGCAACGCGCCGCATAACAAGAGGAATGCAACATGGCAGGTAAATTGAGTCTGGCAGGGTTAATGGTGGTCTGGCTGGTGTATGTGGCGTGGATGGTCAGTTACTACTCAGGCACCTTCTCTCTTTTCACGCACTGATCGTTAGCACGGTTCCCAGGCCAGCGCAGAGGCTGGCCCGGATTCAGCAGCAGTGCAAAGCGAACGCGCTGTTCCTCAGGCGGCTTTGACCGCACGCACCTTCTTCTCTTTTTCCGGCGCAGCCGTATCGCTGTCGTCAGCAATGGTTTCGCCGCTGTCTTTCACCGCGTCCGGCAGTTTGCTGGTGCGCAGAATGTGTTGCACCGCGTCTTTCTGTTCGGCCAGCAGCATACCCAGCGCTTCGGCCTGGGCCTCATCCATCGCTGGCTGATGTTGCTGCAGCCAGTCGGTGAACGCGTCGGCCATATCGAGCATCTTGTCCCATGCATCTGCGTCTTTTTTATTGGCAAACGTCATCTTCTCTTCACCCTTTCTGACCACAACATATTTGGTTTCGACTGCCATGATGCACCTCATTTACTGTGTTTATATACAGTATATTTCATTCAGCTTTTTTTCGCCAACGGTTTCTGCTCGCCGTTTAAGCCAGCAGCTCTTCGAGGAAGGTTGCCAGCGCTTTGCGCGGATCGTCCTCTTCAGACACGATCATCTCAATGCCCCACTGCCCCAGTACCTCTTTCGCCACCGGATTATTACGGTTGGTGAACAGGTAGGATTTGGGTCGTGCGGTCGCCAGCCCGGTGCGGCCCCACATTTTGGTCAGGCGATAAAACAGCAGGCGGATATTGAAATCGCTGATGCTGTAGCCAACAAACAGCACGGAGTTACCCATGACATCATGGGTCAGTTTGATATCCAGCGGCGAGTCAAAATAGAGCCGCTCAAAGTAGCTGCTCTCATCCAGCACGATGGAGGTATCATCGTCAAAATCGCCATGAAGTTTAATAATATGGCGCTTATCTTCGGTCAGCGACACCAGATCGGCGGCGTTAGCGACCTTGCTGTACGGCACGTTGTGCGCTTCATGCGCCATCTCCAGCCAGCGGTCGTAATTGGTGGTGTAGATACGCGAGAAATTGCCCTGGGTGATCATGGTGTGGATTTCAGAGCTGCGCACGTCGATGTCCGGACGGTGCCACTCGCGATCCATCCAGCTGCGCAGCGGGCCGAGCGAGCCTTTGCGCTGTTTGTAATATTCCGCCAGCGACAAATGGGTGCCGTAGGTATTGAAGATTTTCGGATCGTAGCCCAGCTCATTAGCCAGATGTGCAATCAGCTCGTGCCACTCCGGCAGTCCGAGATTGCGTGAGATGCCCGCACCGGCGAACAGAATCAGTTTGCCGGCATCGTAAGCGCGTTTGAGTTCCGGTTTCATGCCAGCCCCCGCGAAGTTTTCAGAAAGGTGGCAAAGCGATCCAGCGCCAGGCGGCGCATCGAGATTTCGTTTTTCAGTTCGCCCATTTCAGCGAATGTCTGGGTGTGCCCTTCCGGGATAAAGACGCAGTCCCACTGAAATTCGCGTGGCCCCGCCGGCTCCCGGGCAATGGTGCCGCGCAGCTGGCCTTCAAACTGGTACATTTTGCGCCCGTCACAGTAGCCGAGGACGGTTTTGGCGGTCACGCCCGGGCTGTCCAGTCCGTTCACCAGTTTGGTAAAGCGTTCCGCGTTCAGCCGGCTCCAGAAGATGCGCGTCAGTCCGGCGGGCAGGCCATTGAGCCCATCCAGATACAGACCGGTATGCTCGACAAACAGCGGGCGGCCAATGATTGAAAAGGCTTTAGTCAGTTTGTCACGAACCAGCTCCACCTCATTTTCGGTCTGAATCTCTTCAATACGGCGCGCAATGGGCACCACTTCGACACCCACCGGCTCAAGGATGGTACGCACCTCGGCCAGCTTGAGTTCATTAGCAGATAAGAAACGAATTTTCATTGCAATCAGTATGTTGAAAGTGGGTTAGTCCAACCTGGTGACGCGTATCCGGCTGCGGTTCCGGCTGTTATTGTCCGGCACGCTGTCGCCGCGCCGCGTGGTCATTCTACTCTGCGGCGACGTCACTGGCGAGGAACAATCGGGTCGCGCTGCGCGCGCCTTCGCCGGTATATCGCATCGCTTATCGCTGGCGGCGTTAAATATTGCACCTGAATGCGTTAATAGCGCTATTTGACGCCGCTTATGTCAAATATAAAAATCCGCGCTTAACGCGCAAATAATCTGAAAACAATTATGACAGTCGTCTCGCTTAAATATATTATGTGGCGTTTACACCTTCACGCGTCATGACAATAAAACCCGGAACCGTTTATGAACCCTTTGTTGAGTTCAGCCTGGTCGCGCATCCGTAATCTGCCCTTCATTTTGCAGGGTGATAGCCCGGAAAAAAAGCTCCGCCTGACGCTGCTGATTGCCGGCGTCGCCAGTATCGTGGCTGGTATCTTTATGGCAACACTGAATTTCAGTCGCGGTCATCATGACATTGGCTGTCTGTATATCGCCAGTATAGCGCTGGGGGGCTACATCATCATCGGCGCCTTCAGCGACCGGCTGGAGCGGCATCTGGCGGTCATTACCCATGCGTTATTATTTACCATCATCGTGCTGTTGCTGGTGGATAATCACCACGCTGCCGGCAAGCGTTCAGAATATAACTATCTGGTGGCCTTGATCGTCGGTTCGGCACTGGTGTTGCACCAGCAATCCTTTTATCTGAGTAAAATATTTCCGCTGCTGTGCCTGCTGTGTTATCTGTTTTTTGTCACCACCGGTCTGATCTGGGAAAATAATCGTTTTCATCTCAATATTCCGCAGGAAGCCGTTTTTACCGTTTTCAATTGTGCAGTGCCGGTGACGGCACTGCTGTCGACCGTGTTTACCTATGGCGGCAATTATTCCGCCACCGATCTTATCAAGCGCGAGCTCGCGTCCGCCATTGAGCGCCAGCAGCTGGAGCTCTATTATCAGCCGCAGGTCGATGGCGACAAAAATCTCATCGGTTTTGAAGCGCTGCTGCGCTGGAAGCACCCGGAGAAAGGCTTTATCTCGCCGGAGGTGTTTATCCCGGTAGCCGAAAAAAGCGGGCTGATCATTGATATTGGCAAGTGGGTGCTGGAGCGCATGCTGCAGCAAATCGTCGAGTGGGATCGTGTGCTGCGGCTGCCTCCGCTGGTGTTTTCCATCAATATCAGCCCGCTGCAGTTGATGCACCGCGACTTCACCCATGACACGCTGCTGACGCTGTCGCATTACAAAATCCGTCCCGAGCGGCTGAAGTTTGAAATTACCGAGACCACCTTTATTTACGATCAGCAGCGCATTGGGGATGTCATCAACCACTTCAGCCAGTTAGGGATTAAATGGGCGATCGACGATTTCGGCGTCGGTTACTCTTCGCTTAAGTCGCTGAGTGATTTCGCTATTGATGATATTAAGATTGATAAGTCCCTGATCATGCACATTTTTGAAAACGAATCGGCGGCGATTGTGGTGCAAAAGACCATTGAGCTGTCGCGCGCGATGGGGCTGAACGTTCTGGCGGAAGGGATTGAGAGCGAGGAGTATTTCGAGCACCTGCGCAATAAGGGCTGCCATTTATTCCAGGGCTACCATTTTGCCCGCCCGCTGCCCGCCGCCGAAGCATTGCAGTGGATAAAAAAGCAGGATAAACCGGGCGGGATGACGTATGGACGGATTGCTGTGTCCTCACGCAATACATCACATTGCACGAAACTGTAGCGGCGCGATTCATCGCGCGAATGTTCAGAAGCGCCATGCCCATCCCGACATAGCGCAATGAATTGCGCCGTTACCGCTATTGCCTGTGTTGTTGAACGGGTGAAAACTCATCTCGCCGCTCTGCCACCCCGCCCTAATTATCCTGATAAACAATCCCGGGCGGATTAACCTGCGAAATCTCCACCGCCTCGCCCTCTTCACCCCATCTTGCCAGCACCTGGCGATACTGGCCGCCAGCAATAGCGCCGTTGATCGCCTGCTGCAGCGCGACGTCCAGGCCATTGCCCTTCTTCGTGGTGACCGCCACCCAGGCGCGAAACGGTCCGTGCCCGACAATTTTGGTTTGCCCGCGCGAAGCCACTTTCCACGCCGCCATGGCCTGCGGGCCAAATGACGCATCGGCCCGGCCAGAGAGCAGCGCCAGCGTGGCGGAGGCATCATCGTTAAGATAAATCGGCTGCACCGGGGCCAGGCCCTGCGCCCGATTCTTCTCATCCCAGCTCAGTAATATTCGCTCCTGATTGGTACCGGAGCCCACAATAATCCGTTTGCCGGCCACGTCTTCCCGGCGACGAATTGCGCTGATTTTACTGTCCGCTTTCACCGCGAAGGCGTGGTTATCCGCGCGATAGGTGGCGAAATCAAACTTCTGCTTGCGCTCCTCGGTCACCGCGATATTAAACATCGCCACATCATAGCGCCCTGCCGTGATGCCCAGCGGCCAGTCCTCCCACGCCGCCGGCACCAGCCTGAGTTTCAGACCGAGGCTGTCGGCCAGCAGGCGCGCAATGTCCGGGTCGCTGCCGATCAGCGTTTTATTATCGGACGCCCAGAGGCCAATTGGCGGTGAATTACTGGCTGAAGTGGCGACGGTTAAATAGCCGGGTTGAACAAAATGAAATCCGGCGGGGATCTTCGCGATCGCCTGCGGATTGGCCGCCATGGTGATCGGCGTTTCGTTATGACTGGCGTCCAGCTGTTGCGCGCCTGTCGCGGGTGCCGCCAGCACCGCCCCCGTCAGCGCGACTATGATCGCTTGCTTCATTACAGCACCCTGGCGAGGAAACGTTTGGTGCGCTCATGACGCGGCTGATTCAGCACCTGCTGGCTGCTACCCTGCTCAACCACGCGCCCGTCAACCATAAACACCACGTTATCCGCCACTTCGCGCGCAAAGCCGATCTCGTGCGTGACAATCACCAGCGTGGTGCCGGATCGCGCCAGTTTTTTAATCACATCCAGCACTTCGCCCACCAGTTCCGGGTCGAGCGCCGAAGTCGGCTCATCAAACAGCATCACGCGCGGGTTGAGCATCAGCGCACGCGCAATCGCAATGCGCTGCTGCTGACCGCCAGAGAGATGCCGCGGCCAGGCATCGGCTTTGTGCCGCAGGCCGACCACATCCAGCAGCTCACCGGCGCGATCGATCGCTGCCCGGCGCGACAGCTGACGATGGGCAATCGGCGCTTCAATCAGATTTTCCAGCACCGTCAGGTGCGGAAACAGATTGAAGTTCTGGAACACATAGCCGACGTTGATGCGCTGCCGCAAAATCGCCTTCTCTTTCAGCTCATAGAGTTTATCGCCGCGCCGCTGATAGCCGATGTAATCGCCATCGATCTGAATAAAGCCTTCATCCACGCGCTCCAGATGATTGATGGTGCGCAGCAGCGTCGATTTGCCAGAACCGGACGGCCCGAGGATCACCGTCACCGAACCGGGAGCCAGCTCAAGCGACACCTCATCCAGCGCTTTATGCCGGCCAAACGTCTTGCTGACGCCGGTAATACTGATGGCGCCGGTGGTATGCAGATAGCGGTAATCAATGGCTTCGGACATGAGACAGCTCCTCGTTGACGGCAGGGTTCACGCTGCGGTTGCGCCACTGGCGCCAGCGCGAAGGTTGCGGTTCACGCGTGACGCTGCGTGCCAGCCAGCGCTCGACGCTGTGCTGCAGCAGCGACAGCACGGTGGTGATGATCAGATACCAGGCGGCTCCGACCATCAGCAGCGGGATCACCTGCTGGGTGCGGTTGTAGATCATCTGGATGGTGTAAAACAGCTCGGGCATCGCCAGCACATACACCATCGAGGTGCCCTTGGCGAGGCTGATGATCTCATTAAAGGTGGTGGGAATAATCGCACGCAGCGCCTGCGGCAGAATGATGCGAAACGTGCGGCGCGACGACGATAATCCCAGCGCCGAAGCGGCTTCAAACTGACCGTGATCGACGCCGAGAAACCCGCCGCGAATAATCTCCGCGCTATACGCGCTCTGCACCAGCGTCAGGCCAATCACCGCCGCCGGGAACTGGCCGAGCACGTTAATGGTCTGGAAGTGCCCCCACGACAGGGCGGTGAAAGGAATACCGAACGACAGCGTGTCGTACAGATACGAGAAGTTATACAGAATGATCAGCACCACAATCAGCGGCAGCGAGCGAAACAGCCAGATATAGCCAAACGCCAGCGTGCTCAGCAGCCACGATGACGAGAGCCGCGCCAGGGCCAGCAGGCCGCCGAATATCAGGCTCAGCAGTGTGCCGCACAGCGTCAGCAGCAGCGTTTGTCCCAGGCCATTAAGGATCACCGGATCAAAAAACCAGCGGGCAAACACGCTCCACTCCCAGCGCGGATTAAAGGCCACGGAATCGATCACCGCCGCAAGGATAAATAGCGCGATGATGGCACCGACGGTACGCGCCGGATAGCGTGCCGGCACCACGGTCAAAGGTTGTTGCTTACTCATGGTGGCTCTCCTTAGCTGGCCTGCGCCACGTTGTGCACATCAATTACTTTGAGAAAACGCAGCCGGCCATCGTGCGGCGGCTGGCCGTAAATCTCCATATCTTCGCGCAGCTCAAACTGCGGCTGATAGCCGTGGCCGATATACAGCTGTACCGCTTCCGGCTGACGGAAACCGGTGGTGAGAAACACGCGCTGATAGCCTGCGCGTAGCGCCCGGCGCTCCAGCTCCTGCAGAATCAGCAGTGCCAGTCCCTGACGGCGCAGGTCACGCCGCGTCCAGATGCGCTTCAGTTCGGCGGTGGTAGCATCCCACGGTTTGTAGGCGCCCATGGCGATGATCTCACCGTCGCGCTCCAGCACGATGAACAGCCCGCGCGGCGGCAGATACCACTCGGTCAGCTCAACTTCATTGTGTTTCCTGAAGAAATCGCCGTAGCGTGCTGCATATTCACCAAACAGACCGTCAAGAATCGGCTGCAGCTCCGGCGCTTCCGGTGACACTTCGCGGAAAAATTGCTGGCTCATGCCGCCTCCTTAATCGCCCAGTCCGGGCGGATTGATCTCGGAACGATCCAGACGCTCCACGCCTTCACCCCAGCGGTTCAGCACCTTGTCGTAGTCACCGTTTTTGATCACGCCGTTGAGTGCGGTGTTAATTGGCTGCACCAGCCCGTTGTCTTTCTTCACCGTCACCGCGATGTGCGCCGCCTTCGGCCAGCCGCCGTCCACGCTACCCACCAGCCGGGTCTTTTTGGTCAGCGCCGCTTTCCACGCGCCAATCACGTTAGGGCCGAAGTAAGCGTCGGCGCGCCCGGCCTGTAGCGCCAGCGTCTGCGCAGCGTCATCTTTGGTATAAACCGGTGTGAAAGGCTTCAGCCCCTTAGCCTGATTCTCTTTATCCCAGGCCAGCAGGATGGCCTCCTGATTGGTGCCGGAGCCGACAATGATGCGCAGGCCGGCGATATCTTCTGCCTTGCTCAGCGAGGTAATCGGGCTGCTGGTTTTCACATAGAAGCCCAGCGAATCTTTGCGGTAGGTGGCAAAATCAAAACGCTGTTTACGATCTTTGGTCACCGTCACGTTGGTGATCGCCGCGTCATATTTGCCCGATGCCACGCCCAGCGGCCAGTCTTCCCACGAGGTGGGCACGATGTTGAGCTTCAGCCCGAGGCTGTCGGCCACCAGACGCGCGATATCCACCTCACTGCCCAGCAGCGTTTTATTGTCGTCGCTGAATACCGTGAGCGGCGGCGAGTTGAGTGCCGCCACCGCCACGGTGAACGATCCCGGCACGGCAAATTTATGGCCCGCCGGAATTTGCGCCACGGCGGCAGGATTCTCTGGCGTGTTGATGGGCGTTTTATTGGCGGCAAGGCTCACCTGCTGACCATTGACGGCCACGTCCTCGGCCAGTGCCGCACTGCTCAGGCTGAGTAACAGCAGCACAATCAGGGATTTTTTCTGCATAGCGTGTTTTCTCATCGTTATTGTTGTGTGAACTGGTTGAGCGGTTGTCTCAGACCAAAGCTGGCACGCAGCGTGCTGCCCGGGTATTCGCGACGCGTCAGGCCGCGCGCCTGGAGAACCGGAATCACCTGATCAACAAAACGCTCGAAGGTGTCCGGCGTGCCGCCCTGAATAATGAAACCGTCAGTGGCTTCGGTTTCGAACCACAGCTGCAGACCATCCGCTACCTGCTGTGGCGTGCCGTGAAACAGCGGACGCGGCGTCGTGGCTTCCAGCGCCGCCTGGCGCAGCGTATGGCCGTGTTCACGCGCTTTGCGTTTGATTTCGTCGGTGGTGCTACGGAAACTGTTCTGGCCAATATCGCCAATGTCCGGGAAAGGCTGGTCGAGCGGATACTGCGAGAAGTCGTGATGGTCAAAGAAGCGACCAAGGTAGTTGAGTGCATCCTCAATCGAGACCAGCGCCGCGGTGGTCTGGTACTGGCGCTCAACGTCTGCGTCATCTTCCCCCACGATCACGCTAACGCCCTGGAAAATGTGCAGATCGCCCGGTTCACGCCCGTTCGCCACCAGCTGCTGCTTCACATCCCGGTAGAACGCCTGCGCCTCTTCGCGCGTTGGCTGATGGGTGAAGATGGCGTCAGCATGACGCGCCGCCAGCTTGCGGCCATCTTCCGAGGCGCCCGCCTGAAAGATAATCGGTCGGCCCTGCGGCGTGCGCTCAATGTTCAGCGGCCCCTGTACCTGGAAAAAATCACCGTGATGATTCAGCGTGTGCAGTTTGTCAGGCGCATAGAACTGACCGCTGGCTTTGTTGCGCACAAACGCGCCCTCTTCCCAGGAATCCCACAATCCTTTCACTACCTGCAGATATTCGTCGGCGATGCGGTAGCGCAGCGCATGCTCGGGATGCTGCTGACGCGAAAAGTTTTTTGCCGAGCCCTCCAGCGGCGATGTCACCACATTCCAGCCCGCGCGCCCGCCGCTGAGATGATCGAGACTGGCGAACTGGCGGGCGACGGTGAACGGCTCACTGTAGGAAGTGGACACCGTACCGACCAGACCGAGATGCTCGGTGACGCCGGCCAGCGCCGACAGCAGCGTCAGCGGTTCGAAGCGGTTAAGAAAGTGCGGGATCGATTTCTCATTGATGAACAGGCCATCGGCGACAAACAGGAAATCCAGTTTGCCAGCCTCGGCTTTACGGGCGATACGGCGGGCGTAATCAAAACTGATGCTGGCATCCGCCTGCGCCGCCGGATGACGCCAGGCGGACATGTTGCCGGATGCGCCGTGCAGAATGGTGCCGAGGCGCAGTTGTCTTGCAGTCATAATCGTCTCTCTTTGCTCATGGCGCAGCCTGCCGGCGATAGCCTTATCGCCGTACAGCGCTGCCAGAAATGGAAGGAAATCAGTTAAGGATGACGTCGCGACATCGCGCGTTTAGCTGCTGCAATGCCTGTTGCGCCAGCTGACTAAAGTAGTGTGCCGCCGGGGCGATCAGCGCTTCATCGGGGTTGAAGCCACCGTGATGCAGGCCAAATTCACTGGCGCTGCCAATGCTGACAAACGCGCCCGGTAGCTGCTGCAGGTAATAAGCGAAATCTTCGCCGCCAAGGTGCAGCTCAGCCTGTTGCACCTGATAACCCACCTGCTGCGCCACCTGACTGGCAAACTGTGCCCAGTGGGCGTCGTTCTCCAGCACCGGCGGCCCCGGATGCCAGCTAAAGGTGGCCGTGGCACCGCTGGCGGCGGCGATATTGACCACCACCTCGCGCGCACGCTGCTCCAGCTGCGCGCGCACCTGTTTATCGTGCGTACGCACCGTGCCGCCAAATTCCGCTTCAGCCGTCGGCTGACCGTCGTGCCTGTGTGCATCAATCCGCGTGACGCTCAGCACCAGACTGTCCAGCGTATTAAAGCTGCGGCTGGTGAGGGATTGCAGCGCCTGAATAATCTGGCTGGCGACCAGGATGCTGTTTACGTCCGTGCGGGTGCTGTGCACGCGCACCACAAATTTATCGGCGTTGGCATAAAACGCACCGCTGCGCGTGGCAAAGGTGCCCGTGGGCAAACCCGGTTCGTTGTGCATGCCAAAAATCGCCTGTACCTGATCCAGCACACCCGCGTCGATGAACTGGCGCGCGCCCTGGGCAATCTCTTCCGCCGGCTGGAACAGGATGCGCACCCGCCCCGGTAGCTGAGCTTCCCGTGCTTTCAGCTGCAGCGTGGCACCCAGTATCACCGCACTGTGCACATCGTGACCGCAGGCGTGCATGACGCCGGCTTGCCGTGAACGAAAAGGCAGCCCGGTGGCTTCATGGATCGGTAATGCATCGATATCGGCACGCAGGGCGATCAGGGGCGCGCCCTGACCCACTTCCGCCACCACGCCGGTGTGCAGCGGATAATCCAGCAGGCGCACGTCAGCCTGCTGCAGCCAGCGGCGCAGCCGCGCGCTGGTTTCCACTTCATGACCGGAGAGTTCCGGCCAGCTGTGCAGCTCGCGCCGCCAGTCAATCAGCTGCTGTTCGCTTACTATCGTCACAGGACCTCCCGGTCAGGCGCTAACCAGACGATGCGTCGCCAGCAGTTCGAGGGATTTCACCCGCGCCTGCTCCTCCGCCACCGGTGTATCAATAACAAACTCTTCAATGCCGTAACGCTGGTGCAGCGCATCAAGCTGCGCGTGCACCTGTGCCGCGGTCCCTTTCAGCAGCGACGGCGTGCGTGGCTCAATCACGTAGTCACTGAACCCGCCCTGACGCACATAGCGCTCAGCCTGTTCAATGCTGCCGACGTTAACGCTCTGTCCACCCGTCACGCTGACGTGATAAATGCGCAGTGTGTCGACCAGCAGGTCAGCTTCTGCCGGCGAATCCGCTACCACCACCTGCACCGCCACCAGCGCACGCTGACCCTGACTGTGCAGGCGATAGCTGTTCAGCACCTGTGCCATCAGTTGCGGATCGCCGTTGTGGTGTGCGGCGAACACCAGTTGCCAGCCGAGCTCTGCCGCCAGTCGGGCGCTCGCTTCGCTGGCCCCGAGCAGAAAGCGATTGGCCGGACGCGGCGGCTGCGGCGTGGCGCGCAGGATCTCCTCATCCCCCACCGGCGGCACACTGAGCCAGCTATCCAGCAGCGCCAGCTGTTCGGCAAAGCTGCCTTTCTCCTGCTGGTGCACCCCCAATTGCAGCGCGCGGGTGGAAAGCGGCAGTCCGCCGGGCGCTTTCCCCACGCCCAGGTCGATACGTCCAGGTGCCAGCGCAGCCAGCAGGTTGAAGTTTTCCGCCACTTTATAAGGGCTGTAGTGCTGCAACATCACGCCGCCGGAACCCACGCGGATATGCCGGGTCTGGCCGATGATCCAGGCAATCAACAATTCCGGCGAAGGACTCGCCAGCTGGTCGCTGTTGTGGTGTTCCGCCAGCCAGAAGCGGTGATAACCCCAGGCTTCCGCGCGCTGAGCCAGCTGCAGTGTGCGATGCAGGGCCTGCGTGGCGCTCTCACCTGCTGCAATCGGTGATTTGTCGAGCAAACTCAGTCGGTATGACATGCGCCTGTTCCTTATTTTGATGAATAGGGTTGCGATGAATATGGCGCTTAGTGTGGCGGGGAGATTTATATTTCGTAAAACAACTAAATCGGCAAAGCGATTCAGGAAATGAGAAATAGTCATAATACTTGCTGGTGAAATCCTGATTTTTCATAAAGCGGATTTCGCTTTCTGTCGGGTTAACATTACGCGAGCCGGCAATGATCCGCAGCAGCAATAACCTCAGTGCAGATTTTCAGGTTGAGAAAAAAACAATTTTTATCGAGCCAGGAAAACAACCCGGTAATTGCGGCATACAATTAATTCTCCGCTTTTGTTATTTTCGCAAAAGCTTAGTGCAATTCATTGGTTCAACTCATGGGTTGCACATTTGATGATGATTTCAGCCCACCGGGCACTTGATAACAAAGGAAATCATCATGAAGACGCATTTTCACTTGCGGGCGCTGAGCTTAGCCCTGCTGACAGGGATATTTAGCGCCCACGCGGCGGAGACGCCGGTCAAAGGCGGCACGCTGATTTATCTGGAACAGCAGGCACATACCAATCTTTATCCGCCGGCCGGGGGTTTTTATCCCAACGGCGGCATTCTCAATCAGATCACCGACAAACTGACGTGGCAAAATCCGAAAACGCTGCAGGTAGAACCGTGGATTGCCGAAAGCTGGAGCAGCAACGCGGATAAAACGGAATACACTTTTAAAATTCGCCCTGGCGTCACCTTTTCCGATGGCACACCGCTGGATGCGAATGCCGTGGCGAAAAACTTTGATACTTACGGACTCGGTAATAAAGCCCAGCGCCTGCCGGTGTCTGAAGTGATTAATAATTACCAACGCAGCGAAGTGATTGATCCCCAGACGGTGAAGTTTTATTTCAAACAGCCCTCACCTGGATTTTTACAGGGCACGGCCACCATTGGCTCCGGGCTGGTTTCTCTCAGCACGCTGCAACGCAGTTTCGACCAGCTCGGCGATGCGCGCCATATTATTGGCTCCGGGCCGTTTGTGGTCAGCGATGAAAAGCTCGGGCGGGAAGTGGATTTAACCGCGCGCAAAGATTACCAGTGGGGACCGAAAAACAGCACCCAGCAGGGACCGGCGAATTTGGCTGGCATCAAATTTATCGTCACACCGGAAGATAGCGTGCGCATCGGCGCGCTGCTGGCCGGCCAGGCCGATTTTATTCGCCAGGTGCAGGCGTATGACGAAAAACAGGCACAGCAGCAGGCGTTCCCGGTTTACGCAGCGCCGACGCGTGGCGTCAACGACAGCATCAGCTTCCGCCCGGACAACCCGCTGGTCAGCGATCTGCGTGTACGTCAGGCGCTGTTGCACGCGACCAACGCGCAGCAGGTGGTGCAAACCCTGTTTTCACCTAACTATCCGCAGGCCACCTCGGTACTCGCCGCCTCGGCCGCCGGGTATGTCAACCTCGCGGACAAACTGAAATACGATCCCGCCCGCGCCGGGCAACTGCTTGATGAGGCTGGCTGGCAGCCCGGCAGCGACGGCATCCGCGCTAAAGCGGGGCAAAAGCTGGCCCTGACCGTGTATGAATCGCTGCCGCAGCCGCAGAACAAAGAAGTGCTGCAGCTGGTGGCCCAGCAGTGGCGTCAGGTTGGCGTCCAGCTCACGGTGAAAGCCGGTGACGCCGGCAGCCGCACGCTGGACAACCTCGATCCGCTAAAAACCCCGCTCACGGTCTCGGAAGTGGGCCGCGCCGACCCGGACGTGGTGAAGAGCATGTTTTATCCCGCCAACCGCGATGCGCTGCTGCAAAAAGGCGGCTCCAGCGACAAAGTCCGGCATTTCCGTGACGACCAACTCAACAAGCTTTTGGTGGCGATCTCGGCCGAAGTCGATCCGACGAAACGTCTGGCGCTCACCGGAGACGCCCAGCGTTATCTGCTGGATCAGGCTTATGTAATCCCGATCTTTGAAGAGCCGCAGGTGTTTGCCGGCGCGCCGTGGCTGAAGGGCGTGAGCTTTGAAGCCGTAGGCCGGCCGTCATTCTACGGCGCATGGCTGGAAAAACATTGAGAGGATGATGATGCGATACGCACTGCTGCATAGAGCGGGACAAAGCCTGCTGGTGTTATGGGCGGCATTTACCCTGTCGTTTCTGCTGCTGCAGGTGCTGCCGGGCGATGCGGTGCTGATCAAGTTCCAGAATCCGGATCTGGGTCTCAGCCCGCAGCAAATTGCAGAGATGCGGCAGGCCTACGGTGCCGATAGCCCGATCTGGCAGCAGTATCTGCATACGCTGCTGGCGATGCTGCGCGGTGACTTTGGCTACTCGGTGCAGGCAGGTGTGCCGGTCAGCGATCTGCTGCGCAGCAATCTGCCCGCCACGCTGCAGCTGGCGCTGGCCGGATTTGCCGTTGCCTGCGTGGTGGCCTTCGCACTGGCGGCGCTGGCGCGACTGCCTGCGCTGCGCCTGCTGCGTACGCTATTGCAGTCGCTGCCGGCACTGTTTATTTCGCTGCCGACGTTCTGGCTTGGCATCGCGCTGATTCAGCTGTTCTCCTTTCAATTGCGCTGGATCCCGGTGATCAACCCATCGCCCCTGCAGGGGCTGATTCTGCCGGTGCTGACCGTCGCCGTGCCCATCTCCGCCCCGCTGGCCCAGATTCTGCTGCGCAGCATTGATCAGGTTGCTACCCAGCCGTTTGTCGCCGTGGCCCGCGCCAAAGGTGCCAGCGCACCACACGTGCTGTGGCGCCATATCATGCGCAACGCGCTGCTGCCGGTGCTCAATGTGGCCGGTTTACTGCTGGGGGAATTGATCGCGGGCGCGCTGATTACCGAAACCGTGTTCGGCTTAAGCGGCATCGGCCAGCTGACCCAGCAGGCGGTCAACAATCAGGATGTGGCGGTGTTACAGGCGGTAGTAATGATCTCCGCACTGGCGTTTGTACTGATCAACCTGCTGGTCGATCTGCTGATGCCGCTGTTCGACCCACGTCTGCAAACCGTAGCCGGAGGAAATTCATGAGTCTGGTCGATTACTCTACCGCGCGTCAGGGACAGCCGGCCTTGCGGCGCGATCGTGCCCGCCGCCTGCAGCCCGGCTTGTGGCTGGCATGGACGGTGCTGGCGCTGGCGTTTGTGGCGGCCGTGGCACCGCAGCTGTTTACCCACTATAGCCCGACCGAAGGCATTGCCGGCGCGCAGCGCTTAGCGCCGCACAGTGTGCACTGGCTCGGCACCGATCAACTCGGACGCGACCTGCTGGCGCGCATCGTCTATGGTGCCTCGCAGTCGCTCTCTGCGGCGGTCGCAGCGGTGGCGATGGGGCTCACTGGCGGAACCGCGCTGGGCGTCCTGGCTGGGGCCGTGGGCGGCCGCGGTGAACAGGCACTGATGCGACTGGTTGATGTGCTGCTTTCAATCCCGGCGCTGCTGCTGTCATTAAGCCTGCTGATCCTGCTGGGTTTTGGCACCGTGCACGCTGCGCTGGCGGTGGGCATCGCCTCGATTGCCAGTTTTGCCCGGCTGGCACGCGGCGAAGTGGTGCGGGTACGCCGCAGTGAATATGTGGAAGCGGCTTTCGGCAGTGGCGGCCGTTTCTGGCAGGTACTGTGGCGCCACATTGTCCCGAACTCGCTGACCGCGGTGATTGCCTTCGCCGCGCTGCAGTTCGGTCAGGCCATTCTGGCGCTCTCAACCCTCAGCTTTCTCGGCTATGGCACGCCGCCACCGACCCCCGAATGGGGTTTGCTGATCGCCGAAGGCCGCAACTATCTGGCTACCGCGTGGTGGCTGACTACCTTTCCCGGCGTGGTGGTGGTCGCCGTGGTGCTGGCGGCAAATCGCGTCAGCCGTCAGCTGGCAGGATGTGACGCATGACAGCGCTATTGAATGTGGAAAACCTCAGCCTCAGCTATCGCCAGCGCGGCGAGTGGCACGAAGTGGTACACAACGTGAGCTTTTCCCTGCAGCCGGGCGAAATGGTGGCGCTGGTCGGTGAATCCGGCTCAGGCAAAACCACCACGGCCCAGGCGATTATCGGTCTGCTGGCGGACAATGCCCGGCGCGATAGCGGTAAAATTTTGCTGAACGGCACCGATATCGCCGGCTGGTCATCCCGGCGCATGGACAGCGTGCGCGGCGTGCATATCAGCCTGGTGCCGCAGGATCCCGGTAATTCGCTTAATCCGGTGAAGACCATTGGCGATCAGGTTGGCGAGATCCTGCAGCTGCATCAGAAGCTTAGCCGGACCGCGCGCCAGCAGCGCGTGCTGGAACTGCTGCAAAAAGTTGGGCTGAGCCATCCTGAGCAGCGCCTGCATCAATATCCGCATCAGCTTTCTGGCGGAATGAAGCAGCGCGTGCTGATTGCCATCGCCCTCGCCCTGCAACCACAGTTGATCATCGCCGATGAGCCGACCAGCGCGCTCGATGTTACGGTGCAAAAGCGCATTCTCGATCTGCTCGACCAGCTACGCCGTGAGTTCGCCACCGCCGTGCTGTTTGTCACCCACGACCTGGCGCTGGCCGCGGAACGCGCTGACCGTCTGCTGGTGTTTCGTCACGGCGAGATCCAGGAACAGGGAAGCGCAGCGACGCTGGTCAGCGCGCCACAGCATCCTTATACCCGCCAGCTGTTACAGGACGCGGTGCCCGATGCTGCCGCTCTGCCTTATCCGTCCGCAGCCCGTTTTTCCACACCGGCGATTCAGCTCAACGCCATCGATAAACAGTTTGCGCTTGGCAGGCAGCAGACGCTGACGGTGGCGAAAGCGGTCAGCCTGACGGTGCCACGCGGCACGACGCACGCGCTGGTGGGTGAATCCGGTTCCGGCAAAACCACGCTGGCGCGCATTCTGCTTGGCTTTGAACGCGCCGATCGCGGCAAAGTGGTGATTGACGGCATTGATGCCAGCAGCCTGCGCGGCGAAGCGCTGCGCCAGCTACGGCGCAAAATACAGTTTGTTTACCAGAATCCGTTCGCCTCGCTCGATCCGCGCCAGACGCTGTTTAACATCATTGAAGAACCGCTGCGCAACTTCGGCTCGCTCAGCGCCGCCGCACGCCAGCAGCGGGTGCACGAGGTGGCGCAGCGCGTGGCACTGCCGCTGGATCTGCTGACGCGCAAGCCACGCGAGCTGTCCGGCGGCCAGCGTCAGCGCGTCGCCATCGCACGGGCGTTGATCCCGCAACCGGCGATCCTGGTGCTGGATGAGGCAACGTCAGCACTGGACGTCACGGTGCAGGCGCAGATTCTGCAGCTGCTGCAACAGTTGCAGCGCGAGCTGGGCCTCACCTATCTGTTTATCACCCACGATTTGGCCACCGTACGACGACTGGCACACAGCGTTACCGTGCTGCGCGCCGGCGAAGTGGTTGAACAAGGTGACACCGTCACACTGTTCAATGCGCCGCAGCATCCCTACACCCGCGCGTTGATTGACGCCATTCCGGTTTTCCGTCCGCTGATTAAGGAGTCTGCATGACGCGCAAACGCATCGGTTTTTTTACCCGCCTGCTCGACGACACCACGGCGCAACAGCGCTACCGGCTGGCGACGGAACAAATTCAGCACGCTGAACGCTGCGGATTTGACAGTGCCTGGATCGCGCAGCACCACTTTCATGAAAAGGAAGGCGGGCTGCCCTCGCCGCTGGTGTTTCTTGCCCACGTGGCCGCGCACACCCGTCATATCCGCCTCGGCACCGGCATCATCACCCTGCCGCTGGAAAATGCCCTGCGCGTGGCCGAAGACGCGGCGGTGCTGGATCTGCTGAGCGACGGACGCCTGGAAATTGGGCTCGGCTCCGGCGGCACGCCAACCTCATTTTTGCCGTTTGGCCTGACCAGCGAACAGCGCGCCGGCGTGTTTGCCGACCAGTTGCATACGCTGCTCAGCGCGTGGCGCGGCGACACGCTGGCCCATCCGGACAATCATCTCTATCCGCCGGCGCCCACGCTGGCGCAGCGCGTGTGGATCGCCACCTTTTCCGTTGCAGGCGCGACGCGTGCCGGCCAGGCCGGTCACGGGCTGATGTTATCGCGCACCCAGCCGCGGCCGGCGGGTCAGCCGGACCTGTCGCTGCAGCAGCTGCAAAACCCGATGATCGATGCTTATCTCGCGGCGCTGCCGTCGGGCGTGGCGCCCCGCATCCTGGCTTCACGCACCGCGTTTGTTGCCGACTCGAACGACTACGCGCGCCGCCTTGCCGCGCCCGGTCTGCAACGCCAGGCAGAGCAGTTTCGCAAGGCGGGCCACGACATCACCGGCAGCACGCTGGAGAGCCACGCGCGCCAGCTCGATGCACATATCGGCGATGCGGACGCGGTGCTGGCTTCGCTGCTGGCCGACAGCACGCTGACGCGCGCCACCGACATCACCTTCCAGGTGCACTCTATCGATCCGCCGCACGCCGATACGCTGCGTTCGGTGGCGTTAATTGCTGAACATATTGCCCCCACGCTGCGTGCGCTGGGGACCGCTTAACAGGAGAAAACCATGTCTCAGGCTACAGATTTACTGGCGGCGCTGGCCGATATCGACCCGGCGGCGCAACTGGCAGAGGCGCGCAGCGTGCGTCAGGCCGCGACCCGACACGCACAGGGCAGCTATGAGGTGCTGTTTGGCCAGGATGACGACGATTTCCCGCTGGCGCAGCGTTACGCGCTCGCCGGGCAGGTCGCGGGCTGGCACGGCGTCACATCATTGCAGGCACACTATCAGCAGCAATCCAGCGAAACCCCGACAGATACGCGCTTTGCCGCCGGTCGCGCCTTTGCTGAACTGCTGAGCCTGCATCCGGTCGACGCCACACCGCAACAACTGACCACGCTGCGCCATGCCGGCTGGACGCCGCGCGGCATCGTCACGCTGGCGCAGCTGGTGGGATTTGTCAGCTTTCAAAGTCGCCTGCTGACCGGCCTGCGCCTGCTGAGCGGTGAAGCGTCGCGCGCTCAGCCGCATGCGGTGGCCGGCAAATGGCATAGCGCGCCGCTCACGGCCAGCGGACAGACTGCGCTCACCGCGTTTACCCAGCAGGAGCTGGGCTGGGAGCCGTGGCTGGCAGCCAAACCGCTCAGCGAGTTTACGGCGGAAGAACAGGCGACGCTGGCAAAAAACGGTCATAGCGAGTCCGACTATTTCCGTCTGCTGGCGCGCAATCTGCCGCTGCTGGAACAACGCACGCTGACGGATAAAGGCATCTTTTATACGCCAGGCGGTTTACCTCGCGCCGAGCGCGAACTGGCGGCCACGGTAGTGAGTAAAGTCAATGGCTGCATTTACTGCGCATCCGTGCATGCCCGCAAAGCCAGTCAGCTGTCAAAAGATGAGACTGCGGTGCAGAAACTCCTGAATGTCGCGCCAGGTGCCGAGCTGGCACACGGCCAGTCCGCGCGCTGGGCGGCGATTATCGATTTTGTCGCCACCTTATCGCTAACCCCGGTCGCCAGCAGCCAGACCCAGCTGCAGGCGCTGCGCGAGCACGGACTGGATACGCTGCAGCTGCTGGACCTGATCCAGTCCGCCGCGTTTTTTGCCTGGGCCAACCGCCTGATGCTAACGCTGGGCGAACCTTTCTTACCCGAACAGCCGCAGGGATGACCATGACACACACGTTATCTGCCACACCGGCAGCGTTTACTGACCATTTTCATATCACCATTCAAGGCAAAGGCGCTCACGCTGCACGTCCGCATGAGGGCATCGATAGTATCGTTACCGGCAGCCATATCGTCAGCGCGCTGGCGGCCGCCGGCCTGGATGTCACCCGCTTTCAGGGTGGCAACAGCTGGAACGTGCTGCCGCCAGAGGTCGTCGTGGAAGGCGTGCTGCACAGCGAGGATGCCAGCGCGCGCCAGCGATCATCGGCGCAGGCCGCGACGCTGGTCAGCCATATTGCCCGGGCGTTCGGCGCCGAAGCGCAGCTCGCCTGGCAACCGCAACGCGAAGCCGAACGCAGCGCGACACCGCGGTCATCGTAATGATGCGAACCAGGAGGCAGATAATGGCGATACCGGTACCCATTCCACAGCTCGATCATGCAGTGATCAATGTTGCCGATCGGCTGGATGACGCCAGCGCGCTGTATCGCCGGCTCGGTTTCCAGCTCACGCCACGCGGCCATCATTCGCTTGGCTCCAGTAATCATCTGGCGGTGTTTGGTGATAATTATCTGGAACTGCTGGGCTATGAAGCCGGGCGTGCGCAACAGCGTCAGGATATCTGGCAGGCACCGGCGGGCCTGAGCGGTCTGGCATGGAAAACCGGCGATGCCGATGCGGTGTGGCGCTATCTGGAAAGTCAGGATATTGATGGCGATCCCGCCGCCAGTTTTTACCGGCCGGTGCAGTTGCCGGATGGTAGCGCACAGCAGGCGCGTTTTCGCACCGTTTGCCTGCGCCCCGCCCTGGTGCCAAACGGACGCAGTTTTTTCTGCCAGCATGAGACACCGCAGGCGGTCTGGCAGCCAGTGTGGCAGCAGCATCCCAACGCGGTGACCGACATTATTGAGTTTGTGGTGGTGGCCCAGGATCCGGCAGCCGCCGCGCTGCCCTACAGTCGTTTATTTGGTGCTGATAAGCTCACCGCCTGTCAGCAGGGCGCGTTTGTGCTGAAAGCGGGCGTGGCCACCGTGCGCTTTGCCGCTGCGCACTATGTGACGCAGCGCTTTACCGGCCTGCCGCCCGATTATGACGGCAGTGCGCGTATGGCCGCGCTGACGCTGCGCAGCAGCGACTTACGCAGGGTGAAAGCCAGCCTGCTGCTGGGCGATGTGCCTTTCCGCGAAGAGCCAGACGCCATCGTGGTCAGCGCGGAACAGGCCAGCGGCGTGGCGCTAAGGTTTCAGCTATGAAAGCATTGCCGGAGTAGATTGCCTGCTGAGGACCAGGCAAGCGAACCAGATCTTAATCTCATCGCTTACTGTAGAAATAGAAACACGACAACAGGCCGTTATTAAAACGGCCTGTTGCAATGACTATGACGCCTGATTTGCAGCGTATAATTTATTATTTATACACTGTTGCCGTACCCTGTATTTTCTTACCTTCTTTGCCGGAGGTGATCACAAAATATTTACCCCCCATCTCATCGGCCTTTTTCGAGATTTCAGCCATGGCCTCTGCCGGTGAACTGTATTCATTATTGGTACTAACCTTACCAACTTCCTGATACTGCTTAGCCTCTTCTTTAGTAATCTCCTGCGCTGCCAGAGCCGATAAAGAGAAAGTTGACGCCACCAGCAATGACATTATTGCTACCGTAATTTTTTTCATAAATCACCCCAGATTAATTGATTCCATCCCGTTCCGGATGGCCTTTTAAGGCTTAGGTGAGCCATAAAAATAACGCAAACCTGAACGCTAAAAAATATGACCCGCCTCGTAAAAAATAACCAGCCACTTTCAGCCAACAGAAAAATAATTTATATATTACAATAGGTTAAGTAATATTCAGCTTATTTAAAATAAGAAATACCTTAGCCGAAATGCGCAGCAGTGCGATACAGCAGAAAAAAATCACTCTGCCGCTCACATTTTTAAAATAGCACTTGGCATTCCAGTTATGAGCCGCTATGGTTGCTACATAACCAGATACACAGCCTGCTCATTTTTTGCATTTTTATACCTTGGTTACTTATACCCTCTCGCACACCGCATATTTTTCGCCTGCACGCAGCCTGCGTGCAGCGGGCCACGCTTTAATAAAAACTATTTAAAATCACAGATAATCAGACTGACTGAGCACCGCCATTCCGCACCGGGAAATAGCTATCAAAAAGATGCGTTTATTCATCTGCCGTCCTTTCAGGGTAAGGAGGAAATAACCGTCTGCGCAGCACTTATTCGGTCGGAAAAATTCTGACCTGGTCGGAATACAATTATCGGAGTGCAGAAATGTCCAGATTACCTTTTAGCAAGTCACTATTAGCGTCCATGCTATCTGTGGCCTGCTGTTCCTGGAGCGCCCATGCGGCTCCTCAATCCCCGACGCCCTCTACCGCGCCCGAGCAAAATTCGGGCAAGCCTAACATCGTGGTGATTTTTGGCGATGACATTGGCTACTGGAACATCAGTTCCTATAACCAGGGCACCATGGGATACAAAACGCCCAACATCGACAGTATTGCCGCCGAGGGCGCCAAATTCACCTCGTATTACGCCGAGCAAAGCTCCACCGCCGGACGCTCGTCGTTTATCACCGGGCAGATGCCGTTCCGCACCGGCATGAGTAAAGTCGGTATGCCAGGTGCGCCGCAGGGCCTGCAGAAAGAAGATCCGACCATTGCCTCAATTTTGAAACAGCTCGGCTATGCCACCGGTCAGTTTGGTAAAAACCATCTGGGCGATCGCAATGAATTCCTGCCTACCGCACACGGCTTCGACGAGTTCTTTGGCAATCTTTATCACCTGAACGCCGAAGAAGAACCGGAAAACCCGGACTATCCGAAAGATCCTGAGTACCGTAAACAGTTCGGTCCGCGCGGCGTCATTAAAGCCAGCGCGGATGGCAAGGTTGAAGATACCGGGCCACTGAACGTGAAACGTATGGGCACGGTGGATGAAGAGTTCCTCGCCGCCAACAACGATTTCATGGAGCGTCAGGTCAAAGCGGGCAAACCGTTTTTTACCTGGTTCAACACCACGCGCATGCACAACAAAACGCACATTAAACCGCAGGATCAGGGCGTGACCGGCCTCGGAGACTACGCAGACGGCATGGTTGAGCACGATAAAATGATCGGCGAGGTGCTGAAGAAAATCAAAGATCTGGGTATAGAAGATAACACCATCGTGATTTACACCACCGACAACGGTCCGATGATCGCCACCTGGCCTGATGCCGGCATGACGCCATTCCGTGGCGAAAAAAATACCGGCTGGGAGGGCGGGTTCCGCGTACCCGCGATGATCAAATGGCCGGGGCATATTAAGCCCGGCACGATGATCAACGATATTTTCGGCAGCAACGACTGGTTCCCGACGCTGGTTGCCGCAGCGGGCGTGCCGGATATCAAACAGCAGCTGCTGAAAGGCTATAAGACCAGCGCCATGACCTACAAAGTGCATCTGGACGGTTACAACCAGCTGGATTTCCTGCAGGGCAAAGGGCCCGACCAGCGTAATGAGTTCTTCTACTGGAGCGATGACGGCGATCTGTTAGCGATGCGCTACGGTCGCTGGAAAGCGCATTTCATGATTCAGGAACACACCGGCCTCGACCTGTGGAAATATCCGTTCGTTAAACTGCGCACGCCACTGATCTTCGACCTGGAGATCGACCCGCTGGAGCGCGGTGACAGCGGTATGGATTACAACCACTGGTTCTATGACCGTCTGTTCCTGCTGGGTGGCGCGCAGAAATATGCCGCAGAAATGCTGCAAAGCTTCAAAGAGTTCCCGCCTCGTCAGAAACCCGGCTCCTTCACCGTTTCGGATGTGCAGAAACTGATTGACGAAGGCAGCCCGGCCACTAACTGAGTTATGACTCACAGCCGGGCACGCCGTGCCCGGTATTCGGAGGCATTGATGAAATACAGCACCACACTGCCGGTTCGCCCGTTGCTCTCGGCGGAAAAATACAACGGCATCGGTCCGGCGTATAAACGCCGCTTTCACGTGATGGCCAAGCCCACCGGCTCGCGCTGCAATATCGACTGCAACTACTGTTTTTACCTGCATAAAGAGCAGCTGCTGCAGCAGGATCATCACAGCGGCATGTCTGATGAGGTGCTGGAGAACTATATTCGCCAGTACATTGATAGTCAGGATGGCGATCAGGTGGTGTTCTCGTGGCAAGGCGGTGAACCGACGCTGATGGGGTTGCCGTGGTTCGAAAAGGTAGTGGCGCTACAGCAAAAGTATCAGAAGCCAGGACAACGCATCGAGAATGATCTGCAAACCAATGGCATCCTGCTGAACGACAACTGGGCGCGCTTTCTGAAGCAGCATCACTTTCTGGTCGGGCTGTCGATTGATGGCCCGCGCGAGTTGCACGATCGCTATCGCGTAACGCGCAGCGGTAAACCGACTTTCGACAGAGTGATGGCGGGTGTGGCCGCGCTGCAACGTCATGGCGTGCCGTTCAACGCGCTGGTCACGGTCAACCGGACCAATGCACGCTTTCCGCTGCAGGTGTACCGCTTTCTCACGCGCGAACTGGGCGCGACCTATCTGCAATTCAATCCCTGCGTCGAGCCGGTCGATTTTACCCAAACCGCGCCGCAGTTCTGGCGCGATGACAGCATCCCGGTGAGCGGTTCCCGCCGCGCGCGGCCGGGCGATCTCGACTCGGTGGTGACCGACTGGTCGGTCGATCCCGATGACTGGGGACGCTTTCTCATCGCCGTGTTTGAAGAGTGGGTCAACAATGATTTAGGCCGCGTACAGGTTAACCTGTTTGAAACGGCAGTGGCGCAAACCCTGGGCCTGCCGGGCCAGATCTGCGTGACCTCAGAGTTCTGCGGCAAGGGCCTCGCCATTGAAAAAAACGGTGATATCTATGCCTGCGATCACTACGTCTATCCGGAGTATCAGCTGGGCAATATTGCCAACACTAAACTGGCGCACCTGGCGTTTTCCGAACGGCAAAAAGCGTTTGGCCTCGGGAAACGCGACACCCTGCCCGCCGTCTGCAAACGCTGTCCTTACCTCAAATTATGCTGGGGCGAATGCCCGAAAAACCGCATCGTGCGCAGCGCAGAGGGTGAACCCGGCCTTAACTATCTCTGTCCCGGCATCAAAGCGTTTTTTTCCTATGCTCAGCCGATCCTGGTAGGTATCGCCACGCTGCTTGAGCGGGAAAAACAGGGAGTGACGCAATGACCCTGCGGCAACGGTTTCTCGACCTGGAAGCGAGCATAAACCAGCAGGTGCTGGGTCAGCCAGAGCTGGTGCGCATGCTGATTATCGCGCTGCTGTGCGACGGCCACGTTCTGCTGGAAGGACTGCCCGGACTGGCCAAAACCCGTGCGGTGCGTGAGCTGGCGCGCCACATTGAAGGCGACTTCAGCCGTATTCAGTTCACACCGGATCTGCTGCCCTCGGATATCACCGGCAGCGAAATTTATCAGCAACACGCCACGCGTGAAGAGGAGCAGTTTCGTTTCCGGCCAGGCCCGGTGTTCGGCAACCTGATTCTGGCCGATGAGATCAACCGCGCCTCGGCCCGCGTGCAGTCGGCGTTGCTGGAAGCCATGGAGGAGCGTCATGTCACGGTGGCGGGCAACAGCTGGCCGCTGCCCGGCGTGTTTATGGTGCTGGCGACGCAGAACCCGGTTGATCAGGAAGGCACCTGGCCTCTGCCGGAAGCGCAGCTGGATCGCTTCCTGATGAAAGTGCTGGTGCACTATCCCTCGAAAGAGAATGAACAGCGCGTGATGCAACTGGTGCGCGCCGAACAGCAGGCAAAATATCGCGAACAGGACACCCCTGCCGTCAGCGCCGCTACGCCGCCGCCAGTGAGGATCAGCCAGGCGGATATGGGTCGCTGCTGGCAGGCCATCTCCGACATTTACGTCGCGCCCACGGTGGAAGATTACATCGTCTCGCTGGTGGAAATGACGCGCCAGCCGCAGCAGGTCAGCGACACCTTTGCCAGTTATGTGGCGCTGGGTATCAGCCCGCGCGGCACGCTGGCACTGGACCGCGCCGGGCGCGCGCAGGCGTGGCTCGAAGGGCGTGATGCGGTGTTGCCGGACGATATTCAGCGCATTGCCCCGGCCGTGCTGCGGCATCGTCTGCTGCTGAGTTATCAGGCCAGCGCCGACCAGGTGACCGCCGATGACGTGGTACGCATGCTGCTGGATGCGGTGGTCGCATGACGGATACCGCACTGGCCGTCACCCTGCCCGGCCTACTGGCGCTGGCGGGTGCAGCGCAGCAGCTGCGCAATCCGCCGGCTCAGCTGCCGCCCGGCGCGATGGCCGGCGAGCGCGTGTCGCGTCAGCAGGGACGCGGACTCAATTTTGACAGCCTGCGCCGCTATCAGCCGGGCGATGATGTGCGGCTGATCGACTGGCAGGCCACCGCGCGTCTGCGCACACCCTGGGTGCGGTTGTACAACGAAGAGCGCGAGCGGCCGGTATTTCTGCTGGTTGATCAGCGCCTGGATATGTATTTCGCCACACGCGGGCAGACTAAATCGGTTGCCGCAGCTCATCTGGCAGCGCTGCTGGCGTGGCGTAGCTGGCACGATGGCGATCGCCTCGGGGCCGCCGTGTTCAGCGATGATTCCCTGAGGTTGCAGCGCTGCCGCTCGCCGAAACTCGCCCTGGCGCCGTGCCTGAACGACCTGCATCAAATGAATAATCAGCTGCCGGCGCGCTATCCGCAGGAGCCCGCCAGCAGTCTGCCACTCCATCAGGTGCTGCAACGTATCCGGGCGCAGGTGCCTGCCGGAAGCTGGCTGGCACTGATCAGCGATTTCCACGATCTTGACGCTCAGAGTGACGCGCTGCTGGCGGCGCTGGCGCGCCGGTGTGATATCACCGCCTTTGTGCTGCTCGACGATCTGCATCTGCGGCTTCCGCATCAGGGCTATCTCGCCGCGCATTACCAGCATCAGCACGTTACGCTGCCGCTTTCGCCCGCGTTGCGTCAGCAGATTAGCGAGCGGGTCACCGCCCGGCTGGCACAGCAGCAGACGCGACTGCTGCGGCTCGGCATCCGCGTGCAGCACATTGTGGTGAGTGAACCGTTATTGCGTCAGTTAACGCAGGGAGACGAGCATGCTGGAAAAAGGCTTTAGCGTTCCGCCACTGCTGCAGCCTGACCTGCCGCCCGCGGTATCCTGGCTGCCGCTTCCTGCGGGCTGGTGGTGGCTGGCAGGCGCGTTAGCGGCCCTGCTTGTGCTGCTGGCGCTGTGGCGCACAGCGCGCTGGCGGCGCAACCGCTGGCGGCGTGAAGCGCGTCAGGTTTTACGTCACGACAACAGCATTGATAGCTGGCTGCGGCTGATTAAGCGGGTGCGGCTGGTGCACCAGCCGCGTGCTCAGGTCAGTGAACTGAGCCTCAGCCAGTTACTGCAGGAGCTACCGCTGGATGCTGCAACCTATCAGCGGCTGCTTGACGGTTACTGCCAGCCGGACAATAGCCTGTCGCCTGATGAAATGCAGCGCCTGCGCAGCCAGCTGCGGCGCTGGCTGGAGGCACTGCCCGATGTCTGAACTGCTTACCCGCTTCGATTTTGCCTGGCCGTGGATCTGGCTCCTGTTGCCGCTGCCGCTGCTGACGCGCTTTCTGCTACCGCCACGCCAGCCGGTCAGCGAAGAGGTGCGCGTGCCGTTCCTGCCGGAACTGGTGAGGGAGTTGCGTCTGGAGAATGCCCCTCCGGCCAGCCGCTGGCCTCAAACGCTGCTGTTCTGGCTGGTGTGGCTGCTGTTACTGGCCGCGCTGGCGCGCCCTGAGCTGCTGTTGCCACCGCAGCTACAGCATAAGCCGATGCGCAATGTGGTGCTGGTGCTGGATGTTTCCGGTTCGATGGCGAAAAACGACGCCGGCGCGGGCACCACTCGCCTGCAGGCGGTGCAGCGCTCGGTGCACAATTTTGTGCTGCAGCGAACCCTCGATCGCATCGGGCTGGTGATTTTTGCCAGTCAGGCGTGGCCGTTTGCGCCGATCAGTGCCGATAAGCAGGCACTGCTGGCGCGCATCAACCAGCTGGCACCCGGCATGGTGGGCCAGCAAACCGCCATCGGCGATGCGCTGGGGGTGGCGGTCAAACTGCTGGACAGCAGCCTGGAACAGGACGCCAGCCGCATGGTGATTTTACTTACCGACGGCAACGATACCGCTTCGCAGCTGCCGCCCGCCCTCGCTGCGCAGCTGGCAGCAGAGCATCAGGTGCAGGTTGATACCATCGCCTTTGGCGATCTTAATGCCAGCGGCGAGGACAAAGTCGATAGCGCGCTGATGCAGGATATTGCCCGCATCACCGGCGGTAGCGCGTTTCAGGCGGCTACCTCAGGCAGCGCCCTGCAACGTGTCTGGCAAACCATTGACGCCCAAACGCCCGCGCAGGTGGCGACGCTCGGTCTGTCGTTTACGCGCCCGCTGTTTGCCTGGCCGCTCGGCGCGGCGCTGGCGCTGTTAACCGCGGCGTTGTTGCTGGCGCGCCTGCGGGAGCGTGCAGCATGAATGGCTTTCATTTTATGCACCCGTGGTGGCTGTCCGGGCTGCTGGTTTGTCTGGCACTGGCGTGGCTATTGCGCGCGCCGCGCAGCGCCTGGCAGCGCATTATGACAGCGCCGTTTCACGCCCTGATTACCGGTAAGCGACTGCAGCGGCTGTCACCCGTACCGTGGCTGCTGGCGCTCGGCGTGCTGGCGCTGGCAGGGCCGTCATGGCAGAAGGCGTTGCCGGGCGGCGTTACGCCGCAAAGTAACGTGATGGTGATTCTGCAACAGGATCTCAGCATGCTGGCGCAGGATCTCCCGCCCGACCGGCATCAGCGCATGCAGCATAAGATCGCTCAGCTGATGCAGCAGATGCCGGGTAGCCACTTTGGCCTGGTGGTGTATCGCGGCGGTGCCTGGCTGACCACGCCGCTGACCAACGATCCGGCCTTTTACTCGCTGTTCTTGCAGGCGCAGCAGCCAACGTTACTGCCGGACGGTCAGGGCAATGGCCTGGCGGCCGCTCTCAGGCTGGCCGATGATAATCTGCCGGACACGCCGCGCAGCATTGTGCTGGTGGCCGATACGTTGCGCCAGGAAGATGCCCGGTTGCTCAGCCAGACCTCGCTGCCGCTGCAGCTGTGGGTGCCCGGCACCGCGCCCGGCGGCCCCTTGCCGCCCGCTTTCGCAAGTCAGGCTATTGATACCCGCCTCAACGTGGCGCGCTTCCAGCAGCTACGCGCCGACGGCTTGGCGGTTACGCTCGCCACCCCCGATGACAGCGATCTGCCTGCCATCAGACGCCATATTCAGCAAAGCCTCAGCGCCCAGCAAAACAGTCGCGCGGATCTGCCGTGGCACAACAGCGGCTACTGGCTGATTGCGCCGATGTTGTTGCTGCTGCTGTGGTGGCGTCGTCATATATTGATCGTGCTGATTGTGTTGCCGCTCAGTGGGATAACGCCGCCGGCGGCCGCCGCGCTGCTGGATGCGTTTATCCCGCCCGACCTGCAAGGGCAACATGCCTTTCAACGGCAGGATTACGCGCGCGCGGCGCAGCACTATGTTGATCCGCTGCGCCGCGGCATTGCGCTCTACTATGCCGGTGATTTTTCCGCCGCCAGCGGCGCTTTTCGTCAGGCACCCGTGACGCCTGAATCGCTGTTGTGGCTGGGCAACAGCCTGGCGCAGCAGAAACAGTGGCAGCAGGCGCTGCAGCATTACGATCAGGCGCTAAGCCTGCGTCCCGACTGGCGAATGGCACAGCAAAATCGCGCCAGCATCGCGCGCATTGTGATGCAGCTTCGTCAGCAGGAGCGCGATCGCCAGGCGGCACAGGGGAAAGAGCAGGATTACGATCCTGACGGCAGTAAAAAAGATCTGCACAAACAGCAGGGCGTCGCGCAGCAGGTCATGCAGCCTGCAGGTCACGCGGCACCGCAGGTCAGTCAGTGGTACGACAATCTCAGCCTGTCGCCCGGTGGCCTGCTGGAAAATCTCTATCGTCAGGAGTCACCATGAGAACGCTGCTGATTTGCCTGTTGCTGCTGACCGGGCCCGCGCGCGCCGCGATGGACATCACGCGCGAGCTGGTGGGCGATGACCGTTTGGTGCCGGGTCAGCCGCTGCGCGTCGCGGTAACCTACTGGACCGATAGCTGGTTTAACCCGCCGCCACAGTGGCCTGACTTCCCGGTCAGCAACGGCACGCTGTTGCCGGCGGCCATTCCCAATCAGCTGGTATCGCGTCAGCGTGACGGTGTCAGCTGGAGCGGCATCCGCATGGAGCGCCAGCTGATGGCCTGGGAGCAGGGCAAACTGCAGCTGCCGGCGCTGGACATCACCCTGCAATCCGCGGGCCAGCCGCCGCAGACCGTTACGCTGCCAGCGCTGGAAAAAAATGTGCGCTGGCCGCCGGGTGTGCAGCAGCCGGATCGCTTCCTGCCCGCCGCCACGCTTCATCTGCAGGAAAAAGTGACATTGTATCGTGCCGCGCAGGGCGACGCGCTACACGCAGGCGACGTGGTGGAACGTCAGATTACGCTGCAGGCCAGTGGTGTGGTCTCCGGACAGATTCCACCGGTGCTGATCGATTTGCCCGGTGCCAGTACCCAGCTGCTGACGCCCGAGGTTAGCGTCCTGACCAGCGGACGCGGTGAAATCACTGGCAGCCAGCGACGCGAGCGGCTGCGCTATCTGCCGGACAGCGCCGGCAGCCTGACGCTGCCGCCGGTGCAGCTGCGCTGGTGGGATACCCGACAACAGACATGGCAGCTCGCCACGCTGCCCGCCCATCACTATGACATTCTGCCTGCGCGCCCGGCCGGCAGCGAACAGGTGCTGCGTGCCGGGCCTGAACGCCCCTGGTGGCAGTGGCTGTTGCTCGCCGCAACCGTGGTTCTCCTCGTCGCGGTGCTGTGGGCTGGCCGCCGTTTACTGCGTCAGGCGCTGATGTTTGCCGGCCATACGTGGAGCCGCCTGTGGCGTATTCATGCGCTGCCCGATCTCGTTCCACATCACAGGAGTCGCCGATGAAAACTGTTTCTATACTGGCGGGCCTCACGCTGTGCCTCGCTAGCGTCAGTCAGGCTGACGATCTCTCCGCCTGGCGTGACGGTGCGGCAAAGCATGCCATTACACAGTGGGTGGATGACACCACCCGCGCCGGCAGCGCTGACTTTATTCCTCTTAGCCAGCGCTACGTGGTGTTCGATAATGACGGCACGCTATGGCCGGAAGCACCGCTCACCTTTCAGCTGCAGTTTGCGCTCGATGAAGTGAAACGGCTGGCACCGCAGCATCCGCAGTGGCAGCAGGATGCGCTGGTGCAGGCGGTGCTCAGCAACAACACCGCCGCTATTGCCGCCAGCGGGAAAAAGGGGCTGATGCATTTGCTGACACTGACTCACAGCGGTATCACCACCGATGAGTTTGCCCAGCGCGTGCAGAACTGGGTGGCGACGCAGCGGGATACGCGTTTTGGCTGCCGCTACGATCGCATGGGCTATCTGCCGATGCGCCAGCTGCTGGATTATCTGCGCGCTCACGGTTTCCGCACCTGGATTATCTCCGGCGGCGGCATCGATTTTATGCGCGTGCTGGCGGAACAGATGTACGGCATTCCACCTGAGCAAGTGGTTGGCTCGTTTTCCCTTGCGGAATTTTCACTCAGCGACAACGGCACGCAGTTGCGGAAAACCATGAATGGTGCATTTTATGATGATGAAGCGGCCAAACCGGTGGCCATCCATCTGTTCATGGGTCATCGGCCGGTAGCAGCGTTCGGCAACAGCGACGGCGATGTGCCGATGCTGCAATACACCTCGGGCAACCCTGCCGCCAGCACCTTCGGGCTGCTGGTGCATCACACCGATGCACAGCGGGAATACGCCTACGATGCGCATCCGCCGGCCAGCGGCAAACTGGTTAACGGTCTCAGGCTGGCCGCGCACTATGGCTGGACCGTTGTCGATATGAAACAGGACTGGGGTACGGTGTTCGACCCCGCCCAGTGCCCGGCCGCCGTTCCCGTTCATCAAGGAGAAGCAAAATGAAAACATTACCTTTCACTGCCATGATCGCCCTGCTCACCCTGAGTGCCACGTCTGCGCTGGCGGTATCGCCGTATGAGAATCTGGCGCTGGCGCTGCGGCAGCAGACCATGATCAACGATCTGCGCACTCACTGCCGCGTGCCGGTCTCCATCGCCGACGAAAAAATCAAGCAGACCTTTCTGGCGGATAAGAGCAATCACAACGCGCTGTTGCAGGCGGCTGATGCCCTGAAGATGGGCAAGCATCAGCATTATCAGCAGTTGATGTCGCAGATAACCTGCCCGGATTTTAGCTGATCGTCGCTGGCAGGAAATGCCAGACGCCATCGTGGTCAGCGCGGAACAGGCCAGCGGCGTGGCGCTGCGGTTTCAGGCGTAATCTACGGTTTGAGCTGCGCCCGCGCGGTGTAAAAACGACGGTAGGACAGATACGCCGCGATGATGGTCGACAGGCTGGCGGTGGCAATCAGCATAAACGTCACCATGATCTGGTACTTGATGGCCTTTACCGGATCGATCCCGGCAAAAATCAACCCGGACATCATGCCTGGCAGACTTACCAGCCCCACCGTTTTCGCGCCGTCAACGGTGGGGATCATCGCGGCACGAATACTGTCACGCATCAGCCCGGCGGATGCGCGTTTGATCGGCGCGCCCAGGCTGAGCATCTCCATGATTTTTTGCTGGTTGTCGCTAAAGCGCTGATTGAGATTGGTGAAACACAGCCCGACCGCCACCATGGCGTTACCTGCAATCATGCCGGAAATGGGGATTACCTGCATGGGAACAAAGGCAATGGCGCCGCTCAGCAGCAGCACCGTTAGTGTCAGTGCCGTACCGCTGGTAATCGCCACCAGCGCGATGATAAAACCATGATCGATCTGCCGGCTGCGTTTGCGCGCATTCAGCGCTGCATTGATGCAGATAAACAGCACCATCAGTAGCGTCAGCCAGTCATTATTAACATCGAAAATTGACTTCAGAACGTAACCGACGATCACCAGCTGGATAATGGCGCGCGTGACACTCCACAGAATGTCTTTGCTCATCCCCAGCTTCTCTTTCTGGCTAATCAGCAGCGCTACCAGCACCAGCATGAGTGAAAGCAGCAGCGAGCTGTCGCTGATATTATGCTGATTCATGCTGTTCTCCCGCTGCGGGTGGGGTCAGCCGCAGAATACGCTCAGCGGCATCAATCTCCTGTACGTCATGGCTGATACGGATCACCGCCAGCCCTTTTTCCGCCACCAGCGCGGCAATCAGCTGGTTAACCCGTTGTTTATTAGACTCGTCCAGTGCGCTGGTCACTTCGTCCAGCAACAATATCTGTGGCAGAAACTGCAGATTGCGCAGCAAAGCCACCCGCTGCTTTTCACCGCCAGAGAGTCCGGCAACGTTTTTGTCCAGCATGTCGGCGGGTAAATGCAGACTGCGCAACGCCGCCACCAGCTGCTCGCGCGACGGTTGTTGCTGACGCAGCTGCCACGGCAGCGCCAGGTTATCGTAGACCGTGTCACCAAACAGTTGCGGTGTCTGGAAACAGTAGGAGACCTGCTGGCGATAGTGTTCGACTTTCAGCGTGTGAATATCCCGCTGCTGAAACAGGATCTGGCCGCTATCGGGCTCCAGCAGTGAGGCAATAATTTTCAGCAACGTGCTTTTGCCGCTGCCGGACGGGCCGGTGAGCAACAGCGTTTCACCTGCGTACAGCTGCAGTGATACCGGCGCCAGCAAGGTGCGCCCCTGCACGGCCAGCGTGACGTCTTGTACCGCCAGCAAAGGAGAATCAGCAGACATAAAAGGCATCCGTGAGAAATTGTCGGCAGATTATAGACAGCTGCACAAGGCAGGGGAATGCGTCACGATGCGGAGAGCGGCTGCCGTTTAACCGCCGTGGCTTTACAACGCGGCAGAAATCCGCATGCTGGTGACATTCAGGACCACTTTCTTCATTACTATGACCGCCACCAAAACCGGATTTCTCTGCGCGAGCGTGCTGCTGCTGAGCGCGCTGACGCTGCTGTCGTTGCACTGGAGCGCGTTTCAGGCATGGGCGCTGCAAAGTCAGATTCAGCTGCACCGGCTGCTGGTTACCCATTTACTGCAAATCAATAGCGGCCAGTACAGTGCCGGACTGTGGTTGCTGGCCGTGACCTTCATTTACGGCATTCTGCACGCGGTGGGTCCCGGCCACGGTAAATTTATCGTTACCACCTGGCTGACCACCCATCAGCCCCCGCGCGGCGTGGCGCTGAGCGTGCCGCTGCTGGGCAGCCTGGTGCAGGGCCTGAGCGCGATTGCCTTTGTCTTTATTCTGGCGGTTGGTTTTAACCTGACCACCGGCGATCTCAGCCTGAGCCGCTGGTATCTGGAGAAAGCCAGCGCTGTGTTCATTGCCGGGCTGGGCGTGATGCTGCTGCTGCAAGCCTGGCGCAGGCCACCAGCGGAGCATCATCATGATCATTGCGGCCACGCGCATGGCGTCGCGGCTGGGCACGGCAGCGACTGGAAAAGCTGGGCGGGTATTATCATCGCCACCGGCGTGCGGCCGTGCAGCGGTGCGCTGACGGTGCTGCTGTTCGCCAGCGTCATCGGCATTACGCGCTGGGGCATGCTGGCGGTGATGAGTATGGCGCTCGGTACCGGCATGGCGCTGGTGGCGCTGGCACTGTTTGTGCAGCATTACCGTCAGCGCGCCGGGCAGCTGTGGCTGGCAGAGCGCTCGCCGCAGGCGGCATCGCTGCTGAGAGCGGTGCGGATCGCCGGTGGGATATTGCTGGTGATGTTTGCGCTGGTGCTGTTTTTTACCGTGGTGCCGGTGAGTGCCAACGGGGATTATATTGCGGCGGGATGTTGAGGTGCATGGTTTGGGGAGGGTGCGGTTTTCCCCTCACCCTAACCCTCTCCCGCACGCGGGAGAGGGAACGTCAGGTGCCGCTTTGGGCTCTGGCTTACTGATCAGAAACGGTATTTCGCGGACAGCATAAAATTACGCGGTTCGCCGTAGACGATGCCGGTGCTGTCGACGTTTTCGTCGTACTCTTTGTCGAACAGGTTATTCAGGTTGGCCTGCAGGCTGAGGTTTTTGGTCACGTCGTAGCGCGCGAACAGATCCACCAGCGCATAGCTGCCCTGACGGGTGCGCCAGGTGCCATTGCCATCCGGGCCACTGATGTCCGCGTAAGTTCTCGCCTGCCAGTTCACCCCGCCGCCCAGCGTCAGCTGGTCCAGCATCGGCAGGCGATAGCTGGTGAACAGGTTGAACGAGGTGCGCGGGAGTTGTGAATTGTAGCGATCGCCGTTGGCGTCTTCCGCCACATACGAGGTCCCGCCAAAGGTCATCTGCCAGTTATCGGTCAGCGCTCCGTTGACCTCAAACTCGACGCCACGACTTACCACGCCCTTCTTCGCCACGTAAATAGTATTACCGGTTTGCGCATTGGTCTGACCGGTGCTCTGGCCGACGTTATCCAGTTCGGTGCGGAAAATCGATACCGACGTCGTCAGACGGCTGTTGAACCAGTCAGATTTCACGCCCGCTTCGTAGTTTTTGCCAATTACCGGTGAGAGATACGCGCCTGACGCATCCTGATAATCCTGCGGCTGGAACACCGAAGTGTAGCTGGCGTAGGCAGACCAGTTATCGTAGAAGTCCCAAATCACCCCACCGTACGGCGTGATGTTGTTTTTCTCCATCTCTGCCGTCAGCGTCTGGCGGTTCCAGTTGGTGTAGCGCGCCCCGACAATCAGGTGCAGCGGATCGGCCAGATTGATGCGCGTCGCAAGATACGCTGACTTCTGCCGCACCCGTTGGGTGTCGGCCGCGGGTTCACGCGGATTCCAGTCGGTTTCCGGGAAATCGCCGTTAAACTGGTTGAAGTTGCCCAGCTCGGCTGACGAAATGTTGGCCCAGGCGCTGTAATATTTGTTGTCCTGACGGCTGTAGTTCACCCCGACCATCAGCTCATGCTGGCGGCCCAGCAGTTCATAAGGACCGCTGGCGAAGGCATCCACCGCATCCACCTTACGTTTGCCGGTGTTGTAGCCGGTTCCGCCTACTACCGGATAGCCGGCATAACCAGAGACGCCTGTGCCAGTGGTTTTATCGAAGTAACCGTCGAGATACAGCTGCTTGCTGTCGAGGAACATCTCGTTATGCGTGCCGTTAAGGGTGATGTTCCAGCCGTTATCGAAATTCTGCTGCAGGTTAACAAAGACCTTTTTATTTTCTTTGTTGTTGTAAGCCCATTCAGGTGCGGTGTTATAGCCGCGACGGGAGTGGATCTGCGTGCCGTCGGTGTACCAGCGCGGCGCACCGCCCCACATAGGTGAATCGGTATTTACCTGGCTGAATTCATAACCAACAGACAGTCTGGTGGCGTCCGTCACGTCAGCGTCGACCACGCCGTAGATAAACTTCTTATCGGCGCCGTAGCGTTCAATGAAGCTGTTTTTGTCTTCATAGCCGGCCACCAGGCGACCGCGCACGTTGCCTTCCGGTGACAGCGGTGCAGAAAGATCGGCGACGTAACGCTGCTTATTCCAGCTGCCATAGCCAGCTTCAAGGCTACCGGTAAACTCTTTGCTGTCGGCATGTTTACGTACCATGTTGATGGCAGCGGAAGGATTGCCCGGTCCGGTCAGCAGGCCCGTTGCGCCACGCACCACTTCGACGCGTTCGTACAGCGCGGTATCGGTCTGCGCATCACCGAGGTTCCAGCGCTGGGCAAACGCGGTCGGAATGCCGTCGGTCATGTAATTATCGATCAGGAAACCGCGCGAATAGTAATTGATGCGGTCCATATCGGCGGCCACACCGTGGATGCCGGTGGTGTTGCTCAGTACGTCGTTCAGCGACTGCAGCTGTTGATCCTGCATGCGCTGCTTGCTGATGATGGTGACCGACTGGGGAATATCACGTGCGGTCAGCGCCATTTTGGTGCCGGCCCGCGTCACCGGTACGCTGTAATCCGCTGCGGCCTGCGTCTGCTGCGCTTCCGCGCTGGCGCTGGCATCAACGGTCAGGGTGGCCTCACTGTTTTGCGTATCGGCCGCCTGAGCGACACCCGAGGCAACCAGCACTGCCAGCAGTGACAGGCGCAGCGCGCGCTGCGGCGCAAGACCTGCGTCCCGGACGCGCATCTCTTTGCAAGACATAATATTCCTCAATCGGCTTATCGTTATTTTGTGGTGAGCATGTGGTTAAGAAAGCAAATGAGAAATATACGCATTAAGATTAACATTGCAAGAAATTGTTACTGCCTTTCTGACGCCTTTACACTGCGAAAAAATCTTATGCTTCAGGGAGTAACGGCACTAATACTGCTTTACAGGAAACTATCACGCCTGAAATCATCCTTAATCTGAGTCAACCGGTGCGTGACCTACGGCCTCCCCGCCTGAACGGCTGTGCCTGCATCCTGCTATGGCATCTGAACACCACGTATGTACCAGCCTGGTACCCGGTCACCGCCATTGATTTATAATTACGCTGCCGATGGGAAGGTGTTTATAAAATTTCCTTTTCTGCGCTAAGGTTGACCAGTTACGCTTTTAATCCCTGCAGCAATCGCTGCGTTGTTAACATGACGCCATTTATTAAGCTGTAAATCGCCGTGACGTATATTGTGTGAGATGCCGCGATGTTAAATGAACGGCTTGACGTAGGTGGCGAGTAATATTAAATCCGCCGCTAACATGTTTATGCGTAATCAATGAAGAGACAAAAATCTTTACGCCCAATCAAAAACTGTACAGGTCGGGGCATATTTCCGGACAAATCTGTCGGCGGGTGAATATTTCCATTTGAATAAAATTGCCGTAGAATGCACGCTTTCAAATCAGTGGTATCAGTAATAAGGGTTTATACATGAGCGATGCACTCAAGGCATTGAACAATCTTCGTACGCTGCGTGCTGAAGCACGTAATATTGAGGTTGCGGTATTAAACGAAATGCTGGAGAAGTTTGCCGTGGTGGTCGCCGAACGCCGCGAAGAGACGGCTGCAGAGAGTGCTGCACAGCGCGAAAAAGAAGAGAAGCTGGCGTTATATAAAGAGATGCTGCGCAAAGACGGCATTACAATTAATGAACTGGCGCAATTAAACCAGGGTGAAACGAAGAGCAAAGCAAAACGTGCACCGCGTCCGGCGAAGTATAAATTTACCGACGAACAGGGTAATGAGAAATTCTGGACCGGTCAGGGTCGTACTCCCTCGCCGATAAAGTCAGCGATTGACGCTGGCGGTTCGCTGGATGATTTTCTGATTTAATCCAGTCGCAGGAAATCGGGGCGGAACCGGCTAATTGCCGCATCACCGCCCCTGTATCGCGGCACCCTAAATGCTTTCATGCATTCCTTTCATACAGTGTGCCGCGAGGTGATCAGGCCATTACGCCTTCCCACACCCGCCCGTCAGATTAACGTTGCACAGGCGCGCGCAATACGTTTACCCGCCTCCTGCACGCTATCGATATCCGTGGCGATCGACAAACGGAAATACGGCGACAGGCCGTAAGCACTGCCCGCCACGCCGGACACACCGCTCTCCAGCAGATAATTCAGCACATCCTGTTCGTCATGCAGTACGGCGCCGTCAGGCCGGGTTTTGCCCAGCAGGCCGGCACAGCGGCAAAAGACAAAAAATGCGCCCTGAGGTTGCAGCACTTCAATGCCGGCCACCTGCTGCAACTGCTGCACAATGACATCGCGTCGCGCCTGATACGCGGCGCGCTGCGGTGGCAGGAAATCGAGCCCACCGTTAAAGGCCGCAACCGCCGCCGCCTGGCTGATGGCGCTGGCGCCAGAACTGTTCTGCGACTGCACCACCACCATGGCATCAATCAGCGGCTGCGGCCCGGCAGCAAAGCCAATGCGCCAGCCGGTCATGGCATAGGTTTTCGACACGCCTCCCACCAGCAAAACGCGTTCAGCCAGATCTGGCGCCACCTGCAGCAGACTAACGTGCTGACGATCGTCAAACAGGATATGTTCGTACAGCTCATCCAGCATAATCAGCACATTGGGATGATCGCGCAGCACCGTCGCCAGAGCCTGCAACTCCTGTGCGCTGTACACCATGCCAGAGGGATTGCCGGGATTGTTCAGCACCAGCCAGCGGGTTTTCTCAGTGATCGCCTGCGCCAGTTGCGCCGGCTGCAGCTTGTACTGCTGCTCAAGCGGACAAGGCAGCAGCACCGCCTCGCCACCGTTGAAGCGCACGCTGTCCGGGAAAGTTGGCCAATATGGCGTGGGCACAATCACCTCATCGCCGTCGTTTAGCGTCGCGGCAAACGCGTTGAAGATGATTTGCTTTGCGCCGTTGGCGATACAGATTTGACCCAGCGCGTACTGCAGCTGGTTCTCCCGCGCCAGTTTGGCCTGCACCGCTTTACGCAGCGCGGTGGTGCCATTGGTCGGCGTATAACGGGTTTCACCGCCATCCATCGCGGCGCTGGCGGCGGCACGGATGTGCGCGGGCGTATCAAAATCCGGCTCACCGGTGGTGAGGTCAAGAATATCCACGCCCTGCTCTTTTAGCTGGCGGGTCAGCTGGCGTGCCGCCGCGTTAGCCGAGAGCGACACAGACTGTACGCGCTTCGATAGGGTGATCATGTTTCGCTCCTGTCTCTCACACCACCGGCAGGCCGAGGTTTTCACGCAGCGTGGCGAACTCGTACTCTTCGCGGAACAGACCGCGACGGCGCAGTTCCGGAATCACCAGCTCCACAAACAAATCCAGCTGCTCGGACATGATCGCCGGCATGATGTTGAAACCATCGGCACCGCCCTCGTTGAGCCACAACTCAAAGTCATCGGCAATATCCTGCGCGGTACCGACGATTACCCGGTGACCACGCGATCCGGCGGCTACCGCGGCCAGTTCGCGCAGCGTCAGATTTTCACGTTTCGCCATGTCGGTCATCAGTTTCACGCGGCTCTGGTTGCCTTCACCCAGCGGCACTTCCGGCACCGGACCGTCGAGCGGATACTGGCTCAGATCCATATTGAAGCGCAGCGAGAGCTGACGCAGACCGTTGTCGATATCAACCAGCGTGTTGAGCTCTTTCCACAGCGCTTTGGCCTCTTCGCGCGTGCGGCCAACAATCGGCATCACGCCAGGCATGATCACCACGTGATCCGGATTGCGTCCGGCGGCAATCACCTGATCTTTCTGCGAACGGTAGAAGCTCTGTGCTTCTTCCAGGCTGGCCGAGGCGGTGAAAATCACCTCGGCAGTCTCGGCCGCCAGCTTCTGCCCATCGCTGGAAGAACCGGCTTCGATAATCACCGGACGCCCCTGCGGTGAGCGGGTAATGTTCAGCGGGCCCTGCACCTGGAAGTGCTCGCCGACGTGGTTAATCGGCTGAATTTTGTCATCAATGAAGTACTGACCGGTCTCTTTGTTGGGCTGCACCGCCCCTGCCTGCCAGCCGTCCCACAGCTTATAGGTAACATCGAGGAATTCACGGGCGCGTGCGTAGCGCTCCGCATGATTAGGCATATCGCTGCGGCTGAAGTTACGCGCCACATCGGTAGAGAACGACGTCACCACGTTCCAGGCGGCGCGGCCGCGGCTAATGTGGTCCAGTGACGAGAAGCTGCGTGCCATGGTGAACGGGTCGCTGAAGGTAGTCGAGGCGGTCGCCGCCAGGCCAATGCGTTTGGTGTTGACCGCCAGCGCCGACAGCAGCGTTAACGGCTCCAGACGCGCCATGGTGGAAGGCAGACGATACATGCTGGTCGCCAGTGCATCACCCACGAAGAACAGATCAAACTTACCGGCTTCGGCTTTTTTCGCGATGGTGATCAGCCAGTCAATATCCGTCGGATCGCCCAGATTTTCCGTCAGCCGCCAGCCGCTCACATGCTGTCCAACCGGTTGTACAAACAGCCCTAAACGGATGCGGCGTGAAGATGAAGTAGCCATATTTTTTCCTGGTCAATAAAAGGGTCAATAACAATTAAAAGGCGTTCTCGGTCGCCAGCAGCGCCTGCTCTAAGGCATCCGCGCTGATGCGGAACGGCAGACGTTCGGCGCTGGCCGCCGGGAATTTGATCTGTTCAGCAATGCTTCTGATGGCTGCGCGACGATCGCCGTGCAGCGGCGCTAAGGTCAGCGGCATATCATACTGTCGCAGCAGCGCCAGCAGCGCGGCGTCCGGCTCACCGTCGTGCTCAATCAGCGACTGCACCAGCAGGCTGTAACCGACTTTTTCACCGTGCAGCCAGTGGTGCAGCTCCGGCTGATGGGTCAGACGGTTATGAATCGCATGGGCAAAGCCTGGCGTTGGCAGCACGTCACGCACGCTGTTGGCCAGGCCGGCCAGCACAATACTGGCATCGATCACCTTCACCAGATCTGGCGTCACGCGCTGTTGCTGGTTGGCCATCACGGCGGCGGCACCGTGCTGGCGATAGACATCCAGCGCGCGCTGCGCGGTCATCACTTTAAGATCGAGGGCGAGATCGTGGGGGTTGTGCCGCAGATAAGGATAGAACTCGTAGTATTTAGCCAGCGCGTCGACAATGCCCGCTTTGAGGTAACGCACATCACTTTGCGCAATCACTTCGCTGTCTACCAGCACCAGTTCAGGCATTTTGCCCAGCGGCTGGCTGCGCACGTGGCCGCCCTGCGCGTCATAAATAATCGCCACCGGCGACCAGGCGGCACAGGTCGCCGCGACGGTGGCGAAATTGACGACGGTGATTTCCGGTAACTGGCTGCCGACCGCTTTAGCCGCATCCAGTACGCGCCCGCCGCCAATTGCCAGCAGCAGTTCAGCCTGCTGCTGTTGCAGATTGCTTTTCAGCGTATCAATGGCCGCGTCGGTGCATTCGCCGTGCAAATACTCGATTTCCCAGCGAATACCACAGGTTTCCAGACTTTGCGTTAATTGCGGATTAACCGCCTGCCAGGCGCGCGGAGAGGTGAAAATACGGATATGCGTAGCATAAGATTTAATGAATTCGCCGGTGCGCGCACGCAGTCCCGGTTCGTGTGCGTAGGCACGCGGAGATTTAATCGCTAACACGTTGTCACCCTGATTAGGAAAAACGCCATAACAAAATTGTTATATTTCAGAGGATTAATGCGAAATAGTTATAGCGCTATGTATTTTATGCATACTACGGTAAATGGCGATTTGTGCAATGAAAAAGCCGCCATTTCATTTTCACAAATTTGCATTAGCTTATCCGGATTTCACATATAGCCCGTCAGCGCTTTACTGCTACTCTGAGCCTTCTTTCTTTATCGCCCGCCGGGCGGTTTTCCGGGGATAGCTATGACACTTGAGTTTCGTCAGGTCACTGAAGACGAAGTGGACACTTATCAGGCGCTGATGCATGCCGCCTATGCGCCCACGCTGGCGCTGGGGATCAAATTTGATGCGGCCACCGCTGACCGCGAGAAAACGCTGCGGCATCTGCAAAGCCACGGCGTGTATGCGCTGTATGCCCAGGGCGTGATGGTCTCCTCGGTCACCGTGCGTTATCCATGGGGCCCGCTGCCGGGTCCGTTCGGCCTGCCGCATATCGGCTGGTTTGGCGCTCACCCGGACTACGCGGGGCAGCAGTTTGGCCGCCAGGTTCAGGATCGTCTGGAGCAGGAAATTTTACGCGGCCAGTTACGCGCACCGGCGGTATCGCTCGGTACCGCCATCAGCCATCCGTGGCTAATTGATATGTATCGCAAGCGCGGATTTGTGCTCATGCACACCACCGATCTCGGCAAAGGCCACATCACGCAATATATGAAAAAAGTGCTGGATGAAACCGCGCACGATGCCTGGCTGACGCGCCAGGCGGCATCACAAGGAAGCCAGGCATGAGCCAACTGAATGAAACCGCGCTGGGCGAGCAGCTGATCGCCTTTCGCCACGAACTGCACCGTTTTCCGGAACTCTCTAATCAGGAGTTTGAAACCACCGCCCGCCTGCGCCAGCAGCTGGAACAGCACCAGATTCGCATCGTTGATTTGCCACTGAAAACCGGTCTGGTGGCGGAAGTCGGCCCGGCACAGGGACCGCTGATTGTGCTGCGTTCGGATATTGATGCGCTGCCGATTGAAGAGCAGTCGGAGGTCGCTTTTCGCTCGGAGCGTCCTGGCGTGATGCACGCCTGCGGCCACGATTTTCACGCTTCCGCTGCACTTGGCGCGGCGATTCTGCTTAAGCAGCAGGAGGCAACGCTGCCCGGCCGCGTGCGGATTCTGTTCCAGGCCGCCGAAGAGACCGGCCAGGGCGCGCCGGATGTCATCGCTACCGGCGCGCTGCAGGAGGCGGTGGCGATTTTCGGCATTCATAACGATCCGTCGCTGCCGCCTGGCGTGGTGGGCAGCAAAGCCGGTGCGCTGACCGCGGCGGTGGATCGCTTCGATATCCGCATCACCGGCACCGGCAGCCATGCCGCCAAACCGCATCAGGGCAACGATCCGATCGTTATCGCGGCGCAGATAGTCTCCGCGGCGCAAACGCTAATTAGCCGTAACGCCCCCTCCGCTGACAACGCAGTGGTGTCGATCACCCAGCTGCACAGCGGCAGCACCTGGAACGTTATTCCGGACAGCGCCTGGCTGGAAGGCACGGTGCGCACCTTCTCTCAGTCCACGCGTGAGCGACTGGAGCAGCGCTTCCGCGAAATCGTGCTCGGCCTCGGTGCGGCTTTTGCCGCAGAGGTTGAGTTTAACTGGCACGCCGGTCCGCCTGCGGTGGTGAATGATGCGCACTGGGCGGATTTTGCCCTGCAACAGGCCACCGCCAGCGGACTTGAAGCGCGCGTGGTGGAAGCCAGCCCGATCGGCGAAGATTTTGCTTTTTATCAGCAACAGCTGCCCGGCGCCTTTGTGATGATCGGCACTGGCGAACCTTTTGCGCTGCACCATCCGGCTTTTCGCATCAATGATGCGGTGTTACTGCCCACCTCACGCTACCTCGCGCAACTCGCCGTGGCGGCGCTTCGCAGTCTGGAGCAGGCATGAACCTGAGCCACGCGCTGGCTGAGCGCATCCTGCAAAGCCAGCCGGATGCGGCGGCACGTGATGCCGCGCGCACTGGCGTGCAGGATTTTCTCGCCGTGAGCTGGCCGGTGTTACAGCAGCAGGTCCCGGACAGCGGCTTACCGGCGCTGCGACAGGTTTATGGCGACGGCAGCGTACGCTCACAGGCGTTACTGCTGGGCTATGCCGGCCATGCGCTGGATTACGATGATTTCCATGCCGATTTTCGCGGCCATCCCAGCGTGGCGATTCTGCCCGCGCTGTTTGCCTGGCAGCAGCAGCAGCCCGCCACTGCCGAAGCGTTCCTTGATGCCTATGTCATCGGCGTGGAAGTGGCTGGCCGGCTGGGACTGGCCGCCAGCCAGCAGCACTATGCGCTGGGTTATCACAACACGGCCACGCTGGGCACGCTGGCGGCGGCGGCCGCGCTGGCACGTCTGCTGCAGCTTAATGCAACCGACTGCGCCACGCTGATCGGCATCGCGGCGACCCAGGCCAGCGGACTGCGCGCTCAGTTTGGTTCAGCGGTGAAGCCGCTGCACGCCGGACTGGCGGCAGAGCGTGCGGTGATGGCGGCGCAGCTGACGCTGGCGAAATTCGATGGCCGGCATGAAGGCGTGCTCGACGCGTTTCTCGCCGCCAGCAGTAACGGCGAGGCGCAGCCGCAACGGCTGGTGGAAAACTGGGGCGCGCCGTGGCGCATCAGTACCCCCGGTCTGGAGTTCAAACCCTTCCCCACCTGCGCCGGAACTCACAGCGCTGCCGAAGCGGCACGTCTGCTGCGGCGCGCCTGGCTGGCGGAAGGCCACTCGCTGGACTCGCTGCTGGAAAATATTGATGACATCACGGTCGCCTTCCCGCCGGGTGGCGATATCGCGGCGGCAGTTCGCGTGCCGGCTAACGGCATCGAAGCACGCTTTAGCCTGGAATACGTGATTGCCGCCATGCTGATGTATGACGATTTGCGGATGGAAGATTTTGCCGAAGGTGCGCTTAATCCGGCGGTGATGCCGCTGGCGGCCAAAGTGCGTCGCACGCCGGATGCGTCCGCGCCGCCCGATGCGCTCAACCCGGCGCGGCGTTTTCATCTCGTCACGCTGACGCTGAAAGAGGGTCGTCAGCTGCAGCAGCGCCGCACGCGGCAGCAGTCGCTGGCGGATGGCGTAGATGTGGCGGCTAAACTGCGTCAGGCGCTGCGCCATGAAGTGCCGGCGCGCCAGCAGCAGTTACTGGCTATCAGTGAGCTGCAAAGCACGGCGGATTTGGCTACATTAAGCCAACTGTTGCGCGCCTGAATCCTGGCGGCGCGCGTTCTTCGCTTAAGGCTGGCGTATCATGTCTAAAACTCAGCGGCTTCCCGAACTGCTGCAATTGCTGCGCTGTCATCGCTATCCGCTGACCGCGCAGCGTATCGCCGAACAGCTGCACATCAGCGTGCGCACCGTCTATCGTGACATTCTTAGTTTGCAGCAGCAGGGCGTGGAGATTGAGGGCAGCGCGGGCGTTGGTTATTTACTGAAATCCGACGGCCATTTGCCGCCGCTGATGTTTTCCCGTCAGGAGATTGATGCGCTGGTGCTCGGGCTCAACTGGGTCACCCGACACACCGACGAAGAGCTTAAGTCCGCCGCGCGCCATGCGCTGGCCAAAGTCCAGGCTGTGGTTCCGCCGCATCTTACGCAGAGTATCGATCACCAGTCGCTGCTGATCGCCTCCCAGGGCGAAGCGTTGTTCGAAACCCATCTGCCGCAGATTCGCCAGGCAATCCATCAGCGCAGCAAGATCAGCCTGCGCTACAAAGATCTGCAGGATAACCTCTCCACCCGCACCATCTGGCCGGTAGTGATTGGCTACTTTGAACGCGTGCGCCTGCTGTGCGGCTGGTGCGAACTGCGCCAGGAGTTCCGCAATTTCCGCGTCGACCGCATTGAAGCGATCAGCGTCACCAGCGAACTCTATCCCGGCACGCGTCATCAGTTGCTGAAACGCTGGCGGGATTATCAGAATCTGCGGTACCCGGTAGACTCCTGACAAAATCTGTCACAGCCTCCCCCTACTATGCAGCGGTAAACACACAAGGAGATCACCATGCTTACCGCTAACATGACCATTATTTATGTGCCCAACGTCGTGAAAAGTGCTGACTTTTATGCCGCGCTGTTCGACATCAAACCCGCAGAACTCAGCCCGACCTTTGCAATGTTTATGTTTGAGAACGGCTTTAAACTGGGTATCTGGTCGCAGTATACCGTTGAACCCGCACTCTCCCTGCCCGCCAGTGCGGCGCGTAGCGAAATTGTGTTTAAAACCGCGCGCAAAGACGATGTCGATTTTCTTTATCACGAATGGGGCGTGCTGCGCGAAATCACCATCATTCAGTCACCGGTGCGCATGGACTTTGGCTACACCTTTACCGCGCTGGACCCGGACGGGCACCGCCTGCGTGTCTGCTATTTACAGCTGGATGAGTAAGTGAAGAGACCTGGCGCTGACGGTTGCAGGTTGTTAAATGCACTGAGCAATCAATTAACTATATTTATATTATTGATTGCCGGTTAATGACATTAACGCTGCTGTTCAGTTAAGCAACGTGCAGGTAATTCAACCTGGTGGATAGCGGTGCGATTTATCGTGCAATAAATTGCACCGCTACACAGTGCACGCAATGCTTGTATCGACCCAGTTAAATTTATATATATTTCAGCGCATTGAAATAAGATTGTCATTATTTACTTTATCCGTCATTACCGTTCCCATCCCACATCGCGCTTTTTTAAAATGCCTTCCGTATATGTAATAAATAAACTCTACTGAATACAGCCACCTGAACACGCTACGTCATTTCCAGGACAAGTCTTGTTACTGTTAAATATTAATTACGTTTTTATGGGCCTCTGCACAGGCTGCAGTGTACCTGTAGCCCGACCATGGATAAGGCCAGGCGATTAAACGCCGTACTACACCGGGATGTGATGATGAACAGTAATCTGCTTAACCTGCGCCAGCAGCGCGCGACGCGCACGCTATTTTTTATCGCCGGACTGGGCATGGCCGCCTGGGCGCCGCTTATTCCCTTCGCCAAAGCGCAACTGGCGATCAATGACGGCATGCTGGGGCTGCTGCTGTTCTGTATCGCCGCAGGCTCCATGTCAGTTATGCCTTTTACCGGCGCGCTGATAGCCCATTTTGGCTGTCGCACGCTGCTGCTGCTGTGCGGTGCCGGACTGGCCCTGGATCTGCCGCTGCTGATGCTGCTGTCCTCACCATTGCCGATGGCGGGCGCGCTGTTGCTCTTCGGTGCGATCAACGGACTGATGGATGTCAGCATGAATTATCAGGCGGTGATCGTGGAGCGCGAGGCCGGGGCCAGCAAGATGTCGGGCTTTCACGGCTTTTACAGTCTTGGCAGCATTGCTGGCGCCGGCGCGGTGAGTCTGCTGCTGTGGCTGCAGGTTGCGCCCCTGCTGGCGCTGCTGCCGCTGTGTGCGTTGATTGTATTGCTGCTGCTGATGAGCCATACCGCCCTGTTGCCCCTTCGTCGCACGGATGCAAAACCAACGCGCGGTACGCTGCGCGCCCTGACGCACCGTAACGTGGTGCTGATTGCCCTGCTGTGTTTTCTGCTGTTCCTCATCGAAGGCGCCATGCTCGACTGGTCAGCGGTGTTTATGAACAGTGAACGCGCCATGTCGATGCAGCTGGCCGGTTTCAGCTTCACACTGTACGCCACGGCTGTCGCTACGCTGCGCCTGTTTGGCGATCGGCTGATTAATCACTATGGCAGTCGCCGCGTGCTCACCTGGGGCGGTCTCGTCGCCAGCGGAGGGCTGGCATTAGCGATTTTCTCCGTCTGGCTGTGGAGCGCCCTGCTCGGCTTTGTGCTGGTGGGTATCGGTCTGGCCAATATCGTGCCGATTTTATTCAACGCGGCGGGTAACCAGCGCACTGTCGCCGCGCATTACGCCATACCGGCCGTCACGCTATGCGGTTACTCCGGGCTACTGCTGGGCCCGGCGCTGATTGGCTTTAGCGCCCAGCTCACGTCCCTGACCACCACGCTCAGCGCCGGCATCGTGATGTTGCTGCTGGTGACTTTCGCGGCGCGTTTCGCTCTGGCAGCGAAATAGCGCCTCTGCCCTGTCATATTCACAAGGAGTTTCTATGACAACCTCAACGCAACCGGTGTTCAGCCTGCACTACGTCGGGCTCAATCTGAAGAAAGGCGTTAATGCCGCGACCTTCGAAGCCTTTCTCAAGGCGCGCGGCACGCAGATTCCTGCTTATCCGGGCTGGCAATGGTCGCTGTTAAAAGGCCTGCGCGGCGAACGCCAGGAACAATACCTGATGCTGTATCAGGCTGCCAGCCAGGCAGACTATGACCGCTATATCACACCGGCTGGCGAACTCACGGCCGAGGCCATCGCCTTCTGGCAACAACGGCCCGAGGCGTGCGCGCTGCTTGAGGAGTGGAAAAACTTTGCCACCTATGGGGAGTTACCAACGCTCTTCTCCACGTTCTCGCTGCTGGCAGAAAACCGCCACAGTTCACTGCCGCCCGGCCCGAACTTTCAGCCCGATGCTCAACCTGCGGTGGCACGCGTGGTCGGTTTTCATCATCTGGCGCTACGCGCTGGCGTGACGGCTGCCGACTTTGATCGCTTTATGATTGAGAACGTCGCGCGCATTGATGACTATCCCGGCTGGAAGTTTCACATGCTGAAGGGCACCGGCGGTAATCGAAGTGAGCAGTATGCCGTGATGCTGGTGATCGAGAGCCTCGACTCGCTCAACAGCTTCCATCCGGCGATGGACGTCTCAACCGAAAAATCGCTGACGTTTGTGAAAAACCATCAGGAGAGCGAGCGTATGTATGATGAATGGCGCACCATGGCCTCGTTCTCCGGCGCACCGCAAATGTATACCGACTATCTGACGATTGCCGGCAACGTTGGCTGAAGTTTGCCATGACCGGCCTAGGCCGGTCAGACTGCATCATCACGCCCGCGCAGGGTTGTGTTCGGTTGTGGCTGGCCCGGCACCTCAACGCCTGGCCAGCCCGCCGTTCGCGTCCGTTGCCGGATTAGCTCACGCGCGCCGCTGCCGGGCTGTTCAGCGCGGCCAGCAGCGCTGCCGAGTCTGCCACTGCGCCGAATATACCGCCCTGCATATGAATCATGCTGAGCGCCGCCTGATGATGCTTCAACTCCGTCGCCGCGCAGCAGTCGCTCAGCACCAGACATTCAAAGCCGCGATCGTTGGCTTCGCGCAGTGTGGTATGCACGCAAACGTCGGTGGTGATGCCGCTGATCATTAAGTTGCGGATACCGCGACTGTGCAGAATCAGCTCAAGGTCGGTGGCGTAAAAAGAGCCTTTGCCGGGTTTATCAATAATCACTTCATCCGGTAGCGGCGCCAGCTCGGGAATGATTTCCCAGCCTGGCTCACCGCGCACCAGAATGCGGCCACAGGGCCCTGGTGCACCAATCTCCGCCTGCATCCGCCGCGATCGCCAGCGCTTGTTGGCCGGCAGATCGCTCAGGTCCGGACGATGGCCTTCACGGGTATGGATGATCGGGAAGCCGGAGTCGCGCATGCGCGCTAACACCTGCTGCAGCGGTTTGATGGGGGCGCGCGTCAGGGAGATGTCGTAACCCATAGTGTCAACATAGCCGCCCTTGCCGCAGAAGTCGGTTTGCATATCAATCACCAGCAGCGCGGTGTTTTGCACCGTGCAGTTGCCGTCATACGGCCACGGATAGGGGGTTGAATCTACGATATAATCAGGCATTGCTTTTCTCCATTACCGCCGTACTGCTTTCCGGTTTCCATTTCACAATCAGCGTATAGCTCAGTGCCGCGGTGACCAGGCCGATAACCGCTTCACCAAACTGCGGGAATTCGAGGTGGGCCATCACCGCACACAGGCTGCCGATGGCCCAGGCGGCGAACGCGCTGCCGCGCAGGCGCCGGGTTTGACGCTGTTCGCTGATTTTCGCCATAAAGATCAGGTCAACAATCATCACTGCGCCAAACGGCGGCACCACCATGCCAAGCAGGCTGAGCCATTCGAGGAACCAGGACCACACGCCGGCCAGCGCCAGCACGCCACCGATGGCACCGAGGATCAGCGTCCACAGACGCATTTTGCTGCTGAACAGATGGCTGAAACCGACCGCGCCGTTATACAGGCAGTGCGTGCATACCGAACCGAGGTTGATAAACACAAACAGAAAGGCGATGGCCGACAGCAGCATGCCGTGCCCCATCAGCAGCGGCAGAAAGTTACCGCCGTTGCTGAGCGGATCGACCGCCGCGCCGACGGCGACAATCACCACGCCAAACAGATAGGAAATCACATTCGCCAGCGGGAACGCGGAAAACGCGGCGATCACCGCTGATTTGCCGTCCTTCGACCAGCGGGTGAAATCCGCTGTCATGGTGCCGGAATCCGCAAAGCCGGCAATCACCATGGTGACCGCCGTGCCCATGCTCATGGCGCCAGCGGCTGCCGGACTGCCCTGCCACTGGGTCAGCGTGGTGAAATCATGATCCTTGCTCACCAGCCACAGCGCAACCAGCCCCAGCACCACAAACAGCGGTGCGGCAATCATCCCGAGCACCGACAGCGCCCGTACCCCAAGAAAGGTGACGCCGGTATACAGCACCATGGCAAACGCGGTGACCGCCAGCGCATTCCAGCCAAAAGTCTGGTTGATCACCGTTCCGGTCAGGCCGGTCTGAAAGGCGTACCAGCCTATCACCACAGTAGAAAGAAAGCCGGACACCAGGATATAGCCTTTGGTGCCGAAGGTCCGCTTCGCCTGCAGCGCGAAGTTCATACCGGTATGCCCGGCGAACCAGCTAAGTGCGCCGACATAGGCAAACAGCACCAGGTTACCCAGCAAAATCGCCAGCAGTGCCGGCCAGAAGCCAAGATGCCAGGTGATAATGCCGCCGAACAGCGCATTGGTGAGGATCATCGGAAAGCCAAACCACACCGCCGACACCGAACCCGTCGAGTGGCGATGGCTAAGCGGCACCGGCTCATGCTCGAACTCCTGCTCCAGCGCAGGGGAAGATTTGTTACTCATGGAGAACTCCAATAGCAGCAGGATAGTGATGATTCCATGGTTGGATGCGCTCAAAAGCGGCACTGGCCGCCAGCACCAGGCCATCGTCCAGATGACGACCCACAATTTGCATACCGATCGGCAGACCACTGGCCGTGAAGCCGGCAGGCACCGAGGCGGCAGGCTGACCGGTAAAATTGAACGGGAAGCAGAACGACAGCCAGTGATCGCTGCGCACCATGCGGCCATCAATGATTTCCGGGCCCTGCATGTGCAGCGCAAACGGCGGCACCGCCAGCGTCGGTGACAGCAGCAGGTCGTAGCGCTGCATAAAGCGCCACAGCTGGTTGCAGAGCTTTTTGCGCGTGGTATTGGCGTCGGTGAAATGCTCCGCGCGCCAGTCGCGCTGCAGCATGGCACTCAGGTGCGGTGACATCGCAGCACCCAGCTCGCTCTGCATCTGGCGCATGCCGCTCAGATCGCTTTCGAACGCCACCAGCGCAGCAAAGCTGGCGCTTTCGTCAGCGATGCCGGGATCCACCTCCTCCAGCTCTGCGCCCAGCGCCGCAGCGAGACGACGCGCGGCCGCGGTGACCACGGCGCGCACTTCCGCATCGACGGCGATATAGCCAAAGTCGGCGCTGAAAGCGATGCGCAACCCCTGCAGTGGCCGATCCAGACTGGCCAGCCAGTCAACATCGCTGCATGGGATGGAGTGCCGATCGCGCATGTCCGGACCGGCCATCACCGACATCATCAGCGCGCTGTCGCGCACGCTACGCGTCATCGGACCGATATGTTCAAGCGATTCCCAGCTGGAAACGCCAGGATAACGCTCATCGCGGCAGCCCGGCCACAGCGGCACCCGTCCCATCGAGGCCTTGAGTCCATAGACACCGCAGTGGGCCGCCGGGATACGTACCGATCCTCCGCCATCACTGCCGAGCGCAATCGGACACAGCCGCGCCGCCAGCGCCGCGCCGGATCCCGCGCTCGATCCGCCCGGCGTTTTGCTCACATCCCAGGGATTACGCGGTGAGGGAAACAGGGGATTATGGCCGACACCGCTGTAGCCAAATTCCGGCGCGGTGGTCTTGCCCAGCAGGATGGCATCCGCCGCCAGCAGGCGCTCAACGGTGATGTCATCTTCTTCGGGAATAAAATCGGCGTAGGCGGCCGATCCTGACGTGGTTCGCACACCGGCGGTACAGATCAAATCTTTTACCGCCAGCGGCACGCCCGCCAGTGCGCCCAGCGGCTCGCCGCGCGCACGACGGCGGTCGATCTGCTCTGCCTGTGCCAGCGCCCGCTCCGGCGTTAGCGTACAAAACGCCTGAATCAGCGGCTCACGCTGTTCCAGGCGATCCAGCGTCGCCTGGGTTAACTCGCGCGCGGAAACCTCGCCGTCGCGCACCCGCGCCGCCAGCTGGGTGGCATCTTCATCCAGCAGTGCATCAAACATGATCGTTCTCCCGGGTTAATTGGCTACCGGGAGGAGTGCAGTTTGCGTGCCAGAATAACGTGATGTGCGCGGCCGTTATGCGCCGGGCCAGATAGGATACGGTCTGGGATACAAGATGGAATACTTATGGATGCGGCAGTCATACGGATGCAGCCAATGCGCACAAGCTGTGCACACCGCTGCATCATCGCGTTGCCATTTTAAGGTGCAGCCGGCGGAGGCGGTGTTGCTGCCGTGGCGTGCGTCAGAAGGGTTAGCTTTGCGCGCTGACTAACCGCACGGCGAAGCCAAAAAACAGCATGCCGGTCAGCATGTTCGCCAGCTTAACCAGGCGGGTGCGGCTTCGCAGATAGCGCACCATCACCGCGCCAGCCACCAGCAACAGGGAATAGTAGCTGAAACTGATCACCTGAATCAGCGCACCCAGGGTGGCAAACGCCGGCGCGGTATGGGTTACGCGCGGATCGATAAACTGAATGAAGAACGAAACGTAAAACAGAATCGCCTTGGGATTGGTTACGCCAAGCAGCAGCGCACGCAGGAAATAGTTTTCCTGTTTTACCGCTTCAGCCGGTTGATCGCCGCTGCGTTTGCGCAGCGCGCCGATGATAATCTTCACGCCGAGATACAGCAGGAACATGGCGCCAAGATAACGCACCACCATAAAAATATGCGGACTGGTACGGATCAGCGTCGCGACGCCCGCCCAGGCGAGAAAAATCAAAATCAAATCGCCCGCCATCACCCCGGCTATCGCCTGACAGGCCGGCTTTGCCCCACGACTCATCCCGGTGCGCAGCACATACAGGCTGTTGGGTCCGGGTAATAGAATGATCACCAGCGCGCCCGCCAGGAAAGTCCAGAGATTAATGATGCCTAAATCGTGAAACATTACGGTGCTACCCCATGCCGTTAAGCAGGTAAAAATGAGTGAAAGTGGAACCCGGCGCGCTGCTCAACTGCCGCGGCGCGGCGCATAGTAGCAGTTGTGCGGTGGATTTGTCGCTTAACGCCACGGTTCAGTATGTCGAAACGGTGTTACGTAACGCATACAGCGCGTGACAGGCACAGTGACGTTGTCACAGTGATGATTCAGAGGTTTCGCAACTGCTGCATCACCGCGTCCAGAAATACCCGTAATACCGCAGGCTGGCGTTCGCGCGACATATACAGGCCATAAATGCCTAAGGTGCGCGGTTGAAAACCGGGCAGTACGCAACGTAACTGACCGCTGGCCAGTGCAGCCTGCGCCTCCATTGCCGGCACCATGGCAACACCACAGCCGGCGATAGCGGCATCACATAACACGGATGAAATACCAGCGCTGAAATTGCCGCTCACCACCACGGAAACCGCCTCGCCTTGCGCATCGTGAAACTGCCAGCGCTGCCCGGCAAAGCGGCTGTAGTGCAGGCAATTATGTTGTGCCAGATCCGCTGGCGTCTGCGGTTCGCCCCGTCGCGTTAAATAGGCCGGCGCGGCGCAGACTACCGAGGCACATTCACCCAGCCTGCGGGCAATCGCGCCGGGCTCCGGATCGTCGGTAATGCGAATGGCCACGTCGATGCGCTCACCCACCAGGCTGACCGGCTGATTATTGATCTCCAGCTCAATACGTACCGCCGGGTAACGCGCGAGGAACGCCGGAATCATCGGTCCAAGAATGTGGGTGGCGGTTGAATGTGCACAGGCCACGCGCAACGTGCCCTGCGGTTTGCCCTCATCGCCCTGCTGTTCAATCTCGTCGGCCAGCCGGGCCAGCGCACGTGTCTTATGCAAAATCTGCTCACCCGCCGGCGTAATGGTCAGCCGCCGTGAAGAACGGTGCAGCAGGCGTGCGCCTGCCCACTTCTCCATTTCATCAAGATAGCGACTGACCATCGGGCGCGAAATATCCAGCGCGCGTGCCGCCGCGCTCAGGCTTCCCAACTCACAAATTCGGTTAAACACCCGCGCTGCCGTCACTCTGTCCATGCAGGCTCCATCTGATCGTTTTATGCAACTGATCATATCTGATTGCGGGAATTCTGCCAGCTGGCGATTGGCTTACAATAGCGTCTTTCAGTGACGGCACGTTGCCGTAAAAAGGAAGATGCCATGAAGATGAAATCACTCGCGCTGCTGGTCACCTTAGCCGCCGCGCCGGCTTTTGCCGCCCCGTTGCAGTTAGACGTGTATAACCCACAGGAACAGGGAATTTTTCCGGTCTCGTCGACGCTGGTCTCCGGTCCGCATGAAGCGATTCTGTTTGATGCGCAGTTCAGCCCCAAAGATGGCGAGAAGCTGGTGGAACTGATTAAAGCGCGCGGCAAGCAGTTGACCCACATCGTGATCACCTCGGGCGATCCGGATTTCTACTTCGGTCTTGAGCCGCTGGTGCAGGCGTTTCCGCAGGCCAAAATTGTCGCCTCGCCGCTGGTAGTGGAACATATCGAAGCGACCAAAGATGCCAAGCTGCAGTACTGGGGACCGCAGATGAACGGCGCTGCGCCGCACCAGCTGTATGTGCCACAGATTACCCACCAGACGCGGTTTAGCGTCGATGGTGAGCGCATTGAACTGCGCCACGCGGCAGAAAAATCAGCCTACGTGTGGATTCCCTCCAGTAAGGCAATACTCGGTGGCACAGTGGTGGATTCCGGCATTCACGTCTGGACCGCGGACACACAGACCGCAGCCAGCCGCGCAGAGTGGCGTCAGGTATTGCGAGAAATGCAGCAGTTGAAGCCGCAGGTGGTGATCCCCGGCCACTATCTAGGTGCGCGTCCGGCGGGCGATAAGGCGGTCACCTTTACGCTGGATTATCTGCAAAGTTTTGAGCGGGCGCTGCAACAGCACAAAGGCTCCGCGGCGGTGATTCAGGCGATGAAACAGGCATGGCCAACCTTAGCGGATGTCAGCTCGCTGGAGCTGAGCGCGAAGGTGAATACCGGTGAGATGAAGTGGAAGTGACGCGAGGATAAATAAACGGGCCAGACGCCGCCGCGCCTGGCCTGAAGCTTACTGCAGATGGGTTTTCAGCTCTTCCGCCGCCTGGCGAATCGCAGTGCGGACTGCCGGCACCTCGCTCAGCGGATTGAGCAGACCGTAGTCATGAATCAGACCGTTATAGCGCGTCACGGTGACATCCACACCGGCGGCATCCAGTTTGCGACCAAAGGCTTCACCCTCATCACGCAGCACATCCAGTTCTGCCGTCTGAATCAGCGTTGGCGGTAAGCCCTGCAGCTGCTCTTTTGTGGCGCGCAGCGGCGAAGCGAGAATATTGTCGCGCTCGCTCTGTTTGGTGGTGTAGGCGTCCCAGAACCATTTCATCATGTTCCGCGACAGGAAATATCCGTTGGCAAACTGGTGATACGAAGCGGTATCAAAGCGCGCATCGGTTACCGGCCACAGCATGATGTCATAACGAATTGCTGGCGTTTGCTGCTGTTTAGCCTGCAGCGCGACCGCCGCTACCATGTTACCGCCGACGCTGTTACCAACCAGCGCCAGGCGCTTGCCATCGACACCAATCTCGCTACCGTGTTCCGCCACCCAGCGTGTCGCCGCATAAGCCTGATTGATGGCCAGCGGATAATGCGCTTCGGGTGACGGCGTATAGTTCACAAACACAGCCGCAGCGCCAGATTCCACCACCAGATCGCGCACCAGACGTTCGTGGGTCGGGAAATCACCGAGGATCCAGCCGCCGCCGTGGAAGAACATAAATACCGGTAACGTACCCTGTGCGCCCTGCGGTTTTACGATATTCAGCTTAATGGGCTGGCCGTTTACCTGAATGGTTTTTTCAGTGACGTCGGCCGGCGGCAGCGTTACGCCCTTCTGCGCATCAATCAGCACCTGACGCGCCGCCTGCGGTGGCAGTTGCTCAATCGGTTTGCCGCCGCTGCTGTTCAGCGCCTGTAAAAACTGCTGCACGTGACGTTCAGGTTGTGGTGCGGCAGCAAAGCTGTTTACCGACGCAGTAGCCATCGCCATGGCAAGCAGAGAGTGTTGTAATTTCATGGTGTTACTCCTTTAATGTTTTTTGCGATTATATCGCGCGCTATTTAAATGATAATGACTTGATGGTCGTGTTCTGAACTGAGACTGAATTTATATAGTGCGCTATTTAATAGCAAGTTATTTTTTAGCGAAGATTTACATCACCACTCTATTACACTGATTTTAATCAGGATATTTTATCAACTTTTTGTCTGCAGACGGGTTCGCTTTCCGGCCAGTCACATCGGCAACCTGCAGATTCATCTTGTCTGCGTCCCCGCCAGCCGCCACACTGGCGAGCACGCCGCGATTTTTCACACATTGAGGTAACGGGTAATGCCGCAGAGTAAAGCTACCCTGACTGGTCTGCTGGCCATTCTGCTGTGGAGCACGATTGTAGGATTAATAAAAAGCGTCAGTGAAAGTTTTGGTCCGGTAACCGGTGCCGCGCTGATTTATAGCGCCAGCGCCCTGCTGTTGCTGCTCACCGTGGGTTTTCCTGACCTGCGCCAGTTTCCCCGACGCTATTTGCTGATCGGCAGCCTGCTGTTTGTCTGCTATGAGCTCTGCCTGTCGCTGTCGCTGGGTTTTACTCATAGCGGCCATCAGGCGATTGAAGTCGGCATGGTTAATTACCTGTGGCCGGCGATGACTATCGTTTTAACGGTGATGGTTAACCGGCAAAAGACCAGCCCGTTGATTATTCCCGGCCTCCTGCTGGCCGTCGCCGGTATTTGTCGGGTACTGAGCGGCGATCGGGGATTTTCACTGGGCGAAATGATCGACAATGTGATGGATAATCCGCTCAGTTATGGTCTGGCATTTGGCGGTGCGATGATTTGGGCGGTTTATTGCGTGGTGACAAAAAATAGCGCGAAAGGCAGTAACGGCATCACGCTGTTTTTCATCTTAACTGCGCTGACGCTGTGGCTGAAATCGCTGCTATCACCGCAGCCGCCCGTGGTGTTCTCACTGCAGGCGTGCATCAGCCTGGCGCTGGCAGCGATGGCGATGGGGCTCGGCTATGCGGCGTGGAACGTCGGCATTCTGCACGGCAATGTCACGCTGTTAGCCGCAGCTTCCTACTTTATCCCTATCATTTCGTCGCTGATAGCCGCTTTTATCCTTAACTCTAGCCTGACCTTCTCCTTCTGGCAAGGCACGGCCATGGTTTGCCTCGGTTCGCTGCTCTGCTGGTGGTCAACGCGCGGGACTGCAACGCGTAAGCTGGAAAGCAATACGCTGGAATAAGCGGCTGGATGGCGCAGCCGGACGAGAATACGGACAGTGGTGCAGACTCAGCGCGGCGGCGGGAACATTTTGCGATACAGCGACGGCGTCATGCCGGTCACTTTGACAAACGCGCGGCGCATCACATCGGCACTGTGATAACCGCAGGCCGCCGGGATCGCTTTGAGCGGCAGCTCACCGGCATCCAGCAAAGCCCGCGCGTGGCTGATGCGTGCCTGCTCCAGCCATGCGCCAGGCTGGATCTGCATTTCCTGCTGAAACAGACGCGCTAAATGCCGCGTACTGAGGTGCATGTGCGCCGCCAGGTCTTCCAGCCCGCGAATCTGTGCCAGATGCGCGATTGCCCAGCGCTGCATCTCCTGAAAGGCGCTGCGTCCGGCCAGGGACACCTGCTGTTTACGTACAAAATGTCCCTGTGTCACCGGGCGCTGGAAGAACATCACCAGGCTGGCGGCCACCTCCTGCGCCAGCTCGCGCCCGAGATCCTCTTCCACCAGCCGCAGCGCCAGATCCAGTCCGGACGTCACCCCCGCTGCCGTGCGTAATGCACCATCCGCCACATACAGCGCATCGGCTTCGACCTGCGCATCGGGTAGCAGTAATGCCAGCCGTTCCGCACACGCCCAGTGAGTAGTGACTTTCCTGCCGTTCAGCAAACCCGTTTGCGCCAGCAGCAGCGCCCCCGTACACACCGAGCCGTAACGCTGGCTGCGCTGACAGAGCGCGATAATCTGCTGGCGCTCACTGGCGGAAAGCTGCATCTGGCTGGCGTCAGGTGCTCCGGCAACCAGAAAGGTATCGGCGCGATGCTGTGTCGCCGCAGTTAGCGCAACGTCGGCTTCCAGCCGGACACCAGACGAGCAGCGGATGCTGGTGTGCTGCAGCGACATCACGCTGAGCTGATACACCTGACGATGCAGCAGCCGATTTGCCTCGGCAAACACATCCAGCGGCCCGGAAATATCCAGCAACTGGGCGCCGGGAACGGCCAAAAGGGTAATGTGATGGTGAGTCATTGTCTGGCTGTCCGCTTAAATCGCAATGTCTGAAATCATCGTTAAACAGAGATTCATGACATTGTCGCGCGGCTTTATGCTGAACGCAACTTTACTAAGCGGAGACATCACCATGAGTTTTACTCTTAACGGCATTCGTATTCCGGACAGCAAAATGGCGCGCGATGCTACCGCGCTGGTACGTGACATCGAATCGGATCTGTTATTTCATCACTCCAGCCGCGTTTTTTACTGGGGCGCTTTGGCAGGTCAGCGACTGGGGGTCAAAGTGGATGCCGAGCTGCTTTACGTTGGCTGCATGTTTCATGATGTGGGCCTGACGCAACAGCATTGCAGCTGCGATAAGCGCTTTGAAGTCGATGGCGCCAATGCGGCGCGCGATTTTCTGCAACATTACGGGGTTGCCCAGGCGGACATTGATAAAGTGTGGACGGCGATTGCCCTGCACACGACGCCCGGCATTCCGCAATTTATGGCCGGGGAAATCGCCCTGGTGACGGCCGGCGTTGAGATGGATGTGCTGGGTATTGACTATGACCACTTCAGCGATGAGCAACGTGAAGCCGTGGTGCAGCAGCATCCCCGTCCGGCACAGTTTAAAGAAGAAATTATCCAGGCATTTTATGAAGGCATTCAACACAAACCGGCGACGACTTTCGGCAACGTGAAAGCTGACGTCATCGCTGATAAGCAACCGGCATTTCGCCCGATGAATTTTTGCCGGATTATCCGCCAGTCGCGCTGGGCGGGTTAACATGGACAGCGGAGATAGCTCATCGCGAACGGGAGAAATGGCGACGGAAGCGTGCGCTGTGAATCCCGGCAACAAAATTAACTCATCGAACATTGTCAGCATGGGAGAATTTTCGTTGCTACTATAGTGACGCAACACACAGCTCAAGCGTTGCGACGAGAATTTTTCCTGTAGTTTTTTTGTTATGCCCGCTCTGCGGGCATTTTTTTCCGAAAAATGCACCGTCGCGCTGCTGCCAAACCTCTTACGCCGCAGGTTTCAAACGGCTTGATTCCCCATTCCCCTGCTTCCAGCAATGCCTTTGCGGTCGTCCTTGTACGTTCAGTTAACAGAGGGTCATGCACGGACACGGTGTTAACCAAAGCAATCAATTCATAACAATTCGACCATGCTATAGGTATTTCTTCATTACAATTTCATTAGACTCATCCCCCGGTCGTCCAGAGGCAGGTTCAAACTTTCCACTGTAAATGATATTTTTGAATGTGCTTTTTCAGATATAGAAGTGATAGCATAGTTAGGAAGCACAGCTGTTACAAATTGATAGAGTAAAAGGACTTTGAAATGGAATTATTTTTAGTAGTAGTACTCTTATTAGCACTTCTGGCTCCGGTTTTATCTGTCGTACTTTTCAAAAAAAGCAAAAAATACCGAGAGGAAATAGCTCTTTTAATCTCCGGCAAAAATACGCTTGGCGAAGAATTAGGTGAAACGCAGAAAAAATTAGCTCAGGCTGTACGTGACCACGCAGAACTTGAAGGAAAAGCCACTCCTTTGTGGCAGTATCAGGAATTACACGATGCAGTATTAGATGCGGAAAAAAAGATTAAAACCGCTGACGCTATTGCCAGAGAAAAGCTGGATGACGCGCAAAAACAAGCGGCAAGAGCGGTAAACGAAGCTCACGATCAGGCTGCATTAACAATAAGCAACGCCAATAGCGAAGCTGTCGCTATCACCCAGGATGCGCGTGATGCGCGCCTGAAAGCCAAAGAACGACTCGATAACGCGAATAGTAAAGCGGATGAGCTGATCTCCAACGCAAATGATAATGCGATGAAAATAATCGCGGATGCAGAGATACGTGCAATGAAAATAGCTGGCTCCGCATATGAAGCGAAAGAGTTTGCAGAAACCTATCAGGCTGTCGCCAGGTCAATGAAAAATAAAATTGAAGGGTACGGCGATGAATGGATAGTGCCAAACCGAAGCGTTTTGGACGAACTGGCAGAGAGTTATGAATTTACAGATGCAGGAAAAGAACTGCAAAAAGCCAGAGAGTTAACTAAGTCTCTTATCAAAACGAACAAAGCGGCAAGCTGTGATTACGTCGAACCAAACAGAAGAAACACCGCCATCAAATTTGTACTGGATGCTTTCAATGGAAAAGTCGACAGTACCCTCTCAAAAATTAAACACAACAATTACGGCAAATTATCCCAGGAAATAAAAGATGCCTTTGAGCTTGTTAATTTTAACGGTTCAGCCTTTAGGTCAGCCAGGATCACTGATATCTGCTTGCAGGCCCGACTCAACGAGCTTAAATGGGGAGTAGCTGTAAATGAAATTATGCTCGAAGAAAGAGAAGAACAAAGACGAATCAAAGAACAGTTGCGTGAAGAAGAAAAGGCGCGTCGCGAGTATGAAAAAGCGATAAAAGAAGCTGAAAAAGAAGAAAAAACAATTCAGCAGGCGATTGATAAAGCGACTAAAGAACTGATGCTCGCAGGCGAAGAACAACGTATAGCCCTCGAACAAAGACTGGCTGAGCTACAAATTAAATACGAAGAAGCTGAAGCCAAAAACCAACGAGCCATTTCGATGGCACAGCAAACACGTTCAGGTCATGTGTATGTGATCAGTAATATCGGCTCGTTTGGAGAAAACGTGTATAAAATTGGGATGACACGCAGGCTCGAACCGCTCGACCGGGTTCGTGAACTTGGCGATGCCAGCGTCCCGTTTTCATTCGATGTACATGCAATGATCTACAGTGATGATGCTCCTTCGCTTGAAAATCACCTTCACAAGGTGTTTAACGATAAACAGGTAAACAAAGTTAACTCGCGCAAAGAGTTCTTTAATGTCGGTATTAAAGACATCAAATCCACGATTCAGGAAATGAGCATTGATGTGCATTGGACAATTTCTGCAGAAGCTAAAGAGTACAGAGAGTCTTTAGCCATCGAAAATGAACGCAACACAGCGTTAAAAGAAAGCGAAGAGTTGATTGTTGCATAATGTTTTGTAGCCATGATATGACCTGATGATGATACGTCAGGTTATTGTGAATGTAAGAATAAGTGGCGGATCTGGTGACATTCATTCGTAACGGCTGGGGCAATCAGGCACCTGCGGTAAGCGCGGATCAGGTAGCAAAACTGCGTAAAGATCTGCCGAAGGCGGTGGAGGCGGATAAGGAAAAGAGTCAGTAAAAACGGACGGAGAAAACGCCCTGTCAGGGCCCCGACAAGGGCCCTGATAATGACGCCGGATAGCAATGGCAACCTGAGCAATTACCGAGCGATGCCCCATCGCCAGCCTGAACTATGCTTTGTCGGCGTCGGTCAGGGTGGCTCTGACCTGCGGCAGACTCTGCGGGTAATTCTGCTGAATGAATTCAATCATTTTCTCGCGTACATAGCAGCGCAGATCCCATGCCGTCGGTGAGTTCTGCGCGGTCATCAGTAAACGGATGGTCATGGTTTTTTCCGTGGTATCGGTCACCTGTAACACCTGAGTTTCGCGATCCCAGAGCCGCGTCTCATTGAGGATTTTTTCAAAATGCTCACGCAGCGGCGCCAGCGGCATCGAGTAATCAACATAGAGAAACACAGACCCCAATATTTGCGCATTATTTCGCGTCCAGTTCTGAAATGCATTCTCGGTAAAATAGGTGATGGGCAGCACCAGACGGCGTAAATCCCAGATGCGCACCACAACATAGGTCAGATTGATTTCCTCAATCCAGCCCCACTCCTTTTCGACCACCACCGCATCGTCAATTTTTATCGGTTGGGTGAAAGCAATCTGAATGCCGGCAAACAGATTCACCAGCGACTTTTGCAAAGCGAAACCAATAATGATACCGGCGACCCCGGCACCCGCGAGGATGGTGGTGCCGAATTTACGTACACCAGGGAAGTTGAGCAGAATTAAACTCAGGCAAAACAATACCAGGATGACGATAGCCACTTTTTTAACATAGATTAATTGCGTACGAATTTTACGCGCGCGCAGATTGTTCGACAGGTTGATATCGTAGCGAATAAACAACATATCCTGCGCTACGTTAATCAGACGAATCAAAATGGAACAGAACGATAAGATGATAAAGATATTAAGCGTGGTGGCGATAAAGCTCAGTGACCCAGGATCAAGATGCACATAATTCATCCCCATATTGATCAGCAGTAATGGAATGAATAAAAATAACGATCCCCGCAGATGCTTTTCCAGCGATTTAAACAGCTTGCGATCGCGGCTTTGCCAGTAGCGGATAAACCTGAGAAGAAGAAAGCGGGCCAGAAAACCCAGCAGTAGCGAGAGTGTGACGAGCAATACAGCAGGCACCCATGTCGGCGCACCAGATAACTCACCAGGAAGTAATGGCATGATATTCCCTTCTGTTCAGCTAACAACCGTGGTTGTCAGATAAGTCACCAAAATCAGTAACCGTTATCGTGCCGGTTATCTGCTAAACCCATGATTTCGCACTTCAGTGGGTAAAAATATAGTTCACTGGCCGCTGTTAGCAGGGTAAAAACCCATCAGGTAATCAGGTGCAGTGCTGACGGTCATCGCAAGGTTATGAATTGGTGGTTTTTTTCGGCTTTATTGCTAAAGGTCTGAAATTGCAGGCAGGTGATGAGGCAAAGCGTCAGAGGGTGCTGGCGAGAAATGTGCTGGCAGGCAGTGATGCTGCACCCAGGGAAGAAGTACAGACAACCTGTTGCGCCAGCTCGCGCTGAACACGCGCATAGCGCAGCAGGTTGATGCAGAGAAAAAGCGCGCGATTAAGCGCGCAAAGCATTATTTGGCATACGCCTCGGTAGAGAGCGTAATCGTCACTTCGTCGCCCACGGCCGGAACATATTTATCGATTTTAAAATCCGAGCGTTTGATGACGCCGGTGGCATCAAAACCGATCGCCTGCTTTTTAACCATAGGATGCATATCCTGCTTGTTCAGCGTGGCATGCAGCACAACCGGCTTAGTGATACCTTTAATGGTTAAATTACCCTGCACATCATATTTATTATCGCCTTTGCTTTCCACATGGGTGCTGTGGAAGGTGGCCTGAGGATATTTTTTAACGTCAAAATACTCATTACCCAAAAACTCTTTGGTCAGCGCTGGCACATGCGTGTCAATCGTTTTTAACGGCAGGGTCACATTAACCTGTGACTTTTCCGGGTTTTCTTTATCAAAAGCCAGCTGACCGGAAACATCAGAAATATCAGCAGTCGGATGAGAGAAACCAAAGTGATTCCATGCGATCACCACGGAAGTATGTTGCGGGTCAAGGTTATATTCCGTCGCCGCGGCATGTGACAGGGGAACATATAATGCCACCAGAGAAAGCAGCGCCGTTTTTTTCAAAAATTTCATGGAAACATCCTCAAATAATCAAGTGCTAATACTGTAGCGCAAACCTGCTGAGGTGTTATTGAAATCATTTGCTTTACCCATTCAAAATTTTTAACCCTTTTTTCCCGCACGCAAATAATAACGCAGCGTGAAATTTACTGAAATGACGTAATTAAATTCCGGCGAGTCGAATTTAATAAGTCCGTTTTTATGTGGGCTAATTTAGCGGCGAAGAGAAGAACGGCAAACCATGTTGAGCATGCGATTAACAGACCGCCTGAATAGCCGGCGACCGCCACGCTTTATTCTTCGCTGGCACGACGTTGATCATAGACAAGCTGTGCCTTTTCAATCGCGTCGCCCTGCTCTCTGGCCCACTTCACCAGCGCAACAAACGGATCCTGCAACGTCTGGCCCAGCGGCGTAATGGCATATTCCACCGCCACCGGGGACGAGGCGATCACGCGACGGCTAATCAGGCCATTACGCTCCAGCCGGCGCAACGCCTCCGTCAGTGCCTTGTGGGTAATCGGATCAAGACGGCGCTTGATCGCGTTAAAGCGAGCGGGTTCAGTGCACAGCACGGTCAGAATTAATACCGACCACTTATTGGCGACCTGTTCCAGGATTGGACGGGTGCTGTTGATCTCTGCCAGCAGCGCCGCGATATCAGTCGGCATGAGGTTTCCTTATGTATATCTAATGTAGATAATGTGCGTAATTGACACTAAATATACGAAATGTATCATCAGCCGTCCACCCCTCTCATCCTGGAGCAGCCATAATGAAACTCGAAGGAAAAGTCGCGCTGGTGACCGGCGGCGGCAGTGGTATCGGCCTCGCCATCGCGCGCCGTTTTGTGCAGGAAGGTGCCCACGTTTTCATCACCGGGCGACGCGAAGCGCTGCTGGCCGAAGCCGTCACGCTGACTGGCGGCTGCATTGAGGCGATAGCAGGCGACCTCACCAGCGCAGACGATGTTGCCCGTCTGTTTGACACCGTGCAGGCCCGCGCCGGACGTCTCGATATTCTGGTGAACTCCTCTGGCGTGGCTGAACCCGCCAGCCTCGAAGAGACCAGCGCAGAGCACTTTGACCGCACGTTCGGCCTCAACGTGCGTGCCATGGTATTCACCGTACAGCATGCGGTGAAGCACATGACTGAAGGCGGTGCCATCGTGCTGGTGGGCTCGATTGCGGGCAGCATGGCCAACCCTGGCTATGGCGCTTATTCGGCCAGCAAAGCCGCGGTGCGCGCCTATGCCCGCACCTGGAGCAGCGAACTGGCACCGCGCGGCATTCGCGTCAACACGCTCAGCCCTGGCCCGACGGACACGCCGATGTTTGACCAGGTCAGCGACGAGGTACGACAGACATTCAGCGCGCAGATACCGGCCAAACGCCTCGGCCATCCTGACGAAGTTGCGGCGGCCGCCCTGTTCCTCGCATCGGACGAAAGTGTCTATGTCACCGGCAGCGAACTGGTGATTGATGGCGGTATGTCCGCGTAATGGTTGTCGTGCTGCACAGCGCGCCTGCCGGGCGTTGTGCAGCCACCGAAAACGTTTCTCAGAAGGTGTAGCTAAAGCCGACCGTGCCGGTGACCTGATCGCGCCGGGACACGATTGGGCTGTCCGCGGCGCGATCGCCCAGCCAGCTGTAACCGGCGCTGACCAGCGTGCCCCAGTGGGCATCAAACTGGTGGCTCCAGGTGAGCGTAGTCGCAACACCGTAGAAGCCGCCGCCGGCATCGTAGCGTGAAAACCGGCTGCGCCTGCTCTGGACATCGCTCACGCCATACCAGGTATTCATATAACGCGCATCGCCAAACAGCGCCGCCGTCTGCAGTGCAACGCTATCGCTGTCGCGCTGGACGGGCACCAGCGTAACGGATGCCTGATAGTTCACGCCCTGATCATCGCTAAGCGGCAGCACCGCTTTGCCCTCTGCGCTCAGCCACGGCGTAAGCTGCCAGCCCAGCGCCAGTGCAGTGTTCACCGTCGCATTGATGTTTCCCATACCTTGCAGCCGGCTGGCGCCGTCCCGCCACGTTGAATCTTTATCGCTTCTGCCAAGGCCATAACCCAGCGTGTGTTCCAGATAAACCCCGCTGTCGCTCTGCAGGTCATAACCAATGCCTTTCTGGGCATCAGCAAAAAATGCGCCGTCTCTGGCCTGGAAAATTGGTACCGGCTGCAGCCGTGTTTTATTCGATCCGCTGTAGCGTGGCGCGAATTGCGCCCCCGCGCCGAGCGTCAGGCTGGTCTGTGCGTCACCATCCGCCCTGGCGGCAGCGGAAATCATGAGTAGCAGATGGGTCATGTACATCAGCGTTTTTCTGGTTATCATCGTGTCACCTCTTTATCGGTCCGTTTACCGCCCCTTGCCCGGGCAGCCGCAGCGCGAAGCCGAAGTATCCCGGGGCTGTGTCAACAAACAGCCAGGGATTTATGAAGAAACTGTCAAGGTGAGTTATGCAGACCAAAAATATCCTGATTATTGAGGACGACGCTGACGCGGCTGAGGTGCTGGAGGCCTATCTGCTACGGGAAAATTATGCGGTGCGTGTTGCCGCTGATGGCCTGAACGGACTTGAGCTGGCCCTGCGCTGGCAGCCCGATCTGATTTTGCTTGATGTGATGCTGCCCGGCCTGAACGGCACCGAGGTGCTGGCAAAACTCCGGCGCAGCAGCGAGGTGCCGGTGATTATGGTCACGGCCATGGGCGATACGCCCGATCGCATCGGTGCCCTGCGCTACGGCGCGGATGATTATGTGGTCAAGCCTTATCATCCCGGCGAAGTGGTGGCACGCGTGCAGGCAGTGCTGCGGCGCAGCGCGGTAAAAACGCCGCAGGAAGAGATCCTGCGCTGGCAGGGGCTGGAGGTGAACAGCGGCGCGATGACGGTTACCGTCACGCAGGCCTCGGGTAACGTGCTTTGCGTTGATACCACGCCAACCGAATTCACGCTGCTGGTCACGCTGATGCGCGCACCGGTGCGCGCGCTGAGCCGCCCGTTTTTGCTGGAGCAGTGTATGCCGGACAGCGACGCGCTGGAGCGGGTGATTGATACCCACGTATATAACCTGCGCAAAAAGCTGGAAGCGGCCGGTGTGGCGGGCGTGCTGCTCAACGTGCGCGGCGTAGGCTATCGGTTCCGCCAGCCATGACAGAAAAATCTCCACAAACGCTCTGGCGCTGGCTTTGTCTGCGCATTCTGACGCTGGCTATCGGTACCGTGGTACTGATTGCTTTGTGCATGTGGCTGCGCTTCACGGTGCAGTACCTGTGGATCACGCACCATATGCCGCCGGCGGTTCTGCGTGAATTTCTCGCCCTGCGTGCGCATCCGGAACGCGATCCCGCGCGCTTTCACCAGATCATTGATAGCTGGTGGGGCATACGCTACTCCGATCCGTCCATTGCTTCCTCGGACTGGATCACCGTCGGCATCCTGGTGCTGGTGACCATTCCGTTTATTGCCTATTTCGGGCTGCGCCACGCGCGCCCGCTTTCTGCGCAGTTCAGTCAGCTCAGACGGGCGGCAGACCAGGTGACCGCAGGCGACTTCGGTGCGCAGGCGGCGTTAACACCGGCAGCGCCCGCCGAACTGGCGCAGTTCGCGCACAACTTCAACGCGATGACGCGCCAGCTGGCGCGTTACGACAAAGAGCTGCGTACGTCGCATGTCGCCATGGCGCATGAGCTGCGGTCGCCGCTCAACGCCGCCATGGTGCGTCTGCAGGCGCTGCTTGATGGCGTATTCAGCGCTGATTCACGTCAGCTCGCCCTGATCATGGCGCAGCTCAGTTGTCTGCACCGGCTGATCGATGAGCTGCATCTGCTGTCACTGGCGGATGCCGGCCAGCTCACGCTGGAGAAAGTCCGCTGCAACCCGGCCGATATCCTGCGCGAGCGCTTACAATGGATCAAACCGCAGCTGGATGAAGCACGCATCAGCACCGGGGTAACGCTGGCTGAGGAGACATTACTGCCGGTCGATCCGTTCCGTCTCGGGCAGGTTTTCACCATCCTGCTGGAAAACGCCCTGCGCTATGCCGGAAGCGGCAGCCAGCTGCAGCTGCGCACGCGCAACACCGTTGATCATTACGAAATCATCGTGCAGGACAGCGGCCCGGGCGTTCCTGCGGCGTTTCTGGCGTTGATGTTTGAGCGCTTTGCGCGCGGTGAGGCGTCACGCGCCCGCCACTCGGGCGGCAGCGGGCTGGGCCTGTCGATTGCGCGGGCGATTTGCCAGGCGCACGGCGGCACGATTAATGCCACGCTGCCGGCAACGGGAGGCTTGCAGGTACAGATTTTGTTGCCGCGCAACGCCTGACGTTGTTGCCCTTCTTGACACGCTCTTGATGGAACATCGCCGGATTCTTGATAATCGCACGGTGTAATGGCGCAAATACCGATAAAGGAATTGCGCCATGACCGACGAGCTTCCCTGCCTGATCAAACAGGGTGTGCGCCACCTGCTTAATCCGCGCCACCTGGTTTCCCTGCTGCCGCTGCTGCCCTGTCTGCTGCTGACGGCCCTGCTGCTGACCGGCTGTGACCGCAAGCGTTCACCCACGCCGCCGCCACCGCGTCCGGTAAAGTTCATCACGGTTGGCCCGCCCACGCCCGCCGGGCAGCAAACCCTGACCGGCGAGATCCGCGCGCACGATGAAACCTCGCTCAGTTTCAGGCTGGAGGGGCGGATTCTGACGCGCAGCGCCGATGTCGGCAGCCGCTTCAGGCAGGGAGAGACGCTCGCCGTGCTTGACAGTCCCGGCGCGCTGAATCAGCTGGCGAGCGCACAGGCGGAGCTGAACAGCAGCCGCGCGGCCGAAAAGGTGGCGGCCCTCAATCTGCACCGCATGCGCCTGCTGATGCCGTCCGGGGCAATTGCCCGTGCTCAGCTCGATAGCGCCAGCGCCGACTGGCAGGCTGCGCTGGCGCGGCGGCAGAGCAGTGAAGCGGCATTGAAAAATGCGCAGGATAGCCTGCGCTGGACCCACCTTACCGCGCCTGAGGATGGCGTGGTGACGGGCGTCAGCGCCGCAGCCGGTCAGGTGGTCAGCGCCGGGCAGACGGTGTTTACCGTTGCGACCGGCACAGGCCGTGACGTGGTATTTGACGTTGCCACACCTGAAACCCTCGATCGCCGGGCCAGTGCCCGCTTCCGCGTTGCGCTATTGCAGAATCCGTCCGTGATAGCCGAAGCGCACCTGCGTGACGTCAGTCCGCAGGCCGACGCCCAGACACGTAGCTGGCGGGTGCGCATCACACTGGACAATCCTCCCGCGGAGATGGTGCTGGGTGCCAGCGTCGCCGTCACCCTGCCGCTGGCCGACACGACGGCGGATGCGGTGATGGCGATTCCGGCCACCGCGCTCACCCGCCAGGCCGGCCAGCCGGCGGTATTTATTCTCGACCCGGTGAAAAACTGCGTTATCCGGCGCACGGTCGAGATTGCCGGCTACACGGCAGATGCGGTATGGATTCGCGCCGGGATCATGCCGGGCGATCGGGTGATCACGGCGGGCGTCAGAAGCCTGCGTGACGGTGAACGCGTTGCCGGCAGCCAGGAGGATCAGCATGAAACCGGCGTTTAATCTTTCTGCCTGGGCGCTGAAGCAGCAGCAGCTGATGGCCTTTCTTATGCTGCTGATTGTGGCAGCAGGCATCGTCAGCTATGAAAAACTCTCGCGCAACGAAGATCCGGCGTTCACCATCAAAACTGCGGTGGTGTCTGCGCAGTGGCCAGGTGCCGACATCAACGATACGGTCAGACTGGTCACCGATCCACTGGAGAAAAAGCTGCAGGAAATTCCCTGGCTGGATTATGTGCAGAGTGAAACGCACGCTGGCCGCACGGTCATTTTCGTCAATCTGCGTGACGACACCCCGCCCGCACAGGTGGCCGGCATCTGGTACCAGGTGCGTAAAAAAATGCAGGATGTGACCCCGGCTTTGCCGCAGGGTGTGCAGGGCCCGGCGGTCAACGATGAGTTTGACGATACCTTTGGCACGATTTACGGCTTCACCGCTGACGGTTTTTCTCCGCGTGAGCTGCGGGACCGGGTGGACGACATCCGCCGCGATCTGATGAGTCTGCCGGATGTGGGTAAGATCCAGCTACTGGGCGAGCAGGAAGAGCAGCTGGTGGTGGCCTTTTCCCCGCGCCAGCTGTCCGCTATGGGGCTGGATTTGCAGCAGGTAGCAGAGGCGCTACGGGCGCAGAACGTCGTCGAACCGGCGGGCAATGTGCGCACCGCTACCGATAACATCACCCTGCGCGTCAGCGGCGCGTTCAACAGCGAGGCGAGCCTGCGGGCGGTTACGCTGCGCGTTAACGATCGCTATGTTCCGCTGACGGCGATAGCCACCATCACGCGCCGGCCCGCCGAGCCGCCTGCTCCGCTTTTTCGCGTTAACGGCCAGCCGGCCATTGGACTGGCCGTGTCGATGGCCGCCACCGGCAACATGCTGGATTTTGGTCGCGCACTGCGGGCGCGTATGGAGAGCGAAGCCAGCCAGCTGCCGCACGGCATTGAGATGACGCGCATCGCCGATCAGTCAGCGGTGGTACAACAGGCGGTCAGCGGATTTGTCGATGTGCTGGGCGAGGCAGTGATCATCGTGCTGGCGGTTTCGTTTGTCTCGCTGGGACTGCGCGCCGGCCTGGTGGTCGCGGCGGCGATCCCGCTGGTGCTCGCCATGACGTTTATCGGCATGCATCTGGCCGGTATCGGCCTGCAGCGCATCTCGCTGGGGGCACTAATCGTGGCGCTGGGCCTGCTGGTGGACGATGCGATGATCACGGTGGAAACCATGGTGGCGCGGCTGGAGGCCGGCGATTCCCGCACCGGCGCAGCGACCTGGGCGTTCAGTACCACCGCCTTCCCGATGCTGACCGGTACGCTGGTGATGATTGCCGGTTTTATTCCGGTCGGCTTTGCCGCATCCAGCGCGGGCGAATATTGCTATACCCTGTTTGCGGTGGTGCTGATGGCGCTCATCAGCTCATGGCTGGTGGCGGTGCTGTTTTCACCGCTGACCGGCAGCTGGCTGTTGCCGGCCACGCTAAAGCAGCACCGCGCCGGAAACGGGCGCCTCAGCCAGTTCTATCGCCGCCTGCTGAGCAGCGTGCTGCGCCACCGCATGCTGACGCTGGCGATGGCGTTGCTGGCGCTATTGCTGGCCGGCGTCGGCACCACGTATATGCAGGGCGAGTTTTTCCCGGCCTCCGATCGGCCGGAGCTGCTGGTGAGCCTGGCGCTACCTGCCAGCGCGTCGCAGCAGGCCACCCTGCGTCAGGTGCAACGCCTTGAGCAGATTGTCTCCGCCAGCCGGGATGTTGACCACTACTCGTCTTACGTCGGCACCGGTGCGATACGCTTCTACCTGCCCATGGATGTGCTGCTGGACGATGAAAACAGCGCTCAGCTGGTGGTCGTGGCCAAAAGCCTGGCCGCCCGTGAACGACTGCAGCGCTCACTGGATGCGGTGCTTGCCCGGGATTTCAGCGACATCACCACCCGCGTCGCGCCGCTCGAGCTCGGTCCGCCGGTAGGCTGGCCGATTCGTTATCGCATCAGCGGTCCGGATTATCGCCAGGTGCAGCAGCTGGCAGAGCGGCTGGCCGCCGCGCTCGGCAGCTCAGCGCTGACGCGTGACGTCAATCAAACCGCCGGTGAGCCCGAACGCGTTATCACCTTGCAGGTGAATCAGACGGCAGCGCGCGCAGCCGGCCTCTCTTCTGACCTGATTGCTCAGTATCTGCATACGCTCTGGTCAGGAACGCTGATCACCACGGTACACGATCGCAACCGGCTGATTGATGTGGTGCTACAGGGCAACGCTGCGGCGCGCCATGACCTGAGCAGCCTGTCCGGATTGCTGCTAACTGCGCCGTCGGGCGCAAAAATTCCGCTGACGCAGGTCGCAACACCGCAGTGGGGGCTGGAGGATCCCGTTATCTGGCGACGCCAGCGCCTGCCGTTTATCACCGTCCAGACCGATACGGCGCCGGGTTTGCGCGCGGAAGCCGTCTCAGCCGCCCTCACGCCGCTGATTGCCACCTTCAGGGCCAGCTTGCCGGCCGGTTACCGCCTGAACGAGGACGGGGCGGTAGCAGAGTCTGACAAGGGCAACCAGTCGGTGATCGCTATCCTGCCGGTCACGCTGCTCTGCATGCTGCTGCTGCTGATGTTACAACTGCGGCGGATTTCCCGCATGCTGCTAGCCCTGCTGATGGCGCCCTTTGGTCTGCCGGGCATTGTGCTGGCCATGCTGCCGACCGGCACACCGATGGGCTTTGTGGCGCTGCTGGGTGTTATTGCTCTGGCTGGCATGATCATCCGCAACGCGGTGATCCTGATCAGCGAGGCAGATAACAACGTTGATGCAGGTATGCCGCCGGATGCCGCCATTGCGGCTGCGGCAGAACACCGCGCCCGGCCGATCGTGCTCACCGCCAGCGCCGCGATTCTCGGTATGATCCCCATCTCGCGTCAGGTTTTCTGGGGACCGATGGCGCTGGCGATTATCGGTGGGCTGTTAGTGGCGACGCTGGTGACGCTCACGGTTTTACCCGCGGCGATGAGTCTGGTGATGCAGGCAGCAGCCCGTCGGGACAAACTGAAATCGCTGCGCTGGCGGCCGTTCAGAAAGTAACCGCCTGCTGGTCAGCCCTGCTGGCACGGGGCAACGAAAGGTTTATCCACAGGGTTCCGGGCGGGATATGCACGCCAGATGTGGACAGTATCAGGAGAGAACGCGCAGCACCGGCTGCGCGTGGCCACGGGCTATTTCACTACCGGATGCTTCTCCTGCTGCAGCGCATTCATGAAGGTGTCGCTGAGATGCAGATGCTGACGCACCAGCGCCGGCGGCGTGCTGGCCAGCCACTGGTTGAGCGAAATATCCGCGTAATAATCGCTTTTAAACAGTTCCAGAAAGCGCAGCGGCTTGTCACCCGTGTTTTCGATATAGTGACCCATGGCAAAGGGCACATAGCCGACATCACCGGCGCGGAAGTCAAACGTACGCGCCTGACCCGACGAGGCAAACACGCCCATCCGCCCCTGACCTTCCAGATAGTATTGCCATTCGTCGTTATTGGGATGCCAGTGCAGTTCGCGCATCGCGCCGGGAGCCAGTTCCACCAGCGCGGCGGCGATGGTTTTCGATACCGTAAAATTACTGGAATCAGTAATGCGTACCGTGCCGCCCGGCAGCGTCAACGGCCTCTGCGCCAGCATTTTATGCGAGAAGACCTGCTTCGATTTCACCCCGCCGCTCACCGCCGAAGCCGCCGCGCCGTCCGGGGCCTGCCCGGCAAAGATGTACTCCTCTTCCGGCGAGGGCAGCGTGTTAAACACCTCAGCCGGCACGCCAAAGTTTTTTGCCAGCACTTCGGGCGGGATATGTTTGAACCAGTCGCTGAGCAGAAAGGTACTGTCTTCATCGAAATTGCCGTTGTCGAAGGCCAGCAGGAATTCGCAGCCGTCCGGCCCGAGGCCCTGAATTGAGTGCGGCACGCCCGGCGGGAAATACCATAAATCGCCCACGCCGACGTCATCGACAAACCAGCCACCTGCGGTATCCAGCGCGGTGATGCGCGCATTGCCGTACAGCATGTAGGCCCACTCGCCCTCTTTGTGCCAGTGCAGTTCGCGGATGCCCCCCTTATCCAGCCGCATATCGACGCCAGCAATGGTGGTGGAAATGCCCAGTTCGCGCTGCGTCACCTGGCGCGTCCAGCCACCGCTGCCCTTGCGCACGTGCGCATCGCTAAACGAAAAGCGCAGGTTGGGTAACGTGCCGCTGTCGGTTGCTGGCGGATCGACCAGATCCGGATTCAGTGCTTCGCGCACCGGATCGTGCGGGCCAGGATCGCGCGGATGGTTGGGATCATTCGCCGGATAAGTCGCCACCTTGCCGTCGTGGGCATGGACCTTGCCGGCCGCCAGCGCCACGGTGCCACCAGCCGCGAAGGCCATAAAGCTTCTGCGAGATAAGTTTTCCAGTTTCATACCTGCTGTCTTCCTCAGTTTCTTATGGTTTGTGTCATGCCCCTTAACCATAATCAAACTGTGGCTTCCGCCAACCTTGTGTCACCGCTGAAATCAATAGAAAACCTTTATCATCGCGTAATCCCGCTCTTCACCAGCCTCACGCCATTTACGCTTCGTTGAGATCGCGTTGACGTTCAGGTTATATCAGTCGACAAATAAGGCACAAAGTGATTAAACCCCCTCTCCGATTAAGCAATTTTTTTAATGATAGCCCGTCGAAAAAGTTAATTTAATGTTACAAAAGCATCGCAATTGCAATAATTACCCGGCTACGTTTTTTCTCCGGCGAGACGTGGCCGTTCCGGGCGGAAACCCATGCCAATCAATCGGCCAAACAGATGGCGTAAAAACGGATAGCGGCTGATGAGCTGCGGAACCTTACTGGGCGTGGTACGCGGGCGCTTGCCGCTGCTCATTTTGATCTGCAGGAATTGCGTCGCCACGGTCGGAAACTGCCGCCGCCGCTGCACGTTCTCCAAATCGCGCAGCGTGAGCGTGCCGTTTTGCAACGGCCGCGTCAGATAATTGGCGGCGGCCACCGCGTCCTGAATCGCCAGGTTCACGCCCACGCCGCCAATCGGTGACATCGCATGTGCGGCATCGCCAATGCACAGCACGCCGGGCTTCATCCATTTGTCCAGCCGATCGATACGGATGGATAACAGACTCAGCTGCTGCCACTCCTGCAGCTGCGCCATGCGCGCCACGCTGAACGGCGCAACCTCTGCCATGCGGTTTTTCAGCGCGTCGAGCCCGGCCTGCTTCAGCGCCTCGAATTCGCCTTTCTGAATGGTGAATCCACACTGCCAGTATTCGCCGCGGTCAATGACAATGAAGTTTTGCTTCGGCCCCTTGTGGCCCATCCCCAGCTCAGGGTCGTCCGGCTGTTTATCCAGCCGGAACCACACCACATCGCGTGGAGCACCGAAGCTTTTACCCACCAGCCCGGCTTTCTGCCGCACCGCCGAGCGACGGCCATCAGCGCCTATTACCAGCGGCGCGTGAATTTCGTGACCTTGTAACGTTTTCACGCCTGCGATTACGCCATCCTGATGAAGAAAATCGTCAAAACCGGTGGATTGCAGCAGCGTGAAACCGGGATAGTGCGCCGCCTGGGCGGCGAGGAAAGTGAGGAAGTCCCACTGCGGCATGAAGGCAATAAAACGGCAGCGCAACGGCAGACGGGAGAAATCGGCCATGGTGATCTCCTGCCCGCCTACTTCCGCCTGTAACTTCTCCGCGCGCTGATGCGGCAGCGCCAGCAGCGCGTCGAGCAGACCCAGCTGGTGCATGATCTCCAGGGTTGAGGGATGAATGGTGTCGCCGCGAAAATCGCGCAGAAAATCGGCGTGCTTCTCAATCACGACCGCGCGCAGGCCGGCGCGCGTCAGTAAATAGGCCAGCATTAAGCCGGCCGGACCGCCGCCGACGATACAGCAGTCGGCGTTTATCACCTGTGGAGACGGCATGATGTCCTCATCAATCGCTATATATGATAATTGTTATCATTTATATAGCATCTGCGCGTCACCAGGGTGATGATAAATGCCGCAGTCAGACTAGTGGTTTGCTACCAGCCCCAGCGCAATCAGGCTGCGCGCGGTGGCAAGAATGGCCTCCTGCGGACTGCGCGGGTGCCAGTTCAGCAGCCAGCCAGCTTTAGCGGCGCTGACGTTCATATCAACGCCCAGCAGTTTTACCATTCCCGTCATCAGCGGATTTTGCGCTGCCGCCGCCCGCACCATGGCGTCACTCATTGGCTGCAGCGAAACTTTCTCTGCTTCTGCTGCCAGATGGGTTTTGAGCGTGCGCGCCACCTCAATAAGCGGCAGGCTGTGCCCCGAACTGGCGAGGAAGCGCTGCCCCTGCGCGGCGGCGTGGGTCATCGCCAGCACGTGCAGACTGGCCACGTCACGCACATCAACAAAACATGAGTTGATGTCAGGACAGCCTGGCTGCCCCTCCAGTAGCTCCTTCACAATCCGAATCGAATGTGAATAGTCGGCACCCAGCACCGGTCCCAGCACCGACACCGGGTTCACCGTGGCCAGTTCCAGACCGTTACCCTGCTCAGCGATAAACTGCCAGGCGGCGCGTTCCGCCAGGGTTTTCGATTTCTGATACGGCCACACATCGCCGCTGACATCGCTCCAGTCGCGCTCGGTAAAGGGGCGCGGATAGTCCGCTGGATGTCCGATACCGACCGCGCCAAACGCCGAGGTCAGCACCACACGTTTAACGCCTGCATCGCGCGCGGCGCGCAATACGCGCAGATTTCCTTCAATCGCCGGATTCACCCAGTCAGCTTCGCTTACCTGGTTGCCGGTCGGGGTGGGAGAAGCGCCATGCAGCACGAAGCGACAGCCCGCCACCGCGTCTTCCCAGCCCGCGTCTGCCGTTAAATCGGCAACGACAAATTGCAGCGCCTCGCCTGCGTCCACCCCGGCCTGCAACAGATGCGCCCTGACTTCAGCTTCACGTTCGGCATCACGTAAGGTGGTTCGCACCTGATAGCCCTGCTGCAGCAGCGCAATAATGCAGTACTGAGCGATAAACCCGCTGCCGCCGGTAACCAGAACCTTTTCATTACTCATTTTTCTTCCTCATCACAAGCATCGTTCATTCGACGCGCTCTACGTTAAGCGGCGGATGGCGGATTTTGAATGCTTGTCAATGCAGTTTACTTGCGTGATAGTACAGAAATGAGCCTTGATCCCTTTTCCGACATTCTGCGATTCGTTCGCGCCGAATCACTGCTGACCGGCGGTTTTACCGCGGGCGGACGCTGGGCGCTGCGTTTCCCTGCGCCAGACAAAATTAAATTCTTCGCCATTATCAAAGGCAGTTGCTGGGTCATACTGGAGGGCGAACCTGAACCGTTCCACTTTGCCACCGGCGACGTCGGCTTGCTGAGCGCTAAACGCGCCTTCGTGCTGGCCAGCCATCCGGACGAGCCGCCGGTTGACGCCATGAGCGTGTTTTATGGCGCAGGAAAAGGCCATGCGCCGATTGGCAGCGGTGATGATTTTGTCCATATCGGTGGCCATGTACTGCTTGATCCTGCCAGTGGTCGTTTACTGACCCACGTATTACCTCCCTGGATTCAGGTGCCGGCGGCGTCACCGCAGGCGGCGTCATTCCGCTGGGTGCTGGATCAACTGGTGCAGGAAGGCCAGCATGTCCAGCCGGGATCGCAGCTGGCAACGGCCCAGCTGGCACAACTACTGTTCATCCAGATTCTGCGGGCGCATTTGCAAACCAGCAGCGCACTGCCCGCCAGCTGGCTGCGGGCGCTGAGCGATGCGCGATTGGCACCGGCGTTACAGCGGCTGCATGGCGAACCGGCACGCAACTGGCATCTGGACGAACTGGCGCGTGCCTGTGCCATGTCGCGCACCCGTTTTGCCCAGTATTTTCGTCAGGTGGTTGGCATCACGCCAATAGCCTATCTGACGGCGTGGCGCATGCGGCTGGCAGAGCGTGCGTTGCAGGAGGAAAATGAGGCGGTGGCCGTGGTAGCGCAGACGCTGGGTTACGCCTCAGAGAGCGCCTTCAGCCATGCTTTTAAGCGTGAAACGGGTCAGTCACCCAATGCATTTCGCCGCGCCGTGCGGTTACAGCAGGCGCAGCGATAAAGCGCGCCGCGTTGCGCGGCGCCGGGCTTTACTTAATTTGTGAAGAGACGCGCCACATATCCACTCCGCCTTCGGTGGCGTAGCGATCAATGTCCGCCAGCTCCTGTGCCGTAAAGGTCAGGTTGTCCAGCGCGCGCAGGGAATCACTCAACTGATCAACCGTGCGGGCACCAATCAGCGCAGAAGTGACCCGCTCATCACGCAGCGCCCAGGCGATCGCCATCTGCGCCAGCGTCTGACCGCGCGCTTCAGCAATCGCGTTAAGCGCACGAATTTTTGCCAGGTTCTCTTCGCTGAGCATGGCAGAAAGACGCGGATCGCTGCCGCCGGCGCGCGCGCCCTGCGGTACGCCGTTGAGGTATTTACTGGTCAGCATGCCCTGTGCCAGCGGTGAAAAGGCGATGCAACCGCTGCCGAGCTCCGCCAGCGTATCGAGCAGCCCCTGCTCAATAGTGCGGTTTAGCATCGAGTAATTGGGCTGATGAATAAACAGCGGCACTTTCTCATCGGCCAGAATCGCAGCGGCCTGACGCGTCAGCTCTGGCGAATGGGAAGAGATGCCGACATACAGCGCCTTACCCTGACGATGCAACTGTACCAGCGCGCCCATGGTTTCTTCCAGCGGTGTATTCGGATCAACGCGATGGCTGTAGAAGATATCGACATAATCCAGCCCCATGCGGCGCAGGCTGTTATCACAGCTGGCAATCAGATGCTTACGGGTGCCGGTCGGGCCACCATACGGACCCGGCCACATATCCCAGCCCGCTTTGCTGGAGATAATCAGTTCATCACGATATGGGGCAAAATCCTGCGCCAGCCAGCGACCAAAGTTCTCTTCAGCCGATCCCGCTGGCGGACCGTAGTTATTAGCCAGGTCGAAATGGGTAATGCCGTTATCAAACGCGTGGCGCAGGATCGCTCTGCCGGTTTCAAATACGTCAACGCCGCCAAAATTCTGCCATAGCCCCAGCGAGATCAGCGGCAGCACCAGGCCACTTTTGCCGGTTTTACGGTACTGCATGTTGGTCTGATAACGCGCTGGCGATGCAACATAACTCATAACAGATTCCTCTCATTAAATGCCGCCGTACAGGTGCACAGAAGACATTGTTCTGCCTTCCTGCAAAACCGCGCGGCGAACAGGCGATTGCCGGACAAATTTTTACCGCGTATCGTTAATCTGTAAAATTCATTATTGTGATTAAATTCATCTTTTATGGAGATAACTGATGGAATTGCGCCAGATGCGGCACTTTATCGCCGTGGCGGAACATGAAAATTTCACCCGCGCCGCACAGAGTATGCATATTGTGCAATCGGCCTTGTCCACCTCGATCAAACAGCTGGAGGAGGAACTGGGCACGCCGCTTTTTATCCGCTCCACTCGCCAGGTGCGCCTGACCATGGCCGGGAAAGTGTTTCTCGATTACGCCAGAACCATCGGCGCCTTTGTCGAAAAAGCGTCGCAGGAAGTGGCGGCGATCGTGGCGCTTAAGACCGGAACCCTGTCGATTGGCACGGTGCAAAGCGTGCCGCCCTTTATCGATCTGCCGCAATTACTGGAAACCTTTATTCGTCGCTTTCCGGATTTTGACGTCAAGCTGTGCCAGGGATCATCAGCGAAGCTCAATGCAAAAGTGCACAATCAGCAGATCGATCTGGCGATTATGCCGGTGGAGGAAGTCTCCGACCGGCTGTCGTCGCGCATCATCGCCTGCGATGAAATCGTGGTAGCGTTCGCCGCCGATTATGCCGGATTCACCGCGATGCAGTCGGACGTCACCATGGCACAACTGGCGCAGCAGTCGTTTATCGATTTCGAAGCCGGCCAGGGCACGCGCAAGGTGAATGACAACAGTTTTGCCCTGCAGGGGCTGAGCCGCAAAGTGACGTTTGAAGTCAGCGATCTGGAAACCCTGCTGAGTCTGGTTGAGCGCAATATGGGCATTGCCCTGCTGCCCGAACAGGTAGTGAAAGCGCGCAGCACGACGCTGCATTATTGCCGCATCAGCGACGTTGATGTGTGCTGGGAACTGGCTGTGGCCTGGCTCAGCGATCGTCCCGGCAGTATGAACGTCTACGACCGGCCAGTGCAGGAGTTTATGGATATTCTGGGCAGCAGCGATTAGCGCCGGGGCGGGTAACGGTGCAGGATGACGGCGGCAGCGCTTGTTATGTGTTAACGAATCGACTGCCAGGCATGATACGGTCGCCATCAATGGCGACCCTACCGGGAGATTGCACCCTCAATGTAGGGTGCGCATTAATGCGCACCGCTATTGATATCTGATTCAAGTCACTGTTTGTCAAGGATTATGTGGCTAAAAACCCGTGCCACTCGCACTCCCGCCTGTACAGAAGCGCTTTTGTTGTATAAGTTTAAGGGTGCTGTCGGGGAAAAATTTCGCTCAGCAGGTCACACATTTCCGACACCGGTAGAGCGACACTATCAGTCGTTGATTAGGCTTTGGTTTACCTGCACCAGGCAATGCTAAACGCAACGCGGATACTGAGAGCTTTTATGTATAGAAGTGAAGATGAAAAACTGGCCGACATTGTCATGGGCGATGCCGTGCTGCAATTGTTAAAACAAGCCGGACCGGTAACCACTTTCGCGCTGCTGGAAAAACTGCGCGCGATGGCGGCCTCAGAAACCGATCCGGCCCGCCAGCGCGCGTTTCGCTATGCGATTGCTGAAGTGCAGAACAGCAAAAGTGCGCCTCAGGGCGAAGCAGTGGCGTTAAAAGGTAGCGATAACGTGACCCATATTTTTCGCAACCGTGATAATACGGGCAAGAACACCCGACATTAGCCCCGCTCTGCCCCCTGTCTGCTTATCAATAACGTAACCTCCCGCTTATGCCTGCGCCCGACAGGTGACGGCTACACAGCTGCACACTCTCCGGCTGCTGCTCATCCATTAACAGGGCGAGGAAGCTGTCGGCCCACCAGTGACAATCATAGCGGTGCAGATTAGTCAGCAATCGCGCATGACGGTTCTGACGGTCGCTGAGTGGCAGCCGCAACGCCGTATGGATGGCATCCGCCATCGCATCAGGATCGTAAGGATTAACGATCAGCCCGCCATCCATCTGTTCGGCCGCACCCGCGAACTGTGACAGAATCAGCACGCCGGGATTCGCGGGATCCTGCAGCGCAGCATACATTTTCGCCATCAGGCTCATGCCCGCCATCAGTGGCGTCACCAGCGCCACCCGCGCCGCGCGATACAGTCCGGCCAGCTCCTCACGGCGATAATCGTGGTTGAGATAGCTGACCGGATACCAGTTGAGCATACCGTGCACGCCATTAACCTCACCGCACAGATTTTCCAGATTGTGGCTGATTGCCTGCTGCCGGTGCGGGTGACCGCTGGCAGCAGAAGCCAGCTGCAATAACATCATGTTGCCCGCATAGTCGGGATGATGGCGCAGCAGCACTTCCAGCGCGCTGATGCGATACGGCAGACCTGCGCTGTCGTCGAGATGACCGCCGCTCAGCACCGTGTTGACCGGCAAATGTTCGCGGCTCTGCTGTTCCATGTACTGGCAGCTGTTGCTATCAAGTAACGCCTGAACCTCAGCCAGATCGATCCCGACCGGAAACACGCCGGTGGTGATAATGTGACCGTGTACGCGCAGACGGTTCCTGCCTAAGCGTTCAGCGCGAAACTCGCTCTCCAGCCACAGCAGAAAGTTATTCATATCCTGCCCGGTCTGGAAGCCAATCAGGTCACAGCACAGCAGCGATTCTGCCAGGCTGCGCCAGTCAGGGATCGCTTCAAACAGCTGACCGGACGGAAACGGCTGATGTAAAAACAAACCGATGCGGTTAGTTAAGCCGGTATCACGCAGCATTTTCACCGTTGGGATGAAGTGATAATCCTGCAGCCAGACAACATCGTCCGGCATGGCATATTCGGCGATGGCGTGGGCATAAGCCGCATTCAGCTGGCGATAGGCCTGGAAGCTGGCGCTGGTGAAACGTGCCAGGTCCGGACGCTGGTGAAACACCGGCCACAACCCCTGATGTATGTAGCCGTGATAGCCCTCTTCGTATTCTGCGCGCGTCAGCGCAAACTGCAACCTGTCGTATTCATTACCCTGCTGAAAGCTAAGCGTGCGCGCCGCTTCCTGCGCAGCGACGGTACGTTGTCCATCCCAGCAGACCCAGAGGCCACCGCGTCGCGCCATCAGGCGATCGTAAATGGCTGCCAGCGTGGAAGACTGATGCTGATTATGTGTGACCAGAATAGTGCCGGGCATGATATTTCCCTTTAAGGTTAAGGCGCGCCACAGTGCCGCCTGCTGCGCTGATTTAACCGCCGGCAATATAAAAAAGGCGTAAAGAAAACCTGTGCGGATATAAAAATCCGGCAAAGATCAGCGCCAGTGTGTGGAAATCAGCCCGGCGCCAAAGGGGAAAGGCTTGCAGCGATCAGTGACGGATGGCGCAGCCGCACTGCGACATTTCGCCAGGCACATATTTGCCGTGATGCGAATGGCGCACCTGCAGCTCACCCTGCTGCCAGGCGCGGCTGTGGTCCGGACGCTGATCCAGCAGCCGGTTCAGGGCTTCCGTCACCAGTAAATCACGGCGCGGTGCCCAGCTGCTCAGGTGCCATGTGGAGCCGCGCGCCTCGTCAGCATCATCAAAGCCCACTACGGCGATATGCGCGCCCTGACCGAAGTCGCGCACGGCCTGCAGTGCGCCAAAGGCCAGCTCGTCGTATTCGCACATCAATGCATTGATGCGTTCTGCCGCACGGGTTTTCTTCAGATAAGCCATCATCGCCTGATAAGCCTGCTCACGGTGAAGGGCACCGGCGTGCATTGCTGCGTGCAGCGTCTTATCTTCCGCCTGCAGGCTGGCAATAAACCCCTGCACCTGGCGCGGCGGCGTGTCACTTGCCTGCACCAGCATAGCGCCCAAACGCTGGTGCCCCTGCGATAGCAGCAGTGCGCCAAGCTGCTGCCCGGCGTGATACGCATCCGCAATCACCACATCAGCGCCCGCGCTGTCGTTCGGGCACAGATGCACCGCGCGCAGCGACGGCAGCAGGTGCGCGGCGATCTCCTGCGCATCCCGACACGGCGAGCTCAGGAACAGCAGCCCACCCAGCGGCAGCGACGCCGCGTTCCGCAGCGCGGCCTGAAAATCCTCGCGCGTGGCGGCGCACAGCAGCACCGGCAGCAGATCACGCGCACTGAGCTGACGCGTAACTTCTTTGAGCATGTGCATACTGTGCGGATGACTGACATCATCGCTGACGATGCCGATGAGCGGCGAATGGACGGACATAACTGACCTCTCCTGCTACATAGGGTACGGGAAAAATTTTGACATATGAGTATGAAATTCCACGTTACCCGAATAATCAGATATCGCCAATTGGTAGATGCGAAGGATTGCTGCTCTCCCCCTTCACCCGGTGCGTGTTGATGGCGGCAAAATGCGCAGCCGCTGCACCGGACGCCCGGTGAGCTTCGTTTTACGTTACACTGACGCCACGAATATTTTGCTAGCGGAAAATTTATGCGCATCACCCTCGATCAGGCCGATCAGCCTTTTATTCACCGCTTACTGGGCGAAGAGATCGCCAGTATCGATTCCACGTCTGACGAACAACTGCGCCTGCAACAGGCGTTGCAGGATGCGCGATTACAGAGAAATCATGAAGCAGAGCTCGACTGGAAACGCAACGCGCTCTATCTGCTGCTGTTTGTGTTCCTGTATGGCGCACTGGGCTGCTCGCTGACGCTGGATTTGAGCGCGGTCGCACAAGCGTCGAGCCATAAAAGCATTGCCTATGCGCTGGAAGCGGTACCGGTCCTGATCGCCTTTTCTGGTCTGTTCCTTTCGCTGCTGTTTCTGTTCGCCGCGCGCGGCAGCGCACGCCGCCTGCACAACTGGGATCACACTATCGTGCTGCTGGAAAAATACAGCGGCTGCAACCTGAGTCTGCAGATTAATGAAATGGGGGCGCGCACCACGCATTACTCGCAGTCGGCGATTACCGTGGCGCTGGCAATGTTTATCTGCCTCACCTGGGTGGTGATGTACAACTACTTCACCTTCACCACCAGCGGCGTGATTGGCAGTGTCATCTCGCTGTTTATTACCACTATGACCTACGTGATTCTGGATATTCAGCTGCTGAAATCCGGCAAATCAATCGCTATCGATGAGCCGGTGATTCCGCCAGAAGATGAGGTTGAGAAACGCCGTTAATCGACAGACCGGCAGCGGCGTAAGGTTTTGCGCCGCGCCGGTTTCGCTATCCTTATCTATACTTCAGACAGGATTTTGAGAGATATAAAGGAGTTGCGATGAAAATCTGGCCGTTAGTCGCCATTACGGCGCTGTCTGTTACCCTGGTCGCCTGTAAATCCCCGACGCCACCTAAAGGGGTGCAGCCCATCACCCACTTCAATGCCGATCGCTATCTCGGTACCTGGTATGAAATTGCCCGACTCGATCACCGTTTCGAACGCGGTAAAGATCATGTGACCGCCACCTACGGCAAACGCAGCGACGGTGGTATCAGCGTGCTGAATCGCGGTTACGATCCGGAGAAAAAAGCGTGGAGCGAGAGCGAAGGCAAAGCTTACTTCACCGGCAAACCTGACGTCGCCGCGCTGAAGGTCTCGTTCTTCGGGCCTTTTTATGGCGGTTATAACGTGATCGCGCTGGATGAAGATTATCAGTATGCACTGGTCGCCGGGCCGAACCGGGGGTATCTGTGGATTCTGTCGCGTCAGCCCACCATTCCGGCTGAGGTCAAACAGCGTTATCTCGCCTATGCCCAGCGACTGGGCTTCGCAACCGATCAACTGATTTGGGTTAATCAGTCACGATAAGAGGGTGCAGCGCCAGTGACTCCCGCGCGGGCGTCAGTGATTACGCTGGCAGTAATCAGAGTAAGGTCAGTAACAGGCATTGCGTAAATTGACGGCCTTACTTTTTATTGAAAAACGGGTGTTGATGATCTGTTAAGTCAGCAGAGATAAAACGGATGGTAGTGTATCTCTTCGTGAGTATTACCCGCAGCGGCAGCCTGAGCTGCCCGTTACGAATCGAGAGGCTAACCAATGAGTAAGTATTTTCTGGCCTGCTTTTTGGCACTGTTTGCCTGCTCTGTCAGCGCTGGACAGGGAGGAGCCGGAGGTCAGGGAGGAAACGGCGGCTATGCGGGAGAATCCGGCGCTGACGGTGGAAACGGCTCAGATGGGGGTAATACTGATGGCTCTGCCGGCAGGCCGGGATGTCCCGGCGGCACCGATCCTGATGCGGGCGGAAAATTTTATCTCCCTGGTACCACTCAGGAGTGCAATCCAGGCAAGCATGATTCGATGAAGGTACATCAGCCGACGGTAACCGGCGCTTAATTCGCTGGCGTGTTGCCGGGGTAAGTGCATGTTCGGGCCAGCGTGTTAGTTATTTCCCCGTCATGTACGGTTTCAGTCACTCTCTAAGCGTCAGCAGCAGGCTGGCACCGCCAAAGGCCCGAAGCCGCCCTATTCTTTATTGCACAGCCGCCGGAAAGCATGCTCAACCAGAGCGTTTTGATATGCAGAATACAATGAACTGACTGCGCATTGCCCGGTAGTCTTAGCCTCTGGATATGTGGAGTTACTGTGAATGCCTGCTTTGTGGCAGAAGCGGACATTGTTCAGGTGTCAGGCAGGTATATCAGAGACAGATTATTCCCGGATAGCTGGCCGCCACGAACTGGATATCATGCACTTTAATATTTGTCTTTCCCGCGTTGCCGCCCAGATAAAAACGTAAAGATGCTTCGTGTTCCCCGTACTGTCATCCCTCCATAAATGCCGGCTGTACGTTAACTCAATGACGTTATAAACGATCCCACATCCCGGCACGGCAAGCAAAAAGCGACGACGTCATTTCAATTTTTCGACCATGTCTGGCAGACATCCATCTTTTCACCGTCAGAATATAGAGCGTGAGTATGGCGAAGTCGAAAATCACCCAAACCAGACACAACGTCAGAATACGGGTAGTGAAATCCTGCGTTACGGCAATAAACTGTGGAAAGAAGGTGACCCTGCCCCGAAATCCTGCTCCATTCAGAAACAGAATTCCGGCATGATATTCACTCCCCTGAACGGAGGTTGTGCCGATGAAAAAGTCACGATTCACCGAAGAGCAGATTGTCTTTGCCCTGAAGCAGGCTGATCTGGGTACGCCCGTACCGGAAGTTTGCCGCAAACCGGGCATTTCTGATGCCACGTTCCACACCTGGCGCAAAAAGTACGGCGAGATTTCTCCTTCAGAACTGAAACATATGCGGCAGCCTGAAGAGGAAAAGCTTCGCCTGAAGAAGCTGGTTGCCGATCTGAGCCCCGACAAGGCCATGCTGCAGGACGTGCTGGCGAAAAAGAGCTGACGCTGGCACGCCTGCGCGAGTGGGTCAGGGACTTACAACCCGCTACGGTGCCAGTGAAAGACAGGTTTGCTTTGCGCTGAAGATCAGCCGCATTTCGTTCCGGTACCGCTCCGTTGTGGCAGACGACAGCGCGCTGAGACTGCGCATCAGGGAGATAACCGAAACCCGCGTCCACTATGGCTACCGCAGGGGGCACGTTATGCTGAAACGGTAAGGCTGGCGCGATAATCATAAGCGCATTTACCAGCTTTACCGCGAGCAGGGATTATCGCTGCGGCTAAAACGCCCCCGCCGCAATAAATCTGCGCTGAAACGTCAATCCCAGCCGCAGGGGCTGTATCCCAGTCACGTATGGGGGATGGATTTTGTCTCCGATGCGCTGTTTGACGGTCGCCGGCTTCGCCTGCTGACGGTAATCGATCTCTGTACGCGCGAATGTCTGGGTATCTGCGCAGGCCAGAACCTGCGCTTTTCAGAAGTGGCTTAGATGCTGAACATCATCGCGTTGAGACGTCCATTACCGCAATTCCTGAAAACAGATAATAGCTCTGAATTTGCAGGAAAAATGCCGGATAAGAAGATGTTCGAACGTGATATCCGGATTAACTTCTCAAGGCTAGATACGCCCACAGATAATGCTACGGTAGAAACATTCAACGGCAGGCTGCGTCAGGAGTGTCTGAAAGGGAACGGGTTTATGTCCATGGAGGATGCCCGGTGCAAAATCGAAGCCTGGCGCATACACTATAACCAGAGTTGTCCCCATTCTGCACTGGGCTGGATGACCCAGTCCGAATTCGCCGAAAAATCTGCCGGTTGCCAGAATAAGCAACCACCCTGAAGCCGGTTATTCCTGATTATGCATGGATCATATTCGGGGTCAGGGTCAATCAACCGACATTACTAACTGAAGGTTGTATCTATTACTGGGGGTCGGTCAGCTAGGGTGAATTGACTATCATCCCAAACACCCCATTATAAAATTTATTTATAAATTCTGGCAAATCAGAAGTCAATAACAGTAATAAGCATGGGCCGGACTCGTCCGACTCGCTGAGCATACTGTACACCCGTATTTATTTAAATCTTTGGTGACTACATCATGTGGATGATATTTTGTTGGAGTTGCACACTGGATAAAGCATACTTTATCAAGATCAAAGTGTGTGGCATTATCCGCAGCCCAGCAATGTTGAGACCCATGATGCGGTACCTGTACTCCGATGAGTGATGACCAGCGATGTTGTCCAAAATGGGTTTTCATATCTTCAATCACATCACTCGTCAGATTTATATCGCCAGTAAATAGCGTTCCAAAATCTCTGCGCTTTGTCAGTGGTGCTGCATACATGCATAAAGAAATATTATTCTTAGCTTCCCCAGTACTACCGAAGTGCGTCTCATATAAATCCTTAAGCGTTTGCCGCCAGTTTACTGGTAAATTGGTGATTTTTTGGTGTAAACCGAGAGAAATGATCGTCGCTTCAATGTCATCTTTAACTTCAGACATACGCATCTTTGAAACTTTCGCATACATGTCACCACCTGATTCATAAACAAGCCCAAGTGCTGAGAAAGGTTTTTCCGCATTATAAAACATAAACTCGAAGGAGTTATTAGCAGAATATACCGCCTGACTTTGGTTTATTTTTGCCACTTTGATAGCCGTTGTCGCTGCGTGGTTTCTCAGTTTAAAAAAGACATTATCGGCGGCTACCTTATCTGACGGAAATTCTTGATTGCCCTCAAGTAACGGAGGTGTATTTTCATCTGGAGTATCAGATTCAGGATCAAACGCAGAATGTTCCTTCCATTTAGGGCTATCGTTATCAGGATTATCAGGTGAACTATCTGTTTCTTCAGGACCACCATTCCCTTGAACCAACAGAATTTCACCTACTCTATCAATAAAATTATTGAGCTCTAACCACCTTGAAGGATTAATTTTTAAGAGAGCGACTGACGGAGAGATTCCTTTCGGTCCCATCACCGAGATTTCGCGAATACTCTGCGGCCATTCAGTAAAAGGTAGAACAAGCCGTCTGACATGATATTTCTGAAGCAGCGCTTCGAGTCCATTAACATGATCATTATCAAAATGGGAAATCACTAACATATCGATAACATTGCGTGTTCCAAACCAATTTGGCAGATCAGCTATTGTGCTAAGCACGGTTTTTTTACTGGTTGAGCCGCAGTCATACATCCAGTTAAAATTGTCATGACTGTTTTTATCATAAATTTGCCCGGTAAATAATGTTCCATTCCCGACCGCATGAAAGCATTTCCGCACTTGGTGTACCATCAGCGCTATTCCTTTAAATAATTTCAGGATTAATACAAGAGAAATATGGATTACGCCCAGAGTGCTAACAGGCGCAACAGAAAAAATGTTATATTAGAAGCGTAGAAACTTTATCATGGATATATAAAGTATTACATCCATACGGTTGACCTAGTCAATGCATTCTGTCTTGGAAGTACTCGCCAGCAGAAGGCTTCAAAACGGCACCACTTGTTCGAATCCAGACTGATCAATTACAGACTTGTGTGCATTCGGTACGAGGGCTGATGTCTCTATTACAGCGGCACCATCAAATACAGTGTTCCCTTCTTCGCCAACAGCCGTCATTGGCTGCTGCTCTGAGATATCTTCCGGATCAAGATCAACATATGAATCGCCCATCATCATTTTGTAATGTGCATCATGCTTAGCTGCTTTGAATATCTTGAAGAAAATTTTCAGGTAATTTGCTGCCATATTGTCGCTAATGGCCACATAAAGCTCATCCGGAGCGTAATGCGAGCCATCATTTACCCAACTCATCAAAGACTGACACTGTATCTTTTCGATACCCTCAAATTTGTCGACAAGATGGTATGTATCGACACCACCCAAAATCTTGAAATAGTTCTCCAAAATACGACGCATGGTGTTCTGCAACGTAAGGACTGGCACCGGTGTTCTTTTCAGCTCGGCCCAGAGTAGTTGATAAGAATTCCGGATTGGATTACTTGAATGGAACTCAATTACTGAATACTCATTAGGTTTGCGGACAATCCAAAATGTCTCGTCAGCAAGCGAAGTATTGGTCTTCCGACGTTGATCGTACGTGACTTCTTTATGGAAATGCACATTGTGGGTAAGCACCACAACTTGTTTAAGATGGCTATCACTCTTTCTAACCTCGGCGAAGAGCTCCTTGATTAAACTACTCACAATAAACAATACATCACTATCAAGACTAGAAACAGGGTCATCGATGATCACGATCCGATCAGTGGCGATACCGGACGTCGTAATACTTCCTCTCAGCAGATGGTAGAAATAAAGGAATGTTACGAAGGTCTTCTCGCCTTCGCTCAATGTTTGCTTGGCATCCTTCCCATCCGCCCGGATAATTCTATAAGAGTTATCTATACATGCAGGATCTAGAGAAAAGCTGAGAAAGCCAAAATTCTTTAAAATTCTATTTATAGCAATTACTGTAGGTTTTACGCTGGTAAGTTCCGCCTCAATCTTATCGATATCTACATCAGTAGCATTAATACTTTTCGTAGCTTTATCCCGGCTTAATGTGATACCCGAAATAGATTTTTGTAATTTATTTTTCTCAGTGGTGTAATCAGCCAAGGTATTCTTTAACTCAGCATCGACAATATATTTCCATACTTCCCCAGTTAACCTAATTTGTTCACTAGTGAAGCTTGCAACTAGGCGATTTTGTTCGGATATTTTCGCGTTCGCCGCATTAATAATAGCAGCAATATCCGCCTGAATATCTTCTAGCCCCTCAAGAAAAACCTCAGTACTTGGCGTGGTAACTTTATTGTCCATCCGACTTTTATTGACAAGAACAACAGCATCCAGTGCTTGAATCTTAGGGTTAAGTTTTTCCTTGTCCAGTTCTTTGCAATCCAAAGCCAACAGAACATATGCCTGAGCCAAAAGATCCTCAGCAATTTGGAAATAATTATTACGCAGGGCAGAGACCGCCTTAGAGTCCGCTTCAAAAGTCTCATCAAAGTAATCAGTAAGTTCCTTCTCGAAGTCATGGGGCAGGGTCTGCTGACAGAACGGACATTGTTCATCCGTATGTTCTATAAATCTCATACCCTGTCTGACCCAGTCGCTATTACCTAACCGCTGAATAATCGCGGATATGCTGACATCATCTTTACCTACCACCTTTTTAACCAGAATCGGGTTTTTCTCGAATGCTATCAACCGTGATAAATCCAAGGTCGAAACAAGATCTATTTTCGAGGGTTGGTCACCATATAAAACCGTAGCTCTAGTCTTGAGATCAACCAAATCAACCAAGGTGTATTTGTTATTCTCATGTTCTTTAAGAACCTTTGCTTTGAATGCTTCCTTATTATTCCTTGAACCAGTAAATGCCCCCTTAAAATATTTATCATGCTTAACTTTCTGTTCCCAGCATCGTTCAACTAACTTTGCTTCCAAAGAAATCAACTCAGCATTCTTTCCAGATTTTCCATCTTCCCCATCAAGCGAGATGATTAACTTGGCTCTCAACTGTTCATGGCGCTTTCTTTCATCTTTAAGTTCTTTGAGGCGATCGAGCTGAACTTTTTCTGCCTTGCCAAGTGTAAATACTCCCTGAAACTCTTTGGATTCTGAAAAGTTGGCAGTGATGAAGTCATTGTTATAGATCATTGCTGGCACTGGCGTATTGTTGAGCCAAGTAATGCTGGAGTCTATTGATAGGCTTGGTTTCTCAATAAGTCGACTGATTGTGGTCTTACCCGCCCCATTTGCTCCATAAATAAAATTGACCTTTTTTAGGTTAATAACTTCTGATTTGTCAGGCTGATAGGTGGCGATGTTGGAGAGACTAATTGATTCTATCATAGCGGATCATCCCTGCACGCAACGTCACTAAACTGGCCGCTGCTGAGTAAAATTCTGAAGGTCTAGGCAATTGAACGACTACCTAAACATTTTACTATCATATGAAGGCTATTGGCTTGATAAACATATATGGAATGGTGATTGATGTAAAGGTCAGCAGTATAAAGATGATTAGGACTGGTGCAGTCTAACCTACTCTACAGATCAGGGATGGTATAAGTGCTCCTGCAAATTGTGTCACTTAATTTTAAGGCTTCCCCCTTTTAAGGCTACGTCCGCAGATCGCTCAAAGCGGACATGGACTTGTGCACCGTCCGCTTTATGCCAAAGGCAAACATCTCAACACAATCAGGTTTTATTCGATGCGTTTCACATCAGGATGATGCTCAGTTGCAGCTTCATGAAAGATATCACCCAGCCAGCCTGCAATTTCGTCTTCTGGCATATCATCTGGAATAGCGATATCAAACATTCGTGAGAATTTTCTTTCTGTCACGTCGGCGCGAAATACCTGCCAGCCATCATCCTTGCGCAGAACGCCAATGTGCCGGCCAAAATCGTCATAAATCAACATATTCAATCTCCTGTGACATCAATCAGACTCTGACGCCATACTATACCAACGCCGATACAAATCGCTGGAAAAAGCCGCACTCCGCCACTATTATCGGCTGACTTATTCACCTGCTGATAACTAAGGAGGAACTCTATGCCGTCGTGTGAACTGTTTGTTTACTCACACTTCTATGGTGACTGGACCCGCTCAGGTTTTACCGCACTCGTGCTGCGATAATCCGCCTGAGCGAAGTTCTGACAATTTAATCCCTTCTCTCCGGCTTACCGGGTTGTCGTCAGCGAAATTCTGACGTCAGGCTTTTTTGCGCCTGCAACTTGAGAGTAAGTAGATGAGCACACTCCTTTCCGCACATGCCGTCGGCTTCGACAATGCCTTTGGCCCGCTTTTCCATTCCCTGGATTTCAGCCTGAAAAAAGGCGACCGCATCGGCCTGATTGGCGACAACGGCAGCGGTAAAAGCACCCTGCTGAAAATTCTCAGCGGTGAACTGGCCGCCAGTCACGGTAGCGTCACACCCGCCAGCCACTGTCTGCTGGCACGCATTGAACAACACCTGCCGGAAACGTTACTTGAGGCCTCATTGCTGGATGGCGTGATCGCCCGGCTGCCCGCAGCACAGCGCAATAGCGAGCGCTGGCGTGCTGAGGCGCTGCTGCATACGCTGGGTTTCAGCACAGCGCAGCAGTCACAAACTGCGGCGACGCTGAGCGGCGGACAGCATATGCGGCTGTTGCTGGCGCGTGCGCTGATTCTACAGCCCGATTTACTGTTGCTGGACGAACCGGGTAACCATCTCGACCTGCCGACCCTGCTGTGGCTGGAGAACTTTCTGATCGGCTGGCAGGGCAGCTTTGTGCTGGTGTCCCACGACAGCGCGCTGCTGGACCGCGTCACCAACTGCAGCGCAATCCTGCGCGATCGCACGCTGCATGTTTTCCGTCTGCCCTGCACGGCCGCCCGCGAGGCGCTGGCGCAGCAGGATGAAGCCGATGCGCAGCGCCACCAGGCACAGCAGCAGGAGATCGCCCGGGTTGAGAGCAGCGCAAAACGGCTGGCGATCTGGGGCCGGACCTATGACAACGAAGGTCTGGCGCGTAAAGCAAAACAGATGGAGAAGCGCATCGACTGGCTGAAAGCCGCGCAGACCACGCTCAGCGCCGGCAGTCCGTGGCAGCTGCAGTTACAGGGCGAAGCGCTGCAGGCGGATCGCGTGCTGGCGCTGCCGCCGATGTCGATTCAGCCTGCTGCCGGGGCGCCGACCCTTTTTTCCCTGCCGGCGCTGCAGGTGAAAAGTGGCGATCGCATCGCGATTGTCGGCCACAACGGCTGCGGCAAATCCTCACTGCTGCGCCAGCTGTGGCACAGCTGGCAGCAAGGCGACAGCCCGCTGTTTCATCCGCGCGCCCGCGTCGGCTATTACGACCAGAGCCTGCAACAGTTGCGTGACGACCAGACGTTAAGCGCGGCGCTGCACGGTTTCGCTGCGCTGAGCGATGAGCAGTGCAAAATGGCGCTGATTAGCGCAGGCTTTCCCTGGCTGCGCCACCAGCAGAAGGTTGCCTCACTCAGCGGTGGTGAGCGCTCGCGCCTGCTGTTTGTCGGCCTGACGCTGGCGCGCTACTCGCTGCTGCTGCTGGATGAACCGACCAACCATCTGGATATGACAGGCAAAGAGGAGCTGGCGCAGGCGCTGCAGCAGTTCGCCGGCGCGGTGCTGCTGGTGTCTCACGACCGCAGCCTGATCGCCAGCAGCTGCAATCGCTTCTGGCTGATTGAACAGCAGCAGCTGAGCGAGTGGCACGACTGGTCGCAGGTAACCGCCAGGCTGGCCACCGCCCATGTGCCCGTCGATCACCCGCTTGCCGCTGCCGCCGTCGATGACCGCCCGGGCGATGAAGATGCGCTGTTGCAGGCGCTGCTGGTGCTGGAAGAAAAGCTGCAGCAGGACGAAGCGCGTAAGGCAAAGCATCAGAAACCGGCGCAGCAGCAGCAGTGGCGCAGGGAGATTGCGCAGCTGAAGCAACAGCTGAATCTGCTCTGAACGGATTGATGGACGGGGTATCGCTAACCCACAACCTGCGCCAGGGATGGCGCACTCCCCTGCGGCTGGCAAAATTCCGCAGAATTTTTCTCCAGTTTATCCCGCTTAGTGATTATTATTCTCGCTAAATTTAAGGGACGATGATGCACACAATGACGAAAAAATGGCTGTTTGCCGCGCTAACCGCGCTGGTGATGATTCTGGTTTTCTGGGCGTATTCGGCGTCACGCAGTAAACCCAATCCGCTGATGACCGCCGCGGTGCGCCAGGGCGACATCGAAAACGTGATTGCCGCCACCGGCAAAATGGACGCGATTGAGCGCGTTAACGTCGGTGCGCAGGTCTCCGGTCAGGTGAAAAAGCTGTATATCAAAGCCGGCGACAACGTGCGCAAGGGCCAGTTGATCGCGGAGATCGATGATCAGCCGCAGCGCAGCGATCTGCGTAATGCGCAGGCGGCGCTGAGCGTGGCGCAGGCGGATTTACAGACCCGTCAGGCTACGCTGGTACGCCAGCAGGCGCAGTTTCAGCGCCTGCAGCAGATGATTAAAACCAACGCCGTTTCCCGCCAGGATTTTGATACCGCCGCCGAAGCGTGGCGCATCGCCCAGGCAGAGCTGACGGCGCAGCAGGCGCGGGTGATTCAGGCGCAGATCGAAGTGGATAAAAAGCAACTCGATCTCGGCTACACGCGCATCATGGCACCGATTGACGGCACGGTGGTGGCGATCGTCACGAAGCAGGGCCAGACCGTAAACGCCGTGCAGAGCGCCCCGACCATCGCCAAACTGGCGCAGCTCGGCACCATGACCATCAAAGTGCAAATCTCCGAGGCGGACATTACCAATATTCAGCCCGGCCAGCAGGCGTGGTTTACCACTTTCGCCAATCCGGATAAACGCTACAACGCCACGCTGCGCAGCATCGAACTGGCCCCTGAGTCGGTGATGAAAGATGATGCACTGATGGGTAACAGCGAAAGCAATACCGTAAGCAGCACGAACGCGGCGGTGTATTACAACGCCCTGCTCGATGTGCCGAACCCGGATAATGCACTGCGCATCTCCATGACGGCGCAGGTTAATCTGCTGCGTGACCAGGCGAAAAACGCGCTGCTGGTGCCGGTACAGGCCACGAAAAAGGCCAGCGATGGTCGTACTTACGTCGAAATCGCGGATCAAAATAATCAGCCTGAGAAGCGCTACATCACCACCGGCATCAGCGACAGCGTTGACATTCAGGTGCTGAGCGGGCTGCGCTTAGGGGAAAAAGTGATCCTTGCCACGCAGCAGCCGGGCGCGGACAAGGTGGTGATGTGAATATCATCGAACTGCACAACATTCAGCGCAGCTACGTCAATGGTTCCCAATCCCTGCAGGTGCTGAAAAACATTAATCTGCAGATTGCCAGCGGCGAAATGGTGGCGATCATCGGGCCCTCGGGCTCAGGCAAATCCACGCTGCTAAACATTCTTGGCTGCCTTGATGCGCCGGACAGCGGTAATTACCTGATTGGCGGTAAAAATACCGCCACGCTCTCGCCCGATGCGCTGGCGCAAGTGCGGCGCGAGCACATCGGCTTTATCTTTCAGCGCTATCACCTGATGCCAGATCTCAGCGCGCTGAGCAACGTTGAAATACCGGCGATTTACGCCAATTTATCCGGCACCGCACGCCGTCAGCGCGCCGCACAGCTGCTGGCACGGCTCGGATTACAGGGGCGCGAACAGCATAAGCCGGGCGAGCTGTCAGGCGGCCAGCAGCAGCGTGTCAGTATTGCGCGTGCACTGATCAACGGTGCCGAAATTATCCTCGCCGATGAGCCCACCGGCGCGCTCGATTCGCACTCCGGTGAAGAAGTGCTGCGCATCCTCAGCGAACTGAACCGCGAAGGTCACACGGTGATTATCGTTACCCACGATATGAAAGTGGCGCAGCACGCGGAACGCATCATTGAAATTCAGGACGGCGAGATTTTTGCCGACAGCGGCAGCGCTGCCACGGCCGCAAAAACGCGCTTTACGCCAGCGCCACGCAAGCGGCAAAGCAGATTCCGCGGTCTGCTTGACCGGCTGCGCGAATCATTACGCATGGCGCTGAATGCCATGAACGCCCACCGCCTGCGCACCGCACTGACTATGACCGGCATCATCTTTGGCATTGCCGCCGTCGTCACCGTGGTGGCGCTGGGCCAGGGCGCGCGGGAAAAAACGCTGGAGAGCATTTCCGGACTGGGTACCAATGTGGTTTCTATCTATGCCGGGGGCGATTATGTCGAGGATGATGCGCATCCGGTACAAACCCTGGTGATGGCCGATGCCGATGTGATTGCGCGCCAGCAGTTTGTCGCCGCCGTCAGTCCGGAGATCATCGCCACACAGCCCATTCGCTACCTGGCCAACGCCTCCAAAACTTCAGTTTCCGGCGTAGGCGTCGACTATTTTCGCATTCAGGGCATTAAGCTGGTGGAAGGCAGCAACTTCAGCGATGAGCGGCACGCGCGCCAGGAAGTCATTATTGATATCAACACACGCAATAAATTATTTGGCGAACAGGGCCCGAGCCCGATTGGCAAAATGATTGTGCTGGGATCGGTGCCGGTGCGGGTTATTGGCGTGGCCAACAATGAAGATGGGCTTTCGCCCAACCGTCTCAGCGTCTGGCTGCCGTGGAGCACGGTGATGTATCGCATCAGCGGTCAGACCGCGCTCACCAGCATAAGCATCAAACTTAAAGATGATGTGGTGAGCGGTGCGGCGGTGGAATCGCTCACCCAGCTGCTGACGGCGCGCCACGGCACCAAAGATTTCCTGATGTTCAACCGGGACAAGTATCGTAAAGCGATAGAAGGTGCGGCGGCCACGCTGACGCTGCTGATTTTACTGGTGGCTTCGATTGCGCTCATGATCGGCAGTATTGGCGTAATGAACATCATGCTGGTGTCGGTGACCGAACGCACCCACGAGATTGGTGTGCGCATGGCGGTGGGTGCGCGACGCGGCGACATTATGCAGCAATTTATGATTGAGGCCGTGCTGGTGTGCCTGGTGGGCGGATCGCTCGGCGTGGCGCTGTCTCTGGTGATAGGTCCGGTCATTTCACTACTGGCTGGCGGCGTGCTGACCGCCATTTACTCGTGGCAATCGGCTGGCGCAGCGTTTGCCTGCTCAACCATTATCGGCATGATATTTGGTTATCTGCCCGCGCGCAAAGCCGCACGAATGGATCCGGTCGCCGCGCTCGCCAGCGAATAAAATCAGCAACCGGACCGGCACGTTATTCATGCTGGTCCGGTCATTTCAGGTCTAATCCGAAAGTCATTAAATCAATTAGCCCCGCAGGTCATCATCGGCGTAGACTGAACGCGTCTCTAATTTAGACACATCACCGATTATCTATTCGATGGCCATCACTCGCCCGAGAGTAAGTTATGTTAGAACCGCACTATTTTTATTTATGTCACGATCCGGACGCCGGCTGGGTATTGCATAAAAAAGGCTGTTACGTACTGGAATTTGAAGAAGAAAAGCGCTTTATCGGCTCTTTGTATACCGTGCATCAGGCGCTGACGGTAGCGCGTATCCACCATCCGCAAATAGCCTGTTGCCGCGACTGCCTGCTGGACAAAGGCCGGTCGAAAAGAACGCCGGTTAATAAAGAGAAAAATCTGATTCCCTCTCGCCATTTTGACGACGACCAGAAAAAATAACGGTGCAGATTACGCAAACGTAATGTGTTTTGAAATGGTGAAATAAACTCACCCGCTTCGCGTTTATTTAGCCGCAACCGGATTCATTTCTGAAAAATAACCGACGGGTAAGTCGGGAAATCCACTCAGCGTTTGTCGCCTGACGGTTTGATATTAAAGCAGTTATCCACAACTGACGTGCAAAGAGGCTGGCTTATCCTGTGGATAAACGCCTGGGCTCCGCCTGTTGCGCCCGCTGAGCAGGATTGGTCAAATTTCGAACGCCAGCCTGCTGCTTTTGATAGCTTTCAGCCGGGCCGGAAACAGCAAAGCCGCCCGAAGGCGGCCTTAACGCAGTGAACCAGTCTGAACTTAGTTATACAGTTCAGCCGTCATGTGCACGCGGTTGTTGGTGTTGGCTTCAGTAATTTTATACTGAGCGCCCTGCTCTTGCGCCTGCGCGGCGATTTTAGCTTCTGCACCGTCCAGCGTAGAGGAAGTCACGGTTACGCTCTGGGCAAAGCTGGCAGCTGACATCAGTGAAAGAGCGGCAACAGCGGCGATTGACATAGCTTTAATGGTTTTCATGGTCTTATTCCTTAATGGTTGTGGCTGAAGGCTGTGTGCCTTCGATGGAACTAATAATAACTCAGGTTACTATACTGCAATTGATAATTAGTGCGGTTATCGTGATCGTGCTAATTATTTCTGATCGCCCGGTTGCGCCAGCTCAGCGCGCACCGTCGCGATAAATTGCGGCCAGTGGGCAAAACGAATCACCGGAACGTGAGCATGGCGTTGCGTGCGTAATGCATCTGCAAAAGCCAGCGCCTGCCGGTTGATATCCACGTTGTTCAGCATATTGCGTTCTCCTGCCAGACAGTCTGCGCTGCATATTCAGCAATATCGCCAGAATGATTGATACGCTGCGAGCCTGACTGCACGACAAAAAAGGCCGCCCGTCAGGCGACCCGTTCTGGCACATCCCTGTGCAACCATCCATTATTTGTAGAGTTCAGCGGTCATGTGCACCAGGTTGTTGGTGCTGGCTTCCAGAATTTTATATTGCGCGCCCTGCTGCTGAGCCTGAGCGGCAATTTTCGCTTCGGCACCATCCAGTGTGGTGGAGGTGGCTGAAACGGTTTGCGCGAAGCTGGCAGCAGACATCAGGGAAAGCGCGGCGGCGGCGGCAATGGTCAGTGTTTTGATAGCTTTCATGGTCATATTCCTTAGCGTTTGATGAGAAGGCGCTGCGCCTTCGATGGGGATAATAATAACTATGTTTACTATTACAAAATTGATAATTAGTGCGAATACTATGATCGCACTAATTGTTAATGTGTGATATTTGAATTATTTATTTATAATCAATAGGTTGATTGGATTTCAATACCCATAAAGCGGCACAGAGCGTTAAAGCAGCCATCATGTTGAAGGCGAATTGTCACTGAAACAGCAGACGAATGGTTGACGGGGGGATGGGTCTGAGCATGGGCGCGAAAATGTCGCGCCGCGGCTTTGTGGAGGGATGTCTGACCTCAGACTTTATTTTTATAATTGAAACTGATCTGCGAATTTTGCTCGCGCGGAAGTCGTCTGGCTTCTAAATATACTGATTTCCAGTACGGATTATTCAGTGACGAGCGCATCACGCCCTGGCTGACTGATGCATGCAGAAACTGGCGATCGGTGTCGTAAAAGCCGACGTGCAGCTCATGCTTAATGCGGAAGAACACTAAGTCGCCAGGCTGTAAATGCGCCTGATCGACCGGCTTACCCATGGCAATCAGTTCACGCGTTGTGACGCGATCCATGGGAATATTGAAACGATCTTTTAAGGTGCGCCAGACAAATCCGGAACAGTCAACACCGGATAATTGCGTTCCGCCCCACTGATATTTGGTGCCTTCCCACGAATGCATTTGATCGTGCAAAGCGGCTATTACCGGAATTAAATCGGGCTGTTTACCACCGTCCTGCGAGGTATCAACACTTTCCTGCTCCGGTGCTGGCGAGGAGTGAGACGAGCAGCCAGCCAGGGTTAATAACATCAGGCAGGCAATCAGGTTGCGGGCCGCAGTAGCAATCATAGGGTGACGTTTCACAGTGGATAACAGGGATAGCAGATTTATACCGTAAAGAAGTTGCAGAAATAAAGCGTCTCCGCCCGAATTCTTGCTGTCTTCACTATTTTTACCTAAGTTTACAGAATGGTAACGCTATGTATTTAGGATAAAAATCTATATCTTTTGCTGCTTTGCGCCGACAGCGCATATTTATCCGGCAAATTGCGTTTAAATTTTATTCCGCAGCCTGACCGACGGACCTGCTGCGAAATAACCGGAAAGCTTATTTGCGCACGTTATCGCGCAGCGGCGACTCCGGCAGCAGCAGCGACAGTATAAACGCCAGCAGCATAACGCCGGTGGCCATCTGAAATGCGGCATGCACCGCATCACTGAACACCAGCAAATAAGCCTGACGCAGCGCTGCAGGCAAATGGTTCACGGCGACCGGATCCAGCGAAGGCGGCAGCACGTTACCCTGCTCTATCAGTCGGGTCGCTCCGGATTTCAGCACGTGACTGAACACGGCACCAAACAGCGCAACGCCGATCGAACCGCCCACCGAGCGAAACAGCGTAACCGATGAGGTCGCTACGCCGATGCGATCGGGCGTCACCGCATTTTGCACCGCCAGCACCAGCACCTGCATAGTCATGCCCATTCCCATGCCGAGCACGCTGGAGAACAGATAAATGTGCCAGAGCGGCGCATCCAGCGTCAGCGTGGTCATCAGCGCCATCCCGGTTGTGGCCAGTAGCGTCCCGGCGATGGGGAACAAACGGTATTTCCCGCTGCGGCTAATCATGCGACCACTAATGATCGAGGTGACCAGCAGCCCGCCCATCAGCGGTAACAGCTGTAGTCCGGCCTCGGTGGGCGTGGCGTTTTTTACCACCTGCAGATAAAGCGGCAAAAACGTCACGCTGCCAAACAGCGCCATGCCGATAATAAACGCCATCAGACTGGCGAGGGAAAAACTGCGATTGCGGAACAGATCCAGCGGAATGATCGGTTCCCATGCGCGTCGCTCCTCATAGATAAACCCCAACACGCCAACCAGCCCCATGGCCAGAATGCACCATAGCTGGGGATCTGACCATTCGCGCAGCGTGCCGCCTTCACTGGTAAACAGCGTCACGCCCACCAGCGCCAGGCTGAGAAACACCGCACCCGGATAATCGATTTCATGGGGTTTGCGTCGGCTATCCGCTTTAAACACCGCATTAATGATCAGCAGAGCCAGCAGGCCGAGCGGCAGATTAATGTAGAAAATCCAGCGCCAGGACATGTGCTGCACGATAAAACCGCCCAGCAGCGGCCCAATCACCGTCGCCAGACCAAACACGCCGCCAAACAGGCCCTGGTACCGGCCGCGATCGGCGGGCGGAATGACATCCGCGACCGCCGCCATGCTCACCACCATCAATCCACCGCCGCCCAGTCCCTGCAGTGCGCGGGTAAAAATCAGCTGCGGCATGTTTTGCGCCAGCCCACACAGCGCCGAGCCCAGCAAAAACAGCACCACCGAGATTTGCAGCACCATTCGGCGGCCAAACAGATCGCCAAATTTGCCGTATAGCGGCACAACCAGGGTTGAAGCCAGCATGTAAGCAGTGACGATCCACGACAGGCGATCCAGCCCGCCCAGTTCGCCGACGATAGTCGGCAGCGCGGTTGAGACAATGGTCTGATCAAGCGCGGAAAGCAGCATCACCAGCATCAGCGCGCCCATCAGCAGGTGAATGGAAGGCGGGCTGGTTGCCCCGCTGTCGCGCTGCGATGTGATAGATTGAGGTTTCATAACGACACCGTTTGAAATTAATTAAATGCACAATTAATATTAATCGAAGTCTGACACGAAACCCGTGAGTACGTAAAGATGACCGCACAAAAAGTGATGGAGAGCGAGACAGCGCCTTCTGATAAACCCCGCCGACCGGGCCGTCCACGCGGCGGCGCAATCAATGCCCAGCAGCGCGAGCACCTGCTGGACATCACGCTCGCGCTGTATGCGCAAAACGGCATCGCGGAAACCTCGCTCAACGCCATAGCCCGTAAAGCTGGCGTCAGCCCGGCCATGCTGAATTACTATTTTCAGTCGCGCGAGTCACTGCTGGATACCGTGGTCGCGGAACGCTTTGTGCCGTTACGGCAACGGCTGGAAGCGCATTTTGTCGAAGAGAGTAGTGACCCTGTCGCTGCGATCAGCGGATTTATTAAAGAGTTTGCGGATATCGTGCTGAGTCATGACTGGTTCGCACCGCTGTGGCTGCAGGAAGTCGCCAGTGGTCAGGGGCTGGGCGGCACGCTGAAACAGCGTCACGGTCATGCCGGACGCGAACGGATTCGCGCGTTGCTGATTCAGTGGCAGCAGCAGGGATTACTGAACAACCAGCTGAATGTCGATGTGCTGATGACCTCAATTCTCAGCATGGTGCTGGTGCCCTTTACGCGCTTTGCCCACGAGCCGGGCTTTGATACCGAAATGATTCTGCAGCACACCCTGAGCATGGTGTGCCACGGTATACAGCCGCGCAACTGAGTCAGGCGTCGTCGCCGTGGGTCAGCGTCTCTAACTGCTGCCAGAAATCTTCCGGCACCGGCTGCACCCGGGGAGGCGGCTCGGCAATGTGCTGTTCAAGGGAGGCCAGCAGCTGCTGGGTTTCACTGTTCTGTTTATCGCAAGACGTTGAAGACATATCTAAAACCTAAAAAAACATCAGGCGATTATTGTAAGGATTTCACGCAAAGAATAAATAAACGAGACGGGAAAAAGGGATCTGCCCTGCTTTTTTTTGCCCTCCGCGCAACTTTTTTACCGACTGCGGCGAACTGTCTGGCTGAACACCCCTAACCGGACCTCTTTCACCGCAGGAGCAGATCATGACAACTATCAGGCATCTCATCGCTACCCTCACTCTCGGCACCACGCTGAGCCTCGCCGCCTTCGCTGCCAGCGCGGCGCTGCCCGTCGGGGCCAAAGCACCTGACTTTGAACTTCAGGGCGCGCTGGCCGGTAAGCCGCTCACCTTCTCGCTGCAGCAGGCGCTGCAAAAAGGGCCGGTGGTGCTCTACTTCTTCCCGGCGGCCTTCAGCGCGGGTTGTACCATCGAGGCGCACGACTTCGCCGAAGCCACGGATGATTTCAAAAAAATGGGCGCCACGGTGATTGGCGTCACCGCCGGTAACACCGAGCAGATCAGCGATTTTTCTAAGCTGGAGTGCCGTGACAAATTCGCCGTGGCTGCCGATCCGGGTGCCAAAGTGGCCGCCGAATATAAAACGCTGATGCAGATAAAAGGCAAAACGCTGTCTGACCGCACCTCTTATGTGATTGCCCCCAACGGCAATATTCTGCTGAGCTATACCGACAGAAACCCGGATACCCATATCGAAAAAGCGCTGGCGGCGGTGAAAGAGTATGACGCTGCGCATCCGCAGCAAGCGCAGTAAGTGAGAGGCCAGCCATGTTAACCGCGATGCTGGCCGCCTTTTTGGGCGGCATCATCCTCAACCTCATGCCGTGCGTCTTTCCGGTGATTTCGCTGAAAGCGCTTGGCCTGCTGCGCCATCAAAGCCAGGCTGCCAGCGCGCGCCGGGAAGGCCTCGGACTCCTGCTCGGCGTGCTGGTGACCATGATGGCGCTGGCTGGCATTCTGCTGGCCGCACGCGCGGGTGGCGCCGCGGTCGGCTGGGGCTTTCAGCTACAGTCACCGCTGGTGATCGCCCTGCTGTCGCTGGTGATCCTGGCTGCCGCGCTTAACCTGCTTGGCGTCTTTGAGGTGGGACTAACGGTGCAGCGCGTCGGGGCCATCGACATCCAGCGCGGCGCTTTTTTGCGTTCCGCGCTGACCGGAGCACTGGCGATCATCGTAGCCACACCCTGTGCCGCGCCCTTTATGGCCAGCGCCATCGGCTACGCGCTGGTGCAGCCCCCTGCGGTTGCGCTGGTCATTTTCTTTGCGCTGGCGCTCGGCTTCGCCGCGCCGTTTACCCTGCTGTCGCTGTTCCCGCCGCTGGCACGATTTTTACCGCGTCCTGGCGTCTGGATGGATATCCTTAAGCGCGGGCTGGCCTTTCCCATGCTCGGTGCCTGGGCCTGGCTGGTGTGGATTCTGGCCCAGCAGGCGGGCAGCAGCGCGCTGGCCGTTGTGCTGGCCGCCTCGGTGGTACTGGCGTTTGCCGGCTGGCTGTATGGCATGGCGCAGCAGCGCCGCTTTGCCGGAAAAGGGCACAAAGCGCTGTTCAGCGTCACGGCGATATTGCTGATTGCGGTGATCGCGCCGCTGCCGGGGCTGATCAAGCCAGGCGCGGCGCTGCAAGGCGATATACAGGCGCAGGTCAGCAAACAGACGTGGACGCCGCAGGCGGTGGCCGCTCAGCGCGGGCATGGCAAAGCGATTTTTGTCGATTTTACCGCATCATGGTGCATCACCTGTCAGGTGAACGAGAAGACCTCGCTGTCGACCCAGGCGGTGAAAACCGCACTGGCGAAAACCGGTACGCTGTACATGGTGGCAGACTCGACTAAATTTAACCCGGACGTTGATGACGTGATGAGTGAGTTTGGTCAGGGCGGTTTACCAATGTACCTGGTGTATCCGGCTGATGGCGGACCACCGAAAGTACTGCCGCAGGTGCTGACACCCGGCATCGTAGTGGATGCGTTAAACCAGGCGGCAGCGAAGAAGACGTAACGGCAACAAGGCAGCGTATGCACACAGGCGATAGCGCACGTGAAAACTGGCCCGGACTGATGGAACGCGCGCAGGCCGGGGATCAGTGTGCCTATACCCGGCTGCTGCGGGCGCTGGTGCCGGTGATACGCGCGCAGGTGCGGCGCAGGCTGAGCGATGAAGCCCTAACGGAAGATGTGATTCAGGATGTGCTGCTTACGCTGCATCGCGTACGCCATACCTACGATCCCGCTTACCCTTTTCTGCCCTGGCTGACGGCAATAGTCTCGGCGCGTGCCGTTGATGCCCTGCGCCGCCGCGGCCGCCAGCAGCACTGCGCGCTTGACGACGCTCAGGCCGCCGATCCCGCCAGCACGGCAGAACAGCAGCAGCTGGACACCCGGCAGGAGCTGGCGGGCTATCTCAGCCAGCTGCCGCTGCGTCAGCGTGAAATCGTTGAGCATGTTCATTTGCATGAAATGAGCCTGAACGAGGCGGCGGCACACCATAATCTGAGCGTATCGGCGGTGAAATCGCTGTTGCACCGCGCGCTCATCAATCTGCGCCGCTTTGGAGCAAACCATGACTGACCATCATTTGCTGATTGAAAAACTGGGGCGCGATCTGCGCCCGGTGAAACGCCCGCCGGCGACCGGAAAACGCGTGCTGGGCTGGCTGGCGCTGGCGCTACCGGCCGGCATCGCGGCCAGTTTGCTGGTGCCGCGCACCCTGACCGACTGGTCGCAGGCCGGCGCGATGCAGGCCGCGCTGCAACTGATGCTGGCTTTTATCCTCGGGCTGCTGGCGATGCGCAGCGCCTTTGAACTCAGCATTGCCGGCCGGCGCGGCATCAGCGCAAAGCTGCTGTTGCCGCCGGGCCTGCTGTGGCTGGGATTGAGCGCCAGCAGTCTGCTGCAGACGGCCGCGCCGCTGCAGCAGCACGACACGCTGCCGTGCTTTGTTTTCCTGCTGGTGGTGAGTCTGCCGATGCTGCTGCTGACCATCCTCAGTCTGCGCCGGACGCGGGCGCTCTATCCGGCCCGCAGTCTGGCCATGGCGGGCCTGGGCGTCGCCTGCATGGCGGTGAGCCTGCTGGCGTTCTGTCATCCGGTGCACCTGCATGCACTGGATTTGCTGCAGCACCTGGCGGCCATTGTAAGCATCATCGTGCTGACCGTATTGCTTGGCCGGCGCTGGGTGCAGATCGCCTGACGAGGCCGGCCAGTGACGCTATCAGGGAATGATGCGCTCCGCACGCAGCCGGTCGAACAGCTGGGTGAAGGAATCCAGCGTGGCGCGATAGCCGGTAAAGCCGGCTTTACGGCTCTTGCTCATATCGGTAAACGCCTCCATCGGCCGGCCCAAATCCGCATCGGTGTGCCACCACGACGCCAGTTTATCGATGTCTGCTTCACGCAGCTGATAGCGCGCAGCGATCTCACGCCAGGCCGCTGCGGCTTCGTGCATGCGTCCTTCCAGCGGCATCATCTGCGCCGGATAGTCTGCAGCTTCAATACCGAAATAGTCTGCCAGACGCGGCCACAGCCAGTTCCAGCGGAACACATCGCCGTTCACCGCATTGAAATCCTGATTGGCAGCCCCTTCAGCACTGGTCGCCCACAGCAGCTGTTCCGCCAGTAAACCGGCTTCGGTGACATCGGCCAGACCGTTCCACTGCTGCGGCGAGCCGGGAAAGATGAACGGCCAGCCTTTTTCACGGCACAGCGTGGCGTAAACGGCCAGCGTCTGCCCCATGTTCATGGCGTTACCCAATGCATAACCGATGATGGTGTGCGGACGGTGCACGCTCCAGCTGTAGCCATATTGCTCTGCGCCTGCAAACACTTCATCTTCCTGCGCATAGTAAAAGTTATCGACTGGCTGACGTCCCTGCTCTTCGCGGAACGGCGTCACCGGCACCGCGCCCTTGCCATACGCTTCGAACGGACCGAGGTAGTGCTTCAGCCCGGTCACCAGTGCCACATGCGCACCGTTCAGCCGCTCGCCGAGCGCGGCAATGACGTTATGCACCATGCCGCCGTTGACGCGAATGTTCTCTTTTTCATTCGCCTGGCGTGACCAGACGCTAAAGAACAGCGCATCCGGTTTTTCCTGCGCCAGCGCATTGCGCACCGCTTCTGCATCGGTCAGATCGGCCGTCAGACTGCGGCAGCCTTCCGGAATGGCGCCGCGTCCGCGCGACAAACCGGTTACCTGCCAGCCCTCACTTTGCAGCCTTTCCGCCAGCGCACGACCGATAACCCCGCTGATCCCCACGATTAACGCCTGTTTTTGCATGTCGAATCTCCTCTGTTGCAGTTATCCTTAGCGTAATAGAGAATTAAATTCTTAGCCGTGGCATTAATTCACATCATTCCTGAACTGGATTCACCAATACATGCACGATCAGCGTCTGAAAGACATCGTTCCTTTTGTCGCCAGTGTTGAAAGCGGCAGTTTTGCCGCTGCTGCTGAGCGTCTGCACCTGACCGGTTCCGCCATCAGCAAAAGCGTGACGCGGCTGGAAGCGCGGCTCGGCTCTCGCCTGCTGGAGCGCACCACCCGCAGCCTGACGCTCACCGACGCCGGCAGCGCCTATTATCAGACCTGCCTGCGGATTATGGAGGAGCTGGCGGAAGCCGAAGCGGTACTGGCGGCGCAGCGCACCATTCCTTCCGGGCGATTGCGGCTGGCAGTGCCGAATACCTATGGCCGGCTCGGCGTGATGCCGCTGCTGATTCCGTTCTGTCAGCAGCATCCGGATGTGGAACTCAGCCTGACTTTCTCGGATCGCTTTATTGATCTGTTTGATGAGGGCATTGATGTCGCGGTGCGCATCGGCGGTTCGCCGGATCTGCCCGCCTCGCTCGGCTGCCGGGCGATGGGCCGCGAGCGTATGGTGTTTTGCGCCGCGCCGGACTATCTGGCGCGCGCAGGCAGACCAACCAGCGAGAGTGAGTTGCTGCGGCATCGGGCGATTCTGTACGAGCGCGTTGACGGCAGCACCAAGCCGTGGCTGTTCACCACTGAGGATGGACATCCGCACTGGCGTCAGGTGCCGTCTCGCATGGCGCTGGGTGACGTGGATGCCCAAATGCAGGCGCTGTGCGCTGGCCTTGGGGTGGCGCAGATGCCGTCATGGCTGGTGCGTGACGCGCTGGCGAGCGGCGCGCTGGAAGTGATTGTGCCGCAGCAGCAGCCGGACGGTCTGCCGCTGTCGGTGATTTGGCCGCGGCGCAAACAGCTGCTGCCGAAGGTCGACGCGCTGCTGGCGGCGCTTGACGGCCTGCAGATCAGGTAAAACGCCTTTAGCGATGATTCAGCCGGCGCGACAGCCGGTCGCCACACAGCTGCAGCAGCGTGACCAGTGCCACCAGCACCACGATCACCGTGAGCATGACCTGCATATCGAAACGCTGGTAGCCGTAACGATAAGCCAGATCGCCCAGCCCGCCGGCGCCAATCGCACCGGCCATCGCCGAGGCATTAATCATCGTCACCAGCGTAATGGTAAAACCGCTGACGATGCCAGGCCGCGCTTCCGGCAGCAGCACGTGCCAGACAATATGCCAGCGTTGAAAGCCCATCGCCTGCGCCGCTTCCGTCAGCCCTTTATCCACTTCGCGCAGACTCACCTCCGCGATGCGGGCAAAAAACGGCGTCGCCGCCAGCGTCAGCGGCACCACGGCCGCCCAGACGCCGTAGGTAGTGCCGACAATCCAGCGGGTAAACGGGATCAGCGCCACCATCAGAATCAAAAACGGAATCGAGCGGAACAGGTTCACCAGCCAGCCCAGCAGCCGGTTGAGCAGCGGATTGGGGAACAGATCGCCGCGCCCGGTTACCACCAGAATCACCGCCATCGGTAAACCGATCAGCAGTGCCAGCAGCGACGACACGCCGACCATCAGCAGCGTATCCAGCAACCCCTGCCATAAACGATCAATAGCCAGTGACATAACCTGCAACCTCCAGTTGGTCCGCCAGCGGATGAAGCGCGGTAAGGGCTGCCGGCGCGTCGTGCCGGGCATCCAGCAGCAGCAACAGCTGGCCGGTGGGTTTGTGATCGACCCATTCAACCGCACTATACAGTAGTGTCAGCTCGCCGCTGACCTGTGCGCTGATCGCCGCCAGATCCGGTTGCGCGCCCTGCCCGCTGTAGCGCAGCCGCACCAGCAAACGCGAGTCCACGTCCTGACGTTGCGGCGTCAGCAGCGGCTGGATGGCCTCCGGCAGCGCGCCGAATTGCGGATTAAGCAACTGCCGCGTCGTCTCATGCTGCGGATCGCTGTACACCTGCCACACCGGACCGCGCTCAATGATTTCACCCTGATCGATCACCGCCACCTGGTGACACAGGTCGTGCACCACGTCCATCTCATGGGTGATCAGCACAATAGTGATATGACGCTGCTGATTGATTTTTTTCAGCAGCGCGAGGATGGCGCGCGTGGTTTCCGGATCCAGCGCCGAGGTTGCCTCGTCGCACAGCAGCAGTTCCGGATCGTGCACCAGCGCGCGCGCAATGCCGACGCGCTGCTTCTGCCCGCCAGAGAGTTGCGCCGGCCAGGCATGCTGGCGCGCCTCCAGCCCAACCAGCGCCAGCAGCTCATCCACTTTTTGCCGCCGTTGCGCCGCCGGTATGCCGGCCACCTTCATCGGCAGCTCAATGTTTTGCCGCACCGTTTTAGCGGACAGTAAATTGAAGTGCTGAAAAATCATGCCGGTGCGGCGCCGCCACTGCACCAGCTGGCTGGCGCTCAGTGAACTGAGATCGATACCGTCAATCACCACCGCACCCTGCGTCGGATTTTCCAGCCGGTTCAGACAGCGGATCAGCGTCGATTTGCCCGCGCCGCTGCGGCCTATGATGCCAAAAATCTCGCCGCGTTTAACCTGAAGGTCGATGTGCTTCAGCGCATCCTGCGACTGGCCGTCATAGCGTTTGCTCAGCCCGCGGATCTGCACATGCGCACGGCCCGCGACCGGCGTCGTGGTGTGCAGCGCCGCCTGCTCGCCAAGAAGAGTCAGGCTGACCATGATTACTGGCTCCAGCCCGGCTGATACAGCTTGCCGTAGAACTCATCCAGCTTCGCGCGCACCACCGGCGAGTGCTGATAGATATCAACAAACTTTTTGAGACGCGGATCGTCCTGATGTCCATCGCGAATCACGAACTGAATCACATATTCCGGATGCTCAAGGCCATCAAATAACAGGGCCTTGTTGGGGTCGATGGTCTTCGACAAACGCAGATAGTGCGGATATCCCTGCGCCAGGTCGACCTCATCCAGCGAGCGCGACAGCTGCACCGCCTCCACTTCGATGATTTTCAGGTGTTTGGGATTGCTGGCGATATCATCCACGGTGGATTTCAGCCCGCTGCCCGGTTTTAACGTAATCAGCTGCGCTTTTTGCAACAGCAGCAATCCGCGCGCACCGTTAATTGGGTCATTGGCAATCGCCACCGTGCCGCCGTCCGGAATCTGATCGATTGCCGTGTGCTTCTTCGAATAGAGCCCGATGTTATTGATGATGGCGGGCGCATACGGCACCAGATGGAAACCGCCCTCGCGGTTGGCATTGTCAAGAAACGGCTTGTGCTGGAACAGGTTGACGTCAATGTCGCCATTTTCCACACTCACGTTCGGCGCAGTCCAGTCGGTGAACTCCACCAGCTCCACCTGCAGTCCCTGCTTTTTCGCTTCAGCCACGGCGGTTTCCAGCGGCGGCGCGAAAGCCGCCGTGGTACCGACTTTGAGGGCACCGCTGTAGTCACCGGCGGCAAACGCGCTGGCGGTTAATATTGCGGCGCTCAGCGCCACTAATGAGGCAAATTTCATCCTGATTTCCTGAGGTTAAATTAACGAACGTCAGCCGCAGGCCGCCAGCGCGCGGCCGGGTGGCGCGCGGGCAGACGATCCTGCTGCTGAAAAATTTTTTGCCGGAGCGATCCCGGCTGATAGGCGGTTTTGAAGCGGCCGCGCTGCTGAAGTTCCGGCACCACCAGCTCAATAAAATCGCGGTAGCTTTGCGGATTCAGGATGCGCGTCAGATTGAAGCCGTCGATGTCGCCTTCATCAATCCAGCGGATCAACTGGTCGGCGACCTGAGACGGGTTGCCGACAATCACCGGATAGCGGCTACCGAGCGCGTGCTGCTCCAGCAGCTGGCGACGCGTCCAGCCGTTATAGGCTTTGCTCACTGATTCAATGGCGCGCGTGTCGCCGCTGTGAATCGGTTCATCGAGGCCAAACGCGGCGAGATCGACGCCAATTGAGCTGGAGAAGTGCGCAATGCCCGCTTCAGCACTGGCGTATTCCAGATAACTGCGGTGCTTCTCCTGCGCTTCGCGTTCGCTGGCGGCGACGATCACGCTGACGCCCATAAAGATGCGTAAGTCGTCCGCCTGGCGACCCGCCGCCACCGCCGCGTGGCGCAGACGCTGCGCCTGCTCGCGCAGCGCCGCTGGCGAGCTGGCATTCACGAAACTGCACTCGGCGTGTCGCGCAGCAAACGCCACGCCGCGCGCGGATGAGCCTGCCTGGAACAGCAGCGGCGTGCGCTGCGGTGAAGGGCTGCTCAGGTGATAGCCCTGCACCTGATAAAATTCGCCCTGATGATTGATCGCGTGAATCTTCTGCGCGTCGGCATACAGCCGGCGCTGTTTGTCGGCCAGCAACGCATCGTCCTGCCAGCTGCCTTCCCACAGCTGATAAGTGACATCAAGAAATTCATCGGCCTGGTCGTAGCGCCGATCGTGCGCCAGCAGTTGCTGCTGCCCCATGGCGCGCGCCGCGCTGTCGAGATAGCCGGTCACGATGTTCCAGCCGATGCGGCCATTGGTCAGATGGTCGAGCGTCGACAGGCGGCGGGCAAAAGGATAAGGGGCTTCGTAGCTGAGATTGGCGGTCACGCCAAAGCCCAGATGCTGCGTCACACTTGCCATGCCGGAAATCAGCATCAGCGGATCGTTCACCGGCAGCTGAATGGACTCGCGCGCCGTCAGGCCGATACCCTGCTGATACACATCGTAAACGCCGAGAATATCGGCAATGAACAGTCCGTCGAACAGGCCACGCTCCAACAGACGCGCTAAATCCAGCCAGTACGCCAGCGAATTGAACTCCACCGAGCGGTCCTGCGGATGGGTCCACATGCCATGGTGAATATGCCCCACGCAGTTCATGTTAAAAGCATTGAGCAGAATCTGTTTGCGGCTCATAGCGTTCCCCGTCGCGGCGGCAGCACGCCGTTAAGCAAATAGTTGCCGATGACCGGATATTTCCAGCGTACCGGGTCATGCAGCGTGTGGGTACGCGCGTTGCGCCAGTGGCGATCGAGATTGTGCTCGCGCAGGCTGGCGCGCGATCCGCCCAGCTCAAACAGCAGGTTGCCGGCTTCCAGCGCCACCTCAGTGGTCCAGGCACGGGCTTTCGCCACTTCAACCGATGCCAGCGCGACGTGTTCAGCGCTCGGGTTGCGTTGGGCGACATCGACCGCCTCCCCGGCGACATCCAGTAACGCATCACCGGCGCTGAGTCGTGCGGCAAGCCGCCCGGTGCGATCCAGCGTCAGCGGATCGTCACAGGCTCGCTCGACGCCGCTGTCCGGCCACGGCCGCGCGCGCTGCTGCACAAAAGCCAGCATGTCGTTGAAGGCCGCGCGGGCAATGCCCTGGTCGATAGCCGCATGCATAATCTGGGCAAACGGTCCGACAGTGGTCGGCCGCTCAAACGCGCTGTGAAACGGCACCACATCGTCCGGCGCGATCGCCACATCACGAAACTGCACGCTGCCGCTGCCGGTGGTGCGCTGGCCGAAACCGCTCCAGTCATCAATCACCGTCACGCCCGGCTGATGGCGCGGCACAAACACCAGCTGTTCTTTGCCGTCATCGGCGATGGCCAGCGTCGGGATGCGGTCGGCAAACAGCGCCCCGGTGCAGTAAAATTTGTCGCCGTTGAGGCGCAGCCCGCTGGCGGTCTGGCTGAAGGCGGTGGTGCGCTGATGCGCCGCCGCGGAGGCGAACTCCGCCAGCGCGTTACCATAGTGAACGCCCGCCAGCACTTCGTTGTACAGCCGCTGCTGCTGGGCGTCGCTGCCGTTAACGCGCAGCACTTCCAGCGCGTAGAAGTGGTTTTGTGGCACCTGACCGATCGATGCATCGGCAGCGCTGAGAATGACAAAAATCTGCGCCAGTTCTGCGCTGGAAATCTCAATACCGCCCCACGCACGCGGCACGGTAATGGCGCCCAGGCCGGACTGGAAATAGTGCTGAAGTTCAGCATGTGGCAGCTCACGCTGCCGATCGCGCTGCGCTGCGCCGCTGCGAAAGCGTCCAGCCAGCTCCTCTGCCACCTGCAGGGCCTGCTGCGCACTGCGGATGCGTGCTGCCGGCTGTTTAGCGAAAACCTGCGTCATCATCGCTCCTTAAATCCACGCATGACGCGCGGGCAGAACATCATTGAGGTAATAGTTGCCGATGGCGTGCGTTTTCCAGCGCACCGGATCGTGCAGCGTATGGGTGCGCGCGTTGCGCCAGTGGCGGTCCAGCCCGTGTTTCAGCAATGTGCCGCGGCTGCCGCTCCACTCCAGCAGCTTTTCGCTGGCTTTCAGCGCAATTTCAGTGGTCAGCACTTTGGCTTCTGCAACCGCGATGGAGGCGCGCGCGCAGTGCGCAGCGGTAAGCGCGTGCGGGTCAATGCTGTCCAGTACGCGCGCCGCCCGCACCAGCAGCGCGTTGGCGGCGCTCAGTTCGGTGCTGATACGCCCGACATCGGCGAGAATGTAAGGATCGTCTGCGTTGCGGCTCACGCCCGCGTCCACCCACGGACGCGAGCTGCTGTGAATAAACGCCAGCGCCTCATCCAGCGCGCCCTGGGCGATCCCGGCGTCAATCGCGGCCTGGATCAGCTGCGATACGGCACCGCGCAGCGTTGGCTTATCGGGCGACGGTAGCGCGATGGTCAAACCGGCATCGACCGCCACCTGCTGGAGCTTCACCGTGCCGCTGGCGGTGGTGCGCTGACCGATACCCGACCAGTCATCGATAATCTCCACCCCTGCCGCCGGCAGCGGAATGAACGCCATCACCGGCTGGCCCTCCTGCTGCGCGGTGGTCACCAGAATGTCGGCAAACAGTGCACCGGTTGAATAGAACTTTTCACCGCTGAGCCGTAACCCCTCCGGGCCTGACACCAGCTGCGCCTGCACATCACGCGTGTGCTTGCTGTTCTTTTCCGGACCGCCGTTGCCAAGCCGCTGGCCCTGTACCACCGCGCTGAGCAGGCGCTGCTGCTGTTGCGCGCTGCCTTCCCCCAGGATGAACTGAATCAGCCCGAAGTGGTTTTGCGGAATCTGGCCAAGCGACGGATCGCTGGCGGAGATCAGGCGGAACACCTCCGCCACGGTAGCAAAAGACAAACCGCCGCCGCCAAACTGGCGCGGCACGCTGATACTGCCCAGCCCCAGCTGGGTGAACTGATCGAGCAGTTCACGCGGATAGATACGCTGTTGGTCGCGTTCGGCTGCCCCGGCTTTCGCCTGTTCCGCCAGATGGCGGGCGGCATCGATTGCCGCCGCGTCAGACGTGATCACCGCCGCGCGCTGAAGTTGTTGAGCCCTGAATTGCGTCATCGCTGGATTCACTTTTTATTTTGCTGTGATTCACAGGCTCATTCTGCCAGGGCAGAGAGCCGTAATTTAATAACAGATTGGGCGCGATGATAATCAGCGGGAATAACAGCGGTAAAGAGCGCGGTTATGCTATATCCGGCAAACGGCATGCAGAAAGAGAATAAAGAATTTATCAGGGATAAGAAGGCGTTAGCAGGCGCGGAGATACAGGGTTATTACGCTGAGTGACACGGGCGAATTATCTTAAGTATTAATTCCGCTATCGATAGTGATAAATGACATTATTGCTTTATTGCGCCATGGGCTGGCGCAATAAAGTGGGTATTACGCCTGCGCCAGATACATCGCCGGTGAATAGTGGCGCGTCGATTCACTCTTCTCACTGTGCGGTGTGCTGGTACTGTCGATCAGCTTCGCCAGCTGATAGGTCTTCACCGTTTCCTGCTGCGTCAGCTGCCGGGCGAAACGGGCGGTGAGGTTACCCTGCGCATCCTGCGTCACCTCAGTGGTGCTGCGCGTTTCATCGTGAATCTGGTGGTAGTGATAGTTTTGTGACTCTTTGGTTTCATTGAGCGCCAGCGGCGAACTGGCGCTCAGCGCGGTATGAAAACTGGCGTTCAGCTTAAACAGGGTTTCCTGCGTCATGCGCTGCGTATCGCCGTTCTTCTGCTGGCTGCTGCGCTGCGCCACATCCAGAGCGAAAGTATCTTCTTCTTCCGGCTTCAGCGGATTGCTGGAACGCGCCGTCTGGTGATAGCTGGCCGAGAAATCCGCCAGGCCGCTGATGGCACCGGCCTGCGCCGCATGCGCGCCTACGGTGATCGCCTGCGGGGTGCGCATCGCCACGCCGGCCGCCGCGCTGGTGCTGTTTAAGCTCTCGAAACCCTGCTTAAACAGTGCCAGCGCCGCGCGATCGCCGTGACCGCGCGAAGCGGCCTGATCAAATTTCGCGCTCCACTGCGCCAGGGCGCTCTGCTGCTGACCGGCGTTGCTGGCCTGCGCCAGGCTACGCATGTCCGTCGTCAGTTTGAAACTGGCGTCGGCATTATGGAAACCCAGCCAGCGTGAACCCGGGTCGGCATGCAGATTCAGCGACTGCATTACTTCGCCGCTGCGACGCAGGTCGGTTTTCAGATCAACGCTGGCCAGCTGGTTACTGTCAAAACTGAGCAGGTCACCGACATCCAGTTTACCGTTGCCGTTATCCAGCCCGCTCAGGGTTTTCTCCAGCGCGCCGGAAAGTTTGGCAATTGCGGCGGCTTCGTCATCGCTCAGCTTACCGTGAGTGGTTTTCAGTGCCACCGCTACGCCATCCTGCTGCCGCGTCATCTGCAGAGTGAGGCTCACACCGGACTGAGTGGTAATCTCCAGCGCCACCGCGCTCTGCGTGTCAGTTTGCGCGCCGCCGCTGGCCGGTACGCTGATGGTGACATCGTCACGCTGCTGCGTCAGTGCGCTCAGCAACGCGCTGCCAATGCCGTTCATGCTGACGCCCGAGCTTCGCACCGCCCCCATCGCCTGCGTCTGCATATCAGGCGAAAGAGGCGTGCTGGCGGTGACGCGCGCCGGCGTCATCTGGTACACCGCAGAGATGGCGTCGGTGGCTTCGCTAAAGGTGACTTTTGCTGAGGCGTCTGCCGTCAGACTATTTTGCCGGGTCGCATTGCTTGCCGTACTGCTGGTCACGCGTGCGCTGGCGCTGCTGAGATAGAGCTGTGAGAAACTACCCGGTCCGATACCGTTAATCATCCTGACTATCCTCGCTGGTATTATACCGCTACGTTATCGGCGATCCTGACGAAATCTTTACACTTCCGCACGGCGCATGACGGTGCAAAATGGTTGTTGAAATTAATAATCATTATCACTAATCTGTCTGGCGCTTTCGCTGTGACACGGAAGTAATTGACTCGCCAGCTAGTAAGGAAGCGCCATGATTTATCGCCTTATCATTCCGCTGTTCACCCTGCTGAGCCTGCTGCTCGGCCCCGCTGTCGGTTTCGCCCGGCCTGATATGACGCCGCTCGGACCCAACATTGCCGACAAAGGCTCTGCCTGGTATCGCTTCACTGTTAACACGTTTGATTCCGCTGACGGCCAGCGCCACTACAAAGTGTGGACGGCGGTGCCACGTAAACCCGCACCGGCCGCAGGTTACGCGGCGCTGTATATGCTGGATGGCAACGCCGTGATGAACCATCTCAGCGAAGCGCTGTTGCAGAAGCTGGCGGCAGGCAACCCGCCGGTGCTGGTGGCGGTAGGCTATCAGACCCCGCTGCCGTTCGATCTCGCTGCGCGCACGCTGGATTACACCCCGCCACAACAGGTGCAGGATCGTCGCGGCCGGCCAGCCGGCGGCAGCGCCGCATTCCGCCAGTTGCTGGAACAGACTATCGCGCCGCGTGCCGAACAGCATCTGCCGATCAATGCGCAGCAGCGTGCGCTGTGGGGCCACTCTTACGGTGGGCTGTTTGTGCTGGACAGCTATTTGACCTCCGGATTTTTCCAGCGCTATTTTGCCGCCAGTCCTTCCCTGCGCGGCGACGCAACGCTGTTGCAGCAGATGGCGGCGGTGACGCCCGCATCGTTTAAGCAGAAGCAGCTGGTGCTGATGGAAGGCAACGGCGAATCCCGTCCCGGCGTCAGCGATGTGCTGAGCCGGATTCGCACCACCCTCGACGGCATGCAGGAGAACGGCCTGGCGGCTCGCTTCCAGCTGTTTCCCGGGCTCAGTCACGGCCAGATGTTTCCGGCCTCGCTGGAAAGCGCGCTGTCGGCCATGGCGGAAGACGGTGCGCCGTCACGCGCACCGGATGAGTGAAAGGGCAGTTAGTTAAAGAATTTGATGTCGGTTGGCGTTGCCAGCTTCGCCGCCACACCGCGCGCGCTTAGCTTGCCGCTGTGCGCATCAAAATCAAACAGCGTAATGGTGTTGGTAAACACGTTGGTGACATAGAGGTGTTTACCGCTGTTATCAAACGCCAGCGCGCGCGGCTCAATACCGTCGGCGGCATAGCGCTGTGGGTCTGTCAGGCTGCCATCGGCGGCAATCTTAAACACCAGCAGATGATTGTCAGATCCGCGGTTAGCGGCAATCAGGAATTTACCCTGCGGGCTGAGAATGATGCCGCCACCGCTTTTATAGGCGGCGCTGCTGTTTTGCGTATTCAGCGCCACCTGTGCCTGCCGTTCCAGCCGGTCATCAGTGACGCGGAACACCACGATTTCGCCCGCCATTTCAGTAATCACATAAGCGTGTTTACCGTCGGCGGAGAACACCATGTGGCGCGGACCCGCACCTGGCGCAAAGCTCACATCACGGCTGGTATCCACCTGCAGCGGCTCTCGCCGATCCGCGTGGTAGCGATAGGCATGCAGTTTGTCGTCACCGAGATCGGCTGCATACAGATAGCGGCCATCATGGGTAAAAGTAGTGGAGTGCGCATGGCCGCCATCCTGCCGATCTTTTACCACGCCGCTACCCTCGCTGAACGCAAAATGCTGGACCTGTTCGCCCAGCTTGCCGTCCGACGCAATCGGGAACACCGTCACCCCTGCTCCGCCTTTCGCCACCGAATAGTTGGCGACAAACAGGAATTTGCCGTCCGGGCTGAGAGTGGCGTGCGTCGGCTGCTCGCCGTGGCTGTCGACCTGATTCAGCACCTGCACTGCGCCCTGTTTATCGATCGCCAGCGCGGTAACGGCACCGGCATTTTCTTCATTGGTGGTATAAGCAAACCGCCCGTCGCGTGATTTAACGATCCACGACGGGCTTTTCATCCTGATCACCTCCAGCGGCTTGAGCGTCCCGTCGCTGTTGACCTGCATGCGATACAAACCTTCACTGGGTCGATCCGGCTTTTGTACCGCAGGGGCATCCGGAATACTGGTCCAGGTGCCGACTAATGCTGTTTGATGATGTTCCGTGTTCTGCGCCATAGCACTCCCCGCCAGCGTCAATAGAGCCAGTGATATTGCCACGGTTAAGTTTGTTGCTAAACCGCCAGTTGCCGGTTTTGGGTATCCACTCATTGTCTTTCCACCATAATCGGAATTTTCACGGGCCTGCGCCCAAACCAGGTTGATTTTTTTGTATTGAAACGGACGTTGTTAACGTCTCGTTAACGACTATAGTGGCATTCCCTGCGCGCAAAGCTGCGCAGGCCGATCGGCTTCACAAATCGGTTTATTTAATTGTGCCTTTGCTAATAGGTCATAGCGTTTGGTTATGGATGGCAGGAAGCAGTGTAAAAAGCCCCGGCACGCATGCTTTAATCTTTCCTTTACCGAACTCAGGGATGGTCACGACGTTATGCTGCCGTTTTCTAATGGTTTTTTATTGAGTTTATCGCTGTGTCTGGATATCGGACTCGCCAACATCGCCATGCTGACGCTGGCGATGCAGCGCGGTTATCTGCACGGTTTCTGGCTGGGCATGGGCACCTGCGTGGGCGATTTAATTTACGCCTTGCTGGCGATGGCTGGCATGGCGGTGATACTGCAGTTTACGCCGGTGCGCTGGTTGCTATGGATTGGCGGCGGCATTTTGCTACTGTGGTTTGCCGCTAAAATGCTTTACGCCGCGCTGGCCAAAAAAATCGATATTCCCACGGCTGAAACCCAGCCTTATCGTTCACTGCTGCGCGAATTTCGGCGCGGCATCGTGCTGGCGATGTCGTCACCGACGGCGATTCTGTGGTTCGCCAGCGTGGGCGGCGCGCTGATAGCCCGCATCGGCCACAGTGATGCCGCTGCAACCTCATGGTTTATCAGCGGTTTTTTCCTCGCCGGGGTGGTGTGGACCTGTGTGATCTGCCTGATCGGCAGCATGGGCGGAAAGCTATTAGGCGAGCGCCTGCTGAAATATTCGTATCTCGCCTCAGCGCTGATTTTCTGTTATTTCGCGGTGTATGTGATTTGGTCGGGATACCGCGAGTTCGTGGCGGTTTAAGTCACCACGTAATCGTTAAAAATCAGCGATTATCCAGTTACGACAGCGCAAGCGTTGTAAGGTCGCCATGGATGGCGACCCGGAAAACGTCGCGCGGCAGCGAAATGCACCACTTAAACGCCGGCAATCCGCCTCAGCTCCGCCTGCGCGCCCGGCGCCACCGCCAGCACCTGCGCGCCTTTCAATAGCCGGTCGCCCTCAGTATTAAACGGGTGATACCAGCCGCCGGCCTCTTTCACCAGACAGTAACCGGCCAGGCAATCCCACGCGTGCATGTAGGGTTCGAAATAGCCCACCACGCGTCCGGCTGCCACCCACGCCAGCATCAGCGCACCAGATCCGATACGGATAAAGTTGCCCCCCGCTGCCAGCAGCGACGCCAGCAGGCGGCCCACCTCTTCCGGGCTGACATAGCTATTAGCGCCAAAGCCGGTCACGTGATTTTGCAGCGTACGTGACGGATCTACCTGTAACCGGCGGCCATTCAGCGTTGCGCCCTGGCCGAGCGCGGCGACGTAGCACTCCTGATAGGTCGGCGCAAAGATCACGCCAATCACCGGTACGCCGTCATGCAGCACCGCAACGGAAACACACCAGTTTGGCATACCGTTGAGGAACGGGCTGGTGCCGTCAATCGGGTCAACCACCCACGTATAGCCTGACGTGCCCGGCTGCAGGCCGTACTCCTCGCCAAGAAAACCGTCGTCCGGGAAGCTGGCGCGAATCTGCTGGTCGATCATCTGTTCCACCTCGCGGTCAGCGCGTGATACCACATCCTGCAGGTCGTGCTTGGTTTCGACCACCAGCGTGTCACGCTGATTGAAGTAGGCCAGCGCCTTCTCCCCGCCCGCCCGCGCGACGCGTTCGGCCAGCAGCAGACGCGATTGCAGCGCGTCATTTTTCGTATCACTCATGCGTTATCCTTAAATTAACCGGCAATCAGGGCCAGACCCTGAGGTTTAAAATCAATCGCCACCCGGGCGGCCAGCGGCAGCTGCTGCTCCATCTGCGCATCGACGATAAACAGCGAGCCCAGTTCCGTGTTGACCTCGTATTCGATGTGATCGCCCAGCCAGGTGGCATGCGTCACCTCACCGCGCAGTGCGCCTTCAGCACCGCTGTGCAGGGTAATGAACTGCGGTCTGACCGACAGCTGCGCGGAGCCGGTCGCGACGCCGTTACCGCGCACGCGATAGCGCTGCCTGCCGAGTCGCACCAGCGCTTCGCTGCCTTCTACCTGTTCGACTTCGCACGGCAGAATATTGGCTTCGCCCATAAAGTCAGCGATGAACACCGAATTGGGCGCGTGATACAGGCTTTCCGGCGCGCCCTGCTGAGCAATATCGCCCTCTTTCATGACAATAATTTTATCCGACACCGCCAGCGCCTCTTCCTGGTCGTGCGTGACATACACCGCCGTGAAGCCCAGCCGCTGCTGCAAATCACGAATATCCGTGCGCACCCGGCGACGCAGGCGCTCGTCGAGATTAGAGAGCGGCTCATCCAGCAGCAGTACCTGCGGCTCCAGCACCAGCGCGCGCGCCACCGCAATGCGCTGCTGCTGCCCGCCGGAGAGTTCGGACGGCAGCCGCTGCCCCTGACTCTCCAGCCCGACCAGTTTCAGCCCTTCGCGCGCACGATCCTGCGCTTCCTTTTTGCTCATGCCGGACGATTGCAGGCCGTACATAATGTTGTCGAGCGCACTCATATGCGGAAACAGCGCGTAGGATTGAAACACCATCGCCACGTCGCGCTCGTTGGCTGGCAGATGCGTCACGTCTTTGCCACCAATCAAAATGCGCCCCGAAGTCGGATGCTCCAGGCCGGCCAGCAGGCGCAGCGTGGTGGTTTTGCCGCAGCCGGAAGGCCCCAGTAGCGTCACCAGCGTACCCGGCTCCACCGTCAGCGATAAATCCGGCAGCGCGGTAAAACCGGCAAAGCGTTTTTCGACGTGTTCAAACACCACGGAACCAGCAGTAATCGCGGTCATACGGCACTCTCCTGAGTTAACGAAGGGGAAGCAGGTGGCGCGGCGACGTCCACCGGGCGCGCCACGCGGCGCAGGCGACGTTCGCCCACCAGCCACTGGAACACGCCAATGATCAGCAGCATCACCACAATCAGTACTGTCGAATAAGCAATGGCGACGCCGTATTCGCCATTCTCAACCAGCCCGACGATGTAGGACGTCGCCATGTTGTACTGGGCGCTGACAAGGAAGATCACCGCGCTGATCGAGGTAATGGCGCGCACAAAGGCATACACCAGCGCCGCGCTGATCGCCGGTTTCAGCAGTGGCAGCACCACTTTGCGCAGCGTGCGGAAACTGCTGGCGCCCAGCGTCAGTGACGCTTCATCAAGGCTTTTATCCAGCTGGCTCATCGCCGCGATACCGCCGCGCACGCCGACTGGCATATTGCGGAACACAAAGCAGGCAATCAGGATCATTGCCGTGCCGGTAATCTCCAGCGGCGGCAGGTTATAGGCCATCACATAACTGACGCCGATCACCGTGCCGGGAATGGCAAAGCTCAGCATCAGCAGGAACTCAAACGTCTGGCGACCGGCAAATTTCTGCCGCACGATTAGCCAGGCGGTCAGCAGGCCCACCACGGCGGTGAGCGGTGCGGCAATCAGGGCAATCTCCAGCGTGGTCCAGAACGAGTTCCACGCCACGCCGCTCCACAGCAGATGACCGTCACTGACGCTGACGCGGAAAGCGCGCACGTAGTGTTCGATGGTCAGCGCATCGTTCAGGCCCCACGACTGCACAAAGCCGCCCACCACAATCATGCCGTAGATCACCAGGGTAAACAGACCCCATGGAATCACCATGCCGTATACGCCGTAGCGCAGCAGACGCGGCAGTTGACCATGTTTGCCGCCGTCGCCCTTGCCGGTCACCGTGGCGAAGTTTTTGCCACCCAGCCACAGCCGCTGCAGCACAAAGGCGGCCAGCGTGAAGCACAGCAAAATCATCGCCAGCACCGCGGCGCGACTCGGATCGTTTTGCGCGCCTACCACCGAGAAGAAAATTTCGGTCGAAAGTACGCCGTGACTGCCGCCCAGTACCATCGGATTACCAAAATCGGCCATGCTTTCGATGAAGCTGATCAAAAAGGCATTAGCCAGACCCGGCGCCATCAGCGGCAGCGAAACGCGGCTGAAGGTGCGCCAGCGGTTGGCGCGCAGCGTTTGCGACGCCTCTTCCAGCGACGGACTGACGCCCTCCACCACGCCAATCAGCACCAGAAAGGCAATCGGCGTGAACGACAGCACCTGAGCAATCCAGATACCGGTCAGGCCATACAGCCAGCGGCCGGGCTCGATGCCAAACAGCGCCGCCAGATGCTCAGTCACTACGCCCGAGCGACCGAACAGCAAAATCAGCGCCAGACCAATCACGAACGGTGGCGTGATGATTGGCAGAATGGTCAGCATGCGCAGCGCTTTCTTGCAGGGCAGCGGCGTGCGCGTTGCCGCCAGGGCAAAGGCCAGACCCAGCAGCGTCGAACCACTGGCGGTCATCAGCGCCAGCCACAGCGTGCGCCACGCGGTGCCGCAGGTGCCACCTTTCAGGCAGGCAAGGCTCCAGATTGACGGGTCCTGCAGATTGCTGATCAAACCGTCCGGTTTGAAACTGCCATCAACGTCCTGCACCGATACCACAAACATGCTGAGCACCGGATAAAGTACGAAGATGCTGACCAGCGCAGTCAGCAGCACCAGCGACGCCACCACAAAGGCATCGCCTTTCAGCACGCCGCGTTCGGCCAGCGCAAACGAGAACAGCAGCAAAAACACGGTCAGCAGCAGAAGCGCGCCAGCGCCCATCGCTGGCTGTCCCTGCGGCAGCGCGCCGAAGCGATTTTCCAGCCACAGCCAGCTCCAGCCGCTGTAGCCAATCGCGTGCCCTTCCACAATCAGGAAGATCACGCCCAGCGCGCTGAACAGCAGCAGCAACCGGCTGCGCGCGCTGCAGGGCAGTAAACCGCAGGCGGCGCACAGCGCCAGCAGCGCCACGGCGAGCGCCAGCCATGGATGGCTGCCGATCTGCCACAGCGCCGGCGCGCTGGCTTCATCACGCCACAGGTTAAGCAGCCAGCCGCTATCGAAAAAGCCTGCTTCCAGGCTGTACCACGGCAGCAGCAACAGCGCGACGGCGCCCAGCAGCAGCGCGCCTGTCAGACGGCGATTATTTGCGTTCATGTGTTACCTCAATGCGGGATCATCGCGCCATCCTTAGCGCTGTCGGAATCGGTAAGCCGCCGTGAGCGGCAGCGTCCGGCGATGCGGCATTACTGCGCGCTGGCGCCGATCTCTTTATCCCAGCGGCTCAGCAGCGCTTTGCGTTTGGCGGAATCGCCGTAGGTTTTGAAGTCATAATCGATCAGTTTGATGTTCTCGAAGCGCGGCGCGTATTCGGAGATCTCTGCACTGCGGTTTGACGGCAGCTGGAAGGATTTGGCCTCTTTCATGTGCGACTGCGCTTCGGCGCTAAGCGCCCAGTCGTACCACACTTTGGCATTGGCCAGATTGCGTGCCCCTTTGACGATCGACATTGAGCCAATCTCGTAGCCAGTGCCTTCACAGGGCGCGACGGTTTTGATCGGGAAGCCGTCGACTTCCATCGCTACCGCGTCGTGCATAAACACGATGCCAACGGTGGTTTCGCCGCGCGCCGCCGCCTTCACCGGTGCCGAGCCGGATTTGGTGTACTGGGAAATATTGGCGTTGAGCTTTTTCAGGTAATCGAACGCTTTGTCCTCGCCCATGATCTGCACCAGCGTCGCCAGGGTGTTATAGGCGGTGCCGGACGAGTTCGGATTGGCAATCTGAATTTCGTCTTTGAAGGCCGGATCGAGCAAATCAGCCCAGCAGGCTGGCGCTTTGAGCTTTTTATCCGCCAGCAGTTTGGTGTTGTAGCCCCAGCCGAGCGCACCGGCATAAATCCCTACCGTACGGTAACCTGAGTTTTCCGCCTGCTTCTGCGCCCAGTCCTGCTGCTGGTCGAGCAGCGGCGATTTATACGGCTGCGTCAGCCCCTCTTCCGCCGCCTGCATATGCGGATCGCCGGTACCGGCCCACCAGATGTCGGTGCGCGGGTTACGCGCTTCGCTGCGCAGGCGGGCATAGGCTTCACCCGCTGACAGGCGCACCATGCTGACTTTAATATCCGGATGTGCCTGGCTGAAAATGCGCGTCATGTGTTCGCACACCACCACGTCCGCCGAGCAGACCATATTGAGATTGCCAGCGGCCGTCGCGGCAAACGGCAGCGCGGTGCAACTGAGGGACAGCGCGATGGCCAGTGAGGTGTAGCGCATGATGTTCTCCTTGGTTGGCAGGGTTCCGTGCTTAACAGAGGTTTTTATTTGCACGTGTGTGCAAATTTGTAATGAACAGAAAATAGCCTGTCAAATAGCGCAATCTGCAATTGACAGGCTGTGTCACAAAAATGCAACAAATGTGATCGCAGACAAATTGCACAGCTTTGCAATTTACGGCAGACTGCTTTTCAGCCGTAATTGTGAGGATTTGAAGATGCAGAATGACAAAGCCGGGGTGAGCGCACAGGATGTGGCCGATCGCGCGGGCGTGTCGCGTTCGGCGGTGTCGCGCGCCTTTACGCCCGGTGCCAGCGTTTCTGCAGCCACGCGTGCCCGGGTGATGAAAGCGGCGCAGGAGCTGGGCTATCACGTTAACCACCTGGCGCGCGGGCTGGTGCGCAACCGTAGCGGCATCGTCTGCCTGATCGTCTCTGAAATCGCCACGCCTTACCGCGCCACGCTGGTGCGCTGGCTGACACAGTTTTTACAGGAAGCAGGCAAAGTGGCGATGCTGATTAATACCGATCGTTCCGACAACAGCGTCTCCGCCGCGCTGCTGCAGGCGATCAATTTTCGCGCCGACGCCTCCATCATCCTTTCCGGCATGCCGGATCGCACCATCACCCGCCAGTGCTATCAGCACGGTCAGCGCATCATCCTGATCAACCGCGACGAAGCGCTGCCGGGCTCGCTCAGCATCAACCTCGACGCGCAGGCGGCGGCCGAAACGGCGGTGATGGCGTTTCAGCGCGCCGGCTGTCGTCAGCTGGCGTTCGCCAATTCGCTGGCCGGTACGCCGAGCCTGATCAAACGCGAAGCGGCGTTTATCGCTGTGGCGGAGCGCGCCGGACTGACGGTCAGCGTGGAGCGATTCGGCACCACCTCGTATGAGAGCGGTCAGATTCTGGCGCATCGCCTGCTGACGCGTCATCAGCGCCCGGACGCGGTGTTCTGCGTCACCGACCTGATGGCCTGCGGTTTCATGGATGAAGCGCGCCACCGTTTCCAGCTGCGCGTACCGGAGGATTTGTGCCTGATCGGCTACGACAACATCGCGCAGGCTGGCTGGTCCTCTTACAATCTCACCACCTTCGCCCAGCCGGTGGAGCGCTTTGCCCGCGACGCCATCGCGTGGCTGACGCAGACCGAGCAGGCGGAGAGTGGTTTTACGCCGCAGAGTGAGCAGCAGCACGACACGCTACTGTATCAGGCTGATGTGGTATGGCGCGGCTCGGTGCGCGGCGGCTGATCTAAGCGCGGCATACCTGCCGTACCGTGTCACGCAACCAGCGGTGTGCGGCATCCTGCTCCAGCCGCGGATGCCATAGCTGTGACACCGTCACCTCTGGCGTGGCAAACGGTAATTCAAACATCGCAAACGCCGGATTATGTTTGATTAGCGGATGGTGCAGGCACAGCGTATGCGGCACCAGCGCCAGCCAGTCGCTGTGCAGCGTGAGCGCGACGGCAGTGGAAAAAGCGGGTACCACGGCCGCCACCTGGCGGGTAAAACCGGCGGCGAGCAGCGCCTCATGCACCGGCCCGCCCAGCTCACCACGCCTTGACGCCACGATGTGACCATATGCGGCCAGCTGCGCCAACGTCACGTCCGCGAGTAACGGATGCCCGGCGCGCACCACGCCGACGAAGCGATCGCGAAACAGCGCCTGCAGCCGAATCTCCGGTCCCATATTGCCCAGAACACCAATCTCCAGATCGACGTCGCCACTGCGCAGCGGTCGATCATTTTTCTCTGCTTTCGGCATGAAGCGCAGCTGCACGCCGGGCGCCTGTGCGCGGACTGCGGCGATCAGCGCGCTGCCAAACGCTTCGACAAAACCTTCGTTGGTACGCAGCGTGAAGTGGCGCTGCAGCTCGGCGGCAGCAAAGCGTTGCGCGGGTGGACTCAGCAGCGCCTGCGTGTCCCGCAAAGTGGCATGCACCTGGTTGCGCAGCGCTTCGGCGTGTGGCGTCAGCACCATCACGCGCCCGGCGCGCACCAGTAGCGCATCGCCGGTGGCAGCACGCAGTCGCCCCAGCGTGCGGCTCATCGCTGACTCGCTCAGCCCCAGGCGACGCGCAGCGCCCACTACGCTGCCTTCACTGAGCAGCGCATCCAGCGCAGGGAGTAAATTCAAATCGACGGTATTCATCGCATCATCCTTATCGATTGAGCGCCATCTGGCAAGGCGTTTGCTGCAGGTTATCTATGCAGATGCTGCGCGTTCCGCCTGTTGTCATGCAAGGGTAGACTTTTCACTCACCCCGAAACCAGGAGAGAGTCATGAACAAGGCTTCCCGTGCTTTATTGATTGGTGCTTCACGCGGCCTCGGCTTCGCGCTGGCGGAGAATATGCTGCAGCGCGGCTATCAGGTGGTGGCGACCGGCCGCCAGCACTCCCTTCACGCGCTGCAACAGCTGGCGCAGCGCTACCCGCAGCACCTGAAGGTGGAGAGCGTGGACATCACCGTGCCAGCAGAGGTCAACGCCCTGCATCTGCGGCTAAGCGGCCAGCAGTTCGATCTGCTGCTGGTCAACGCGGGCGTGAAAAATGACGATCGCGAAACCCTTGCCGATGTGTCGACGGAAGAGTTTATTCGCGTAATGGTCACCAACGCGCTGAGCCCGCTGCGCGTGCTGGAAACCTTCAGAAACAACGTCAGCGCGCGCGGCACGCTGGCGGTGATGTCCTCCGGCCAGGGCAGTCTCACCAACAACACCCATGGCAACTACGAGGTGTATCGCGGCAGTAAAGCGGCGCTGAATATGTTTATGCGCAGCTTCGCCGCGCGTCACGACGATGCACGCACGCTACTGCTGCTGGCCCCCGGCTGGGTGCGCACCGACATGGGTGGCGCCGGGGCGCGACTGAGCATTGAGGAGAGCATCCCGAATCTACTCAACACGGTGGAAAGCCAGACCGGACGCGGCGGCCTGCACTATCTCGATTACCTCGGCCGCGTAGTACCATGGTAAGCGTTTCACGCCAGCTTGCGTTCGATCAGCTGACGCAGCGTGGCGCGCAGCCAGCGGTGCGCCGGGTCTTCCGCCCGGGCGTTATGCCACAGCAGCGAAAGCGCATAATCCGGCATGCCGATCGGCACCGCCGCCGTACTCAGCGCATAGCGCTGTTGCCATCCCTGCACCAGTCCCTGCGGAACGGTCGCGAACAGCGGCAGACGCTGCAACATTAGCGGTAACACCGAGAAGTGCGGCGTGACATAACGCACACGGCGCGTCAGTCCCTCGCGGGCTAACGCGGCGTCCAGCGCACTTTCACTCACGCCGCGATAGGAGACCAGCGCATGCTGATACTGCACGAACTGCGCCATCGTCAGCGGTGGTGCAAGGTCAATTTGTCCGCGATGCCATACCGTGCGGAAGCCGGCGCGCGCAAGGTGCTCCCGCGTGAGATCGCGGCTGGTTTCCTCTCCGACGGTCACCACCACGTCAGCCTGCTGCTGCTCCATCAACGGAATGGCCTGCCACGGATCGGCAGCCACCACCCGGATATCAATATTCGGGGCCGAGTCGGCCAGCTGCAGCATTAAATCGGGCATCAGCCAGTGCTCGAGCCAGTCGCTCATGCCGAGCGTAAAACTGCGGCTATCGTGCGCGGCATCAAAGCGATCGGCAGTGAAAATAACGCGATGGACGCTCTGCAGCAGCGGTGCGATCTGGCGCACCAGCTGCTCTGTGCGCGGCGTGGGCATCATACCTTGCGAGGAACGCACGAACAGCGCATCGTCAAACATTGCCCGCAGTCTTTTTAATGCCGCGCTGACCGCCGGCTGCCCCAGATAAAGCCGGTTTGCCGCCTGGGTTACGCTACGCACGTCATACATGACCAGCAGCACAATCAATAAGTTAAGGTCGATTTTGCTGAAATCATTTTCATTGATGCTTTTCATGATTTTAATCGATTTAAATAATGACATAGCCCTCAGTATAGTGACCTGCAGTAACAGGCACCACGCTTTAAGGAGGCAATATGACCCTGCACATAGGGGAATGCAGCATTGATAAAGTGATCGAGCAGACCAGCTCACTCCCTTTCGCTGCGCTGTTTCCGGCGCACCGCGAGACGATGAGCGACACGCTGGCACAGCAGTCGGCAGAGCTATCCATCCATAGCTGGGTGGTGCGCACCGCTCGCGACACCATCGTGATTGATACCGCAACCGGCAATGGCCGTAACCGCGATAACAAGCCGCTGTTTCACCAGCTGCAAACCGCGTGGCCGCAACGTCTGGCCGAAGCGGGCGTCGACCCTGATGAAGTGACGCTGGTGCTGATGACGCATATCCACACCGATCACGTCGGCTGGAATACCTGCTGGCGCGCTGGCCGCTGGCAGCCGATGTTTCGTCATGCGCGTTACATCTGTTCAGCGCGTGAACTGGCACAGTGCCGCAGCACGCCGTCGATGCAGGCGCTGTATCACGATAGCCTTGCGCCGCTGCTGGCGAGCGGCCAGCTGGAAACCATTGATGTGCAGCACTCCCCGCTGTTTGCCGGTGTGCTGCGCTATATGCCGACGCCGGGCCACAGCGTCGATCACGCTTCAATTGTGCTGCAAAGCGCCGCTGCCCAAGCGGTATTTAGCGGTGATGTGATGCATCATCCAGTTCAGTTTGCACATCCGCAATGGAACTCAGTTTTTTGTGAGGATTTACCACGCGCAGTGACGTCACGTCAGTTATTGATAGACTGGTGCATCAGCCATCAGGCACTCTGGTGCAGCTCACACTTTGCCGGCAGTTCGTGCGGCCGGGTTTCGCCAGAGCGGCAATGGATTCCTGTGGAGGCCTGAACCATGCAATACGCTGATTACCTCACCGCATCGCTGGGGGATATGCAACAGGCGCTGGCCCAGCGCCGGGTGAGCGCACGCCAGCTCACCACGTTTGCGCTGCAGCGCATTGCTGACGTGGATCAGCCGCGTTTCAACGCCATCAGCTGGCTGTTTGCCGATGAAGCCTTAGCAGCCGCCGATGCCAGCGATGCCGCACGGCAGCAGAGTGCGCCAGTCGGCCCGCTGGCCGGTATTCCGCTACTGATTAAAGACAACATTGAAGTCAAAGGCTGGCCGACCAGTGCCGGTTCGGCGCTGCTGCGCGATGTAATTGCCAGCGAGGATGCACCGCTGGTTACGGCTCTGCGTCAGGCTGGCGCAATCCTCATCGGCAAAACCACCATGCATGAACTGGCGGCAGGCATCACCGGCGCGTCGTCGCTGAACGGCTTCACCCATAATGCCTGGCAGCAAGGCCGTTCTCCGGGAGGTTCGAGCAGCGGTTCAGCCGTGGCGGTGGCCGCAGGCTTCGTGCCGCTGGCGATAGGCAGTGATACCGCTGGTTCGGTGCGCATTCCGGCCGCATTCAATGGCCTGTTCGGCTTACGTATGACGCGCGGTGCACTGAGCAGTGCTGGCATCGTGCCGCTGTCGCCTACCCAGGATATCCCCGGACCGCTGGTGCGCTACGCGGCCGATTTGCGGCTGATCAGTGAAATACTCACGGGCCAGCGTTTTTCCCGTCCCGACCGGCCGTTGCGCATCGGTATCTGGCAGGAAGGATTTGCCGCAGAGGAAACGGAGATTAACCAGGCGGTGCAGGATGCTGTGGCACCGTTTCAGCCGCGCATGCTGAGCTGGCCGCAGCTGGAGATGCTGGCGACGGAAGCCAATATCATTGCCTATGAATTTGCCGACGCGCTGGCCGCCTGGCTGGCGCTTCAACCCGAGGCACCGCTGCGCACGCTGGCGGCGATTGCCGCGTCAGGGCGCTATCATCCCCAGCTGGAGGCCACCTTCAAAACCCGCGCGCAGCATGCCGGCATGCAGAGTGACGGCTATCGCGAGGTGCAGCTGCGCCAGCAGAGGCTGTATCAGCAGCTGGCGCAGTTTTTTCAGCAGCAGCAGATCGACCTGCTCGCTTATCCGGTAGTCCGCCATCCGCCGGTGAAGCATGGCGAGTTACAGCCTGGCAGCAACGCGCTGATTTCAGCCGTTACCGGCGCACCGGCAATCAGCATTCCGGTCGGCCTGAGTACGGAAGGGTTACCCATCGGCCTGGAGCTTCTGGCGCTGCGCAATCGGGAAGATGTGCTGTTAATGGCGGCAGAACAGATTGAACAGGCGCACCCGCCGTTCAACCATGCAGCGCCAGCCCTTTGATGGCTTTATCCACCGCCTTTTTCGGGCCGCGCAGCGCGATGCCCACCAGGTTGAGATTATCGGCGTCTTCGGCCAGAAACACCGCGCGGTTGGCGGCATCGTGGCCGGTGGAAAACATCGCTTCGACGTAAGGAATCAGCGTTAATTCGCGCTCCACGCCCTGGCGATGCGCCCGTTGCAGGCCAGCTAAATCGGCGGCAAACACCAGCATCGGCTGGCCGGCCATGTTGCCGTACTGACGACCGAGCGCGTCGACGTAGGGTTCACCCATCATCTCCGGCGCGGCCGCCGCAATGCCGGTCGCCAGAAAAGCCACCACATTCAGGCGCTGCCAGGTGGCTAAATCATCACGTACGATCAGGGCAATTTTGGTATCAAACATCTGTCAGAACTCTCCGCTGAGGATTAAAAATCCCATCATCGGATAGCCGGCAGAGAGCGGTATAGAACGTTTGTGCACTGGCGCTGATAGGCGGCGGGTGTCAGACGATAAGCGCGCTGGAACCAGCGGCCAAGGTGGCTTTGGTCGGCAAAGCCCACCTGCGCTGCGACCTGCACTGGCTCAACGCCCTGTGCCAGCAGCGCACGCGCGCTACGCAGCCGCAGCCGCACCAGATAGGCGTGCGGCGACTGGCCAAACGCCTGCTTAAACTGGCGCGTCAGGCGGAAACGATCGATGCCGGACAAGCGCGACAGATCGTCCAGCCCGATATCCTGCGCCATAAAATCGTGCAGATAGTCACGCAGCAGATGCATCTGCCGCTGAGCGTCACTGAGTTGCATGCCGGGTTTATTTTCCAGATGCCGGGACAGCAGCGTGAGCAGATGATCCAGGCTCTGATCGCGCGCCAGCCGCCCTTCCCGCTGATGCACCGCAAACCATGCCTGCTGAATCGCAGAGGCCAGCTGCGCATCATCGGTGAGCGTGGAGCGAAATGCCCCCTGAATATTCGCCACATCGCCCAGCCCGCGGCGCTGCATCATCTCCGCCACCCAGGGTTGCGGCAGATAAAGCATCACATAGGTAAAACCGGCGGCATCGGGCGCGTGACCATCGTGTACCGCGCCCGGCTCAATCAGAATAGCGCGGCCCGGCGTGCTGGTGTGCAGCGCGCGGTGACAGTTAAAGCGCTGCAGCCCCTGCTGCGTCACGCCGACCAGCAGTTCGTCGTGGTCATGCGGATCGTAAGCATGGCCGCAGAAGTGCGCGTTAACACTTTCGATGCCCGTTTCCTCATCGCGACGGAAATCTACCCAATCGTTAGTAGCTGACATAGCGAATTCGTGACCTCTGACGGCGTATCAGGCATAGCCTAGCAGCCGGAACCACAGATAATCCAGCGGTAACAGCAGCAGCGCGCTCAGTACAAACACCAGCAGGCACAGCTGCAGACCGGCTCTGGCAGGCACATTCCCCAGCCCCATTGCCACCACGATGGGCGACGCCTGATATGGCAGCAGCGGTGTGGCGTAGGCAAAAACCTGCAACATCACCACGCTCAGTAGCGGAAAGCCCGAAGCGGCAGCCAGCTCCTGCGCCATCGGCGTCACCATCGCCGGCACGCCGTTGGCGGTGAGCACAAAATTCAGCAGCGTCACCAGCGCATTGAGCACGGCAAAATTACTGAATGACGGCGAGTCATGCAGCGGCAGCAGGTGAAGCAGTGCATTGGCGATGAGCCGCCCCAGGCCAGAGTCCACCACCACCGTGGCGACGCCGAGAATGCCGGCGATATAGATGCAGGTGCGGAAATTGACGCCGCTGGCAAAATCGTCGCCCGAAAGAAAGCCCACGCGCGGTAACAAACACAGACACGCCGCGGCCAGCCCGACCCACGCAGCGGATAAGCCGTGCAGACTGTCGGTCATCCACAACAGTAGAGTGACGGCCAGTAGGGCAATCAGCCGCCATTCGCGCCCGCTGAGCGCCGGCAATGCTTCCCGCGTTGCCACCGGCTGCGGCTGAGCGCGGAACAGCAGCGTAATGCAGGCAACCAGCAGAATACCTTTGCCCAGCCCCACCACCGGCATGTGCAGCAGCCACCACGGCAGCCATTGCAAATGCAGCTGGTACGCGCTTTCCGCCGCGCCGCTCAGCACCAGGTTTGGTACGTTGGCGGGCAGAATACTGGCAGAGAGTTGAAAGGTGCCGAAGCCCACCGCCAGCGCCAGCCCAATGCTGCCGCGACTGCCCGGCCGGATACCGGCCCGCTCGCCCAGTGCCAGCACCACCGGCATCAGCAGCGCGATGCGTCCCATGTTCGACGGCATCACCAGCGCCAGCAGATAACTCAGCAGCACCGTGCCCGCCACCATCCGCGGCCAGCTCTGGCTGAACGGCACCACCAGCCAGTTGGCCCAGCGTTGGGCAAGGCCCACTTTGCGGATCGCCGCGCCCAGCACAAAACCGCTCAGCACCAGCCAGAACGCTGAGGAGGCAAAACCGCTGAATACGCTGCTGGCTGGCGCTATGGACAGCAGCATCGCCGCCGCAAAAAACAGCAGCGCGGTAAGGTATTCCGGCAACCGCGCCAGCGCCCACAGCAAAATTGTGATGCTGACCACCAGTGTGGTCAGCCAGAATGAGGACTCGATCATCGTGCCTGAACTCCCTTTCTTCGCAACTGCGCACAAAGCGCATCAGCATAGGGCAATCCCTGTCGCAGAACGCTGCGGTAGTTAACAGTTTGTTAACTCGCCAGCTGCGTCAGCCACTGAATCAGCGCCTCGCTGCCGGACTGACTGCGGGAACGCTGTGGCCAGGCGAGGAAATAGGGTTTGCTCAGCGGCAGGCTGAGCGGATCCACCACCTGTAGCGCACCGCGCGCCAGTTCGCCGGCAATCAGGCGACGCTGCCCCAGCAGCACACCAGCCCCGGCTACCGCCGCGTCGATCGCAAGTGAAGTGAGATTAAAACTGAATGCTGGCTGGGCCGCCGGCTCCATGCTGCCTTTGGCCTGAAACCAGCTGCGCCAGTCGGGCAGAAAGCGTCCTTCATTGCCCCAGTCCAGATGGATCAACGGCGCCTGGCTGAGCAACGATTCGCCCGGGTAACGCTGGATCAGCGCCGGACTGGCGACCGGCAGCACCTCGTCACAGAACAGCCGTTGCTTGTCGAGTTGCGGGTAGCGATCCTCACCAAAGCAGATGACAAAATCTGCCGGTGTGGCGCTGAAATCCACCGGCGCATGAGTGCCGTGCAGGCTGAGATCGCAGCCCGGGCAGTGAGCCCGCCAGGCGGTGATATTTGGCAGCAGCCATTTCGATGCCAGCGCCGGCAATGAATAGAGCGTCAGCTTTGGCATGCTGGCCGCATGGCGCAAATTTTGCTGCCCCAGATGCAGAATGTCGAACGCTTCACTAACGTAGCGCAGATACTCTTTGCCGGTTTCCGTCAGCATCACGCCGCTCTGGGTACGCACAAACAGTGCGCTGCCCAGCTGCGCTTCCAGCTGACGAATTTGCTGGCTGACGGCAGCCGGCGTCAGCGCCAGCTGTGCGGCGGCTTTCGCCAGGCTACCAAGTTCCGCCGCCACTTTGAACGACTGAATCACGCTGATTTTCGGCAAACGCGACACGGGTGCAGGCATTAAGGTTTCCTTAGCAAGGCGTTAAATATTTATCGTTAGGCATCAACATATCAGGCCGTTACAGTCTCTACTCCTGCCAACTCAGAGAACCACCGCGATGTCTGCTTTGATTCGATTTGATTTGCACCCACTGGCCGACGCCGACTGGCGTCGGCACTGTCGCCAGCAGCTGGAGCAACACGGCGCGCTGGTGCTGCGTCAGTTTTTGCAACCGGCGGCGCTGCAGGCGATCGTGGCTGACGGGCTGGCCCAGCGCCATCTGGCTTACCACACCGTCAGCAAGCACAACGTCTATCTGCTGAAGCCGGACGAGGCGTACCGTGCCGATCATCCGCGCAATCGTGACGTAATCAGCACCAAAGGCTGCATTACCGACGATGTGATTGCAGCGGAATCGCCGCTGCGTCAGCTGTACAATGACGAACTGTTTAAACGCTTTCTGTGTGATGTGCTGGACGAAGACGCACTGTATCCGTATGCCGACCCGCTGTCGTCCATCAATCTGCATTACGCGCCTGACGGCCAGGAACTCGGCTGGCATTTTGACAACTCCTCTTTCGCCATCACGCTGCTGGTGCAAAAACCGCGCGGCGGCGGTGTATTTGAGTATGTGAAAGATTTGCGCGATGCCGATGCCGGCGAGATGAATTACGACGGCGTCGCCGCCGTGCTCGATCAGCGCCAGCCGGTCGAGGCGCTGGAGATTGATGCCGGTGACCTGGTGCTGTTTCGCGGGCGTAATTCGCTGCACCGCGTGACGCCCACCGAAGGCGATGTCACGCGTATGCTGGCGGTGCTGGCCTACAACACTCAGCCCGGTATCGCGCTGTCCGAAACCGCGCGCATGACCTTTTACGGCCGGTTGTAAGCCACCAGCGCGCGCCAGCCGCGCAGGAAAATCTGCCGGGTACGAAACGCAGTTAAGGCGCGCCAGTCTTCATCGGCGGGCCAGAACCCCTCCACCAGCTGCTGCTTCAGCGCGCGTCCGGCGTGGCTTGCCGGATCGCCCTGCAGATGCAGCCAGTGATCGTCGCGCACCCGGCGGTGCATCTCCTCACCCGGATAAGTGCCGCACTCCACCACCAATGGCAGCAGCTGCGTGTCAGGCAGCGACGTCAGCAGAAACTGCGAGACATAGCCCGTTGCCGTGGCAGTCACCCCGGTGTCGCTGTCGCGCCCGGCGCCGGTAAACAGCAGCGTCAGCCACTCATCGTATAACGACTTGCCCCAGTCATGCGCCGGATAGCGCTGTTCAGCAATCGCCAGCAGCATCGGATGGCCCCACGCGCCGGCACCGGTGTGCAGGTCGAAACTCAGGATGACCTGCGCCTGACGCAGATGCTGTTCGACGATGGAGTGCAGCGTGCGGTGCGACCAGGCCGGCTGCTGCCCGCCATAAAACAGGCCATCTGCTGCCTGATATTGTCCCGCTTCCACTACCCGTTTTAGCGCCGGCCAGCCTGACTGCTGCAGTGTCTCCGCCAGCAGCCGATCGGCATGTGCGCGGTCGCCGTGGTACAGATCGTGCCATAGCGCATAGTGCGGATTAGCGGGTGCGGGCTGGCTGAAATCGATGAAATTCCGGTTGAGATCGATATTGTCTTCATTGACGCGCCGCAGATGCGCAGCGCCCCATGGATTTAGCAGATGGACCAGCACAAGGGCGCAGTCGGGCGGTAACGCGGCGACATCGAAGCTATCAAGCCAGGCGATCTGGCTGTCTGAACCGTAATAGCCCTCCACACCATGTGTGCCGGAGAGAATCAGCATGCGTTTGGGAGCCGCCGGATCGCCGATCACCGCAACGTCGGTGTACAGCGCGGCCCCGTCGGGCGCGGTCAGCGGATGGCGATAGGCAGTCAGCGCGCCGTGCTGGCGCGTGACGGCGGCCAGGAATCGCGCCCGCTGCTGGGTATAATCAGGGAGTAAAGACATGATTTTCCTGTGCGTAATGAAGGCAAATCGCCCTGCGATTAGGGATAAACCTTAACTTTAAAGTACTTCTGCGCCAGCCGGTCGTAAGTGCCGTTGCTGTGCAGCGCAGCCAGCGCATTGTTGATTAAAGTAAGATTGGCCGTATCGCCTTTACGCAGCCCGATACCTACGCCGTTCCCCAATAATGCTTTATCCACCAGCGTGGCTTTATTGACATAACCCTTGCCTTCCGGCGTGTTGAGAAAGCCCTGCTCGGCCGAAACCGCATTCGCCAGGCTGGCATCGAGTCGACCCGCTACCAGATCCGGATAGATCTCCATCTGATTCGGATACGAGACCACGTTGACGCCCTGCGGTGCCCACTTCGTTTTGGCGTAGGTTTCCTGGATGGTGCCCTGCGCGACGCCGATATTCTTCCCGCGCAGCGTGCTGATATCCGCCGTCAGCGTGCTGTTGGCAGGCGTCAGCAGCGCGCTGGGCGTGATGTATAGCATATCGCTGAACGCCACCTGCTCGCGGCGCTTCTCCGTCATCGACATCGCCGACAGAATGGCGTCAAATTTCTTCGCCTGCAGCGCCGGAATGCTGCCGTCAAAGCCAATCTGCACCCACTGACATTTCACTTTGGCCTGCGCACAGATGGCATTGCCCAGATCAATATCAAAACCCTGCAGCGAGCCATCGCTGGCTTTGGATTCGAACGGTGGAAAAGTGGGATCGACGCCAAAACGCAGCGTCTGCTGCGCCGCAGCCAGTTGGCTGAGGGCGCTGAGTGACAACAGTAAGGCAAAAGACCAACGCTTTTTCATGATGCTCTCCGGCAGGCTTTCTCACAGGTTTTAACCTTGTAATAACACGATGCCGCTGACGCCACCATCAAAAGCGCGCAAAAATGCAGAGCAAATTCTTATATATGTTAATGGGTTAGCGAAATTTGTCGCGCCATTAAGTTTTACTTAACGCTCTGTCATGATTTTGTCATCAGGGGCTCATGCCGCTGTCAGCCTCGGTTTTCTATGCTAACCCGCGTTATACTGCCCGCCATCAGCAAGCGGCCGCCACTGCCGGGAGATCGCATGAAAATATTGGTGATAGAAGATGAAGCCGGGGCGCGTGATTACATGCGCAAAGGATTGACCGAGGCCGGTTTTATCGTCGACGTGGCGGAAAACGGTCAGGATGGCCTGTTTTATGCGCAGGAGCACCATTACGATCTGATTCTGCTGGATGTGATGATGCCCGGCATCAATGGCTGGGAGGTGATGGCGCAGCTGGATAAGCAATTGCAAACGCCGGTGATTTTCCTGACCGCCAAAGGCACGGTGGAAGATCGCATCAAAGGGCTGGAACTGGGTGCCGATGACTATCTGGTCAAACCCTTCTCCTTCGCCGAACTGCTGGCGCGCGTGCGCACTCAATTGCGGCGCGGTAGCCAGCAGAAGCTGCCCGACATCCTGACGCTGGCCGATCTGCAGCTGGATATTGCCCGTCGCCGGGTCGAGCGCGCCGGACAGCGCATCGACCTGACCAACAAAGAGTTCAATCTGCTGCATCTGTTTCTGCTGCATCCCGGCGAGGTACTGACACGCACGGTGATTGCATCGCGCGTCTGGGATATGAATTTTGACAGCGACACCAACGTAGTGGATGTGGCAGTAAAACGGCTGCGGCAGAAAATTGACGGCCCTTTTACCCGACCATTAATTCATACCGTGCACGGTGTCGGTTATCGCTGCGAAGCTGAAACATGAAACCCCGCTCGCTCGCCGTCCGCCTTTCGCTACTGCTCAGTGCTACGGTGGTGGTCATTTTTACACTCAGCGGCATGGCGCTGTATCACGCACTGGCGAAGCAGATCGGCGTGCGCGATGACGCAGCCCTGCTGACGCGCATCGATCAAATGCGCACGCTGCTGCGCGATGAAGATGCGCTGACGCTGATTCAGCAGAAGCCGCGGCTGTTCGCCAACATGCTGGGCAATACCGAATCGTTGCTGGTGCTGCGCTTTCCCGGCCAGCCGCCGCTGATCGTGATCAATCCCGGCGGGCGTCCGGTACCAGCCATTACGCCGGTCGCCGCCGATCAGCCGTTAACCCTGCAATCGGTCCATCACCAGCAGGCGGCGGACGGCACACCGTTTATTGCCGCCGCCGCGTTAACGCCAACGCGCGATGGTAGCGGCCAGATCGAAATCATCACCGGTCGCCTGATGAGCGACCGCACGCAGACCCTCACCGGCTATCGCCACCAGATTATCCTGTGCACCGCGCTGGCGGCGCTGCTGGTCGCCGCGATCAGTGTGCTGCTGGTGCGCCGCGGCCTGACGCCGCTGCGCCGGCTGGCAGCGGAAGCCGGGGTGATCGACGTGCGGCGACTGTCGCATCGCATTGAACTGACCAGCGCGCCAGGCGAGCTGCAACCGCTGCTGGCAGCGCTCAACCAGATGCTGAGCCGGCTGGAGCAAGGTTATCAGCAACTTAGCCAGGTCTCAGCGGACATGGCACACGATCTGCGCACGCCGATTGGCACGTTGCTTGGTCAGACGGAAGTGGCGCTGAACCAGCCGCGCAGCGTCAGCGACTATCAAACGCTGCTGGGTTCCCAGTATGCCGAGCTGGAGCGGCTGGCGAAGATGATTGATAACATGCTGTTTCTCGCCAAAGCCGAAGATGTCAGCCAGGCGCTGGACAGGCAACGCATCGATCTGGCCCCGCTGGGTGAGCGGTTACACGACTATTTTGAGGGCATGGCGGAAGAACAGCAGATGCAGCTGGCCATCGCGCTGCACGGCGAGTTGCACGCCGATCCGCAGTTGTTGCAGCGCGCGCTGGCAAATCTGATCGCCAACGCGCTGCATTACGGCACGCGCGACGGCACCATTCACGTCGCCAGCATTACGCAGCCAGACGCCGTGCTTTTGGTGGTGGAGAATCCGGGGCCGACGCTGAGTCAGGATCAGCAGGCACGCCTGTTTGACCGCTTCTGGCGCGCCGATGCGTCGCGTCAGCAGGGCGGCAGTGGGCTGGGTTTGTCGATCGTGCGCGGGATCATGCAACTGCATCAGGGCAGTTGCACGGTGAGCAGCGAACACGGCATTACCCGTTTTTGCCTGCGGTTCCCACGTTAAGCGCGCTGGTGCGCAGACACGCACCTGGTTAGCCCCTTTAGATAAAGGTAAAGGTTTCGTCCTGCGGCAGACGTGATTTCGGCAGCGTGGCGTTGAAATCTTCCTCACTGCGATAGCCAAGCGAAACCAGAACCACGCTGGTAAAGCCCTGTTCGCGCAGGCCCAGCGCCTGGTCGAGCGCGCGCGCATCGAAACCTTCCATCGGCGTGGCATCAATGCCGAGCATCGCGGCGCCCAGTAACAGTCCGCCCAGCGCCAGATAGACCTGTTTCTCCATCCACTGCGGCACGTCGCGCAGCTCATAACGGTGCATATCCACATAGCTGCGGCGGCTCTTATCCTGACCGGCTTTGGCTTCAGGTTTGGCAAAACGCCCGTCCTTCTCTTCCTGCGCCAGCACATTTTGCAGGTGCGCTTCATCCAGATCGGTGCGCATGCACAGCGCAATCACGTGTGAGGCGTTTAGCACTTTAGGGTTGTTGTAAATGAACGCGCCGCTGGTGGATTGCGCCATCTTTTCCCGCCCTTCCGCAGTCGACGCGACAACAAAGTGCCACGGCTGCGAGTTAACCGATGACGGGCTGTTGCGCAGCAGGTTAAGCAGCGTGTCGATCTCCTGCTGCGGCAGCGTTTTGCCCGCAGAGAAAGCTTTTACGGTGTGACGGCGGGCAACCGCATCATTAAGGGTCATGAGAGTCTCCTGATTGAAGATTGCGCCAGAGCGCAGATAAATAGCAAAGTCGCTACCATAACCGTCCGGGCTGACGGACGGTTAACCTTACGTGTTTTAATGACTTAAAAGCCGCTGAGGACGATCTTGCCGCGTGCGCGACCGCTCTCAATCAACGCATGCGCTTTACGCAGGTTGGCCGCGCTGATGCTGCCGTGATGCTCGCCAGCGGTGGTCTGCAGGGTTTGATCGTCAATCAGCTGACTCACCTGCTGCAGAATCTGATGCTGGCGCTGCATATCGGCGGTATGGAACAGCGAGCGGGTAAACATCAGTTCCCAGTGCAGCGAGATGGCTTTGCGCTTCAGCGGCACCGCATCCAGTGTTTCCGGATCGTCAATCAGCGCCAGTTTGCCCTGCGGAGCCAGCACATCGATCAACTGCGGATAGTAGCTGTCGGTATGGGTCAGTGAGGCCACGTAGCGCACCTCTTTATGGCCAATCGCTGCCAGCTGCTCACCCAGCGGACGCTGATGATCGATAACATGATGGGCACCCAGCGAGCGCACCCAGTCGGCGGTTTCCGGGCGAGAGGCGGTACCAATGACCGTCAGTCGGGTCAGTTTGCGCGCCAGCTGCGTCAGCATCGAACCCACGCCGCCGCCCGCGCCGATGATCAGCAATGTGCCTTCGTCGGCAGCATCAATTTCCAGGCGGTCGAACAGCAGTTCCCACGCGGTGAGCGACGTCAGCGGCAGCGCGGCGGCATCGGCGTCGCTCAGCGTGCGCGGCTTGAGTCCGGCGATGCGTTCATCCACCAGTCCGTACTCGGCATAGCTGCCAGCGCGCGTGATGTCGCCGGCGTAGTAAACTTCATCGCCGGGCTGAAACAGCGTGACATCGCTGCCCACCGCCTCGACCACGCCCACCGCATCCCAGCCGAGAATGCGCGGCGTGTCTGTCGGGGCGCCCGCGCGCACTTTGGTATCAACCGGGTTAACCGCAATCGCACTGATTTTTACCAGCAGATCGCGTGCGCCTGGCTGCGGTTTCGCCACGTCCAGTTCATACAACGCATTTTCATCTGAAATCGGTAAACCGTTTTGGCTATAAACAATCGCTTTCATGCAACAGGCTCCAGGTGAGTGAATATTTTCAGGGTGTTGACAGCAGCATAGCCAGACATCGCGCCGGGAAAAATGCCTGTTGCAGGACAACACTTTCACTCGTAGAGTGAAAATCCCGATAATGGCGAGAACGTCGATGATTCGTTTAGAAGATGTCACCCTGTTTGTGCGCTCTGCCGCGCTGGGCAGCTTTTCCCGCGCAGCGCGCGAAGCCAACCTGCTGCCCGGTCAGGTCAGCGCCGCCATTCAGCGGCTGGAGCGCGATCTCGATCGCCGCCTGTTTGCGCGATCGACGCGCAGCCTGCGTTTAACGGCGGAAGGCGAAAAGTATCTGCCGTTCGCGCAGGAGATGCTGGCGCTAATGCACGCCGGTGCAGAAAGCCTGCAAAGCCACGACGATGCCCTGAGCGGCGAGCTGAAAATCGCTCTGCCGTCTGACATCGGCCGTCATATTATTCTGCCGCTGCTGACAGAGTTTTGCCGGGCGCATCCGGCGCTCGGGCTGCGTCTCTCGTTTTCCGATCAGGTGAGTGACGTGTTCCGCGATCCGGTGGATATCGCCATTCGCTACGGTAAGCTGGAGGACAGCAGCTATGTCGCGCTACCGCTGGCGGAAGAAAACCGCCGTGTGATGGTCGCCGCACCCGATTATCTCGATCGACATGGCCGTCCGGAAAAACTCGAGGATCTGGCACAGCATCACTGTCTGCCGTTTGTCATGGGCGGCCACGTGTATGATAAATGGACCTTCCCGCAGGAAGGGATGCGGCGACAGATTACGGTGAAAAGCCGGCTGCTGTGCGACGACGCTGAAGTGGCGCGCCGCTGGGCGATTGCCGGAATGGGGATTGCTTATAAATCCTGGCTTGATGTCTGCGATGATATCAGACACGGCCGGCTGGAACGGGTGCTGCCGCAGCTGCCAGGTGAAAGCACGCCGCTGCATTTAATCTGCCCGCATCGCAAACAATTCTCGCCGGCGATTCGCGCTTTACATCAATTACTGCGTGAACATTTACGCACTCTGACGGCGCAAATCTTACCGGCGATTTAATCTCACCGCTGCGCCTCGACGCCATTAGCCACGCAATCCGGGCCAGCCATCAGGCGAATGCCCCTGCGATTTATCTTTAAAATTAAGGACGCGCGGCCGCAAGCGGATGAAATGTGGTGTCTTCTGAACCCGCGCATGAAAACGCAGCCGTCCGGCACCTCTGATAACCGTGGCACAGCATAGTAATCTTATTCTTAACAGGTAATATTTAACGTTACTTCACTGTATTCACGTTAATTATTCAGGACTGATGATGTCTCAACCCAAAGCGATGTCCGTTAATACCCTCACCCACATTATCCTGTTCTTCCTGGTCATCAACGCGATTGATGTCGTGTATGCGTTGATGCACTGATGGCTTATTGCGCTGCGCTTTACCGCTGTTTTTTGCGAGCCAGACTCGAAAGATGAGATAAATTCCCCGTCACGGATTTTTTAATCCGCGAGCCTTGATAGACTGCAGACGATAAAATAGACTACAGACTATCAAGGATGGCATCGTGTGGCAGGTTGAAGCAACAGATCGGTTTTGGAAATGGTTGCAGGCTCAGGATGAAGCGTTGCGTCTCGACGTGCTTGCCGCCCTGAAGCTTCTGGCGCAGGACGGTCCGCATCTCGGTCGCCCTTTCGTTGATACTCTGATGTTATCGCGGGTGCCCAATATGAAAGAGCTACGCGTGCAAAGTAAAGGTCGTCCCATCCGCAGCTTTTTTGTTTTCGATCCGCGCCGCCATGCGATTGTGCTGTGTGCCGGCAACAAACAGGGTAAAAATCAGAAGCGTTTCTATCAGCAGATGCTTCACATTGCCGAAACCGAATACCATCATCATCTGAACGCAATCGGGGAAACTCATAATGAAAACCTTGGATGAGATGCTGGCGGCGCTGACGCCCGAACAGCAACATCAGGTCGATGAACGCGTCAGCCAGATGCGTCTGGAATACCAGCTTTATCAATTACGTGAGCAGATGCAGCGGACTCAGCGTCAGCAAGCGCAGGCCATGCACATTGCCCAGTCATCTGTGGCGGCGATGGAAGCGCGTGGTGCAGAGTTAAAAATTTCCACGCTGAAGCGCTACATTGAGGCGCTGGGTGGAGAGCTGACGCTGGGTGTAAAGATGCCGGGTGGCCAGCATGTTGACTTAATTATCTGACCGTTCAGGCAGAGCGTATTACGCCCTGCCCCAGACTTCGATCAACGGTGCCGACACCTGGCCCGCACCGCAGTCAATCAGGAGTTGTTTGGCGTGGCAGCGCTTTCGCTGAACTGCGGTTTTTGCCGCGTAACGGAGTAGACCACGTTTTTCGGGCCATTGGTGTCTGTGGTGACATCGACCGCAGGAATGGTCACTTTGCCAAAACCAAACAGTGTTTGCACGTAGCCGCCAATCTGGTGTTTACCGGCCGGAACGCGGAGCTCTTTACTCTCGCCCTTTTGCAGCAGTCCGGCTTCCTGCCCATCCACCGTCACGTACACGGATGAGCCATCGTCGGTGCGCGTCACCAGATGGGAGACATTGATAACGGTCGGTCCGCTGGCAAACGGCGAAGCGCTGTCGTTGTTTTCGACCGGAGCGGAAGCAGTAGCCGGGGCTTCTGCGGCGGCAGCATCAGCGCTGCTGTCGCTGGCAGCATGACGCGCGCAGCCGGTGAGCAGGAGTGTGGCCGTTAACGTGGCCAGTGTGAAACGCGAAAACATCGTGACGAAAAACCTTCTGCTAAATGAGAAGTATTTATTTTAGCGTTACCCGCGCAGTGATAACAGTCACAGAAATCCAGTATTTTCCGAAAACCGGGGATGCGGGTCTTCGTTTGTCCCCCGGCCGCACACAATGTCAACGCGCGCCGTTCTCCCGGCCCGGGAAAACGGCGCAAGCGGATGGATTACAGTGAATAGCGCGCCAGCGGCGCCACGGTGGTGATCAGCCCGTTGGCTTTCATATATTCACCAAATGCCTGATAACGCGCCTGATTGAATTCCGCACTGTGCGTTGCAAAATAAGGCAGCGTCGCCTGCCAGGCCTGATGATTGAGCGGCGTATCCAGTTCAGGGTAACGCTTAATGAACGCCTGCCACGCCTGTTGCGGGTGAGCGCGCAGCCAGGCGATGCCCGCATCCAGCCCACGCAGAAATGCCGGGATGCGCGCATCGTTTGCCGCGGTGTTGCTGTTGGCCAGAATGATCAACTCATCGTAAGCCGGTACGCCGTAATCTTCCGGTTTAAACGACACCGGCTTTGCGCCTTTGTCCTGCAAATCCAGCAGCTCGTAGTTACGGAAGATGGTCAGCGCGCCGTCAATTTTATGCGTCAGCAGCGCGGAGACGGCGTCCATATTCAGATTTACTAGCTTCACGCTGTTAACGTCGACGCCCTGCGATTTCAGCATATTGCGGATAGCCACATCTTCCGCGCCGGGAATCGCATAGCCAATCGATTTACCGGCGAAATCTTTAATACTGTGGATATCGCCCGATACGGCTGTCAGGGTGTTCAGCGGCTGGTTAATTAGCGTGCCAACCCGGATCACCGGCACCTGCTTGTCCACCAGCGTATACAGCTGCGGCTGATAGCTAATCGCCAGATCCGCCTTACCTGCCGCCAGCAACAGCGGTACCGACGCGGAATCCGCCGGGGCAATCATCTCGACATCCAGTCCCTGCTGTTGAAACGCCCCGCTGTACTGAGCGGCAAAGATCGCCGCGTGGTTAGGGTTAATGAACCAGTCGAGCAGCAGCCGCACCTTTTCGGCTGCCTGCGCGTTGATGGTGGCCAGCAGCAGTAATGAAGCGATGGCACGAAGAAGTCTATTCACTCAAATTCCTTAGTATGATTGCCAGAGAAATTTTTTACGCACCAGCGCCACCGCCGCTGAGAGCAGCAGCGCCAGGCTCATTAACAGCAGCAGTGCGGCAAAACTGGTGGCCGTTTCCAGCCGCGCGTTGGATTGCATCATCAGGTAGCCCAACCCTTCGCTGGCACCGACCCACTCGCCGATCACCACCCCAATGGGTGCCAGCACCACCGCCATCTGCAGGCCGGCGAAAAACTGCGGCAGCGCAGCCGGCCAGCGCACGCGCCAGAAAATGCGCCAGCGCGAGGGATACAGCGTTTGCGCCAGCTCCAGCCAGCCGGCAGGCGTACGGCATAAACCGTCGAACAGCGACAGGCACAGCGGGAAAAACAAAATCAGCGCCGCCACCACGACTTTTGACGCGATGCCAAAACCCAGCCACAACACCAGCAGCGGGGCCAGCGCAAATACCGGGATGGTCTGGCTGGCCGTCACCAGCGGAAACAGCACCCGACGCAGTAGCGGGCTGGAGGCCATCAGCACCGCCAGCACCACGCCACCCCCGACGCCCAGCAGCAGCGCCAGCACAATTTCCGCCAGCGTGAACATTGCGTGATGCGCGAGCAGCTGCCGCTTTTGCCACAGAGCCTCCAGCACCGCCTGCGGTGCCGGCAGCAGAAATGCCGGTACGCCGTTGTGGCGCGCCAGCAGCCACACGCCCAGCACCACCGCGATCAGGTAGATACCACTACTCAGCTTTTTCATAGGAATTCAGTCGGGAAAAGAGTTCGGCCTGCGCCTGCAGCAGTCCGGCATCATTGAGCGCGCGCGGCACCGTACCTGCCGGCACAGCCCAGTGCGTCACCTGCAGCGGCTGGCCGTGCAACAGCAGAATGTCATCGGCCATGCGGCAGGCTTCCAGCGGATCGTGCGTCACCAGCAGCACCGTTTTGCCGCGCAGCAGCGTCGCGGTCAGCGTTTGCAGCTGATGTTTGGTCATGACATCCAGCGTGGCGAATGGCTCATCCATCAGCACCAGCTCGCGCTGCGCATACAGCGTGCGCGCCAGCGCGACCCGCTGCCGCATGCCACCCGAGAGCTGTGAGGGCGCGGCTTGCGCCTCGTCTTCCAGTCCCACCTGCGCCAGCAAATGGTGCGCCCGCACGCGGTCCGGCTTCGCACCGCTCAGACGCGCCGTCAGCATCACATTTTCCAGCACCGTCAGCCACGGATAGAGCAGATCCTGCTGCCCCATCCATGCCACGTGCTGCGCAATACCGCTCAGGCTGCCCTGCTGCGGCTGCACTAAGCCGGCCACCAGACGCAGCAGCGTGCTTTTACCAATGCCGCTGCAGCCCAGCAGCACCGTGGTTTTGCCGCCGCGCAGTTGCAGATTGAGCCGATCGCACAGCTGTTTTTCGCCCCAGGCAAAGCTCACCTGGTCAAAGCGGATGTCCTGCGTCATGGCCGGCGCGCCGCCAGAATCGCCAGCTGATTAAAGCCGCGCTGCGCCAGTGCGCTGGCCGCCTGCGCTGCCCGGATGCCGCTGGCGCAGACCAGTACGATGCGGCGATCCGCCGGTGGCTGCCAGGCGTCCAGTTCGTGCGGCAATACGCGCTCAACCCGATCGGCCACGCTGGCGGGCGCCTCTTCGCAGCTGCGCAGCTCCACAACGCAGTCTCCGGGTTGTAACAGGTGAGCATCAATAAACGGCACGCCGGGCTGGGCCGGTTCCTGTGCCGCATCAAAGCGGAATGAACGAAAGTGCCAGCTGACAAAGTCACAGTTGACCATGCAGCCGAGCGGTGAGGGTTGTAGTCCGAGCAGCACGCTGAGCGCCATCTGCGCCTGCATTGCGCCCAGCGTTGCTACCGCCGGACCCATCACGCCGGCGGTGTTGCAGTTAGCCGCGGAGGCGGGCAGCTGCGGAAACAGCGCACGATAGCTCGGCGCGCCGCCGCAAAAACCGCCAGCATAGCCCTGACGACCCAGCACCGAGGCGCTGATCAGCGGTATGCCTGCCTGGAAGCAGGCATCCGACAGTTGGTAAGTCACCGCGAAGTTATCGGCGGCATCAATCACCAGATCGCACCCCGTCAGCGCCTGCGCAATATTGCTGGCGCTCAGCGCCTCGGGCACCGCCTCGATTTGCACCTCAGGATTACGCTGCTGCAAAGCCTGCTGCGCCGCCACAGCTTTGCTGCGACCCACATCCTGCAGGGTGAACAGCGTCTGGCGATGCAGGTTATGCAGCGCGACCTGATCGTCATCGTACAGACACAGCTGACCGACGCCCGCGCCCGTCAGCTGAGGCAGCAGCGTGGCGGCCAGCCCACCGGCACCGGCTACCAGCACGCGGGCGCGAGCCAGTTTCTGCTGCCCGACGACGCCAATCTCCGGCAGCATCATCTGGCGTTGGTAGCGTTCCATTGCGCGCTCCTTAGTTCAGGTTAGCGAGGCCGAAGATCGGCGTTGAGGCCACGGCCATATCACGCTTCTCCATCAGCCCGGCATCGCGCGCCCCCTGCCCGGCAGCGATCGCCTGGCTGAACGCGCGCGCCATCGCCACCGGATCGCCCGCTTTCGCCACGGCGGTATTGAGCAGGATGGCATCGAAGCCCATCTCCATCGCCTGCGCTGCCTGTGACGGCGCGCCGATGCCGGCATCAATGATCAGTGGAATATCGCTGAACCAGGCTCGCATCGCCCGCAGCCCGTCAATATTTCGCAATCCCTGGCCGGAGCCGATGGGCGCGCCCCACGGCATCAGCAGTTCACAGCCGGCGGCCAGTAGTTTTTCACCGACAATCAGATCTTCCGTGGTGTAGGGAAACACCTGGAAGCCGTCGGCGCACAAAATGCGTGCCGCTTCGACCAGCGCGAACGGATCGGGCTGCAGCGTGTCGGCATGACCAATCACTTCCAGCTTGATCCACGGCGTGTTAAACAGCTCGCGCGCCATGTGCGCGGTAGTGACGGCCTCTTTGACCGTGTGGCAGCCAGCGGTATTGGGCAGCACGCGCACATTCAGGCCCGTCAGCAGCTCGCGAAAAGCCGCGCCCGCCGTGCCTTCGCGGCGCAGGCTGACGGTGATAATTTCACTGCCGGATGTGGCGATCGCCTGCTGCAAAATCGCCGGTGAAGGGTAGCCTGCGGTGCCGAGCAGCAAGCGTGACTGCGGTGTAAAATCGTAAAACATCGCTCAGCCTCCCTGCATCGGTGACAGGACTTCCAGCTGCCAGCCTTCCTGTAACTGCAGGCTGGCATACTGACTTTTCGGCACAAAATCGCCATTGCAGGCGGTGGCAACACAGGCCGCATCGATTTGCTGTTCGATCAGCAATTCGCTGAGGCTGCTGGCCTCAGTGCTGATGGTGCGGCCGTTAAGCTGAATATTCATGGCTAACCTCCCCGGACAGGCGCTGCATCAGCTGTTCTGCCATCATTGGTGCCAGCAGAAAACCATGACGATACATGCCGTTAAGATAAAAAATACCGTTGTGATAGTGGATTTCCGGCAGATTAGCCGGCCATGCCGGACGCAGACCGCTGCCGCTTTCGATGACGCGCGCTTCCGCCAGCGCCGGGTGCAGGGTGTAGGCCGCGCTGAGCAGTTCCATCATGGCGCGCGCGCTGATAGCGCTGGCATCGTCGCTTTCGATCATGGTGGCACCGAGCATGAAGTGGCCGTCGCGACGCGGCACCAGATAACAGGGAAAACGCGGATGGAGCAGACGAATCGGCCGGGAAAATGACACCTCATGACTCTGCAGGATCAGCATTTCCCCGCGCACCGCGCGCAGACCGGAGAGCTGCGCTCTGGCATGAATACCGCGACAGTCGATGATCCGGCCCGATGGCTGGCGCGCATCAAAGCGGACGCCGCACTGCAGCAGCTTGTCACGCAGTTCAGCCAGCGCGCGACGCGGATCGAGATGTGCTTCGCGCGGGAAAAACAGTCCGCGCGCAAAACGGTTTTCCAGCGCCGGTTCGAGCGACGCCGGCTCAACCCATTGATGCGCCGTCGTCATGCGCGCGAAGCGATTTAACTCCGGGTTATCACGCGGCGGTGCCAGCACTAACGTACCCTGATGCACCACGCTGCTGACGCGCGTTTGCCACCATGCCGCAGCATGCTGGCCGAGGGTAATCACCTCGGCTGGCGCGCTTTCAGCTTCACACCACGGCGCCAGCATGCCACCGGCAAACCACGAGGCAGGCTGACGCGCTTCATCGTCAATGACCTCGACGGTTTCGCCGCGTTCAGCCAGCAGCATGGCGACACAAAGCCCGGACACGCCGCTACCGAGCACGCTCCAGCGGCTCATGAATAACGTTCCGGTAAATAATCTGGGGAATTCACATCGGCCTCTCAGTGATAACTGAGACCCGCAGATACAGGTGAAGGGAATCGGCGCCAGCGATCGGGCTCGCCTTTGCGCCAGACGGCTTTGCACATCAAACCGTCAGTCTTCCTACGCCAGTATCAACTGGGTCAGGTTCAAAGGGTCGCTAAGCCGCGCAGTGCGCTATTAGCCTCTCAGTCTCTCAGGCGAGACTCCCCCGACGCGTCTATTTGTATTGCAGGCGCTGGCTGGCGTCAAGCAGCACGTTAACTGCGCTGCCCGCGTTGTGGATCAAAATTGCAACATATGGTATACCAGACGGATAGCGGGCAGATGATAAAAAAGACTTTTTTATTATTCACTTATAAATTTTTCAGCTAATCATGGAAGCATTATGAATAAGTTTCGTGTGGCTTTTATTAAAGCAGGATGGCATCAGGCGATCGTGAACAACGCGCTGGTGGGATTTGAGCAGGAACTGGCAGAACAAGGCGTCGAGAATACATTAAAAAGCTACGATGTACCCGGCGCGTTTGAAATGCCGCTGCTGGCCAAACGCCTGGCCGAAACCGGCAAATTTGATGCGATTGTCTGCGCTGCGCTGGTGGTCGACGGTGGCATCTATCGCCATGACTTTGTCGCGCAGGCCGTCGTCGATGGCCTGATGAATGTGCAGCTCGCCACCAATGTTCCGGTGTTTTCGGTATCACTCACTCCGCACAATTTTCAGCCGGTCGACGCGATTGAAGCGTTTTATACCGAACATTTTATTAAAAAAGGCAAAGAAGCCGCCCGCGCCGCCCTGATGATTCATCAGTTGCAGATCGACTGAACCTCAAACGGATTGTTAACTTTTCCCACTTTTAACAATCCGTTTCCTGCAGTGTGCTCCCTCTTACCTCTCGCCTCTTGCTTACTTAAAGCAGCACCGTCAATGCCATTGCAAGTTATTCTGGATATCTTTAAAATCAGATAACCTAAATAACCTTGCGGGAGTTAACTGATGGTTAGCGATAAAGATCACACCGGGGTTTCTGCACTGACAGGTACCCCGCAGGAGATTCAGGGTCGGCTGTCAAAATCACATGCCAGTCACGTTGTTGCCATTACTTTCGACCATCCAGGCGATGCGCTGACGCTACGCAACCTGTCAGAAAATCTTTCCGCAATCGCTTCATCCATGTTTGCAATTTTTCAACAGCGGCAGCGGCAGGAATCGCTGGAGCAACTGGCCAGTGCGATGTTACCGCGCGTGCCAGCTTCGCCTCATTTACTCAAAGAAGCGGCGATGTTGCTAGAGGCGCGCAATGCCGTGCTGGCGAGCGGAAACTGGCTCAGCGCCGCAGAAGTGGCGCAACTGGCAGGGTTGAGTTCCACAAATCCGAGCGCTCAGCCGAATAAATGGAAAAAAAGCGGCCAGATATTTGCCATCAATCACAATGGGATAGATTATTTCCCCGATTATGGCCTGGATCGCGACACGCACTTTCGCCCGGTTAAACCACTGGCTCAAATACTCAGGATTTTTGCCGGACACAAAGACAGTTGGGCTATTGCATTGTGGTTTCTGTCGAATAACAGTTTCCTTGCGGGCAAACGGCCACAGGATCTACTGCTAACCGAAGCGCAGCGCGTGATCGACGCCGCTCTGGATGAAATGGAAGGAATAACGCATGGATAAGCGCAGCACTGCGGCGCAACCTGATGATTTATCAACTCTGCCTGTTATTACTGCCGAAGAAGGTGCGCCATTGCCTGGCGCTTTACTTCAGCTGTCATTTATTACGCTTTCAGCAGGAAGCATTCTGCACCGGGTCCATCTGTCGCATTATGCCGCCAACCAGTTTAATCCTGGAGTGAAAGGGAATGCCCGCTTCAGTCCGATAAAAACCAGACATGGGCAGCCAATACCGACTCTATACGGCGGTTCAACCAGAGATTGCGCATTAATGGAAACGGTATTTCATGACGTGCCTTTCGCACCCGGTCTTAAGACGCTGGATAAGAATAAATTACATTATCAACTTCACTCCTGTCTTAAAGTAAATGAAGATATGCTGCTGATCGACCTGAGCAGCATCGCATTGCGCAAGTTAGGTATCACGCGTAAGCAACTTATCGATACAGAAAAACATCACTATCCCCTCACCCGACGCTGGGCAGCCGCTCTGCATCATCAGAGCGAATCAGCGCAGGGCCTTTCATGGATATCCCGTCAGGATGATTCAGCGCGGGCAGTAATGTTATTTGGCGATCGAATTTCACCTGGCATGCTGACGCCACTTAATAAATCATTAAGCCTGATTGATGATTCCGATACTTATGGCGAGGTTTTACATCTCGCATCGCGATTAGGTGTGTTTATCATTGCAGCAAAATAAACCACGATGCTATCCGGCGATGGATAAAAGAGAAAAGTGGACGAATAAGAATTTAAAAATGAAATGGTTTAAAATTTCGCCAGCATTCCCGCTGGCGAAATCCTGAGTACCGGTGAAATTAACGGCTGACTTCGTGACCAATCAGGCCGCCGATAGCCGCGCCGCCAAGGGTACCGAAGGTGCTGCCGCCGGTCAGAACGGCGCCGCCCACCGCACCCACACCGGCACCAATGGCGGTGTTGCGGCCACGATGAGACATACCACAAGCCGTTACAGAAAAGGCTAGAACCAATACCACTGCGATATTAAAGCTGCGTTTTAAAACCATCAAAATCCTCATTACCATTAACTCTAATGGAATGTAATAGTGTTAACTTTGTTTGTTGTTTAGCCGCCAAATACCTGGCGTAGCGTGCTTATCCTGGAGGCAAATTTAAGGGGCTTTGCATTTTTGTGGAAGGTAAAAATTCCTATTTTATGCCGGACCTGTCAGGTGCTGGTTATTATTCGTACCTTAAGCCAAATAAAAAGGCATGGCGTGAAGGTTCACGCCATGCCTCGCTGACTTATCACGCAATGAATTAACGCTGCGGGTGATTAACTTCTACTGGTCGTAAATCAAACACCAGCACTTCAGCATTGTTACCGTTAGCGAACTGCAGCGCCGTCTCATTGCGTACGCGCGCGCCGTCGCCGGCGTTAAAGCTCACGCCATTCACTTCAATGCTGCCGCGCGCCACATGAATATAAGCATAGCGATCGTTAGCCAGTTCCAGCGTCTGCTGCTCAGCACCGTCAAACAGTCCCGCGTAAATACGCATATCCTGACGTACGCGCAGCGAGCCATTGTCGCCTTGTGGCGAAACAATCAGGCGCAGCTGACCGCGTTTGTCGGCCTCTGCCACTGACACCTGCTGGTAACCTGGCTCGGTACCGCGTTCTGCCGGCACAATCCAGATCTGCAGGAAGTGCACATTATCCTGTTTCGAATGGTTAAACTCGCTGTGCGTCACGCCGCTGCCGGCGCTCATCAGCTGCACGTCACCGGGCACGATAACCGAACCGGTACCCATGGAATCTTTATGCTCCAGCGCGCCTTCCAGCACGTAGGAAATAATCTCCATGTTGTTGTGCGGATGCGCACCGAAACCGCGACCCGGTGCTACCTGATCATCGTTAATCACCAGCAGATCGGAGAAACCGGTCTGTTGTGGGTCCCAGTAGCTGGCAAACGAAAAAGTATGGCGTGAATGCAGCCAGCCGTGATCGCCTAAGCCACGTTGTTCGGACAGTCGTTGTTCAATCATGGTCTGCTCCTTAAATTTTTAGCTGGAGGGCGAAGGCCCTTCCCGTTGCTGACCAGTATACGTAAACTGATTTGCCCAACAATGCGCCTGGATGACAATGACTGTCACAGATAAGTGGACAATATGCAGATTGAAGATCTCCGGATTTACGTCGCCGTAATCAAAGCGGGCAACTTTACCGCTGCGGCTGAACAGCTGATGCTCTCCAAGCAGTACGTCAGCCGGCGCATCGCCGCGCTGGAAGAGTCACTCGGGGCGCGTTTGCTGAATCGCAATACGCGCAAACTGTCCGTTACCGACAACGGCCAGCTGTTTGCCCAGCATGCGCAGCGCATTCTGGATGATGTGCAGGAAGCCGAACTTGCGGTGTCCGGTCGTCGTCAGGTGCTGCGCGGCAGTTTCCGTCTCAGCGTGCCGATGTCGTTCGGCATCAGCCATCTTTCCCCTTATATCGCCGAATTCCTGAGCCAGCATCCCGGTATCCAGTTCCAGGTGGAACTGGCCGATCGGCATGTGGATATGGTGGGTGAGGGTTTTGATATGGCGATCCGCATCGGCACGCTGCCGGACTCCAGCCTGATCGCCAAACGGCTGGGGGAATTCCGCCGCGTGATCTGCGCCAGCCCGGCCTACCTGCAGGGCGCCGGCGCACCGCGTGAGCCGGAGGATCTACTGCAACATCTCTGTCTGCGCTATGGACGTGAAAGCCAGACCGGCTGGGAGCTGTTTCAGGGCGACACGCGCAAAGTGCTGGCGGTCCAGGGACCGATGGTCAGCAACAACGGAGAAATGCTGCGTGATGCGGCCGTCGCCGGGCTGGGGATGATCCTGCTGCCGGAGTTTATCGTGGCTCCGGCGCTGGCGCGAGGTGAGCTGGTGACGGTACTGGATGACTGGCATCCGGCCTCGCTGCACCTGAATGCGCTTTATCCGCAGCATCGCCAGCGCAGCGAGATCAATCGGGTATTTATGACGTTCCTGCAGGCAAAGCTGGCAGGCAAATGAATCAGCCCACTTCGCTGCCTATCGCAGCACGCAGTGCCGGTGCGGCTTCGCCGCTCATCGGGCTCACCAGCGCATAGTTATAGTGGCGATCGCTCCAGTATTGCGCCACCAGGTTGTCCGCCTGGCGCGATCCCTTTTCCAGCCGCACGGTTTGCGGGCGGATGTACCAGCCAACGCGCGTGCCGCTGGCGGTCTGATACAGCACCAGCGCCGAGGCGCCATGCTCATTCGCCATCAGGCGCGCGCCGATGAGCTGATAGCCAAAGCGCTCCAGATTGGGCGGCAGCGTACCGTTGATAAAATAGCGGCCCAGCCAGCTGGCCAGCTGTGTCGTCTGATGGGTGCTAATGTCCATCGTCGCCTGCTGCGCGCCATCGCCGAATAACCGGTAAGCCTGTACCGCATCCTCCATCGGTAACGGATGATTCTGTAAGCGTTCAGTCATCTGCCAGCCGGACAGACTGCCGATCCCCAACGCCAGCACCAGCGAGCAGGCCAGCGCCAGCCGCTGATAACGCTGCCGCGCACGCCGCTGGCGTAGCTGTGCCGGTTGCAGTGGCGTAAAGTCGGTTCGCGCCATGTTGCGCTGCAGGCTTTGTTGCAAGCGCAGCTTGTCCTGACGCCAGCCCTCAACCTGGGCGGCGACGTCAGGATGCTGCGCCAGCCAGTCGCTGACGGCCTGATGGCTGGCGCTATCCAGTTCACCATCCAGCCAGGCGTGCAGCTGGTTCTCATCGGGCGGGATATTCATTTTAATCTCCTCAACGTCACCGGGGCCGGCAGGCCTTCGGTCATATGCTGCAACTGTTTTCGCGCCCGCGACAACCGTGACATCACGGTGCCCAGCGGAATGTTCAGCGTGTCAGCCGCTTCCTGATAACGCATGCCTTCCACGTTAACCAGAAGCAACAATGCGCGACTGTCAGCCGGCAGACGGGCGAACAGCGCCAGCATCTCATCGGCGATGGCGTGATGCTCAGCCGACTCGGCAAAAGGCTCGGCGCGGCTGAACAGCGTCATAATCGCCTGCCAACGCTTGCGGCGGCGTTCGCCATCAATAAACTGATGCCAGAGAATGGAAAACAGCCAGGCACGCAGACTGCGCGTGTCATCGCGCGCCGCGTCCAGTGCTTTGACCAGCGTGTTTTGTACCAAATCCTCAGCGGCCATGCGCTCACGCGTCAGCCCCAGCGCAAAACGCTGCAAATGCGGCAGTAATGTGCGGATTTCGTCATCGCTCAATGCAGACATTATTTTTGCTCTCGCACCCGGCGCAGGCCGGTCATGCTACTCAGCACGCCATCACGTAAAATCAGACCATGCAGCAGCGCGGCAGCCAGATGGGCCAGGATCAGCGCGAACAGACTAAACGCCAGCAGCGAGTGTAACGGGCGCAGCACGGCATAACTTTCCACGCTAACCGGCAGCAGTGGCGGCAGCACCAGACCTTCGCCAATCGTCACCGGAAACCCGCCTGCCGACAGCATCGCCCAGCCTACCAGCGGTTGCGCCAGCATCAGTAAATAGAGCGCCAGATGGGTCAAATGAGCCACCGTTTGCTGCCAGCCCGGCACCGACGCGGGCATGGCGGGCACACCATAGTAACGCCGCAGCCCGATACGCACGACCACCAGCAACGCGATCGCCACGCCGAGTGGTTTGTGTATCGCCAGCAGCAGTGAATGGGCAGCCGAGATATCCGCCACCATCGCCACACCGATAAATAGCATGGTCAGCACGGCCAGCGCCATCAACCAGTGTACGATGCGCAGCAGCGGATGAAACAGGGTTGTCTGGTGACTCATGATTTTTTCTCCTGCTGGTGCGCCTGTTCAGCCGTGCGCAGATTGAAAGATTTTGCGTAAGCGGCGGAGCGCGCGTTGAGCAGCGGATCGTCCGAGCCGCTGATGCCCTGCGGCAGAATCAGCGGATCGTAATTGATGTCATTGCAGCTGCCGCCCTGTTGCGGGCTGCTGTCGCGCAGCGTCAGCGTACCGGCAACAACCTGTTGCCGATCGGCTGGCCACACCTTGCTGGCATCGTTCACCGCATCACCGGGCTGAGCCACGCTGATCACCAGATCCCACTTTAGCGGTGCGGCCGCCAGCTGGTTGTGCAGGTCGCTCTGCAGATAATCCGGCTGCTGCTGCTGTGCCGCACTGATCGGCTGCCATGGCGTACGCGGCACCAGACTCCAGCGCACAAAGCGCGTTTCCCCCTGCGCATTGGTAAAGCGGAAGGCATTCAGGCTGTTGTACTGCTCCTGTGCCCAGCTGGCGGCCAGTACATGGGTTTTCACCCAGGCAAAGAACGGTTTAACTTCGGGATGGGCAACGGTAAACGCCATCAGCTTTTGCGCATCAGGTTTGCCAGTCTGCGGCAGCGGTCGACTGGCCTGCTGCTGATCGTAAAAAGCCTGCGGCGTACTGACCGGGAAAAACGGCAGCGCGTTCATGCCGGTACGCCACTGCTCGCCGTGCGCCAGCTGAAATTCCAGCGCCAGGCTGCGCACCGGCACGCCATAGTCCGGCGCGTGCGGATTACCGCCGGCAATGGCAAAGCGGCCAATCACCGGCACCGTACCCGGCTGGAAAACGCTGGCGCGTGACAGAAACGCCGCGTTGCCGCTGGAGGTAAATTCACCGGTAACGCACACGCCCTTGGCATGATTGCGCCGGTATCCCGGATGCACACCGCTGTTTTGCTGCAGCGACTGCACCAGACTTTGCGCACTGAGGCGCTGCGGCGTCAGCCAACCGCCTGCAGCAAGAAACAGCACCAGCAGTAATCCGGGAATAATGACGACCAGCAGTAACAACGGCAGATGTCTGACCGTAAGTTTAAAGTTCATCTTAGCCAACTCAGTAAGGGAAAGTGGGCATAAGACGAACCAGCGCGGCGTTTATTCCCGCGCGGTGAAAATTATTTTATTGCGACCGCCGGATTACGGCGGGCATCGCGCACCGCAATAGCATGAATCAGCAGCCCCAGTACCGACAGAATGGCCCCAACCCAGCCGGTGGACTGCCAGCCCAGCCCGGCGGAAATGGTGATGCCGCCGAGCCACGCCCCCAGCGCGTTGGCAATGTTGAACGCTGAGTGATTAAGCGCGGCCGCGAGGGTTTGTGCATCACCGGCCACGTCCATCAGGCGGATCTGTAGTACGCTTCCCAGCGCCACCATGGTACCGACCAGCATCACGTTAAGCGCCCCCGCCAGCGCATAATGCGCCGCGAAGACAAACGCGCTCAATACCAGCAGCGACCACACCAGCACAATGCGGATGGTTTTCTCCAGCCCGCGATCGGCCAGACGTCCCCCGACAAGGTTGCCGATAATCATGCCAAGACCAAACAGCGCCAGTATCGCCGGCACCAGATTCTCCGGCAGGTGGGCCAGTTCCATCATGGTGGGTTTAACGTAACTGAATACCGAGAACATGCCGCCGCTGCCAATCGCGCCAATCGCCAGCGTCAGCAGAACCTGCTTGCGCGTCAGCGCCGAGAGCTCGCGCAGTGGACTGGCCTGCTTGTCACCGGCCACATTGGGTACCCAAAGCCACACCAGTAGCAGCGTCAGCAGCGCCAGTCCGCCGACGATGGCAAACGCATCACGCCAGCCAAACCACTGGCCGATGGCGGTAACGGCAGGTACGCCAATCAGATTGGCGATGGTTAATCCCAGCAGCACCATCGACACCGCCTGCGCGCGCCGCGCGCGCTCCACCAGTCCTGCCGCCACCAGCGCCGCAACGCCAAAGAAGGTGCCGTGCGGAAAGCCCGCCAGAAAGCGGGCTACCAGCATCGCAGGGTAGCCCGGCACGACAGCGCTCAGCAGATTACCCAGCGCAAACAGGCCCATCAGCGTCATCAGGAAATTACGCCGTGAAGCCCGCGCGCCGAGAATAGCCAGCAGCGGCGCGCCAATCACTACGCCGAGGGCATAAATGCTGATGAGATGGCCGGCCTCAGGAATCGTGACGTTCAGGCCTTTCGCCGCATCGGGCAGCAGGCCCATGATGACAAATTCACCGGTGCCGATGGCAAATCCACCGGTGCCCAGCGCGAACAGCGCTTTTGGCACGCTGTGACGCGGCAGCGAGGCCTCGTCCGGAAGCTGAGAAAGTTGAGGTTGTACTGATGACATGTTTTTTTCCGTACCGCAGGTGAAAAAAACAGCAAAGAGGCTGGCGACAGTGTCTGTTCACCAGCCTCTTTGCTGCGGGTTTTAGCGCGTCAAGCTTAGCGCATTTAAGGTTGAATCGGGTTCAACGAAGTCTTGAGCGCAACACGGTAACCGAAAAGCACCAGCAACGGGCGAAAGGGCAAAAGCTCAGGACGCGCTGAGCGCCTGCCGCGCCAGCAGCGCCGCGCCCACCATGCCGCCCTGATGGGCAAACTCGCCCGGCACCACCAGCGCATGCGCTGTGCTGCGCAACACGCAGCGCTGCACCGCATCATTAAGCGCAGTAATCAGCGGGGTGACCGAAGCCAGGCCGCCGCCTACCGCCACCCGCGACGCGCCGGTAATGTTAATGGTGTAGGCGAGCGGCTCGCTCACCAGTTGCAGCCAGGCTTCTATCGTCTGCTGCGCCCGCGCTTCTGCCTGCTGCCAGCGGGCAATGATTTCCACGCTGCTGGCGCTTTCAGCGTGCAGCACCTGATGCAGCGTTTCCAGCCCGCGCGCGCCGCCGTACGTGTCCAGACACCCTGTCTGGCCGCACGGGCACGCCTGGCGCGGCACGCGCACGCGACCATGCGCCAGCGTCACTTCCGTGAGGGTAATCGGCCCGTGGCCCCATTCGCCGGTCAGGCCGTTTTGTCCGGTGATAATGCGGCCGTCCGCCACCAGACCACCGCCCACGCCGGAACCGAGAATCGCGCCAAACACCACTTTGTGCCCTTTGCCGCTACCGGCCAGCGCTTCGGCCAGGGCAAAGCAGTCGGCATCGTTGTGCGCGATCACCGGCCGCTGCAGCACCTCACCCAGTTCCCGCGCCAGATTACGCCGGTGAAAAGCCGGGATGTTGCTGGCAAACATTTCGCCGGTTTGCGGTGCCACAATGCCCGCCGTGGAGATGGCAACAGCCGCCTGGCTGCTGAAATGGTTATGCTGCCCGGCGATCATCTCGCTGACTCTGGCGCAAAATGCCTGCCAGTCCGTCGCCGGGATTTTTTGCTGGTCGAGCAGGGTTAGCCGATCCTGCGCATCCATCACGCCAAGCTTGATAAAGGAGCCGCCCAAATCGAGGCAGATCACGGTTGAGTGCGGGTGAGTCATAAACGTTTATCCATTACATCGCGCAGGCCGTCGCCCAGCAAATTAAAACCGAGCACGGTAATCAAAATCGCCAGTCCGGGAAATAGGGAGACGTAAATATTTAGCCCGAGAAAGTTGCGGCCATCGCTCATCATGGTGCCCCACTCCGGCATCGGCGGCTGCACGCCGAGCCCGAGGAACGACAGACTAGCGGCAGAAAGCACCACCGCGCCAGCCGTTAGCGTCGACTGCACAATCAGCGGGCCAATGGCGTTGCGCAGAATATAGTGCGTGATAATGCGCGGGTATCGCACGCCAAGCATATGAGCCGCTTCGATATACTCCATGTTTTTCAGTCCCAGCGTCAGGTTGCGACTCAGACGTGCATATACCGGGATCGAGAACAACGAAATGGCGATCAGCATGTTTGTCAGCCCCTCGCCAAGCACGCTGACAATCAGAATCGCCAGTACGATGCCGGGGAAGGCGAAAATAATATCCATCAGCCACATAATCAGCGCATCAATCTTGCGTCCGGCCAGCCCCGAGATGATGCCGAGAGGAATGCCGATCGCCATCGAGATGGCCACGCTGAGACTCACCTCAAACAGCGTGATGCGCGCGCCATAAATGACGCGGGCAAAAATATCGCGGCCGTAATCATCGGTGCCGAACCAGTGGGCAGCGGAAGGTGCCTGCAACGTGTTCAACAGATCCTGCTCGATGGGATCCCAGTGAGTGATCAGCGGAGCGAAAAGGGCAGCCAGCACCACCAGCAGCACCAGCCCGCCTCCGGTCGTGATGGAAGGGTTGCCAAGCAAAAACCTCACGATCTGGCGGCGGCGCGCGGGCGGCGGTTGGAGAGAGGTGTCGAAACTGTTCATCAGTCGAACCTTATTTTCGGGTTAAGCAGGCCAATCACTATCTCACCCACCAGATTCATCAATACCACGCCGGTTACCGCCACTAACGTTACGCCCTGAATCACCGGATAATCGCGGTATTTCACCGAATCTACCAGCAGGCGGCCAATACCCGGCCAGTTAAACACCGACTCAGTGACCACTGCACCCCCGATCAGGCTGCCAAAATTCAGGGCGACGATGGTGACAATCGGTATCAGCGCATTGCGCAGCGCGTGTTTCCAGTTAACGCTGGCCGACGATAATCCTTTGGCTCTGGCGGTACGGATATAGTCCTGACTGAGCACATCCAGCATGCTGGAGCGCGTCATCCGCGCGATCATCGCCATCGGGAGAATCGCCAGCGTCACGGTCGGCATCACATAGTTGCGCCACGAATCAGCGCCGAGTAGCGGCAGCCAGCCGAGCTGTACCGCAAAGTAGTTCATCGCCAGCAACGCCAGCCAGAAGTTCGCAATCGAGGCACCGGCAATGGTCAGTACCATGACGATCTGATCGGGAATGCGCTGCCGGTAAATGGCCCCGGTCATGCCCGCCGGCACGCCGATGGCAATTGCCAGCAGGTACGCCAGCGCCGCCAGCGACAGCGTGTACGGCAGGCGTTCGCTGATTTCGGTCATCACTGGCCGCTGCGACTGCAGCGACAGCCCGAGATTGCCATGCAGCGCTTCACCGGCAAACCTGACGTATTGCAGCGGCAAAGGCTGATCCAGCCCGAGCCGCACGCGCATACTGTCCACCGCTTCCTGCGGCGCTTCCGGGCCGGCCATCAGGCGTGCCGGATCGCCCGGCAGCGCGCGGATGGCGATAAACACGATGATCGACACACCGAAGATAATCAACGGCAGCGAGAGCACCTTTTTTGCGACATACGCTTTCATATCAATCAGCCATCAGCACTATTTCTTCACGGCATCACGGACCACAATCTGGCCGCCCGGTTGCATTGTCACGCCACTGATATTTTTGCGCGTCGCATACAGGTCGTCCTGATAGTAGAGCAGCACCTGCGGGGCGAGTCCGCTGATCCGCTGCTGTGCCTGGAAATAGAGTGCTTTGCGCTGGGCATCATCGAGCGTGGAGGCGGCGCTATCGATTAGCTCATCGGTACGTTTGTCGCTGAAGAAGCCGAGGTTGGCCCCGCCGGGCGCAAAGCTGCTGCTGTGATACAGCGGACGCAACTGCAGATCCGAGCCGTACAGCCCCGAAGACCAGGACGCCAGCACCGCGTCCGTACCCTGCGCGGCTTTCTCTTTGGCATCGGCAAACGCCGCTTTGGCCCATACGCCGCTCTCCATCTGGCGCACGCTGAGCTTGACGCCAATTTTGCTCCACATACCCTGCAGAACCTGCGCGGTGCGTGCGTCGGGTGCCTGCACGGCAATCGACATGGCGAAGCCGTCGGCATAGCCCGCTGCCTTAAGCAGGTCTTTGGCTTTCTGCACATCGTACGGATAGTCATGCAACGCTTTGTCGTAGTTGGCATCGACCGGCGCCAGCGGGGAATTGGCCGGCTGCGCATAACCAAACATCACCGCTTTTACCAGCGCCTGCTGGTCGGTCGCGAAGTTCAGCGCCTGGCGGACTCTGACATCGCTGAGGGCTTTACTCTGTGTATTGAGATCGATCCAGAATACCGCCGCGCCCGGCGACTGTTTTAACTGCACGCCGGGATTATTTTTTAACATGCCGGCAAATTGCGGCGGCACCGGGTTAATAATATCGACCTGACCGGATTGCAGCGCCATATTCATGACTGACGGCTCACTGCTCCAGGTCCATTTTATTTCGTCCGGCCCGGCAGACTTGCCCCAATAGTCCGGGTTCTTCTGCTCCAGGACAAATTCACCGGATTTATACTGCGCCAGTTTATATGGCCCGGTACCGTCGGCTTTATTATTGATCGTGCCGGCTTTGTCAGCTTGTGGACTCACCATTAATCCCGGACCGGATGCCAGCACAGTTAAAAACGCCGGATTAATTTTCTTCAGTGTAAAGGTGACGGTTAAGTCATCTTTTTTCTGCACGTCCTGAATAAAGGTGCGAATTTTCCCACTTCCGGCAAGACCGCGCTTCGTATCCAGATGACGCTGAAAGTTTTCAACGACCGCATCGGCATTAAATGGCGTGCCATCGTGGAATTTAACGTTGGGACGCAGCGTAAATTCCCAGTGCAGTCCGCTGTCGTCGGCATGCCAGGAGAGCGCCAGGGCCGGCATGATTTTGCCATCGTCACCGAGCCGCGTCAGGCCTTCATACATCGGGTCCAGCACCGTGCCGGTAAAGGTCGCGGTCTGATTGCCCGGGTCCATGCTGCGCGGCGGTTCGTTTTGCATAATGACCAGCTGAGCAGCCAAAACCGATGCGCTGGAAAACGACGCCAGAATACCCGCGGCAAGTGTCAGTATCCTGAAATGCTTGAGTGTGCTTTGCATGAAGGCCTCAGTGAATCAGTGACAAAGAGTGAAGAGTCATTGCCCGGCAGGCAGCTGACTGTCATTGCACGCCATCGCCTGCCATACGCTTTGATCATGTTAACGGCAGCAGAAGAACGGGCTCGACGCTATATAAGGCACACTCTGCAAACAAAAGCCAAGATGTCAGTTCATATATTTTACTTATAATTCGATCTGCATTCAGAAAATAAACTAAATACGCTTGAATTTGTTTTCATGGCTGATTATTGTCGGCCAAATACAGCCTGTGCCGTGAGAATCCGGATGCTTAATGCTCATCAGCAACAAATTCTGCGTTTATTAATTTCTTCGCATGGCATGAGCCGCACGGCAATTGCGGAAAAAATGAAGCTGAGTAAAGCCGCAATCAGCACATTAATCAAAGAGATGCTTAGCGCAGGACTGCTTGAGGAGAGCATTCCGGAAAGTAACGGTCAGGGTCGGCCTTCGGTGTTATTAAAAATGCGTGCCGACAGCGCCTATTTTCTCGGTGCGTCGTTGCTCGGTGACGATGTGTATCTGGTGCTGACGGATATGCACGGTCGCATCCTGGCCAGTACCCACATGCCGCTGAATCCCGATCCTGCGCTGCTGGCTGGTGCGCTGGCCGCCGCCATCCCCGGTCTGCTTGCACAAAAAGGCATCTCCGCCGACCAGCTTATCGGGCTGGGCGTCACGCTTTCCGGCTTTGTGGATGAAAACCAGGCGGTGTGCGTTCAGTCTGCCCTGCTGGGCTGGAAAAACGTCCCGCTGGCGGCACTGCTTAACGCGCAAACCGGTCTGGAGGTGTCACTGGAAAACGATGCCAAAGCTCTGGCGGTCAGCGAAAAGATTTTCGGCGTGGCGAAAAAGGCACGGAATTTCACCCTGATTTCCCACGGCGACGGCATTGGCTCTGCGCACTTCTTTCAGGGGCAGCTGCACCGCGGCGCGCACGGTGGGGCCGGTGAAATTGCTCACTGTACCGTAGAGCCGGGCGGGCGTCCGTGCCGCTGCGGCAAACGCGGCTGCCTTGATACGCTGGCGTCGCTCACTGCGATGCGTGAAAGCATGCGTGACAAACAGCTGCCCTGCACCAGCGTCGCCGAACTGGAAGCGCTGGCGGTAAAAGGCAATAGCGCCGCGATCGCCATTCTGCACCAGGCAGGTGACGCACTTGGCCTCGCCATTGCCAGTATCATTCAGATGAACGATCCGGAGATGATTGTCATCGCCCATCAGCCGGATGCGTTCGACGGCCTGCTCAGAACGGTGGTGATGCAGGCGGTAGATAGTCACGTGTTGCCTTCAATCATGGGCAAGACGCCCATCGTCAGCATGGCGATTGATCAGTTCAGCTGGGCCCGCGCCGCAGCCAGTGTGGCGGCTTACCGTTTTATCGTTCACTTACCCGACTAGCGGAGTCTGTTATGCGCATTGCCTATGGTGGAATTCATACTGAATGCAGTACCTGGAATCCGGTGCTCAATTACGCCGACGATTTCCGCATCGTGCGGGGTGAAACGATGACGACCAATCCCTATTTCGCTTTTCTGCAGGATTACGCGGCCGAGTTTCTGCCGACCTTTCACGCCCGTGCCATTGCCGGTGGGCCAGTAGCACGTGTGACCTATGATGCCTTCAAACAGGAGTTTCTCCATCGGCTCGAGGCGTATTTGCCCGTGGATGGCGTTTACCTGGCGATGCACGGCGCGGTTTATGTCGAAGGGATGGAAGACGCGGAAGGCGACTGGATTAGCGCGACGCGCGAGCTGGTCGGGCCCGATTGTCCGATTAGCGTCAGCTACGATCTGCACGGCAATGTCTCGCAGCGCATCATCGACGCGATCGATATGTTTTCAACCTACCGCACGGCACCCCATATCGATGTGGAAGAGACCATGCGCCGCTCCGTCTCAATGCTGGTCAATAGCCTGCAAAGCGGCATCCGACCGGGTGTGGTGTGGGCACCGATCCCCGTGGTGCTGCCAGGTGAACGCACCAGCACCGAAGATGAACCCGCCAAAAGTCTGTATGCCAGCCTGCCCGGGATTAACGCACTTGAACATATCTGGGATGCTTCGCTGATGGTTGGCTATGTCTGGGCGGATGAGCCACGCGCCACGGCGGCAGCCATCATGACCGGCACCGATGCCGATGTGCTGTCTGAGCAGGCGGCCAAACTGGCGCTGGCTTACTGGCAGGCGCGTGAGCAATTTGTGTTTGGCTGCGTGACCGGCAGTACTGAAGAGTGCGTACGCATGGCGATTTCCAGTCCTGGCGGACCGGTGATTCTCGCCGACTCCGGTGATAACCCGACTGGCGGCGGCGTGGGCGATCGGGCCGATGTACTGGCCGAACTGCTGCGGCAAAATGCGCAGGATGTCATCGTTGCCGGCATTACTGATAAACCGGCCACGGAGGCGGCATTCGCCGCGGGCGTCGGCGCACGGCTCTCCCTGACTATCGGTGCCACGCTGGATCCTGCCGGCGGCAAAGTCAGCGGCGAGTTTGACGTGCTGCTGCTGAGTGATGATGCCCGTTCGGTTGCCCGTCAGGCGCTGCTGAAGATTGCAGGCATTACCGTGGTAGTTGCCGATCGGCGTCGTCCTTATCACAACCTGGCGGATTTCGCCCTGCTCGGACTCGATCCGCGCCAGGCAAAAATTGTGGTGGTGAAATCCGGTTACCTGTCGCCCGAGCTGGCGCCGATTGCCAATCCCAACCTGATGGCGCTGTCGGAAGGTGTGGTCGATCAGTATGTTGAACGGCTGGTGCGCAAGCGCAAGCAGCAGCCGGCTTATCCGTTCGATACCGATTTTACCTATGTGCCGGTCAGCACCCGCTCGGCGCGCTTTGTGGCGGCACAATGAATCGCGCTGACCCGCCGGTGCTGAGCATCGAAAATCTCACCGTCGCGTTTCGCAGCGATGACCGCTGGCGTGAGGTGGTGAAAAACGTCTCTTTTACCCTCGGGGCCGGTGAAACGCTGGCGATCGTCGGTGAGTCGGGCTCAGGCAAAAGCGTTACCTCGATGGCGATCATGCGTCTGCTGAATAGCCGTCACGCACGTATCTGCGGCAAAGTGCTGCTGAACGGCGTGGACTTGCTCACGCTGAGCGAACGTGCAATGCGCGACATCCGCGGCAATGCCATCGCGATGATATTCCAGGAGCCGATGACCAGCCTTAATCCGTCGTTCACTATTGGTCATCAGATTGCTGAGGCGCTGATCGCACACCGCAAAATCAGCGCACGCGCCGCCCGCGAAGAGACTATCCGGCTGCTGGAGAAAGTGCGTATTCCCAACGCGGCCAAACGCTTCAGTGACTACCCGCACCACTTTTCCGGCGGCATGCGTCAGCGCGTGATGATCGCCATGGCGCTGGCGCTGCGCCCAAAACTGCTGATTGCCGACGAGCCGACCACCGCGCTCGACGTCACGATTCAGGGTCAAATCCTTGACCTGATCAAGACCCTGCAGGAGGAGGAAGGCACCGCCGTGCTGTTCATCACCCACGATATGGGCGTGGTGGCAGAAGTCGCCGACCGCACGCTGGTGATGTATCAGGGCGCGATGGTGGAAACCGGCAGCACCGCCGCGATTTTTTCTGCCCCGGCGGCAGAGTATACCCGCACGCTGATTGCGACCGTGCCGCAGCTCGGTGCCATGCGCGGCATCGATGGACCGCGTAAGTTTGCGCTCAACGGCGAAGCGCCGGTGGCGCAGGCGCGGCAGACGCCACAAGGGCAAACGCCGCTGCTGTCGGTGAAGAACCTCAGCACGCGCTTCAGCATTTACGAAGGGCTGTTCAGCCGTAAAACCGGTGCGGTGCACGCCGTGGAGAATATCTCGTTTGATCTGCTGCCGGGTGAAACCTTGTCGCTGGTCGGCGAATCCGGCTGTGGCAAATCCACCACCGGCCGCTCGCTAACGCGGCTGGTGCAGCCGGCCTGCGGGCAGATTGCTTTTGATGGCAGCGACGTGCTCACCCTTTCCCGGCAAGAACTGCGCAAGCTGCGCTGCGCCATGCAGATGATTTTTCAGGATCCGTTTGCCAGCCTTAACCCGCGTATGTCGGTCCTTGAAGCCCTCACCGAACCTTTTTTACAGCATCGGCTGGGCAGTAAGGCCGCTGCACAGAGCAAAGCGGCCGAACTGATGACGCGCGTTGGCCTGCCCGCAACCATGCTGAAACGCTATCCGCACGAATTTTCCGGCGGCCAGCGTCAGCGCATCTGCATTGCCCGTGCGCTGATGCTCGATCCGAAAATGATCATTGCCGACGAGTCGGTTTCCGCCCTTGATGTCACCGTGAAAGCGCAGATCATCAATCTGCTGCTCGATCTGCAACACAGCCTGAATCTGTCGTATCTGTTTATCTCACACGATATGGCGGTAGTGGAGCGCATCAGCCATCGTGTGGCGGTGATGCTACTGGGAGAGATTGTTGAGATTGGTCCGCGCGCGGCTATTTTTGAGAATCCGCAGCACCCTTACACACAAAAACTGCTCGCGTCGGTGCCTGTGCCCGATCCGGCGCGCCGCCATTTAAAACGGCACGTGGACGTCAGCGAGCTGAAGAGCCCGGTGCGTGCCAATGGATTTGTGCCGGAAACACGGCATTATCAGGAAGTGAGCGCCGGACACTGGGTGATGCGGTAAAACGCTGGCCGCGTTTTTCACTTCATCAGCACCTGGAACTGCGGATTAAACTCATCAAAAATTGGCAGAGCCGCTGCGCCGAGGGCGGCGGTGTCGCTGCCGGTCATGCCGGTCTTGAGTCGCGTGCCGGTCAGATAGCGGCCGCGCACCGATTGGTAGAGCGGCGGCAGGCGCTGGATAATTTTATCCAGCAACACCGCAGGCATCATGCCGCCGATAATCACGCTCTCGGCATCAAAGATACACTCCAGCATGTTAATACCCTGGCGCAGCGGCGTAAGCACGGTATCAATCCAGCGATCAAACAGCGCCGGATCAACCTGCAGTAAATCTTCCGGCAGCGCGCTCATCGGGTCGAGTCCGCAGAATTCGTAAGCGGCCTGCAGCGAAACATAACGCTCCAGGCAGCCGTGATTGCCGCAGTAACACTCACGTCCACCGGGTTCCACCACCACATGCCCCACTTCACCGGCGTTGTGCGCATGGCCGCTGTACACATGGCCATCCATGATGATGCCCGCGCCCAGGCCCGTGCCAATATACAGATAAATAAAGGAATTAAGATGACGCGCCACGCCGTGAAAGCGTTCGCCAATCGCCGCGACGGTGGCATCATTCTCCAGCGTCACCGGCAGTCCGCTCATCTCAGCGAGACGCGCAGCGATATCGACGTCCTCCCAGCCGTGCAGCGTGGTCGGCCCCATTGACGAGATACCCTCCACACCAAACGGCCCCGGCATCACCACGCCAATACCCAGCACTTTTTGCCAGCGCGGCCCGGTCTGCTGTTTGATCTCCGCCAGCACCCCGGCAATGCGCGCTAATGTGGCATCCGGCTGCGGTTTTTGCACCATAATAAGGCGGCGAAAATGGATTTCACCGGTCAGGTCCACCAGCACAATCAGTAGCGTCTGATGGTCGAGATGGATGCCGATGGAAAACGCACTGGCCGGATTCAGGGTGACCGGAATCGCCGGCTGACCGCGGCCCTGCTTGCGCGGCTGACGGCTGGTGAGCAACTCCGCCTGCTCCAGTTCAGCGACGATATTCGAGACGGTTTGCGGTGTCAGCGCCGTCAGCCGCGCCAGCTCGGCACGGGTCAGCTCGCCGTGCAGGCGAATCGCTTCGATAATCACCCGGCGATTGTGCGCGCGCGCATGTTCCAGATTGGTTCCCGACGTTTTCATCCTGCTCGCTTCCCTCTTTTTTACATCCGCTGCGGACCGCCGCCTCAATATCTATGATCGGCCACACATTTTACAACCTGTTTACCTGACAGCGGCAAAAATCTGTGCAAAGTAGTGTCGGATGGCAGCGTTGTTTTCTGCCCTGGCACGTCCCTTGCTTTAGCTCACTGCTGTCAGCCACTGCGCGCTGGCAATCTGTGCGCGATATTAAATCAATCAAATTGATTTAATTAAACACCCTCTACTGCATGAAGGCGAGAACGCAATGAAAAATCAGATGAAAGGTTGTTTTGCCGCCGTACTGTTCGCCTGCGCGGGCAGCGCGGCAGCGGCTACCACTACGCTCAACGCCCTGTTTATGACGCAGGCGGCCTACAGTGAAAACGACATCCGCGCCATGACTCAGGCGTTTCAGACAGCGCACCCGGACGTGCAGGTCAATCTGGAGTTTGTTCCTTACGAAGCGCTGCACGATAAGATTGTCGCGGCACGCGGCGCGGGCGGCAACGGTTACGATGTGGTGCTGTTTGATGCCATCTGGCCGGCGGAATTCAGCAAGTTCGACCTGTTGCAGGATGTCAGCAGCCGCATCAGCGCAGATGAAAAAGAGAAAATCTTCCCCGGCGCATTGAACACCGTGGTGTTCAAAGGCAAAACATTGGGCATGCCGTGGATCCTCGACACCAAATATCTCTACTACAACAAAGCGATGCTGGAAAAAGCCGGCATCAAAGATCTGCCGCAAACCTGGCAGCAGGTGATGGATGATGCGCGCATCATTAAGCAGAAAAATATCGTTAAATATCCGCTGGTATGGAGCTGGTCACAGGCGGAAGCGCTGGTGTGTGACTACACCACGCTGGTCTCCGGCTTCGGCGGCAAATTCTATAACAACGGCAAGCTCGATTTCTCTACGCCAGCCTCGCTGCAGGCGGTGAAGCTGATGAAAAGCTCGCTCGATGAGGGCCTGACCAACCCGGCTTCGCGCGAATATCTGGAAGAGGACGTGCGCAAAGCCTTTTCCAACGGCGATGCGGCTTTCGCGCTCAACTGGACCTACATGTACAACATGGCCAACGATGCCAAACAGAGTAAAGTCGCCGGCCAGGTTGGCATCATGCCCGCACCCGGCGATGCGCCCAATCGTTTCGGCGCGGTCAACGGTTCGATGGGTCTGGGCATTGCCAAAGGCAGCAGCCATCCGGAGCAGGCGTGGCAGTACATCAGTTACATGACTTCGCAGCCGGTACAGAATAAATACGCCACGCTCAGTCTGCCGATCTGGAAAAGCTCCTATCAGGATCCCGCGGTCAGTAAGAATCAGGAGAGCCTGATCGCTGCTGCCGACAAATCGCTGAATGTCATGCTGTCGCGTCCGGAAACCGCTGATTACTCACGTCTCTCCAACACCCTGCAGCAGCAGCTGCAACAGGTTCTGGTCGGCAGCGCGATACCGGAAGCAGCCATGCAGGCGGTAGACAAAAGTGCGGCGCGTCTGCGTTAAGGGGTCAGTATGCTGAGTTTGCGTCAACGCGAACAACGGCAGGCGTGGGTGCTGCTGGCACCCATGCTACTGGTGATGCTGTTGCTCACCGCCTGGCCGCTGCTGCGCACTATCTGGCTGAGCTTTACCGACGCCGCGCTGATTGGCAGCGGCGGTGAAGCGCCGCAATGGATTGGTCTGGAGAACTATCTCTACGCCATTACCGATGCGGATTTCCAGACCTCGCTGGGGCGCACGCTCTACTTCACCGTGGTGTCGGTAGCGATTGAAGGCGTCATCGGCGTGCTGGTTGCGCTGCTGCTCAACCAGAAATTCGCCGGACGTAACGTGCTGCGCGTGCTGGTGATTCTGCCGTGGGCGCTGCCAACCATTGTGAACGCCATGATGTGGCGCCTCAATTTCAATCCGGACTACGGCAGTATCAACGCCCTGCTGACGCAGCTCGGTATCATTGATGGCTACCGCAGCTGGCTGGGGTCGCCGGCTTCCGCGCTCAACGCGGTAATGTTCGCCGACATCTGGAAAAACTATCCGCTGGTGACGCTGCTGGTGCTGGCGGCGCTGCAGTCGGTGCCGGAGGATCTCTACGAAGCGGCACGACTGGATGGCGCATCGGCATGGCGGCGTTTCCGTGCCATCACCTTTCCGGCGATTGTCGGATCGCTCAGCGTGGCGCTGGTGTTACGCACCATCGACGCCTTTAAGATCTTCGACATCATCTATGTAATGACGCGCGGCGGTCCGGTCGACAGCACCAAAACGCTGAGCTTTTACGTCTATCAGGAATCCTTCAGCTACCTGCGCGCCGGCAGTGGTGCGGCTTATGCCATGTTAATGACGCTGCTGTGCGCAGTGCTGATCACCCTTTACATGCTATTACTGTGGCGGCAGCGCCGTCGGGGAAGTGCCTATGAAGGTTAAACTGCGTACCTGCGCTAAATACGCGGCGGCGCTGCTGGTGGCGCTCTCTGTCGTGGCACCGATGGGCTGGCTGTTTCTGATGAGCGTCAGCGCCACCAGCGATCTGACACGCGTGCCGCTGGAGTGGCTGCCGCGCCAGTGGGATTTCAGCCGCTACGGCAGGCTGATCTCGCTGGAACCCGGCCAGCCCGGCGCGCTGTTCCTGCATGCGCTGGGTAATAGCCTGCTGGTGGCAACCGGCGCAACGCTTGTGTGCCTGCTGCTGGCGATCCCGGCAGCGTTCAGCTTCTCGCGCTATCGCGGCCGTGACGGCTGGCTGTTCGCGTCTCTGGCCATCTATATGGTGCCGCCGGTAGCGTTTGTGCTGCCGCTCTACTTTCTGCTGCAGCAGTTCGATCTGCTCAACACCCGACCCGGTTTGATCATCGTGTACTGCTCGCTGATTCTGCCGTTTCTCACCTGGATGCTGAAAAACCAGTTTGATGCCCTGCCGCAGGATATCGAACAGGCCGCGCGTCTTGATGGCCTGCGCGTCTGGCAGGTGCTGCTGCGCATTACGCTGCCGCTGGCGAAACCGGTGCTGGGCGCGGCGGCGCTGTTTGGCTGGCTGCTGGCGTGGGATGAATTTTTCTACGCCCTGCTGTTCACCAGTAACATCGCCGCGCAAACCCTGCCGGTCACCATTGCCGGCTTTACCGCAGGCCGCGCCACCGACGATGGGCTGATTGCCGCCGTCGGCATTCTGGCGTCGGTTCCTCCTCTCTTTATCGCTATCTGGCTGCAAAAAACGCTGGTCAGCGGCCTTGCCAGTGGCGGGAGCAAAGGATGATGAGCAATAAGGAAGCCCGCGCCACGCTCTACGTGGTGGGCAATATCAATGTCGATGTCATCATGGGTACGCTGGACAGCTGGCCGCAGCGCGGCACCGAAGTGATGCTGCAGCACAGTGAGCTGCGTCCGGGCGGTTCGGCAGGCAACTGCGCGCTGGCGCTGGAAGCGATGCAGGTGCGCCATCGCGCCGTCGCTAATCAGGGCGATGACGGCCTTAGCGCATGGCTGGCGAGCCATTTTCCGCACAGCGCGGCGCACTGGACACGCTATCCCTGCGAAACCTCGCTCACCGTTGGCGTCACGCACTCCGATCACGAGCGATCGTTCCTCAGCAATCTCGGTCACATTGTGCGGCTCAGCGCGCAGGACGTGCTGAGCCAGCTCCCGGCGCAAGCCAGCAGCGGCGATATCGTGCTGTTGTGCGGCACGTTTCTCTGCCTGCAACTGTATGACGACTATCCGCAGTTGCTGGCCGAACTGCAGCAGCGCGGGTTTATCATCGCCGTCGATACCGGCTGGCCGCCGCAGGGCTGGAGCGATGAGGTACGCGCGCAGATCGCCCGCTGGCTGCCGCAGTGCGACTGGCTGCTGCTCAATGAAGTCGAAACGCTCGGACTGAGTGGCGCAGATGATCTGCACACCGGCGCGCACCTGCTGGCGCAACGGCTCAGCGGGCGCGGCGGCTGCGTGGTGAAATGCGGTGCGCAGGGCGCGGGCTGCTGGCAACATCAGCACAGCCTGCAACAGCCTGGTCGCGCGGTCGCGGTGGTCGACACCATCGGTGCCGGCGACAGCTTTAACGCCGGTTTTCTTACCGCGCTGCTGCATCAGCAGGATCTTGCCACCGCGCTGCAATGGGGCATTGCGGTGGCCTCACTGGCAATCAGCACGCAGCCACGTCGCTATCCCGACTGGCAACAACTGCAACTATGCGCACAGGAGTTTTAAATTATGGCCGGTGTTGAACTCGTTAAAGTGGCCAAGCGCTACGGTAAACAGTCGGTGCTGCATCCGCTCGACCTGACCATTCCCGACGGCAGCTTTACCGTGCTGGTTGGCCCGTCCGGCTGCGGCAAGTCGACGCTGCTGCGCCTGCTCGCCGGACTGGAGAGTCTCTCCGACGGCGCGATTCTGATGGATAAAGTGCAGATTAACGATCGCGATCCCGCCGATCGCGACATTGCGATGGTGTTTCAGAGTTATGCGCTTTATCCGCATCTGACGGTGGCCGAAAACCTGGCGTTTCACATGCAGGTGAAGAAGGTACGCCGCGATGAGCAGCAGCAGAAAATCGCGCGCATCGCCGCGATTCTTGGCATTGATAAGCTGCTGCAACGCTACCCGCGCGCGCTATCGGGTGGGCAGCGTCAGCGCGTGGCGATGGGCCGCGCCATGGTGCGTAATCCGCAGGTGTTTCTGTTTGACGAACCGCTCTCTAACCTTGATGCCCAGCTGCGCATGGAGCTGCGCGCCGAGATCAAGTCGCTGCATCAGCGTTTCAAAACCACCATGGTGTATGTCACGCACGATCAGGTAGAAGCGATGACGCTGGCCGACCAGATTGTGGTGATGAAAGAGGGACGCATCGTGCAACAGGGCGCACCGCTGGCGATCTACGATCGTCCGGCAGATACCTTTGTGGCGCGTTTTATTGGTTCGCCGCCCATGAACCTGTTACCGGCACAATTGCTGACGCACGATGGCGTGCCGGGCGTGCAGTGTCAGGACTGGTGGCAGCCGCTGCCAGCGCAGTGGCAGGCGGTGGCACGGGAACGTGAAGGCGCTGCCGTGACGCTGGGGGTGCGCCCGCACGATCTGTGCGAAGTGCAGGACGGCGCGCCTGCGAGGGTGAACGTGGTGGAGATTACCGGGGAATCAACTCTGCTGCACCTTGACTGGCACGGTCATGCGCTGCATATGCAGATGGCCGGACGGCATGCGGCCAGCAGTGGCGCGACGCTGCGCATCGGTTTCAATCCGCAAAAAATTCATCTGTTCGATGCCGAAAGCGGTTTACGCCTGGCGGAAACGTAAGCGCGGCGCGGTTTTTAGATGCCGGGGCGCACCAATGCGCACCCGGCCCAAAACCTGTTATTACCTTGCAGGGTCAGTGTTTACGGTGATCAGAATGGCTGACTTTTTCCCTCCGGCGTCAGCCTTCAGCCGTCGCCGGCTGGAATGTCCGGCGGTTGACGCTGGTCAGCACAACCAGCAGTGCCATCATCAGCAACTCCACCGTCAGCGTACCGCTGATGGCTGCCAGATGATTACCATGCTGATTGATCTGCGTGAACACGCCGCCGAGCAGCATCGGTCCCAGTCCCAGCGCCGATTGCTGCACGGTGGACAGCACCGCACTGCCTGCGCCGGCCTGATGATGCGGCACCCCGCTCATGCCAATGCGGTAGAAGGTGCTGACAATAAACGACTGGCCAAAGCCTATCAGCGCGGTGGCCGGAATCAACGTAACAATGCCCACCTGCGGCCACGCCAGCTGCAGCGTCGCGATCAGCGCCACCAGCCCGACCATCTGAATTGCACAGCCAGACAGTAACGTGGCACGTTTACCATAACGCTCAACCATGCGGGTAGTACGCATTGAGCCGATAAAATAGGCCGCGCCCAGGGCAATAAACGCGTTGCCGGACTGGAAAGCGGTCATGCCGATGCCGGATTGCAGCGTCAGCGCCACCGCGAACATAAAGCCGCTCCAGCAGGAGAAGAACAGCACCGCCAGCGTCAGACCAAAACGCACGCTGGAAAGACGCAGCAGCGAGGGCGGCAGCAGCGGCGATCCGCCAGCGGCTTCCAGTCGCAGCGCGCTGTGGCGCAGCCGATGCAGAAACAGTGGAAACAGCACCAGCAGTAACAGGCACGGCCACGACCAGTGCAGTAGCGGCCCCAGCGCGAGGGCCAGCATCAGACAGCCGATCGCGCCGGCCAGCAGCAGCGTACCGCTCACATCCACCGGCACCCGCTTGAGGTTATGCGTTTCCGGCACGAAGCGGCGCGCGGTCAGCAGGACGAACAGGCAGATCGGCAGGTTGATGAGAAACACGCTGCGCCAGCCGTAGCCGCCAATATCGGCTTTGATCAAAAAACCGCCCAGCACCTGGCCAATAATAAAAGCCAGCCCGCCGATACCGCCGTACAGGCCAATGGCCCGCGCATGCGCCCTGCCCTGCAGCGTAACGTGCAGCGTGGCAAGAATCTGCGGCACCATAAAAGCGGCACCGACGCCCTGCAGCGCGCGCGCAAACATCAGCATGCCGACGCTGTTAGCGATGCCGCACAATAATGACGCAATGCCAAAAATCCAGACGCCGGCAAGAAACACGCGACGGCGGCCAAAGTTATCGCCCAGGCGTCCGCCCATCGCCAGACAAATAGCAAAAGCGATACCGTACACCGCCACGATCAGCGCCAGCGCGATCGGCGAGGCACGCAGCGATTGTGCCATCGCATCCAGCGCGACGTTAACTATGGAAAAGTCGATCATCGGCAATAGCTGCCCGGCCAGCAGGACCACCAGTCCTGCACGTTGAAGTTGCGATGTCTGCATAGCGTTAACCTTGTTTTTAGTTTCACTACGGCATAGCATCACCTAACCGTTAAACGGGTACCAGTTCTTGATTATCATGGTATAAATTCTACCCGTCTCGTCTGGAGAGCTGCTGATGAGCACCGCGCAAACCCTTACACCCGCTGAGCTGAACAACCGTAAATTACTCGGTACCTTTTTACGTACGCGCCGCGAGAGCCTGGATCCTAACCGCCTCGGTTTACCGCGTATGCGTCAGCGCCGCACGCCGGGTTTACGCCGTGAAGAGGTGGCGCAGCTGGCGGATGTCGGCGTCACCTGGTACACCTGGCTGGAACAGGGGCGCGATATCAAAGCCTCCACCAAAACGCTGACGGCCATCGCCAGCGCCCTGCAATGCAATGATGTAGAGACACAGCATCTTTTCTCGCTGGCCGGACACACCCTGCCATCGACGCGCGTCGCCGCTGCCTGCTGCAAACTCGCCGGACATAATCAGCAAATGCTGGATGCCATTCAGCTGCCGGCGATCATCGAAACGCCGCGCTTCGATATCCTCGGCTATAACCAGGCGTGGTGTGCACTGATGGGCGTCGATTTAGCCCAGATCGCGCCGGAAGATCGCAACTGTATCTGGCTGGCGTTCAACCATGCCGGCTGGCGCAACGTGATGACCGACTGGGACGAAGTGATGCCGCAGATGGTGGCGATGTTTCGCGGTCAGATGGGCGAGCATCTGGGCGATCCGCACTGGGAAAGCTTTCTGGCGCGATTGCTGAACAGTTCCGATGAGTTCGCGCACACCTGGCAGCGCTACGAACTGGGCAAGGTGGAAAACCGCGTAAAACGCTTTTACCGTGCCGAAGTAGGCGAAATGACGCTGCGCCAGAACAACTGGTGGTCGGCGTCACGCAACGGCGACCGCCTGCTGGTGTATGTGCCGGATGATGCCGCCAGCGCAGCGGCGCTGCAACAGTTAACGGCGCGCTGAATCCTGCCGCTTTCTTAACATGTCAGGCTGAAGGTGTTTATACGTTGTATCAACATCATCACGGCTATACAATGTATACACATTCTTCGGAGGCCTGTTATGACGACCGTCACTTTAAAGAAATGGGGCAACAGTCCCTCGATTCGCATCCCGTCCAGCGTGATGCAATCCGCGTCGCTCAGCGTGGACGATAAACTGGAGCTCAGCGTTGAAGATGGCAAGCTGATCCTTGTGCCGCTCAGGGAAAAGGTGTATTCGCTGGACGCTCTGCTGGACGAGATCACCGACGATAACGTCCATGATAAAATTGATTTTGGACCTTCAGTGGGCAAGGAAAGAATCTGATGGTGTCACGTTTTGTTCCCGATGCAGGCGATCTCATCTGGCTGGATTTTGATCCTACCCTCGGCCATGAACAGGGCGGCCATCGTCCTGCGGTTGTGCTGAGTCCCTTTGCCTATAACAACAAGGTTGGCATGTTGTTGTGCGTCCCGTGTACCACCCAGGTCAAAGGCTATCCTTTTGAAGTTTCCCTTACCGGTAGCCGTGATAGTGTGGCGCTGGCCGATCAGGTCACCTCCATCGACTGGCGCGCCAGAAAACTGGTGAAAAAAAGCCATGTGACCGCCGAGGAACTGAGTGAGATTCGCGCTAAAGCTAAAGCGCTGATTGGCTGACGTCCGTTATCTTTGCCATCGCCACCGATAAGAATGTCCTGCGCTATCCCCAACCTTATTTATCCTGACTATGCTTATCAGACGATAATAAATTCAGGAGAGCGCATGAAACTACTTTATTTCGTTTCGCTTATTGCTGCAGCCGGTTATTTACTGGCTTTCTTACCTAAACTTCGCACCCGCCGCGAGCCTGTGGCTTATTGGGGGTGCTGGGCTTATTTAGGTCTGAACGCGGTATATTGGGCAGTATTTGCGTTTCGCTATTATTTTCTGCGCTAACCGTGGTAACGTCATGAAGGAGTTATGTTATGTCAGAAAACAACCGCGATCGGATGCCCTATTTACTCTATTTTTCCCGTCAGCGTTTACTGGTGGAAAATATTGATGGCCACATCGTTGATATTGGCGGTGCGGAAAGAGTGGGCGATCGTTATCGCTGGCAGCTTGACGGTAAAGATGCCGGGGGAGAAACGGAGCAGGAAGTGGACGAATTACTGGCCGAGGTGGAAAAACACCTGAGCTTTTTGTTCGTCGATGGCCAGTTTACCAGCCTGCCCGATGTCAGTGCTGATTATGGCGATCGGCTCGATAACGCGCCCTCACGGCAAATTGCACTACCTGAGCTCAACGACCGCGATGAAGATATCGTGCGTTAAGCCACAGAAGCAGGCTGCCGTCAGGCAGCCTGTCAGCACTCAGGCCGCCGGTGTGGTACTGGCCATACCGGGCACCAGAATCACTTTGCGGCAATCCTCTTTACGTTTTTCAAAGATTTCATAGCCGCGCGCGGCCTCTTCCAGCGGCATATGGTGCGTCACAATCTCTTCCGGTGTCAGCAGCCCTTGCTCAATCAGCGACAGCAGGCGCGGTAAATAGGCCTGCACATGCGTCTGGCCCATTTTAAACGTCAGTCCTTTATCGAATGCATCGCCAAACAGGAAGCCGTGGATAAAGCCGGCATACACGCCCGGCACGCTGACCACACCGCCACGGCGTACCGCCGCAATACACTGCCGCAGCGCCTTCCCGCTGCTGCCCTCCAGCTTCAGATTACTCATCACCGTTTCCGTCAGGCTACCCTTGGCTTCAAAACCTACCGCATCGATTACCGCATCAACGCCCCGGTGGCCCTGGGTGTGATCAATGATCCAGCCAGCAGGATCGTCGATTTCATCAAAATTGATCGGCGTAACCCCATAACGCTGGCGGGCAAATTCCAGTCGATAAGCGTTGTGGTCAATCATAAAGATCTCTTCCGCCCCTACCAGGCGCGCGCAGGCGGCGCTCAGTAACCCGACCGGGCCGGCGCCAAAAATGGCGACGCTGGAGCCTTTATCCAGCCCGGCATTTTGCACTGCCTGCCAGGCGGTGGGCAGGATATCGGAGAGAAACAGCACTTTCTCATCCGGTAGCGCCAGCGGCACTTTAAATGGCCCGACATTGGCTTTTGGCACCCGTACATATTCCGCCTGGCCGCCCGGCACGCCACCGTACAGTTTGCTGTAGCCAAATAACGCTGCAGGCGGGGTAATATTTTTCTTGTTTAAAATAGCACCGCGCCCGCTATTGGTATTTTCACAGGCCGCATACTGATGCAGATGACAAAAGAAACAGTCGCCACAGGCAATAACAAAGGGCACCACAACGCGATCGCCAATTTTCACATTGGTAACCTCACTCCCCGCTTCCACCACTTCACCCATAAATTCGTGACCAAATATATCACCGTGATCGGTACCGGGAATTTTCCCGCGATAAAGATGTAAGTCGGAGCCGCAAATTGCCGTCGCGGTGACGCGTAAAATAATGTCGTCCGGCTGCTCTAAAATCGGGTCAGGAACAGTTTCAACGCGCACCCGATGTGGGCCATGATAAGTTAACGCTTTCATAATCAGCTCCTCATAAATAAGCGTAACGAAAGGCTGTCTTTATTTAACCTGAATCGCTTAAGCCTGGTAGTAATAGTCGAATAGGCAAGCGTATCGGTATCGGGTGCAGAGCGGGGTCCGGCGCAGTTGCGCTTTGTGCGATATCTCGCAGAGAGGCATTTCTTACAGTAACGGCTAAAAATAATACTGGATATGCAAACAGTATATTGTATACTTATCCAGCAGTCTGATGGACTGTTCCACGTTTGTAAGAGGTGATACTGATGATGATCTCAACGGAAAGTCTTGCTGCTCTCAACGCAACTCTGCTGATGAGCAGCCGTGAAATTGCCAGAATAACCGGCATCACGCATGGCGAAGTGAAGCGCCTGATTAAAAGCCTGGAAACCGCGCAGCGCCTTTCCCAGCCTGTCACGGTGAATCATTACGAGCATGAAGGTGAGACACGTCAGGAGTTCCAGCTGAATAAACGTGACTCGCTGCTGACGGTTGCTCGTCTTTCCCCTGGCTTTACCGCCGAACTACTGGACCGCTGGCAGGAGCGGGAAAAATTCACCCATCTGCCCGACTTCACCAATCCGGCGGAAGCGGCACGTGCCTGGGCAGAACAGTTTGAGCAACGCCGTGCGGCGGAACAGCAACTGGCGCTGACGGCCCCAAAGGCAGAATTCTTTGATCGCTTTGTGGATGTGCATGAGTCGCTGGGTTTTCGCCAGCTGTGCAAAATGCTCAAGGTGAAAGAGCCGGAGTTTCGGCAGTTTCTGCTTGAGCGCAACATTATGTACCGTGACAAAGGCGCGCTGACGCCGCAGCAGCACCATCTGCAGGCTGGCTATTTTGCACTGCGCAGCGGAATGGGCGAAAACCAGCATGCTTTTTCGCAGGCACGGTTTACCGCGAAAGGTGTGAAGTGGGTTGCCAGCCTGTGGGCCGGTCATGTCGCTGCACGGCCGAATGGTGTCGCCGCCTGATATTCAGCCGGTCAGGACGACCGGCTGGATTCGCTTAGCGCTGATGGCGGCGGCGCTGGAGCCGATGGCGAAACTGCCTGACCTCTTCGCGTGACCAGCAGCGAGAGGAGAGCGGCAGGCTGCCATCAACCGCCGCCGGCAGCGGCAATTTTTCCAGCGTGCCACGATTACACATAGCACGCGCCAGCGTGGTACAGGGGATATCAAGGTAATGCGCCATCTGCGGCAGCGTCATCAGGGTGGTACGCATACTCACCTCCATTTGGCTTATGTTTCGCCTTCCATGGTTGAGCAGCCCGGCTGATGTTTTTTTGATCGCGATCAGCCTACGCCTTAATTCAGGTTAAAAATTAATCAACCCGCTACCCTGTGGTCTGCACCATCGCTTCGCTCACTGTGCCGCCGGAAAGTTTCGCCGAATCGGTGCAAATGCGCTGGCGGTTTTGCCGATCAGCCGTTGTGGCCGGAACTCTTTCAGCAGATCGCTGGGACTGTCGCCGATCAGTTCTTCCGCCACCAGCCGGCCAATCAGCGGTGATAACGTGATGCCGCTGTGCGTCACCGCGACATACACGCGCTGATGCGGGGTGACAAAGCCCAGTGCCGGCAAACCATCAGCCGGACGCGCCCGCTGCCCGACGACAATCTGCTCGATCTGCAACGCACCAGCCGTGGCAAACAGCGCACGGTAGCGCTCACGAAACTGATCGGCGATGGCGCCATGAGTCGACGGCGGAGCGCCCGGATCGGCCAGATGATCGAGATCCAGCGCCTGTAACAGTAACCGCCCGCCGCCGTCCGGCCGCACGTTCAGCTGCGGAGAAATCAGGTTGGTGCCAAGCGATAACGGCTGCGGTGCAGTGCGCGCCAGAAAGCTGCAGGCCACCGCATCAGGCTTGCTGGTGTCAATCAGCGCCAGTTCCAGACCAAGCGTATGCAGCAGCTGATTGGCCCAGCGTCCGGTCGCCAGCACCAGACGATCACCCTGCCACTGCTCACCCTGCTCCAGCTGCACCGTCACGCCTTCCGCATTTTCACTGATGTGCTGAATCGCCTGATGCTGATGCAGTACCGCGCCGTGCGCCTGCGCCTCTGACCACAGCCGTGCCAGATACAGCGCCGGATAGAGCACTGATTCCGTTGGAAAATGCCAGATGCTGCCGTGTACCGCAGACGCGCGCAGTTCAGGAATTTCCTGCTGCAGCTCGGCCAGCGTCCTTTGCCGTGCCGCGTAGCCAGCGGCCTGCAAGGCGGTGGCACGCTGCTGCAGTTGCTGTTCGGCTTCACCCGCGCCGGCCCACTCCCAGGTGCCACAAGGTTCCAGCCAGCGCACGCCATTAGTCTGCGTCAGCTGCAGCCGGATATGCTCCTCCATCGCCAGCGCGTTGAGGCGGTGATAGCTGGCAGGCTGTTTGCCGTTGGAGTTCACCCAGGCAAATGTGGTGCTGCTGGTGCCCGCGCCCATGTGTTGCCGGTCAAAGAGGGTCACCTGCGCCCCCTGCCTTGCCAGCGCCCACGCTACGGCAAGGCCGATCACACCCGCACCGATTACCGCCACTTTTTGCGTCGTCATAGCTGTCTCCTCTGATTGCCCGTCATCATAGCAGTCACCGCAGCGAAAACTGGCCTGAGGGTCATAGGAATTACTTCTCAGATTATTCAATAAATAAAAAAAGCGTGACGGTGCGTTAAAGTCGCTTCGCTCGCTGGCGCACTCCCCTTACCGGGTCTACGGTTAATTGAAAAAGCACAAGAATTTAACTAACCATGGAAAGCCGCTATGACCGCCCATGTCGATACCACAGCAAGCCAGGAAAGCGATCTCCTTCAGTTGCATCACGCATTGCAGGCCCATCTTGAACATTTATTGCCTGCCGGGCAGCAGGCCGATCGCGTTCGGGCCGCGATGCGTGCCGGCACGCTGGCACCGGGCAAACGTATTCGTCCGCTCTTGCTGCTGCTGGCAGCACGCGATATGGGCTGTGACGTGGCGCAGCAGGGCATCCTTGATCTTGCCTGTGCGGTCGAAATGGTGCATGCCGCCTCACTGATCCTTGACGACATTCCGTCAATGGATAACGCCCGGATGCGACGTGGGCGCCCGGCAATCCACTGTGAATATGGGGAAAACGTTGCGATCCTGGCAGCGGTCGCGCTACTCAGCCGCGCCTTTGAGGTGATTGCACTCGCGCCGGGTCTGCCGGCAACGCACAAAGCCGAAGCCATTGCCGAGCTCTCCTCTGCCGTGGGCCTGCAGGGACTGGTTCAGGGTCAGTTCCAGGATCTGCATGACGGCGCACACAGCCGCAGTCCGGAAGCCATCACCCTGACCAATGAACTGAAAACCAGCGTCCTGTTTCGCGCCACGCTGCAGATGGCGGCGATTGCGGCCGATGCGTCAGTGCAGGTGCGTCAGCGTTTAAGCTATTTTGCGCAGGATTTAGGTCAGGCATTCCAGTTACTGGACGACCTGGCAGATGGCTCTAAACACACCGGCAAGGACTGTCATCAGGATCAGGGCAAATCCACTCTGGTGCAGATGCTGGGCCCGGAAGGGGCTGAACGTCGTCTGCGCGACCATCTAAGCAGCGCCGATGCACACCTTGCCTGCGCCTGCCATCGCGGTGTCGCCACCCGTCAATATATGCACGCCCTGTTTAATCAACAGCTGGCGATGTTTAACTGAAGCCGGTCATACCTATGGGGCATTTTGCCGTTATTGCGCCACCGCTCTACAGCCACTTTCACGCATTGCAGGCGCTGGCGCAAACGCTGCTGGCGCGCGGACATCGCATCACCTTTATCCAGCAAAGTGATGCACGCACCTTGCTGAGCGACGAGCGCATTGCCTTTGTGGCCGTCGGCGAGCGCACGCATCCTGCCGGATCGCTCTCCAGCGAACTCAGGCGGCTGGCCGCACCGGGCGGGCTGTCGCTGTTTCACGTGATTCACGATCTGGCCAGCAGCACCGATATGCTGTGCCGCGAACTGCCCGCGGTGCTGAAACGGCTGCAGGTCGATGGTGTGATTGCCGACCAAATGGAAGCGGCTGGCGGTCTGGTGGCAGAAGCGTTACAGCTGCCGTTCGTGTCGGTGGCCTGCGCGCTGCCGGTCAATCGTGAAGCGGCCATTCCGCTGGCGGTAATGCCCTTTCGCTTTGCTCAGGATGAGAAAGCGCTGCAGCGCTATCAGGCCAGCAGCGACATCTACGACCGCATCATGCGTCGTCATGGCACTGTCATCGCTCGTCATGCGCGCGCCTTCGGCCTGCCCGAACGCCATGGCTTACATCAGTGTCTGTCGCCGCTGGCGCAAATCAGTCAGCTGGTGCCCGCTTTTGATTTTCCACGCCAGCAACTGCCAGCCTGCTATCACAGCGTGGGCCCGCTGCGGACCCAGGTCGCTAGCGGCGCGCTCGCCGCTCCCTGGCCAGCGCTGCGCCAGCCGGTGGTGTATGCCTCGCTGGGCACGCTACAGGGGCATCGTTTTCGCCTGTTTCTGCATCTGGCTCAGGCCTGCCGCAATCAGCAGCTGTCGCTGGTGGTGGCACACTGTGGCGGGTTGACCGCCAGCCAGGCACATCAGCTCAGACTGGCCGGTGCTGCGTGGGTAACCGATTTTGTGGATCAGCGGGCGGCGCTGCAGCATGCGCAACTGTTTATCACTCACGCCGGTCTGAACAGTGCGCTGGAAGCGCTGGAATGCGGCACGCCGATGCTAGCGCTGCCGATCGCCTTCGATCAGCCCGGCGTGGCGGCACGTATTGAGTGGCACGGCGTCGGCCGGCGCGCCTCACGTTTCAGCCGCGTCGCGCAACTGGAGCAACACCTGCAACAGTTACTGAGTGACGATCGCTATCGTCTGCGCATGTCAGCCATTCAGGCGCAGCTGCAGCGGGCCGGTGGCTGTACGCGCGCGGCGGATATTGTCGAGCAGGCGCTGTGTCAGCAGCAAATCGTGCTGGCTGAGGCCACCTGATGCGTGCACCTTATGATGTCATTCTGGTCGGTGCCGGCCTGGCCAACGGGCTGATTGCGCTGCGTTTACGCCAGCTGCAGCCCGCACTTAAGGTTTTGCTGCTGGAGAGTCAGGCGCAGCCGGCCGGCAATCATACCTGGTCGTTCCATCGCGAAGATGTCAGCGAAGCGCAGTTTCGCTGGCTCGAACCGCTGCTTTCGGCGCGCTGGCCCGGTTATCAGGTACGCTTCCCCACCCTGCGTCGCCAGCTGGATGGTGAATATTGCTCGATTGCCTCGGAGGATTTTGCCCGGCACTTGCAGCAGGTGCTCGGTGCCGCGCTACGCACCGCAGCGCCGGTCAGCGACGTCTCGCCCACCGGGGTCAGACTGGCAGATGGCGGGATGTTACAGGCGCAGGCGGTGATTGACGGACGCGGGCTGCAGCCGACACCGCATCTGCAGCTCGGCTATCAGGCATTTGTCGGTCAGGAGTGGCAGCTGGCCGCGCCGCATGGCCTGCAGCAGCCAATATTGATGGACGCCAGCGTCGATCAGCAGCAGGGTTATCGCTTTGTTTACACCCTGCCGCTCAGTGCCAGCCGTCTACTGATTGAAGATACCCATTATATCAACCATGCCACGCTGGATGCCGCACAGGCGCGCCGGCACATCACGGACTATGCCCACCAGCGCGGCTGGAATCTGCGCCAGCTGCTGCGCGAGGAGCACGGCTCGCTGCCGATCACGCTCAGCGGCGATATCGATCAGTTCTGGCAACAGCAGCACGGACAACCGTGCAGCGGGCTGCGCGCCGGACTGTTTCACGCCACCACCGGTTACTCGCTGCCTGCGGCAGTGGCGCTGGCGGAGAAGATTGCCAGCACGCTGCCCGCCGATGCCCACACGCTGAGCCACTGCATCGAATCCTTTGCCCGTCAGCACTGGCGCGAGCAGCGCTTTTTCCGTCTGTTAAATCGCATGCTGTTTCTTGCCGGACGGCCTGAACAGCGCTGGCGCGTGATGCAGCGTTTTTACCGGCTTGATGCCGGATTGATTAGCCGCTTTTACGCCGGGCAACTGCGCCTCAGCGATAAAGCACGCATTCTGTGCGGCAAACCGCCGGTCCCTCTCGGCGAAGCGCTGCGCGCATTGATGATGACCTCTCCGTTACCAGGGAAGAAATAATGAAACGCACCTATGTGATTGGCGCAGGCTTCGGTGGCCTGGCGCTGGCGATTCGTCTGCAAGCGGCCGGCGTGCCGGTCACGCTGCTGGAACAGCGCGATAAGCCCGGCGGGCGCGCCTATGTTTATCAGGATCAGGGTTTTACCTTTGATGCCGGTCCGACGGTGATTACCGATCCCAGCGCTATCGAGGCGCTGTTTACGCTGGCAGGCAAGCAACTCAGTGATTATGTCGACCTGATGCCGGTGACGCCGTTTTATCGCCTGTGCTGGGAAGACGGCAGGCAGCTGGACTACGACAACAACCAGACACAGCTCGAGCAGCAGATTGCCACCTTTAACCCGCAGGATGTCGCCGGTTACCGCCAGTTTCTGGCCTATTCACAGGATGTGTTTCGTGAGGGCTATCTGAAACTGGGCACCGTGCCTTTTCTGCATTTCCGCGACATGCTGCGTGCCGGGCCACAGCTGGGTCGGCTGCAGGCCTGGCGCAGTGTCTACAGCATGGTGGCGAAATTTATTCAGGACGATCATCTGCGCCAGGCTTTTTCCTTTCACTCGTTGCTGGTCGGCGGTAATCCTTTTGCAACGTCTTCGATCTATACCTTAATTCACGCACTGGAGCGCGAATGGGGCGTGTGGTTTCCGCGCGGCGGTACCGGTGCGCTGGTTGATGGCATGGCGCGACTGTTTCGCGATTTGGGCGGTGAATTGCTGCTCAACGCCGAAGTCAGCCAGTTGGAGACCGAGGGTAACCGCATCAGCGGTGTACAGCTGAAGGATGGGCGCCGTTTTGCCGCCGCCGCCGTTGCGTCAAATGCTGACGTGGTGCATACCTACGATCGCCTGTTGAGCCAGCACCCTGCGGCGCGTAAACGCGCGGCGACGCTGAAGCGCAAGCGGATGAGCAACTCGCTGTTTGTTCTCTATTTTGGTCTTAATCATGCCCACCCGCAGCTGGCGCACCACACCGTGTGCTTTGGTCCGCGCTATCGTGAATTGATCGATGAGATCTTCAATAGCAGCCAGCTGGCGGAAGATTTCTCGCTGTATCTGCACGCGCCCTGCTCCAGCGATCCGTCGCTGGCACCGGCAGGCTGCGGCAGTTTTTACGTGCTGGCGCCGGTGCCGCATCTCGGTACCGCCGCAATTGACTGGCAACAGGAAGGACCGCGCTTGCGCGATCGCATTTTTGCTTATCTGGAGGAGCACTATATGCCGGGTCTGCGACAGCAGTTAGTGACACACCGTATGTTTACGCCGTTTGATTTTCGCGACACGCTGCACGCGCATCAGGGCTCAGCGTTTTCGCTCGAACCCATTTTGACGCAAAGTGCCTGGTTCCGGCCGCATAACCGCGATGCCGACATCACTAACCTTTATCTGGTGGGGGCTGGCACGCATCCCGGTGCCGGTGTGCCAGGCGTGATCGGCTCCGCGAAAGCGACCGCCCAGTTGATGGTGGAGGATCTGACCGGATGAACCAACCGCCGCTGATTGAGCAGGTCACCCAAACCATGGCGCAGGGCTCCAAAAGTTTCGCCAGCGCTACCCGGCTGTTTGATCCTCCAACGCGCCGCAGTACGCTGATGCTGTACGCATGGTGTCGTCACTGTGACGATGTGATAGATGGTCAGACGCTGGGCGAAGGCGGCACGCAGCACGCGGTGGCGGATGCCCAGGCGCGGATGCGCCACCTGCAAATCGAAACCCGCCGCGCCTACAGCGGTGCCCACATGGATGAACCGGCGTTTCGTGCCTTTCAGGAAGTGGCGCTGACGCATCAGCTTCCCCAGCAGCTGGCGTTTGATCATCTGGAAGGGTTTGCGATGGATGCGCGTGAAGAACGTTACGCGTGTTTCGGGGACACGCTGCGTTACTGCTATCACGTGGCCGGCGTGGTGGGGTTAATGATGGCGCGCGTGATGGGCGTACGTGATGAGCGCGTACTCGATCACGCCTGTGATTTGGGTCTGGCGTTTCAGCTGACCAATATCGCACGGGATATCGTTGAGGACGCGGAGAATGGCCGTTGCTATCTGCCACAAAGCTGGCTGGATGAGGCCGGACTGAGCGCCGCTCAGCTCGCCGATCCGCAACATCGCGCAGCGCTGGCCCCGCTGGCAGCGCGTCTGGTGCACGAGGCCGAGCCGTACTATCAGTCAGCGCGCAGCGGGCTGCCCGGATTGCCGCTCCGTTCGGCATGGGCGATCGCCACCGCGCGCGGCGTTTACCGGGAAATTGGCGTGAAGGTGCAGCATGCCGGTGCCCGGGCGTGGGATGCGCGCCAGCGCACCAGTAAAGGCGAAAAGCTGGCGCTGCTGGTGAAAGGTGCCGGCGTCGCGCTTACTTCGCGCCTTGCTCATCCCCAGCCGCGTCCTGCCGGTCTGTGGCAGCGTCCGCGTTGACACGACGCCCATGGCGCTGGCGCAGCGTCGCCTGCAGCTTGTGCAGCGGCGGGGCGTAAAGAAAGCCAAAGGAAACGCAACCTTCCCGTCCCCGCACCGCATGATGCATGCGGTGCGCCATATACAACCGCTTCAGATAGCCTTTGCGTGGAATATAGCGGAACGGCCAGCGTTGATGGACCAGGCCGTCATGCACCATAAAATAGAGCGCGCCATAGGTTGTCATGCCAGCGCCAATCCATTGCAGCGGCCAGACACCGTTGACACCCAGCCAAATCAGGCCAATCGACAGCAGCGCAAACACCACGGCATACAGGTCGTTGAGCTCAAATTTGCTCTCATGCGGTTCATGATGCGACAAATGCCAGCCCCATCCCCAGCCATGCATAATGTATTTATGCGACAGCGCCGCGACGATCTCCATCAGTATCACGGTAGCCAGCAGGATAAGCGCATTCCATAACCAGAGCATCATTGGTCCATTTGCGAAGAGTGAGAGTATAAAGGTGGACGTGGATAGCGAAAGGCGCAAGTATCCGGTAAAAAAACGCACCGGCAGCGTAAATACCAGCCAGGTCACAGACGCGTGATGTCACCGTCAGACAAGCAAAGCGGCAAGAAGGTTATCCTGAATGGCGGCCGGGTGGCTCTGCTTTACATCGATTTAACAGCTGGTTAGTATAGCCAGCGGTTCAGCGGTCCAGGCTGCTGCGTACGCGTTAACGTCAATCAACGCACCATATGCAGAGCCTTTCTGCCTCATTTCCATGGTGCGCAAACATGTCCCATACCGCTTTATCTGCTGATTCTGCCCTGCGTCGTTCCGGCTTTTTCCTGCTGCTGCTGTTACTCACCGCCGCCAACTTACGCACGCCCATCACCGCCACCGGGCCGGTGCTGGAAAATATTCGCCTGACATTTGGCCTGAGCGCCAGCGCTGCCGGCGTGATTAACTTTTTACCGCTGCTGATGTTCGCCACGCTGGCACCGCCAGCCGCCTGGTTCGGCAATCGCTTTGGCCTGGAGCGCAGTCTGTGGGGGGCGTTACTCCTGATCGTCCTGGGTTCACTGCTGCGAATCAGCGGCAGCGAAACGGCACTGTGGCTGGGGACGCTGATTCTCAGCAGCGGGATCGCGGCGGCCAACGTCCTGCTGCCGCCGCTGATTAAGCGGGATTACACCGCGCACACCGCGCGTTATATCGGGCTGTATGCCATGACCATGGGCATCACCGCCAGCATCGCTTCCGGCGTGGCAGTGCCGCTGGCCGAACTCAGCAGCGCCGGCTGGCGTCTGTCGCTGGCGGTCTGGCTGATTCCGGCGCTGGTCGCGCTGCTGGCGTGGCTGCCGCAGCTGAAAAATCCCGCGACGCGTGAGCAGCGCGCAACAAAGGTCACCGTAACGCGTTCGCCATGGCGTTCTGCGATCGGCTGGCAGGTGTCGCTGTTCATGGCCAGCCAGTCGTTACTGTTTTATACCCTGATTGGCTGGTTTACCCCGTTCGCACAGGATAATGGCATCAGTCAGCTCCAGGCGGGCGGCATGTTGTTCGTCTATCAAATCGTGGCGATCGCCTCCAATCTGGCCTGTATGCGGGCGCTGAAGCAGCTGCGCGATCAGCGTCTGATCGGGCTGCTGGCTTCGCTGTCGATCTTCATCGCGGTGACCGGCCTGCTGCTGGCACCCGCATGGTCGCTGTTGTGGCTGATTCTGGCAGGCCTCGGTGCGGGCGCCTCGCTGCTGATCAGCCTGTCACTGTTTAATTTACGCACCCGGGACCATCGCCAGGCCTCGAAACTCTCCGGCATGGCGCAGTGCGTGGGTTACGGGCTGGCGGCGCTGGGACCGCTGTGCTTCGGCATGCTGCATGATGTCAGCGGCAGCTGGCAGCTCCCGCTGCTGATGCTGTTGGCAGTAAGCGCGCTGCAAATGGCGATGGCGCTGCTGGCCGGACGCGACCGCGCTATCTGACCTCAGACCGTGACGGCGTTAAGCGCCTCCTGCCGTTCCAGTTCGCGCACGCGTGGGATAACTTCACGCCCAAAGAACTCCACCTCTTCATGGAAATGCAGAAACGCCAGCAGCAGTAAATCCACGCCAGCGCGTTTCTGCTCCATGATGCGCTCAGCAATTTGCTGCGGCGTGCCAATCAGATTGGTTTTGAAACCGTCGTTGTATTGCACCAGATCCTCAAAGGAGGATTTGGCCCAGTTGCCCTCGCCTTCCGGCGACGCGCTGCCGGCATTTTTCACCTCATGCTGAAAGCCTTTCACTGCATCCGGATTGGCTTTGGCAATGATCTCCTGCAGCACCGCCTGGGCTTCCTGTTCGCTCTCGCGGGCGATGACAAAACCATTCAGGCCGATTTTAACGGCGTGCTGATTGACGGCGGCTTTGGCGCGGATATCGTCCACCTGCTGCCGTACACCCTGTGGCGTGTTGCCGTTGGTGAAGTACCAGTCAGACACCCGTGACGCCATGTCCCGCGCGGCGCGCGAGCTGCCGCCCTGAAAAATTTCCGGCAGCGGATCGAGCGGTTTAGGCTTGAGCGCGTAGTCGCGGAAGCGATAAAAATCTCCGGCGAAGCTGAAGCTGCTTTCACGCCAGATGCCGCGCAGGCAGCGAATAAACTCTTCCGAACGCAGATAGCGCTCTTCGTGATCGAGCCAGGGTTCACCAATCGCTTTGAACTCGCCGCGAAACCAGCCGCTGACAATGTTCACCGCGATGCGCGGACCGTACAGATGGCTGATGGTGGCGATCTGCTTCGCCGCCAGCGTCGGGTTCCACGGCCCCGGCAGCAGCGCGGCAATCACTTTGAGTTTTGTGGTGTGGCTCAGCAGATCCTGAGAGAAGGTGACTGATTCGTGCTGATTATCCGCGCCATAGCCGGCGGTGAAGCGAATCTGCGTCAGGGCATAATCGAAGCCAGCGCGTTCAGCGATTTTCGCCAGTTCACGGTTGTACTCCGCGTCCCAGCGCGTGCGCTGCTCGATCTGACTGATGACTAAACCCCCTGAAACATTAGGCACCCAGTAAGCAAACTGCAGCGGTTTTACCTGTGACATAGGTTTCTCCTGAGACTTCTTATAGCTGGATTAACGGAAAATTATCTTCATTAATGTTTTTGGCTATAAGAGGCTATGCAGTGAGCGTGCCAGTTCCTGGCAGGGATTAAGCGCCTGATTTGCCGGCTAACTGGATGAAAGGATGAGGAATGACTGTTGCGGATGCAGCAGCCGCTGTCGCCAGGCTGTTGCAATTGCAGCCGCTCCGGCGAAAAGGGCGCTACTCCGCGTGCTGAAAAGCCTGCAGCGCGCTTCGGGTGGCGGCATCGTCAACGGCGGCGCTGAGCAGCGCATCAAGCAGACCAGGAAAGCGCGCGTCCAGATCGTCGCGCCGCAGTGACAGTAGATTCTCGCGGCCAGAGGGTTTTTGCCAGATTACGCCGCTGTCACGCAGTACCCGCCAGTGGTGGGTTAAGGTTGATTTGGACACGCCTTGCAGCAGCGAACCGCAGCTGCGCTCCTCCCCCTGTGCCAGCAGCGCGACGACCGCCATGCGCATCGGATTGCCCAGCGCGGCCAGCACATTCTCCAGCCTGATGGCGTCACGCGACGGATGATTTTCCAGCATTGCTTATCTCTGTAAAGGCGTAAGACAGCAAATTATCCGTGAGTCGGCGGGCGATGTATAGCGCAGTACGAGCGGTGCGCCAATCGCGCTGCGCTAATTTACGATGTCACATTGCTGCTCTATGCTTGTCACCATCTTCCACTCTTTCTTCATCACAACATGAATGCAAATCCGATAGCGCATCCCGCTGCTTTGCGGTCCCTCCAGGCGTTGTGTCTGGTCAATTTTTTCATGGCCGACGTGCGGGATGGACTCGGCCCTTTCCTGGGGATCTTTCTTACTGAGCATGGCTGGAGAGCGGATGATATTGGCTGGGCGATGACTGCCGGCGGTTTAGCCGGTCTGCTGGCTACGCTGCCGGCGGGTCTGGCAACCGATGCCACGCACCATAAAAAAGGGCTGCTGATTCTGGCCTCACTGCTCATTACGCTGGCCACCCTGATGCTGTGGTGGTTTCCTTACGGTGGAGTGGTGGTTGGCTCGCAGGTGGTTACCGGTCTCGCGGCCGCGCTTATTGCCCCGTTACTGACCGGCGTCACCCTCGGCCTGACCGGCTCTCAGGGGTTCAGCCAGCAGATGGGGAGAAACGAGGCGTTCAATCATGGCGGCAATATGACTGCCGCGCTGTTTGCCGGGTTTGCCGTCTGGCTGTGGGGCACCGATGCGGTTTTTATCCTGATGACCGCGATGGCACTGTGCGCATGTTTTGCCGTGGCCGCCATTCAGCGTAACGCGATCGATGACCGCGCGGCGCGCGGCGGTGCCGGACAGCAGGCCGCAGAGCTTCCTGGTTTCTCTGCCCTGCTGCGCAATCCGGTGCTGCTGATTACCGGCCTGACGCTGCTGCTGTTTCACCTCGGCAACGCCGCGCTGTTGCCGATGCTGGGCATTCGCGCGGCGGCAACGCACAGCGGACAGCTCAGCCCCGGTGTTTATACCGCTGCAACCGTGGTGATTTCGCAATGCGTGATGATTCCCGTGGCGTTATTCGCCGCCCGAAACGCCAGCCGCCTCGGTTTTCCATTGCTGATTACCCTCGCGCTGGTGGTGCTGCCGGTGCGTGCCGGCATCGCCTCCCTGTTCGATGGCACCTATGCGATGGTACCGGTACAGATTCTTGATGGTCTGGCCGCCGGGTTGCTGGGCGTGGCAGTACCGGGCTACATCGTCAGCGTGCTTGACGGCAGCGGACACACCAATGCCGGCCAGAGTTTCGTCATGCTGATGCAGGGCGTGGGCGCGGCATGCAGTCCGGCACTGACCGGCAGCATCGCCGCCGCCTGGTCTTATCAGGTCGCTTTCGCCGTGCTCGGCAGCATCGCCCTCGCCGCACTGATGCTCTGGAGCCTCAGCCAGCGCATCCGATGGGTTAAAAGCCGGGCGTGAGGTGATATCAACACGCCCGATCGAATCAAAACTTTCATAGACCAGCGCCTGAAGCTTTGATCGCATCGGGCGTCTCAATCTCCCTGAGTTAATACACTCCTGCAGACCTGGCCCGCCACGATATATGTGGCAGCTTTTCATTTAGAAAAGTCAAAAAACCCCGGAAGCTGAGATTCAAAAAGCGTTACGTCGTCTGGAGGAGATGCTCAATGAAATTTAAAACCCATAATCAGCTACATGAAGAAATGCTTCAGGATCCTGAATACCGCGCAGCCTGGGAAGCAGAGGAACGAAAAGACCGTATGCAAGCCTTGCTCAAAGCGTGGCGGCAGCATGCCGGATTGACCAGTGCACAAGTGGCTGAGCGGATGGGGGTAAAACCGCCCACGGTTTCGCGCATGGAAAAGAATATTACCTCTGCCAGCTTTGAAACCATTGCGCGTTACGCCAAAGCCTGCGGGATCGATTCTGCCACCGTTGAGTTTTAACAGCACGATAAGGACGGAGAGTGAAGCCGATAGTGTTAACCGGCTTCAACTGTCATGGCCGCCGGAAAAACGCCTATTCCGTCCGGGCGCTGGCGCGGTTAGTGAGCTGTGCTTTGGCCAGGGTGCGTGCCAGGATTGAAGAATAGAGCGGTTTGCCACCAAAGAACTGCGCCGCCAGCGTTGCGCCCAGGCAGGTGATGATCATCGGCAGAATCAGTTGATAGTTATTGGTCATCTCCAGCACCAGCACGATGCCGGTAAGCGGTGCGCGCACCGAGGCGGCGAACAGCGCGCCCATCCCCGCGACGGCAAAGGTGGCGGCTTCCAGCTGATAATGCGGGAACCAGTCGGCGCTCAACTGACCAAAGCAGGTGCCCAGCAGCGTGCCCAGCGTCAGCATGGGCGCAAAAATACCGCCCGGCGCGCCTGAAGAGAAGCAGCAAATGGTGACCAGCGTGCGCAGCGCGAAGAGAGCAAACAGCGCCAGCGCGCCATAGTGTCCGGTAGCGAAATCCGGAATCAGCGTCGTTCCGCCGCTCACCGCCTGCGGCAGCAGTAAACCCAGCATGCCACACAGTCCGGCCAGCAGGCTACCGAACAGCACCCAGCGCCCGGTACGTCCGAGATGCAGGCGCTGAAACTGGTCCTGTGCGAGAAATATCAGCCGGTTGAACGCCACGCCGCAGCCACCAAACAGCACACCCAGCACCAGATAGAGCCACAGCGTCTCGGTGGGCGCGTCACGCAGCTGACCGATATTAATGATGGCTTCATTACCGTTGAGCACGCGAAAGACAATACTCGACATGATCACGCCAACAAACACCGCTTTTATCGATATCAGGCTATAGCGAAACTGCGGGCGCATCTCTTCGATAATGAACAAAATGCCGGCCAGCGGCGCGTTGAACGCCGCCGAAAGCCCCGCCGCGGCACCGGTCGCCAGCAGCGTATGACGCGATTCGGAATCGCGCACGCGAAACAGATCGAGGCACATACCGCCGATGTTGCCGCCAATCTGTACCGTGGGTCCTTCGCGCCCCAGCACCATGCCAGAACCCAGCGCGCCCATGCCGCCGATAAATTTAACCGGCAGCACGCGCCACCAGCGCACCGGGCGCAGCTCTTCCAGCGCGCCCTCGATTTCCGGAATGCCCGAGCCTCCCGCCTCCGGCGCGAAGCGGCGCACCAGAAAATAGCCGATGCCGCCCAGCAGCGCCGAGATAAAAAACGCGCTCAGCAACGCCATGGCCAGGTTATCCGCACGCTCTGTCAGCCAGCCGATCCGCAGGTGGAGAATAAAATTGACCGCGCGATCGAAAGCCACACCCACCAGCCCGGTAAGGATACCGACCAGCGCGGCCAGCAGCAGCAGTGCCAGCGGGGTTTTATCGCGTCGCAGCAGTTTTTGCAGCAGCATAAAGCGCCCGGCGCGCATCGCGTTGGCAGGCTCGGTGGCATCAGGTAAGGCAGACATCGTCATCCTCAATTACAACAGTTGAGCGCATTGGCAGCGCCGGAAAGAGTTGGGGCTTAGCATAACCAAAATTGCCTGATCGGTAACTCAATCATTCGCAACATAATTTTACCTCAGGCCGCGCAATGTGGCGTAGGCGCCAGGCTGGGTTGCGATCGGGCGCAACAAACCGGGCAGAAAATCCGCAATGCGGTGGCAGGCTTGCTGCAGCATGCTCACAGAATTTTGCGCGGTGGATTGACGCGCCGACGGCAAATCACCATGATCGCGCCAGGATTAGTCACCCCGGAGCCACAAGGTGTCGGAACTCAGTAATGCATTGCTTGAAGAGATTATCACGGACGTACGCCCCCTCACCCGTCAGGGCAAAGTGGCAGATTACATCCCGGCGCTGGCCGGCGTGGATGCCGATCAACTGGGCATCGCCATTGCCACCGCCGATGGACGCAGCTATCAGGCCGGCGATGCGGGCACGCGCTTCTCGATCCAGTCCATTTCCAAAGTCCTGTCGCTCACCGTCGCGCTGACGCTGTACGAGGACGCCGAGATCTGGCAGCGCGTAGGCAAAGAGCCATCCGGCCAGGCATTCAATTCACTGGTGCAGCTTGAACTGGAACAGGGAAAGCCGCGCAATCCATTCATTAATGCCGGCGCGCTGGTAATGTGCGATTTGCTGGAAAGCCGACTCACCGCGCCACGCCAGCGCATGCTGGAGTTTGTGCGTCGTCTGGCACAGCAGCCGGACATTCAGTATGACCGTGTGGTCGCGCGATCTGAATATGAGCACTCGGCACGTAACGCCGCCATTGCCTGGCTGATGAAGTCGTTTGGCAACTTTCATAATGACGTCAGTAAAGTAATGGAAACCTACTTTCACTACTGCTCGCTGGCGATGAGCTGCAGCGAACTGGCGCATACTTTTCTCTATCTCGCCAATCACGGCCGCATGCAGGATGATGATTGGGCGGTGATCTCTGCACGCCAGGCGCGGCAGGTGAACGCACTGATGATGACCAGCGGCATGTACGACGGCGCCGGTGAGTTTGCCTGGCGCGTGGGCATGCCGGCTAAATCCGGCGTCGGCGGCGGGATTGTCGCAGTGATTCCCGGTGAGATGAGTATTGCCGTCTGGTCACCGGCGCTGGATCATTCCGGTAACTCGCTGGCCGGCACCGCCATGCTGGAGAAACTCACGGAGCGGCTGGGGCGATCGATATTTTAAGGCCCGGCTCATACTGAGAGGCTTCCCTGTAAATGAAAAGAGTTAAACAACGAGCCGCCCGTTTATATCGGTGCGCATAAATGCGCACCCTACGGAAATCGTGTAATTTCTTGCTGATTGCGATCGATGCCGTTATGCCTTGCAATTAAGTTGAAAGTGACCTGATTACAACGGTGCTTATCAATGCGCCGTCATGTGAAAATCGTGCAACTGCCTACAGGCCGCAATAAATGACGTGACGCCTTGCAATAAAGTTGCAAGTGACCTGTTTATATCGGTGCGGATCAATGCGCACCCTGTGCAAATAGTGCAAATACCTTGTAGGGTCGCCATTAATGGCGACCACAAATTCTGAGCAATGACAGTTCTTGCCATCAGACTCCACTCATCCTTCAGCAATGAGAAATAGTGTTTCTCTAATGTACTCATCAGGTTGCAATTAAGTTAACAAACACACCACGTTAAGTGACCCTTTTCAAAAGGTGCGAATTTTGTCGCTCCCGGCCTCACTTTTATTAACCCTTGTGCGGCAATCGCGTTACACTTCGGCCTCATTTGTTGAAGCACTCAGTATTTGCCATGACGTTTTCCTATCACTTTCGCCAGCGCCTGACCGCCTGCGTCGCCATTGTGGCGGTGCTGCTGCTGTTCGTCGCGCCGATTGTGTCGAAAACGCTGCTGGAGCGGCAAACGCGCATTGACCCCGTGGCGTCGCACAGCCCTTCATCTGCCATGCCAATGCACCATCACGATATGCCGATGGAGATGGCGATGCCGGGCATGATGCATCACAACATGGACGACGGCGAATTTGCCTGCGGCTATTGTGATTTGCTGGTGCATGTTCCGCTAATGATGTGGGTGTTTATCCCGTTCATCTGGCTGATGCTGGTGATCTCGCGTGCCCCACCGCTGCCGCCGCTGGTGGCACCCCGGCCGCGCCGCTTCAGCGGTACCCATCGTCCGCGCGCGCCACCGGTTTTTCTTTCCTGCTGAATCTCATTAATCGGTACAACGCCTGCGCTGTGCCCTGACATTCTCTTATCGGAAGGAAGACGGCTTTGTCTGCTGTTCACTCTGCAGCACCGCGCGGCGCGGTGCTTAATCTGCTACGCCGCTTACATTTTTACATTGGCCTGTTTGTCGCGCCGTTCATCTTCGTGGCGGCGCTCAGCGGCACGCTGTATGTGCTGACGCCGCAGCTGGAAAATCTGATCTACGCCGATGCGCTCACCGCGCAGCCGCAGGGCAATGTGCAACCGCTCTCGGCGCAGATCGCCGCGGCACGCGCCTATGCGGGCAAAAATCAGCACATTTATGCGGTTCGACCCGCGCCCGCCGCGCGCGATACCACGCGCGTACAGTTCAGCGATGCCACACTCGGTCCGTCGCAGTCGCGCGCGGTGTTTATCGATCCCTACAGCCTCAAAGTAACCGGCGACATGACGGTATACGGCACCAGTGGCGTGTTGCCGCTGCGCACCACGCTCGATCTGCTGCACAGCAGCCTGTTACTCGGTGACTTTGGTCGCAACTACAGCGAACTGGCGGCGAGCTGGCTGTGGGTGGCCGCGCTCGGCGGCGTGCTGCTATGGCTGGGCACGCGACCAAAACGCCGGCTGAAAACCGTGCGAAAGGGGTTTACCTTCACCCGGCACTGGCACATCACGCTGGGGCTGACGCTGCTGCTCGGGCTGCTGTTCTTCTCCGTTACCGGCCTCACCTGGTCACAATGGGCAGGTAGCAATATCGATAAGATGCGCACCGAGCTTAACTGGCTGACGCCACAGGTGAATACTGCGCTCAGCGGTGATGCGCCCGCCGCGCCGGCGGATCCTCACGCCGATCACCGCAGTATGCCGGACATGGACATGACAAGCATGCCGATGTCGTCGATGGCGAAACCGGCGGCGCAGCCGGCGAAGTCACTGCCGGCAAATGCCGCCGACGCTGACTGGGATCGCGTGCTGGCGGCGGCGCGTCAGGATGGCATCCGCGCGGCTAAAGTGGAGCTGCGCCAGCCGAAGAGCGAGGGCAAAGCCTGGACTGTCAGCGAGATTGATCGCAGCTGGCCCACCCAGGTGGATGCGGTGTCCGTGAATCCGCACAGCTTCGCGATTGTCGATCACGTCTGGTTTGATCGCTTCCCGCTGGTGGCAAAACTGACGCGCTGGGGCGTCGATGCACACATGGGCGTGCTGTTTGGCTGGCCTAATCAGCTGTTGCTGGCGCTGTTTGGCCTGGGTTTGTGCAGCATGATTGTGCTGGGTTATCGCATGTGGTGGCTGCGCCGCCCGGCTCTCGATCAGGCCAGCCCGGCGCAAACCCTGAGCGCAAGCTGGCTGGCGCTGCCGCACTATGCCAAAGGGGTCTGCCTGATGCTGGCGCTGGCGCTCGGTTATGCCCTGCCGGTGATGGGCGTCAGCCTGCTGGCCTTCGTGCTGGTGGACGTACTGCGCTGGCGCAGACAACAACGTGCGCCGATGAGCGAAGCGGAAATTCTCGCTGCGCAGCAGTCGCCGCTCGGTATCGTGCGGGCGCGCTTCACGGTGAAACGCAAGGAGATGCGTTACTACCTGCGTGGGCTGTTTATTCTGGCGCTGATTGTCGGTACGGTGATGAGCAATGCGATTATCGGCGGCGTGATCGATCAATACGGCATCCCGTTCAGCCACTGGACGCTGACCATGTATCTGACGCAGGGCTTTATGATCGCGCTTTACACCACGGTGTTCACCGCGCTGATGTCGATTCCGCTGTGGTATTTCTTCCTCGGCGAAAAGGATGATTCGCAGGGATAAGGCGTAAAAAACGGCGGATGATCCCCCATCCGCCGTTTTGTCTGACAAATGTCAGCGTGTTATCCGCCTCAGAAATCGGCCTTCAGCACCACGCGGTAATTAGCTTTACCGGCGCGTACGTGATCCAGCGCTTCATTGATTTTTGACATCGGGAACTCTTCCACCTGCGGTGCCACATCGGCGCGTGACGCCAGACGCATCAGCTTACGCAGCTGGCCCGGTGAACCGGTAGAAGAACCCGTTACCGCGCGATCGCCCAGAATCAGACTGAACGCCGGCACTTCAAATGGCTTCATCACCGCGCCCACGGTGTGGAACTTACCGTGCGGAGCCAGCGCCTGGAAGTACGGCTGCCAGTCCAGATCGACGGCTACGGTGCTGATAATCAAATCAAATTGCCCGGCCAGCGCGTTCAGCGCCTGCGGATCGCGGCTGTTGACCACGCGATCGGCACCCATGGCTTTGATGGATTCGGTTTTGCTGGCATTCGAACTGAACGCCGTGACTTCTGCACCCATGGCGCGCAGCAGCTTGATCGCCATATGGCCGAGGCCGCCAATACCGATGACGCCGACGCGGCTGGTTGCCGTTACATGGTGCATCAGCAGCGGTTTAAACACGGTAATCCCGCCGCACAGCAGCGGACCGGCAGAGGAGATGTCCATGGATTCCGGCAGCGGAATCACCCACTGCCAGTCGGCGCGCAGATGGCTGGCGAAACCGCCTTTGTTCATGATGGTGGGCACTGAACCGTTCTCACAGTTGACCTGCTCGCCGTTGATGCAGGCATCACAGTGCTGGCAGCTTTTCGCGGTCCAGCCGATACCCACGCGCTGGCCGACCTTCAATCCTTTGTCCTGCGCCGCATCGCCGAGTGCGCTGATGCGACCAATCACTTCGTGACCGGCAATGACCGGATAAGAGGAAATGCCCCACTCGTTATCAATCATCGACAAATCAGAATGGCACACACCGCAGTAATCGACCTCAACCAGCACTTCTTCCGCCGCCAGCGGACCGGTTTCGTACTCGTACGGTACCAGCGCATCACCAGCGTTGTGTGCGGCATAACTTTTGATTTTCATTACTGTCCTCTGTTTTCAGCGTTGTTAACCCAGGAAGTCTAGCAGAGTGTATTGCATGATTATGATTAAATTTCAGCCAATTAGAGGCTATTAAGCGCAACGGGGAAAGAAAAGCATTTCGCGTTAAAGCGAATCGTGACTGGGCGGACTGCGGAACGCATGGCGCGCCTCTTCTATCAGCTGGCTGGCAGTGACGGTGGGCGGCAAACGCGTCAGCACTTTGCTGGCCTGCCAGTAACACAGCACCATCTCCTCGTTAGTTTCGTTCTCCGCCATTTCCCTTAAGCGCCTGCGCAGGCTCAGCACGTCCAGCGTTTGCTGTTCATCCACCATCTCAGCGATTGTTTGGTTGATGACCTGATGAATAATTTTCCAGGAAAGATCGGCAAACACGTTAAACCTCGTGACGTAGTAACGGGCTCCAGGCAAATGAGGAAAAGGTGCACGCCCAGCGGCATGCAAAATAATCCAACTGGGATAACTATAGCCGCTTATTTAACCAGCAGACGGCTGGCCGCCTGTGTTTGCGGTAGCTCACGGATCGGTAAATGAATTTTTTCTCTCAGCGCGCGTTGCAATGGCACTAAAACCCGGCACTGGCGCGCGACCGCAGGATTTCGCAACAGATTTTACCTTGCGCTAAAACGGAGAATTCCGATAATCGCTATTTACTCATTTATATAGCGATAAGGAATCTCCGCGTGAAGACGCTTACCCTACTGTTAATGACTGCCGCCGGCGGATTGAGTTTACCGGCGCAGGCCGCTATGGATATCCGCGTGACGTATGCCGGCTCGATGGGAAAAGTGATGGATCAGGCACTGGGCCCGGCATTTGCACAACAGCATGACGGTAAGTATGAAGGTCAGGGCCAGGGGGCTTACGGCATGGCGCGCCTGCTGGCGAGCAAAAAAATCACTGCTGACGTGTTCGTGTCTATTACTCCCGGTCCGATGCAGATCCTGAAAGACGCCGGACTGATCGACAACGCAGTACCGGTAGCCAGCACCAGCATGGTGATCGCCTATAACCCGAAGGGGCCGTTTGCGCCGCAGTTTGCCGCAGCCAAAGGCAATGATGGCCGCTGGCTTCAGCTGCTGGCAGCGCCGGGACTGAAATTTGGCCGGACCGATCCGGTAAACGATCCTAAAGGCCAGAACATCATTTTCACCCTGCTACTGGCGCAGAAGTATTACCGGCAGCCCGGCATCGCTGACCACATTCTCGGCGGTTACCAGAATCCCGCACAAACCCATCTGGAAGGTGGCTTGCTGACGCGGCTCGAGAGCGGTCAGGTGGATGCGGCTGCAGGCTATGAAAGCGAAGTGATCTCTGCCCATCTGCCTTACATCGCGTTGCCCGATGAAATCAACCTCAGCAATCCGGCGATGGCGACTAAGTGGTACAACACGGTCAGCTTTAGCGTCAAAGACAGCCAGGGTAAAGATAAAGTGCTGCACACCCAGCCGCTGGTCTATTACGCGGCGGTGCTCAGGAATGCGCCGCACGGTACGGCCGCTGGCAAAGCCTTTGTAGATTTCATGCTGAGTCCGTCAGGGCAGGCGCTGTTTAAACAGCAAGGCTACGCCGCACCGAAGGGCGATGGGCTTTATACCCTATGAAAATCCGCCATGCTGGCGCGCTGTGGCTATCGCTACCCGCCCTGGTGCTGCTGGCCGTGCCGTTTATCACCCTGACGGGCGTCACACACTGGCAACATCTGCGGCTGGCTTGGGGTGACGGCGCGGCGATTACCACTTCGCTCAGTCTGGGAGCGATCGCGCTGGTGCTGATTTTTCTGACCGGCTTACCGCTGGCCTGGTGGCTGTCGCAGGCGCGGGGGAAAATACGCTGGCTGGTGGAAACGCTGGTGATGATCCCGCTGCTGACGCCGCCGCTGGCGATGGGAATCCTGCTGGTCAGCGCGTACGGTCCGTACAGTTTGCCCGGCCAGCTGCTGAGCAAGCTGGGCTGGACGCTGGTGAACAATCCCGCCGCCTTTATTCTGGCGCAGTGGTATGGCGCGCTGCCTTACTTTGTCACCAGCGCACGCTCGGCGTTTATCGCGGTGCCGCCGGAGATCCTTGAAGCGGGCCGAACGCTGGGTGCCGCGCCATGGCCGCGCTTCTGGCGGCTGGCGCTGCCCCTGGCCGCACCGGGCCTGGCGTCGGCTACGGCACTGGCGTGGGTGCGGGCGATGGGCGAATTCGGCATTGTGATGATTTTCGCCTGGTTTCCCCACGGAATGCCGGCGCAGCTGTATAACAATCTGCAAAACGACGGCGTGGATGCGGTGTATGTGCTGTTGTGGCTGTTACTGCTGTTTACCCTGCCGGTGCCGCTGCTGTGCGCGCTGGCTTCCCGGCGCGCGCTCTGCGGCAACACGGCGCGGCATCATTAGAGGCTGGCGCGCTGCTCACTCTCACGCATCGCCAGCCGGACCGTCTCCAGTAACGGTTCAATCTCCAGCGGCCGGGTGAAAAAGGCAAAGGCGCCCTGAGCAAACAAGCGCCGGCAGGCCTCCAGCGTGTCGTGCCCGGTCATGATGATCACCGGCAGCAGCGGATGGCGTGCACCCTGCCGGGCCAGCCAGCTCAGGCCGCTACTCTCTGGCTGCCGCACATCAAGCAGCAGACAGCCGCATACGGCTTGCTGACCGGCGGCGGCGGTTTCGAACGATGCCAGGTCGGCAAAGTCGGCGACCTCGTAGTCCACGGTTCGCAGCAGAAATCCCAGCGACTCACGCACGGATACATCATCATCCACTAACCACACCTTCGCGCCCATTACGTACTCCGCCTGTAGAAAAATGAGGAAAATTTCGGCCCTCTCTGTCGCGCGGTGACGCAACAGCAGCCAGACCTGACGGTAGCTGGTTATCGATGGACGTGAAGTGCGCGACAGCGTGCACCTTCCCTGCGCCGATAAAAAAGCCCTCCGTTGAGGGAGGGCGATTTTTCCATAATTTGGCTTAGAACACCATTGGCACAAATCTGGTTAGCTGTTGCGCTGCAGGTGGCTGCTGACAAAAGCGCGACAGCGCGCCGAGATCGGTTCACTGAACACCTGCTGCGGCGATCCGGACTCTTCAATTTTGCCCTGATGCAGAAACACCGCTTTGTTTGATACATCGCGCGCAAACCCCATTTCATGGGTGACGATAATCATGGTGCGCCCCTCTTCCGCCAGGCTGCGGATGACGCGCAGCACTTCGCCCACCAGCTCCGGGTCGAGCGCGGAAGTGGGTTCATCAAACAGTATCGCTTTCGGCTGCTGCGCCAGCGCCCGGGCAATCGCCACGCGCTGCTGCTGACCACCGGAGAGCTGCGACGGCCATGCGTTGCGCTTTTCGTATAACCCGACTTTTTGCAGCAGCGCCTCGGCCTCGGCAACGGCCTCCTGATGACTGCGCTTCTGCACATGGATCGGCGCCTCAATGATGTTCTGCAGCACGGTTTTGTGCGGCCACAAATTGAACCCCTGAAACACAAAGCCGAGCTGCATCCGCATCAGCTTGATGCGGCGGCGCTGTTCACGGCTCAGCTTTTCGTCCGCGTTATCGAGGGTGACCACTTCATCGCCCACGGCAATCTCACCGGCCTGTGGCACTTCAAGAAACGGGATGCAGCGCAGCAGCGTACTTTTACCGGAGCCGCTGGCGCCGATCAGCGAAATAACGTCGCCATCCTGCGCCGTCAGGCTGATGTCATGCAGCACTTCATGCCCGCTATAACTTTTTCTGAGATGGCTCAGGGCAATAGTGGGTTTATTCATTAACGTGCTCCAGCGTGATAAGGGGACAAACGGCGCTCCAGCAGCGCCACCGCTTTGCTCACCAGCACGGTCAGCAGCAGATAGATAATCGCCGCGCTGATAAACACCTCCAGCGCGCGGAAGGTTTCTGACACGATGGAATCGGCGATGCCGGTCATCTCCATCAGGCTGATGGTGCTCACCAGCGAGGTGGATTTGATCATTGAGATGATCTCATTGCTGTAGGCCGGCAGCGCCTGACGCACCGCAAGCGGCAGCGTGATGCGCCGCAGCGTAGTGAAGCGCGACATGCCGCACACTTTCGCCGCTTCCAGTGACTGCACGCTAACCGCATTCAGTCCGCCGCGCAGGATCTCGGCGGTGTAAGCCGCGTCGTTGAGAATCAGCGCAATTAACCCGCACCAGTAGGGCTCACGCAGCAGCGGCCACAGCACGCTTTCGCGCACCGCCGGCAGACTGCCGAGGCCGTAGTAAATCATGAAGATCTGAATCAGCAGCGGCGTACCGCGAAACAGCCAGACGTAAAAACGCGTGACGTAACTGCCGAGGCGATGCTGCCGCAGCAGATTCAGCAGCAGCGCCAGTACCCCGCCGCCCAGCAGAGACAAGACCGCCAGATTGAGCGTCAGCGGCAGCCCGCGCAGCAGTGCCGCCAGCGTATGCTGTAAAAAGGTGAAATCCATCGTGGCTCCTTACAACCGCGCGCGTTGTTGCCCGCGCATGGCCACTTTTTCCACATAGCGGAAGAAGAAATCTGAACAGGTGGTGATAATCAGGTAAGTCACCGCGCCTACGCTGTAGAAGAAAAACGGCATCTGGGTGGAATTCGACGCGGTGGAAATCTGGTTCATGGTTTCCACCAGCCCGGTCACCGACACCAGCGCCGACTCCTTAATCACCGATTGCCACTGATTACCCATGCCCGGCAGCGCGGTGCGCAGCGCCTGCGGCACAATCATGCGGCGGAACAGCATAAAACGGCCCATACCGGTGACCGTAGCGGCTTCCAGCGTGCCGGCGGGAATCGCGTAAAACGCGCCGCGAAATACGCTGCTCTGATAAGCGCCGGAAATCAGCCCGATGGCGATCGCGCCCGCAACGAAGCCGTTAACGTCAAACGGTCCCTGCAGGCCGATAGCTTCACCGATAAATCCGACCACCTGTCGGCCGCCAAAGTAGAACAGGTAGATCACCAGCAGCTCCGGCACGCCGCGAAACAGCGTGATGTAGCCGCTGGCAACACGCTGCTGCCAGCGGCCGCCACCAATCTGCATCCAGCACAGCAGGCTGCCGAGCATCGCGCCCAGCAGCCACGCACACAGCGAGACCGTTACCGTGACGGTGGCGGCGTCCAGCAGCACGCCGCCCCAGCCCTCGTCACCAAAACCTAACAGTTGCCAGTCAATAGTCATAAGCGCTCAGCATTATTCCGCAGGCGCGACGTTCTCGCCGAACCATTTCTCTGACAGTTGCTTCAGCGTGCCGTCTTTGATCATCGACACCAGCGCCTGATCCAGCGCGGCTTTCAGCTCCGGATTGTTTTTACGAATGGCAATCGCCGAGCCCTGGCCCAGTACACCACCCACAAAGCCGTAACCGGTGCTGTTTACCGTATCCGCGTGTTTTTTCACATATGCATTGAGGTTGGTGCGCGATGCCATGACCGCATCAACCCGGCCGTTAAGCAGATCGGCGAAGGTTTCCGGGCCGGCCTGATAGGTACGGATAGTCGCGACATCACCGAGGTATTTGTTGAGGAAATCGGCCTGAATGGTAGCGACCTGCACCGCAATGGTTTTGCCTTTGAACTTCGCCTTCAGCGCGTCGATGGCTTTGTTCATACCGGCTTCATCGGTCGCCTGTACTACTTCACCGTTGCCCGGCAGGGTATCCACTGCGCTGCCCTTCAGCGTGACGAAGCCCGAAACGCTCACGGTGTACTGATGGGTAAAATCCACCACTTCTTCACGTTTTGGCGTCACGGTGACGGCATCGACCACCGCATCATATTTGCCATCAGCGAGGCCGGGGATCAGTCCGGACCACTTTTGCGCGACGATTTCATATTTGAACCCCGCGCGTTTCGCCAGTTCGGCCACCATATCGGGCTCGTAGCCGACAATTTTGCCGCTCGGCGTGGACTGGTTAAACGGCGGATAGGCCGCTTCGGTAGCGAATTTTAACGTGCCGAAATCTTTGGCCTGAACCACAGCGGCAGCAGCCAGCAGCAACATGCCCGCGGAGGCGGAGAACAGCCCTTTACGCATCATCATAAAACCTCATTATTATCAGGAGAGTAAGTCGATCGCTATACGGGCCAGAGCCTGTGTGCCAGCGTGAATGCTGCGTTCGTCCGGCTGATAGTCGGAGTTGTGCAGATGGTCGTCGCGCCCCGGCGCGCCAGAGCCGATATGGATCTGACAGCCCGGCACACGCTCGGTAAACAGCGAGAAATCTTCCGCGCCAAAGCTGCTGCTAGGTTTTGCCACCACCGGCTTGCCGAACTGGTGCGAGAGGATCGGCTTCAGTGCATCAATCAGCGCATCATCATTCATCAGCGGCGGTACACCTCGCTGATAATTGACCTCAATCCGCGTATTGAGCGACAGCGCCACTCCGGCACAGATGCGGCGGAAAGCGTCTTCCATGTGAGCGCGCGCCTGCGGTGATTTAGCGCGGATGGTGCCCTGAATCAGGCAACTGTCGGAGATGATGTTATGAGTGTTGCCGCCGTGGATATGGCCAATCGTCAGCACAGCAGAGTTCGCCGGATCGAGCTCGCGCGACACAATGGTCTGCAACTGCGTTACCAGGCTGGCGGCGGCAATGATCGGATCGGTACCCATGTGCGGCCGGGCGGCGTGGGTGGATTTGCCATGAATCACTACGTCGAATTCATCGCTGGAAGCGGTGCTGGCACCGCGCGTCAGGGCGATTTCTCCTGCGGCCAGCTCTGGCTTATTGTGCAGCGTGATCGCCACATCAATGCCGTCCGCTGCGCCGGCAGCAATCATGGCTTGCGCGCCGCTCTCTGGCGTCTCTTCCGCCGGCTGAAAAATCAGCCGCACCGTGCCGTGCAGCTGGCTGCGCAGGTCCGTGAGGATCGCTGCAACGCCGAGCAGCGTAGCCGTGTGGATATCGTGGCCGCAGGCGTGCATTTTACCCGGCCAGATGCTGCTAAACGGCAGGCCGGTTTGCTCATGAATCGGCAGCGCATCCATATCGGCACGCAGCAGCACGGTCCTGCCCGGCTGCGCGCCGGTAATGTCCACCATCACGCCGGTGCGGCCCACGCCGGTTTGCGGCGTCAGCCCGAGGCGCAGTAACTCCTGTTCCACGATGGCTGCGGTGCGGATGGTGTCGAAACCAAGTTCCGGATGTGCGTGAATATCGCGCCGGATGGCGATGAGGTGCGCCTGCATGCTTTCACTTCTGGCGCTGATATCCCTGGCTAAAAGAATTTTATGATCGGTCATGGTGGTAATACGGTTATGCAGGCTGTCGCCTGGCCGTTATGGCATTTTTATGAAATTCAGCGTTTTATTTATTCACAGCCCTCAGCAGATTGCAACGTACAATTCCTTCCCTTAATAGCTGAATTTTCGTGATATTTTTCTAAAACCCTGCCTGTGCAGGATAAACCTTATAAAATGCATGCTCAGTCAGTTATAACATTCATAATTCGCAGACGATCATCAGTTTTACTGATTTTGTTATTGAACATAAAAGCATCGCGTTACTCAGCCATCAATCTTTGCTCTGCTCCGCCTGACTGAGTAGCCACGCACGAACCGCACTCACCGTTGCCTGCTCACGCGGACGACGCGGAGCCACCAGATACCAGCCGGCATCAACGGGCATCTCACGCTGCCAGGCGGGAACCAGCCGACCGCTGGCCAGATCGTTCTGCACAAAATGTGGGCTGGTCAGTGCGATACCCTGACCACTCAGCGCCGCTTCCAGCGCCAGCGCGGTCTGGTTAAAGCGCAGATGATGCTGATGCTGCAGCGACTGGCCGGGAAACATAAACGTCAGGAATGCCGGCCACAGGTGATGGCCATCGTGCAGCAGCGGATAGCGCAGGCAATTTTCTGGCTGCGCTGCATCACCGTGTTGTGCCAGCAGCGCCGGGCTGACCACCGCCAGCACCGTCTGGCTAAACAGCAGCATGGCCTCCAGCCCGCTACCAAACGGCGGCCGGCCATAGCGCACCGCCAGATCGACGCCTTCATGGTGAAACTGCACCAGCCGTTCAGAGGCCAGCACGCGCAGGTCGATATCCGGCCAGGCCGCGGTAAATGCCGGTAAACGCGGCAGCATCCAGCGGCTGGCAAAGGTCGGTGTTACGCTCAGCGTCAGGCGATCCGGCTCCGGGCGCAGCGTGCGCGTCGCCTCATCAATCAGCTCGAACGCCTGACGAATGTGCACCGCATAGCCTGCACCGGCAGCGGTCAGCGCCAGCGAACGCGGCAACCGATCGAACAGTTTCAGGCCCAGGCTGGCCTCGAGACCGCGAATATGCTGCGCAACCGCACCCTGCGTCACACCAAGCTCTTCAGCGGTGAGGCGAAAATTAAGGTGCCGCGTCACGGCTTCAAATACCCGTAGCGCATTCAGCGACGGTAATGCCTGAAAGCCCTGATTCATCCTGTAGTTTTCCTATCGTCAATTGCCAGCTGAGCTGACTCTCTGCTGCATCTCCAGGCAATTATACTGGCATGACAGGATTTTTAATTTATGAGGTGACTCACATGACAGTAGAAAAAGTTGCGGTAATTGTCGCAGGTGGCAGCGGTATGGGCGCAGCGGCAGCGGAGAAGCTGGCCAGCGAGGGTTTCAGGGTTGCGATTCTTTCCTCCTCCGGCAAAGGCGAGGCACTGGCAAATCGTCTGGGCGGGCTCGGCATTACCGGTTCGAATCAGTCAGTAGACGATTTGCAGCACCTGATTGATGCCACACTGGCGCGCTGGGGACGTATCGACGTGCTGGTTAACAGTGCCGGTCACGGTCCGCGCGCGCCGATCCTTGAATTAAGCGATGATGCGTGGCAGCAGGGAATGGAAACCTACTTCCTCAACGTGGTGCGCGCTGTACGCCTGGTCACGCCGATCATGCAGCAGCAGGGTGGCGGCAGTATCATTAATATCTCATCGGCATGGACGTTTGAACCCACCGACATGTTCCCGACCTCGGCCGTGTTCCGTGCCGGTCTGGCTTCTTTCAGTAAAATCTTTGCCGACACCTACGCAGCTGAGAATATTCGTATCAATAACGTCCTGCCAGGCTGGATTGATAGCCTGCCGAAAACGGATGAACGGCGCGACAGCGTGCCCATGCAGCGCTATGGCACGGCTGCAGAAGTGGCGGCTACCATTGCGTTTCTTGCTTCGCCCGGCGCGGCTTATATCACCGGGCAAAATATTCGCGTGGACGGCGGCGTCACGCGCAGCGTGTAACCGGCTTTGCTGTGCCTGATGGTCACAGCGGCATCTGATATCCGCTGTGGCTATTGCCTGCCTGCTAAGGAATTTCTCAGCCTGTTTTCAAGACTGGTCTTGTCGTTTCGCGGCCTTATAACACGTCAGAATGTTCTTATTCGCTGACAGAATTTTCTGTTCTCAGCTGCCGGATATTCCCTATAAAACTTTCTGATTTGAGGTCGCTATGCCACTGCTTCTTCGTATGCGTCTGCACACGCTGCTGACTCCCGAACGCCATCTTGTCTGGCGTTTTCTGCTGACAGGTTGTGCATTTTTCTGGATTCTGCTGGTGGTTGCCGTGATGGGGCTGCGCTGATCAGTTGCTGGCTGTTGTGAGGGATGATTATGGTATTAATGTTATCGCCGCGCCTCAGTGCGCTGCTGAGTTTTTCCCGCCGGTTACTGTGCCAGCTGGCACTGGCTGCCAGCCTGCTGTTCTGGATTGGCGTGGTGGTGGCAATCGTTATCGCGTACTGACCTAATGTGCCTGCAGCCGCGCGGATAACTGTTCCGGCGGCAGCAGCGCAAATGCGCGTTTCATCACCCGCGCCTCGTCAGCCGGGGTGCGACCAAACATCCGCTTAAACTCCCGGTTAAACTGTGAATCACTTTCGTAACCGACGCGTGCGGCGGCACCGGCGGCAGTGAGATTATCGCGAATCATCATCAAACGCGCCTGATGCAGCCGCAGCGACTTTAGATACTGAATCGGCGAGGTCTGTGTCACGCTTTTGAAATGCAGATGGAAGCGCGGAACGCTCATGCCCGCTTCGCTGGCCAGATGCGGCACATCCAGCGGCTGCTGCCAGTCAGCATGAATGCGCTGCAGCGCCCGCGCGATGCGGCCAAAATGCCCCTGATAGGTCAGCGCTGCGCGCACCGCACCGCCCTGCTCACCCAGCAGCACACGAAAGCAAATCTCTTCTACCCGGGCCGGGCCTAAAACCTGCGCTTCCAGCGGATCGCTCAGCGCCTGTAACAGTCGCAGCGTGCTGTCCGCCAGCGTCTCATTTACCGGCGTCGAAATAATGCTGGCTGGTGTCTCCGCCAGCGGAATGTCTGCCGCTGCGACCTGCGTCACCAGTCGCGCCAGCGTGGCCGCATCCAGACGGATAGCCAGTCCCAGCAACGGTTCAGCCGAGGTCGCTTCAGTCTCAGCGGAGAACGGCAGCGGCACCGACAACACCAGATAGTGCTGTGCGTCGTAGCGATACATTTTGTCGGCCAGAAACGCCCGCTTCGAGCCCTGACAGATAATGATGATGCTCGGCTCATAAAGAACCGGCGTGCGCGCCCACTGCCGGTCGGCACGCATAAAGCGCACGCTGTCGAGCAGTGAAGCAGTATAACCTTCCTGCGGTGCCAGCTGGCGCAGCAGCGCGCAGGTCTGCTGTTGTACGGTTTGCGACATAACGGGTTTCCGGTGAGAGGTTCAGGCAAAGCATAGCCAGGTTTCTTCCCTGCTCACAACAGTGACGAGAGAATCAGGCAATGATACGCCACAATCCGGTCTGTTCGCTTTAGCCGGCGTTTTCCACAATAGCCTCGTCAACCAACACGAGGAAACCATCATGGCTCATTCCAATGCGAAAGTGATTATTCTGACCGGCGCCAGCAGCGGCATCGGCGAAGCGATAGCGCGTCTGCTGGCCAGTCAGGGGCATAAACTGGTGCTCGGCGCGCGCCGTACCGATCGGCTGGCGATACTGTGTGATGAACTGCGTGCCAGCGGCGCGCAACTGGATTATCTGGCCACCGACGTAACGCAGCGAGCCGATACGCAGCAGCTGGCCGATTTTGCCCGCGATAAATATGGTCGGGTTGATGTAATGATCAACAATGCCGGCGTTATGCCGCTGTCGCCGCTCAGTTCGCTGAAAGTGGATGAATGGGATCGTATGCTCGACGTCAACGTGCGTGGCGTACTGTACGGCATCGCTGCCGTGCTGCCAGTCATGGAATCGCAGCAAAGCGGCCATATCATCAATATCGCCTCAATTGGTGCGCTGGCGGTATCGCCGACGGCAGCGGTGTATTGCGCCACAAAATTCGCCGTTCGCGCCATTTCGGATGGCCTGCGTCAGGAATCGCGCCAGCTGCGGGTGACGGTCATTAATCCCGGCGTGGTGGAATCGGAACTGGCGGACACCATCACTGACGAGACCGCACGCGTGGCCATGCAGAGCTATCGTCAGATTGCGTTAAAACCCGAAGCCATTGCGCAGGCGGTGAGCTGGGCCATTAATCAGCCTGGCGAAGTTGATGTCAATGAGATCACGGTGCGCCCTACTGCCAGCGCGCATTGAGGCTAATGGAGCGTGGCGATTTCAGGCTGAAATCGCCCTGGACTGCGCGTCTGGTGACAGCGCGCGCAGGCCATCACGCTTACAGCCAGCCCGCTTTTTTCAGCCGCCACCACATAACGAAACAGATCACCAGCGTGACCGCCAGCGCCGCCGGATAGCCAAAGTGGCTGTGCAGCTCGGGCATGTCTGAGAAGTTCATGCCGTACATACTGAAGATGATGGTCGGCACAATCAGGATTGCCCCCCAGCCGGCCAGTTTTTTATTCACCTCACTCTGCTGTACCGAGACCAGTGCCAGATTCACCTGCATGGCGCTGGCCAGCGTTTCGCGCATGTCTTCGGCATCAATCATTACGTGGTGCGCGTGATCCTGCACGTCGCGCAGATAGGCGCGCAGATTTTTCGGGATGATATCTTCATGGAAGCGCACCAGCTGCGGGCAGATTTCCGTCACCGGCATTGCCGCATTGCGCAACGACAGCAGCTGACGCCGCAAATGGTAAACATTTTCCAGCGTGACGCTGTCAAAGCGGGTGGTGAACATGCCGTCTTCCAGGTCAGCAATACGTTCACTCAGAGATTCGGTGATTTTGCTGTAGTTATCGACGATAAAATCGAGGATGCAGTAGAGCGCATAGCCGGGTCCCTGGCACAGCATGGCATGATTTTTTTCGGCTTTAGCGCGGATCGCTTTATAGCCCTCAACCGAACCGTGACGCACGGTAATCAGAAAATTTTTGCCGAGGAAAAAGTGGGTTTCGCCAAAGCTGATGCGCTGGCGATCTTCCATGTGTGCGGTTTTCACCACGATAAATACCGATTCGCCGTACTGCTCAATCTTAGGCCGCTGATGCGCCACCAGCGCATCCTCAATCGCCAGCTCATGCAGGCTAAACTCCTCCTGCAGCGTTTGCATGAACGCCGGATCGGGTTGATACAGGCCAAGCCAGACGAACGATTTTTCCTCTTTCAGCACTTCGCTGATTTGATCGACTTCGACATGCTCTTCGCGTTTGCCGTGGCGATACACCACGCAATTAATCACCATTTTCGCGTTGTCCTTGTTGTACTCACTATCCCTAATCATAGCTGCAAAGCAGGTGCCAGTACGCCGTCATCTTTGCGCCGGTCGTCTCGCCGCCGCTTACGGCACGCCAAAATAGCGCAGCAGCGCCGTCATCACCGCCGCACCGATGATTACCAGTATCAATGGCGCGCGACGCCAGGCGAGAAATACCGCGAACAACACGCCGGTCAGTCGCGCGACGCCGGCGAAATCGGTGCCCTCAAACAGCGCGGTGGTGACAGCGACAGCCAGCAGCAGCACCGTTGCCGCGTCGGACAGCATGTTGCGCATACGTTCCGACATGTGCATCCGGCTGCCCAGCCGGTAACCGGCAAAGCGAATCGCATACGTCCCTGCAGCCAGCAGCGCGATGCCGGCAATCACTAAACTATTTTGCATCTTTGCGCTCCCGCCAGCTCAGCAAACCGAGTAAAGAAAACAGCACCGGCATACCGGCAGGCACAAAAGGCGTCGCCAGCACGGACAGCAGTGCCCCGAGGGTGGCCGGAATGCGCGTGCGACGCTGGCGCAGCGCCGGGAAAATCAGCGCGATCAGGATGGCCGGAAACACCGCGTCCAGGCCAATCGCCGACACATCAGGAATAAAGCGCCCAATCACCGCACCGGCAATCACCGTGAGCGGCCAGATGGCAAAAATACCCAGTCCGCAAACCCAGTAAGCCGCCCGACGCTGCGCCAGCTTCGGCTGTGAAATACCGAACACCACGCTCTCGTCATTCATGATATGGCAGCCCAGCAGGCTGCGTCCGCCCTGCCCGACCAGGTCTTTCACCGCAATGCCAAACGGCAGATGACGCGCGTTGACCAGTAAACCGGCTGCGGCAGCGGTTAACGGACTGCCGCCGCCTGCCACGATGCCAATAAACAAAAACTCGGACGCACCCGCCAGCACCAGCGTCGAGAGCGCAATCGGCACCCAGAGCGGAAAACCGTCGGCAGCGGCAAGAGAACCATAGGAGAGGCCAACGATGCCGTCGGCCAGACAAACAAGGAAGATCGCTTTCAATACGCCGCGATCAAGCGGTACGGCACCCAGACGCATCACAATTTGATCTCATAACGAACAAGAAAGCCGTTATAATGAACGCACCGTACGTGTTTTACAAGATGAACAAAACGTTCGATATAAAGAACAGGAGTAATTGTGACCCCGCCCATTGCTATCATTGCCGCCGGACTGGTGCGCGAACGCCAGCGCGCCGGACTTTCGCTGACGGAAGTGGCGCGCCGCGCTGGCATCGCCAAGTCAACGCTGTCGCAACTGGAGGCAGGCAACGGTAACCCCAGCATTGAGACATTATGGTCACTGTGTGTGGCGCTGAATATTCCGTTTGCACGGCTGATGGAGCCGGAAGTGAAAAAGATGCAGGTGATTCGGCGTGGCGAAGGCATGGTGGTGTCAGCAGAGTTAGCGGACTTTCAGGCCGCGCTACTGGCCAGCTGTCCGCCGGGCGGCCGCCGCGATCTGTATCTGATCACCAGCCAGCCCGGCGCACCGCGCGCCTCAAAACCGCATCCACCGGGTTCAGTCGAACACATCATCCTGGCACGCGGCCGCGCGCGGGTTGGCCTGATGGAAGCGCCGGTCGAACTGTTCCCGGGCGATTATATTTGTTATCCCGCCGATGAACCGCACATCTTTGAGGCGCTCGAAGCCGACACCATGGCAGTACAGTTGTCAGAGCAGAATTAAAGAAATTTCGCTGCGCCTGAATATCACAATTTCCTATGACTAATGCGGATGATTGCGCTGCGGCGCGGTGGCATGCTGTCAGCATCATTGGCAGAACAGCAGGAACATATGGACATTATTCCCGCGCAGCCGCATCACGCGGCGGCGATACAGAAGATTTACGCCTGGCACGTGCTGCACGGCACCGCAACCTTCGAAACGGAACCGCCGGCGGAGAGTGAAATGCTGCGGCGCATTAATGACGTGCATGAGCGCGGCGGTTACTGGCTGGTGGCTGAGGAGCAGGATCAGGTGCTGGGTTACTGCTATCTGGCGCCGTATCGTCCGCGTTACGCCTACCGCTTCACGCTGGAAGACTCTATCTATCTCGACCCGCAGCAAACCGGACGCGGTATCGGTAAAGCGCTGCTGCAAAAAGCGGTGGCGCTGGCCGAAGCCGCTGGCTTTCGCCAGATTATCGCGATTATCGGTGACAGCGCCAACCAGGGCTCGCTGGGAGTACACCGGGCGCTCGGTTTTGAGCACACCGGCGTGATGAAATCGGTGGGTTACAAACATGGCCGCTGGCTGGACACCGTGGTAATGCAACGGAGTCTCGGGCCCGGTGACAGCCAGCCGCCCGATCGCTAAGCCGCTTCCATGGCGATCACCCGATGCGTGCCTTTCTCCAGCAGATCGCGATCATGACTCACCAGCAGCACCGCGCACTGCTGCTCACGCGCCAGTTCCGCGATCAACTGCCATGTTTGCTGCTGCACCAGCGGATCGAGGCGTGACGTCGGCTCATCGGCAAACAGAAATACCGGCCGCAGCAGCATCACCCGCAGCAGCGCGAAGCGCTGCAGTTCGCCGCCGGAGAGCGCCTCTGGTCGCCGCGTCAGCAACGCGGGATGCAAGGCCAGCCGCGCCATGAGCGCATCGCGCTGTGCCGGCGGGAGAGCGTGACGCCGCAGCAAATCGTTGATGCTTTGCCCCAGCGTGCGCTGCGGCGGAAACAGCGCGGAAGGATCCTGATAGATTTTCTGATATTTCAGCGCATCCGCATCAGCGTGGTGCGTTACGCGGCCCTGCTGCGGCGCGAGCAACCCTAACAGCACGTCGCCGAAGCTGCTTTTGCCGCTGCCGCTGGCACCGTGCAGGCCAACGATTTCACCGGCGTGCAGCGTGAAATCGCGTGGCACACCCAGCCTTTTGCCCCCGCGCGCCAGCACAATGTCCTGGGCGCTGATCACCGGCCTGGCACCGATCACCGTTTGTTGTCGGGCGGGCCAGACGGCCGGATCGGCAGCCAGCAGCGCGCGCGTGTAAGGCTGCTGCGGTGACTGCAACACCTGCTGCGCCGGGCCCTGTTCAATCACGCTGCCTTTATGTATTACCAGCACGTCGCCGCCCAGCTGGCGTGCCAGGGTGATGTCATGGGTGATGGTCAACAGCATGCCGCCATCGGCCACTTCGCGCTGTAACAGCTGGCTGACTCCGTCGCGGCGCGCCACATCCAGCCCTTTGGTCGGCTCATCGGCAATCAGAACCTGCGCGCCACCGGCACGGGCTGCCGCAAACGCGGCGCGCTGTGCCATGCCGCCGGAAAGCTGCCACGGATAACGCCGTGCCGCCGCGGCCAGGCCAAGCTGCTGCAGATCCTGCTGCGCCGCTGCAGCGCTGGCGGCGGGCGGCAAACCGCGCACGAAGCGATGCCCTTCCGCCACCTGTTGCTGAATCGCCATGGTCGGATCGAGCGACAACCACGGCTCCTGCGGCAGTGAAGCCAGCGTATTGCCCCACAACCGACGCAGCTGCGCCGTATCCTGCGGCAGCTGAAAGCGTCTGCCGTTGATCATCAACTCACCGCTGGCCTGCAGCGATGGCGGCAATATCCCCATGATCGCCTGCGCCAGCAGACTTTTCCCCGATCCGGTTTCGCCGAGCAGCGTCAGCGGCCGACCAGGTTGTAGCCGCACATCCACCGGCTCAACCAGTGTTTCAGTCGCTGTGGCAACGCTCAGCCCGGTGATCTGTAATCCCTTCATCATCGCTCCTTTTTCATCAGCAGATTGAGGCTGATCAACAGTAAAAACAGTGCGGCTACCGGCTGCATCAGCAGCCACGGCGCTTCCCACGCAAACGGCAGCAGTTCGGTCATCATCAGGCCCAGCTCCGGCGTGGGCGGACGCACGCCAACGCTGATAAACCCGAGCGCCGACACCGCCATGATGGCGCTGCTGAAAGAGAACAAGGTTAGCGTCAGCAGCACCGGTGCCAGCGCAGGCCACAGATGATGACGAAAACGATACCAGGCAGTGAACCCGAGCAGTTTGCTGGCCTGCATACCGGGCGCCTGCACAATTGGCCGCAGCGTGGCACGCGTGACGCGGAAAAATTCCACCCACAGCACCAGCGAAATGCCCAGCCACAGCATCTGGGGCGCGTCTGGCGCAATGGCGGCCAGTAGCAGTACCAGCAGCAATCCCGGCAGCGCGAGGCACATATCGCCAACGATGCTCAGCAATCGCTCAGGCCAGCCACCGTACAGTGCACTGAGCACACCGGTGAACACGCCCGCTATCAGCGCACTGATCACGCACAGGGCTGCCAGCCCGAGTGACAGGCGCAGCGCGGCGCTGAGGCGCGTTAACATATCGCGACCGAGATGGTCGAAACCGAGCAAATGGCTGCGGTTGGGCGTCTGCAGCATCTGCAGCAAATCCTGCTGTAGCGGATCGCCGTGCTGAATCAGCGGCAGCACAAACGCGTAAGCCAGCAGCACCGCCAGCAGTACCAGACCCACCCAGCGTGAAAGCGTCATCTTCATGCGCGCGCCCCCCGGGGATCGAGCAGATGACAACCGGCATCCACCAGCATGTTCAGCAGGACAAACAGCAGGCCGAGCGTCATGGCGCTGGCCTGAATCACCGGTACGTCACGCGCAAAAATGGCGTGCACCAGAGCGTGACCGATTCCCGGCCATGCAAACAGGGTTTCCACCACCACCACGCCTTCCACCAGCCAGACAAACTGCATGCCAAACCACGTCAGCACCGGCGCGCTCAGATTACGCAGGCCGTGACGCAGCAGCAGGCGCGCGGGTGCCAGTCCTTTTTGCGCTCCCCAGCGATAGTAACCGGACGACACCACCTGCCAGGTGGCTTCGCGCACCACGCGCACGCCGACGGCCGTCAGCGACAGTGCCAGCGTCAGTGCCGGCAACAGGAAATGGCGCAGCTCGCCGTGACCGGCGCTCGGCAGCCAGTCGAGTTGCAGCGCGAACAGCAGGATCAGCAACATGCCGAGTGCAAAATGCGGCACCGATTTCAGCAAGGCGGTCAGCCAGAACAGCGCACGGTCAAGCCGGCCGTTGGCGTGGCAACCGGCCCAGATGCCGAGCGGCAGCGTCAGCAGCAACGCCAGCAGCAGCGAAACGCCCGCCAGCGCCAGCGTCTGGCCCAGCTGCCAGCGCAGCTCATCCATCACCGGCTCACCGGAAACCAGCGAGCGGCCAAAGTTAAACTGCAGCAGATCGAAGAGCCAGTGCATCAACGCACTGCCGCCGTTAAGCGCGCCGTTCAGCTCCTGCTGTACCCGCGCCACCGCGTCGGCATCGACGCGATCGTAACCATAGCGCCCCGAGGCGATACGCCACGCCATGTCGCCCGGCAGCGCCTGCACCAGCAGCCAGGTCAGTAATCCTACCGCCAGCACCACGAACAGCGCCTGCGCCATGCGCCAGCTGAGTTGTTTAATCATGGCTCCCCCAGTGCATCTGGCGCAGGCCGAAGTGGCGTTCAAACGGATCGAGTTTGACGCCCTGCAGCTGGCTGTTAACCGCCGCCGACTGCTGATACCAGGCCAGCGGAATCACCGGCAGTTCCTGTTGCAGCGCGCGGGTGATGACGCTGCGCGCCCCGGCGCGGGCTGCGCCATCGGTGGATTGCGTCAGCGTGTGGAGCGCCGCGTCGAAGCCTGCCGCATGCCAGTTCATCGCCCCCCAGTCACCGCCGTGGGTGCCATAATCCTGCAGCAGCGTTCCGGTCGGATCGGGCGTCAGGGCAAAATTACGCGCAAACAGCGCCAGCTGCAGACGGTTGTTGTGGTGCTGCGCCGGGATCTCGCTGGCGTTGGTCGCGTTGATTCGCACGTCTATGCCGACCTGACGCAGCTGCTGCTGAATCACCATCGCCATCAGCGGCAGCTCAGGGCGATCGGGATAGGTCAGCAGCGTCAGGCTGAAGCGCTGGCCGTTGCGTGTCAGTACGCCATCCGCGCCGCGTTGCCAGCCGGCCGACTGTAATAACTGAGCAGCCTGCTGCGGCTGATAGTGCAGCGGCGTGAGTGCCGGGTTGTGCCACTCTGCCATGTTAGGGGGAAACAGCTGGCTGGCTGCGCCCGGATAACGCAGCACCGCCTGCGCCAGCGCGTTGCGATCGATCGCCATGCTGATCGCCTCACGCACCGGCAGTTCCGCCAGCAGCGGATCGGCCAGATTAAGCTTCAGCATCAACGTGCGCGGCACCGGAATCGCCGGGATGTGCAGCGACGCTTTGCGTGCCAGCCGCTGCCGGCTGGCGGCATCAAGGTTAAACACGTAATCTGCATCACCGCTTTCTGCCAGCAGCGCACGGGTTTCCGCGCGGCCGGTCGCCAGATAGCTGGCGGCGGCAATCGCCGGTTTCTCGCCCCAGTAATCCGCGAAGCGCGCCACCGTCAGCGACTGCGGCGGCTGGAAGGAAGTGAGCGTAAACGGCCCGCTGCCAATAATGCGCGTGATGTTGCCCTGCGCATCCCAGCTGGCCAGTGCGAGGATTTGCGAGCGGCTTTCCGCCAGGACTGACAGCAGCGGCGTGAAGGGTTCACGCAGCGTGATGGTGACAAGCTGCCCTGCCCCGCTGATGTCGGCGATTGGCGTTTTGTCCAGTAAGCCCGCTTTGCCGCGTGCGGTGTTGAGTGATTTCACCACGGCAACCGCATCCAGCAGCGAGCCATCGTGAAAATGCACGCCGTCGCGCAGCTGGAACTGCCAGCGCAGCCCATCGTCAGAGACCTGCCAGCGCTGCGCCAGCGCCGCCACCGGCTCACCGCGTTCGTTCACTTCTACCAGCGTTTCAACCACATCCATGCGCAACAGAATGTCGCCGGAGAGCGCCGGATCGCTGCCTTTAATTTCAAACGGTGCGGCAATCCGCACCGGTTTTTCGGGTGTGCTCGCCGCCACAACGGCGCAGGAAGCCAGGCCGAGCGCCGCAGCGATCAGCAAATTTTGCATTGATTTCATTAAATTTTCCGAATAAACCGTTACACTATCATCGAATCAATTACGTTATAACATAACAATTCACACTTTAACACACGGCGTTTGCAGGGAATTCGTCAGCCGCTTGTTGCCTTTTAACCGTCGCGACAGGTTAACGCTGCGCGCGGCAGCCTGGCTGAGGTATGCTTGAGAAGAACTCTAACCCGTGAGGAAACGCCGTTATGCCAGAGATTGTCGTTTATGCTGCGGAAGGCCGTAGCGTTGAGCAGAAGAAAAAGTTACTCAAAGCCATCACCCAGGCGGTGGTGGATTCGTTTGAGATCGATGCTGATGTGGTCACCGTGTCGATTATCGAAACGCCGAAGCATCATAAATCTAAAGGCGGCGTGCCGTTCGACGAGCGTTAAGATCAGCCCGGTTCAGGCGTACTGAATATTCATGGAGCCGCGCTCGCTGCGGTTGACGATGGCCTCGACCTGCCACGTCCGCTGAATCAGGGCAGGCGTCAGCACGGCGGCGGGCTCACCGCTCGCCACCACTTGCCCGTGCTGCAGCACCACCAGATGCTGGCAAAATTTTGCCGCCAGATTCAGATCGTGCAGGGCCACAATCACCGTGACCGGCAGTGCGGCAATCAGCCGCATCAGCTCAAGCTGAAACTGAATATCCAGATGGTTAATCGGCTCATCCAGCAACAGGATATCCGGCAGCTGCGCGAGCGCACGCGCGATCTGGCAGCGCTGGCGTTCGCCACCGGACAGCCGCTGCCACGACCGCCCGGCCAGCGCATCCAGTTTCATCAGCGACAGCGCGTGCTGCACTGCCGTTTCATCTGCCGTCCGCCACGGGCTGAACGCGTTGCGATGCGGCGCCCGCCCCAGACGCACGATGTCGCTAACGCACATCTCAGCTTCCATTTCGGCATGCTGCGGCACGAAGGCCAGCGTACGGGCACGCTGCCGCCGGCTGAGTTGGTTCAGCCGCGTGCCGCCCATCTCCAGCCCGTAATAAGCACAAGGCTGAACGCCCGCCAGCGCACGGATGAGCGTCGATTTGCCCGAGCCATTAGGGCCGAGCAACCCGACCGTTTGTCCCCGCTGCGCCGCAAAACTGATGTCAGATAACACGCTGCGCGCCTGTAGCGTCACGCTCAGTTTATCCACCGCGACATACTTCATGATTTCTCCCGGTTGCGATACAGAATCAGGGCGAACACCGGAGCGCCGACTAGCGCCGTCACTACGCCTATCGGCAGCACCTGATGGGTGATTAACGTGCGCGATACCAGGTCGGCAATCACCATGAAATGGCAGCCGCCCAGGAATGCGAGCGGGATCGTCACCAGATGACGCGGCCCGGCAATCATGCGGGTGATATGCGGGATCACCAGCCCGACAAAACCGACCGCGCCAATCGCGCTGACGATTACCGCCGTCACTAACGCAGTGGTCAGCAGTAATACGATGCGCACCGCTGAAACCTGCGTGCCCAGCGTCGCGGAAACTTCCGCGCCAAACGAGAAGGTATCCAGCGCGCGCGCATGGTAGAGCACAGTCAGCAGACCGGCGAGGGTTACGGCAAAACACAGTAATGCATCTGCCCAGCGCACACCGCTCAGGCTGCCGAGCAGCCAGAACATCACGCCGCGCGACTGCTCAGCATTGGCCGCCGTGCTGACAATGTAAGCGGTCAGCGCATTAAATAATTGCGTCCCGGCAATACCGGCCAGAATGATGCGCGCGGTGTTTTCCCGCATGCCGCCGGAGAGCAGAACAATCAGCATAAATGCAAGACAGGCACCGCCAAACGCGCCGGCACCGGTGGTGATGGCCCCGCCGCCGATGCCAAGCAGCATCACGCACACCGCGCCGGTTGATGCACCGGCGGAAATCCCCAGCAGATAAGGGTCGGCCAGCGAATTGCGCAGCAACGACTGCAACACCAGCCCACACAGTGCCAGCCCGCCGCCGCTGCTCGCCGCCATCAGCGCGCGGCTCATGCGGTATTGCCAGACGATGCCGGCTTCCAGCGCCGGCAGGTCGTAATGGGTGATGCCAAGACCATTAGTGATGGCCTGCGCGGTCAGGGTAAAGCTGATCGCGACATCGCCGGTCGCCGCGGCCAGCGTCATCATCACCGGCAGACTGAGCGCGCCCGCAGCAATCAGCAGGCCGGTGCGCCAGTAACAGACAGCATGAGCGCTCATCGGGCAGGTGCGAAAGTAGCGATCTGCTGACCGATCAGCTCCACGGCCTCTACGTTGCGCAACGAGGGATTCAGTGACATGGCCGGTACCACCACAATGTGGCCGTTCTTCACCGCAGGCATTTCACGCGTCACCGGATCACTTTGCAGAAAATGTTTTTTAACCGCGACGTCATCGGCGGGATAGAGCCGCCGCGCCATGCTGGCAATAACGATGATGTCCGGCTGCGCGGAGACAATGTGCTCCCACGTGACCGCCGGCCACTCTTCGTCTGAATCGATAATGTTAGTCAGACCGAGCGTCTGGCTGATCCAGCCCGGCGCCCCTTTATTGCCGGCGACCCAGGGATCGCCTTTTAGGCGCGGGCTGGAAAACCAGTAAACCACCTTCAGAGGCGCTGACGGCGATTTGTGCAGCTGTTGCTGAACCTGTGCTATACGAGCGGCCAGTTGCTGTTTGAGCGCTTCGCCACGCGCCGGCACATCAAAAATGCGCGCCAGCGCGCTGATTTCCGCAAAGATCACCTCGATCCCATACGGTGTTGTGCGTGCACCGTCGCTATTGGACGTGGTGGTGACGGCTTTGCCGATGCAGTCGGCAGGCGAAATCCAGGTTCGGATGCCGAGCTGTTCAAACTGTTCACGCGTGGCGACTTCACCCTGCGGCCCGACGTGCCAGCTGTACTGCGCCAGCACCAGCTCCGGGCGCTGCGCCACCACCGCTTCAAAGCCTGGGGCGTTATCGGCCAGCCGTTTAAGCTGGCTGCCCTGCCCTTGCAAATCGGCGGGCAGCGCGCCAAACCACACCGAGGTTGCGGCAATTTTATCTGCCAGACCGAGCGCCAGCAGCAGTTCCGTTTCATGCTGGCCAACGGTGACGACGCGCGCAGGCGGATGAGCGAAGGTCTCTTTGACACCGCAGTTATCAACGGTGAGCGGATAGTTACTGGCATTAGCATTGAATACAGGAAGCGACAGCAGCGCCGCAATAAGCAGGGAGAGCGAGTTTTTCATCATGGTACTTTCATTGTTACGTTATAACATAACAATATGCATGACCAGGCGTGGACTGTCAATAAACAGGATTGGGCATACCGACCGGAACTGCGCGCATCATGAAGAGGATGACGTTAGGGTATAAGCAGGGCTGCAACAGCAGCCCGCCCAGTTCTGATAATTAAATCGGCTGTGATGATGTCATCGAATGAAGTACTAGCTGAAACAGAGATTTTATTCAGGATGTTGTGCGGCTGGCTTTAAAGTCCGGGCCACATACCGCCATCAAGCCTTAAATTTGAACCCGTTATGTAACCCGACAACGGGCTGGCCAGAAAGGTGATGGCGTCCGCTATTTCTTTGAGCGTCCCAACGCGCGCCATGGGCACATTGGCATACAGGGGCAATACGGCCTGTTCAATATCTTCCCAGGGCGCGTCAGCTGAAAACCCTGCATCTTTGGCCGTTTGACGAAATGCTTTTTCGAGGCTTGCACTATGAATAGTACCCGGTGAGAGAGTATTTACGGTTACACCATCGTGTGCGACCGCTTTTGCCAGCGATGAGGTCATGGCAATAATCCCTGCTTTAGCAGCAGCATAATCCGGACGCCTGGCGGGAGGCATCAACGCTGCCAGGCTCGAAATATTAATGATTCTGCCCCATTTTTGTTCACGCATCCCAGGAAGAAAAAGATTAATGACACGTAAGGCTGAAAGGACATTTTTATCATACCCAGCCGCCCAGGTTTCTGGCAAAGAAGACGTCCAGTCCTCTGTGGGGCCGGAGCCACCCGCATTATTAACAACAATATCAATGGATTGTACAAGCGAACAGACTTGCTGATAAAGCAGTTGAATATCTGCCTCACGGGTTAAATCTCCCGTTACTGCGTACGCTTGTCCACCTTGCTTTATGATATCGCTGGCGATATTTTCAGCTTTAGCCGGATCCCGGCCATGTATAATAACGCGGGTGCCTTCAGCGGCAAGCCCTCTGGCTACCGCTTCTCCAATACCTTTGGTGCTACCCGTTATCAGAGCACTTTTGCCGTCGAGTTTCAGATCCATTACTGTTCTCCAGAATACGTGAAAAATCTATTGGAAAATAAACTGATGAATGAATCAATTACGCACCTGAAAGTGCCTGTAGGCGATGATGAGAAAACACGTTGTCTCGGACCAGAAGGTTCGGTCGCTTATGTCACGCAATGTTTAACTATTATTTCCGGCAGATGGACACTGCAGATTTTATTCAGATTATTTGCGGAGCCTGTGATGCGTCACTCGCAATTCATGAAGAGTATGCCGGAGATATCGCATAAAGTACTGACTCAACATTTGCGCAAGCTTGAACGTGATGGGCTGATAACCCGCACTGATTTTGGTGAACAGCCCCCGCGTGTTGAATACGCACTCACGCATGCAGGCCATAATCTGATGCCCGTGCTGCTCTCAATGCGTGAATTCTCACGAGACAACCTGCCAAAACCGGGACAGGATTAATAGTGCAAAAAAATTGCACTATTGGCAGCAGGGAAATAATCACGCATCCTCAGCAAGGTCGTCATCGCGCAATTTAATGCCATTACTGATGAGGAGTATCAAACGTAATTCTGCTTTGCTTAAAATAGTCGGCCGACGAAATAATCCACGCCCAGAGCGGCATCATTTTCATCATCATTTCTTCGCCCGCGTCCGTGGCCGTATAAACGACACGCGGTACTTTTTCCTGATAATCACAACGGGAAATAAGACCGTCACGCTCAAGCGTACGCAGTGTGCGCGTCAGCATTCGTTGCGTGACACCCTGTAGTAAACGACCCATTTCTGCATGGCGCAACGGTCCATGGGTGACCAGAATATGCAATATACCCAGCGACCAGCGATTGCCGGCGTGTGAAAGAATTTCACGCTTTAATGTTTCATCATCGTGACTCAACGCCTCACAAAATTGTCTGGAAAACTGCAGCAGGGCTTCGCGATTGGGTTCCATCTCTCCTCCGGTATCACGGGTGTACCTGATTGAATCAGGGTTTGTCCGCTGTCAGGATGACGGATATAACCTAAGGAGACAAGCATGCTACCCGTTGATCAATATGTCGAAAATATTCTTATCCTCGGCGCAGGAGAATTAGGCATGGCGGTGTTAAACGCCATGGCTAAAAAAGTGCAGCAACATCCTCTGATTAAAATAAGTGTATTACTCAGAAGCGAGGCTGCGCATGCCACGTCCGGCCCACTTAAAACCCGGCTGGATGCGCTGCAAAAGCTAAATATCACTGTGGCGGAAGGCGACCTGCAGAAAAATAGCCTGAGCGAACTCTCAGCATTATTTCGCACTTATGATGCCATCATTAATTGCAGTGGTTTTGTCGGCGGGCCGGGAACGCAGCTCAGAATTACTCAGGCCGTGCTGAAGGCGGGTGTCGCCCGCTATTTTCCCTGGCAGTTTGGCGTGGATTATGACGTTATCGGCAAAGAGAGTGGGCAACCGGTATGGGATGAGCAGCTTGAAGTGCGCCACCTGCTGCGCGCCCAAAGCAACACTGACTGGGTAATTGTTTCGACCGGTATTTTTACCAGCTATCTGTTTGAACCCGATTTTGGCGTGATCGATGCCGGGAATAAAACGGTTTATGCCCTCGGTGACTGGAACTATGCCCTGACACTCACCACGCCAGACGACATCGGGCAGCTGACAGCCGATATCTTCTTTCATCAGCCCGCTTTTCAGAACGACATTGTTTATATCGCTGGCGATACGCTGACTTACGCAGAGCTGGCTGACCTGATGCAATCTCACTGGCAAAGCGCGGTCAGGCGAGTATTACTTAGCCGGGAAAGGCTACGGGAAGATGCAGAGCGTCATCCCCATGACACTGGCGCGGCCTACCGGCTGGCCTTTGCCCGTCCGGACGGTGTGGCATGGCCTAAACAGGAAACGTTTAATTACCGCGAACACATTGCCACCACCAGCGCCGCTCAGTGGCTGACGAACCAGCCAGCGGAGTCCTGAGAATTTCAGGCGTAGCGGAATGTCCTCAGGCGCAACGCCTGGCCTGAGGGCTATCGGGCCCTTCGCCTGAAATCCCGGCGCTTTGACAAACCGGCAGGTTGCGTCAATACTTTCCCCCGCACCGCTATCCGCCAAAATCAGTACCAGTCTAAAACAGAAAACCCGAGCTCCACGCCTGCCCTACCGTTGCAGCCCTTCCCCAAGCATAGCTCATCTAATAAATTTAGGTGATTATATGTTTTTTAATTATTTTAATTGAAATTAATCATCTCCCTGCCGATAACGCCATTGCCATCAGGCAAAAGCGTGGACAACAACAACCAGGGAGATTCACCTTAATGAAAAAAATACGTGTTTTTTTGGAAGATATCAGAGTCAGCAGAAAACTCATGCTCGGGTTTGGTGTGCTGCTTACCCTCAGCATTGCTGTAGCTTCCTGTGGCATCAAAAACCTGCACGACATCGCGGAACGTGCGGAAAAACTCAGCCAGTTGAAAGGCATCAACGATCAGTTTGCGCAGGCTAAAGATGCCCGCCTGCAATACGTAAAAACCCACGATGAAAAATTCATTGCCGACAACGAATCGCGACTGCAGGCGATTGAGGGCAGTATCAACCAGCTGAAAACCTGGCGATGGGATAGCGCGCAGACCGCGCTGATTGCCTCTCTGCCGGCTGCGATGAACCTTTATCGTCAGCATCGTGCAGAAACGGTGAACGAAGTGCATAAGCGCCAGAGCATTCTGCAGGCGCTGCGCTTCAGTGACGAAACCACGGCGGTTGCCGCGCTGGCCAGAAACTACGTCAGCACACAGCAGGATACGGCAACCGCGCTCAATGAAATCGCTAAATATCTGAATGGTATCAGTATTCGTGTAAAGCTGATGGCACTGGACAACAGTGAAGAAAACCGTCTGGCTTTGTCAGGCTTTATAGCTGAAACGATTCAACTCATTGACCAGGCTCGACCACGCCTGAGCGCTGATGACAGCAACGCGCTGGATAAAATTGCCGTAACGCTGGCGGCCAGACGCGACAGCGTGCAGGACTACAACGCCTCCGCGGAAGAAGAAGTGGAAGCGACCCGCCAGCTTGCCATCGCGGGCCTGCATCTGACTAATACCAGTAATCAATTATTTACCCAGCAGCTGGCCGCCACGCACCAGGATATCGCCCGGGCAATCCTGTGGATGTCGCTGATCCTGGCGGCGGCTGTGGTAATCAGCATTCTGATTGCGGTGTTTATCACCCGGCAGATTACCCGTCCTTTAGCGGTAACACTGAACGTCGCGCGGCAGATTGCGCAGGGAGACTTGAGCGTACAACTGCACACTTCGCGTAAGGACGAACTGGGCGAGCTGATGCAGGCGGTCGGTGAGATGAGCAACGATCTGCGCGGCATCATTGGTAACATTCGCAGCGGCGTGATGCAGGTCAGCCACGCTTCCGCAGAAATTGCTGCAGGCAATAACGATCTTTCCGCCCGCACCGAGGAGCAGGCGGCCGCGCTGGAGCAGACGGCAGCCAGCATGGAGCAGTTAACCGCTACCGTGAAGCAGAACGTTGAAAACATTCATCACTCCAGCGAACTGGCGCGCGCCACTTCGGAGAAGGCCAATCAGGGCGGCTCGCTGGTCAAAGGCGTGGTTGAAACCATGGACCAGATCAGCGCCAGCTCCGGCAAAATCGCTGAAATCACCACCGTCATTAACAGCATTGCTTTCCAGACCAATATCCTGGCGTTAAACGCAGCAGTAGAAGCAGCGCGCGCCGGTGAGCAGGGACGCGGCTTTGCCGTGGTCGCCAGTGAGGTGCGCAGTCTGGCGCAGCGCAGCGCTCAGGCGGCCAAAGAGATCGAAACCCTGATTGGCGAATCGGTGGCGCGTATCAGCAGTGGTTCACAGCTGGTAGGTCAGGCCGGTAAAACCATGGATGAAATTGTACATTCCGTTGGCAACGTAACCAGCATCCTCGCCGAAATCGCGCAGGCATCCGATGAGCAGAATCGCGGCATTTCGCAGGTCGGCGTCGCTATCGTTCAGATGGACAGCGTGACGCAGCAGAACGCCGCGCTGGTGCAGGAATCATCGGCCGCCGCCAGCGCACTGCGCGATCAGGCGTCGACACTGGAAGGCTCAGTCGCGCGTTTCGTGGTGCAGTAAGCGGATTTTCACTGACAGAGAGAGCGGGTGGGATGCCCGCTCTTGTCGGATCACGGCTCATCAGCGGGCTGCTGATCACAGCGAATCCGACTGCGGATGAAATAACGTTTGATGCGTTGTCCATACAACCCAACCGCCAGCCCGGTAATAATCAGTACCAGCGCCAGGATTTTCATCGGAGAAATAACTTCACCAAATATCATCATCGAACCGAGAATGCCGAATACCGGCACCAGCAGCGATAATGGCGCGACGGTGGAGACAGGATACTGTTTGAGCAATGAATTCCAGATCCAGTAGCCTAATAACGTATTGGGGTAGACCTGAAACAGAATGGATAATATCGCACGGGTATCCATATGGCTGATTAATGCGCTATAGCCCGTGCTGCCATTAATTAATCCGTCCAGCAGGAAAAGCGGAAGCGGCGAAAAGGCGCTCGACCAGACCAGAAACGCGAATACCTGCTTCGTGCCGGCTTTTTTCATGATGATATTGGCAATACTCCAGGCTATGGCGCCTGCCAGCACCAGCAGCAACCCGGCAAACGTCACCGAGCCGTCGGTAATAAACACAATGCTCATCAATCCGCTGCACGCCAGCACAAAGCCAGCGATCTGATAGCGGCTGAGCTGTTCTTTAAACACATAACTGCCGAGCAGCAGAGTGAAAAAGGCACTGAACTGCAGCACCAGCGAGGCGATCCCCGCCGACAGCCCGGTTTTTATCCCCAGATTGACCAGGCCCCACAAGCCAATGCCGAACACCAGTCCGTAGCCAATAAGGTAGCGCCACGGGACGTCAGGTTTTTTAATAAAGAAGAGCGCCGGGATGGCACACAGCGTAAAACGCAGCCCTGCCAGAATAAATGGATCGATGGCGTGCAACCCTAATTTAATCACCGAAAAATTAATGCCCCAGATGGCGGTAATACCGATGGCCAGCAGCAGGTGTGATAATTTCATGATTGACGTGTTCCATACCAGAGAATAAGTGCGCAGGCACTGACCAGTGCCCCGCCGCCGCACACGGCATACCATCCCCAGTGCGCATAGAGTTGGGTGGCAGTAATAGCGCCCAGCGCGCTGCCTGCCGCATAAAAACACATATAGGCACCGATAAGCCGGCTGGTGATAGCGGGTTTGCCGGCAATCAGCATGCTCTGGTTGATGACATGCACCGTCTGCACCGCGAAATCCAGCATGATCACGCCAATAACCAGCAATAATAAAGAAGTCTGCGCGAAGGCGATGGGAAGCCACGAGAGCGTTAGTAAAACCAGTGCGCATCCGCTGGCGCGCTGCCCGGTTCCCCTGTCAGCCCAGGCGCCACTTCTGGAAGCCGCCAGCGCTCCGGCTATCCCAGCCAGACCAAACAGCCCTGTTTGCGTATGGGAAAGCGACATGGCCGTGAGCGGCAAAACCATGGAACTCCACAACATGCTGAACGCGGCAAAAATCAGCAGAGCCAGCGCGCCGCGCTGACGCAACAAGGGCTCGGTGACGAAAAGACGCGGGACAGACCACAGCAGTCCGGCCACGGAAGTGGCTGTGGTCTGCGGACCGGCAGCAGGTATCACTTTCATCAGCAGCACGGTAATCAGCAGCATCAACGCGGCTGAGGTCATATACACCGCCCGCCAGCCGGCGATATCGGCGATGATGCCCGAGACCAGGCGCGCCAGCAGTATGCCCATCACGATGCCACTGGTGACGCTGCCTACCACCTTGCCACGCTGAGCCGGTGCCGACAGGATAGCGGCCCACGCCACCACGGTTTGCGTCACCACCGCCATCAGCCCCACCAGCAGCATCGCCACCAGCAGCGCCAGCAAACTCTCTGCTAACGCCGCCGCGATCAGGGCCAGCACCGACAGCAGCAGGTGCGTGACCACCAGCTTTTTGCGATCAAAGCGATCGCCGAGCGGCACCAGCAAGAACAATCCCATGGCATAACCCGCCTGCGTTGCCGTGATGACCAGGCCGATGGTGCCGGGCGAAACCAGCAGCGTTGCGGAGATGGATTCCAGCAATGGCTGCGCAGAATAGACATTGCCGACAGCCAGCGCGCAGGTCAGTGAGAACAGAAAAATGATGTGAGGCGACAGCACTGAGGTCGTCGCTGGCGAAAGAGGCGCCTCAGAGGTTGCAGGGGTATCACTGGTGCAAGTCATGTTGCATCCTTATGTGGTTTTTTTTTGAAACCGATTTATTCTATAAGTAGCAGCGGAGGTTTTTTTTTGCAACTTGTTTTACTGAAGGCTAAGCTGCCGTCAGTAAATCAGCAGAGTGAGAGAGAAGATGGCCAAACAGGAAGCGCTCAGAACCAGCGAATGCCCGGTCGCCCGGACCGTGGAGGTGATTGGCGAACGCTGGTGTCTGATGATCATCCGTGAAGCGTTTGATGATGTGCGCCGCTTCAGTGATTTCCAGAAAAACCTTGGACTGGCAAAAAATATCCTGGCGTCACGGCTGAAACTGCTGGTCGAAGTCGGTGTGCTTGAGAGTTGTCCGGCGTCAGATGGCAGCGCCTACAAGGAATATGTGCTGACCGAACGGGGACGAGCCGTCTTCCCAATCGTCGTGGCGATGCGCCAGTGGGGAGAGCGTTATTTATTTGAAAAAGGCGAGACACACTCGGTATTGCTGGATAACGCCAACGGCGAACCGTTACCTGAACTGGCCGTTTATTCTGCCCGGGGAGAACGGCTCGATCCCGCCGACTGTCATCGCCGGCGCGTCATAGCCGGTAATCGCGCTGATCAGGCTTCGTCGATCGTGAAATAACCGGGGTTTAGGCGTCGCATCAAACCGATCCCGCTTGTTCAATCACCAGCACCCGGGCTACACCCTGCGGATGTGCCACGTGTTCAGTGCCTTCGCTGGCATAAAAAATATCGCCGGTGGTTAATCGTTGGGTTCTCACTTCACCCGCTTGTTTGTAGAACATGTCAACGCAACCATCCATAACGGCAAACACCTCTTGTCCGTCATTGATATGCCATTTGTAGGGTTGATCGGTCCAGTGCAGTTTAACGCTGGTGTTATCAAAGCTGGCAATATGCTGAGACTCCCAGGCTTTGGAACCCGTAAATTCTCTGCTGCTGTAAAAATTCATGTTTGCGTCCTGTGTGCTGCTGCGGTGATAGCTCACACATGAAATAGCAAAAGGCAGCGCCACGTACCAGATTCAGGGATTGGTTTGTCCTGATTTGGCACCAGCGCGTCCCGTTTTTGCTGCCGGGATGTCTGCTTAATGCACAATACGTTCATTAAGCAGGCTATCAAACCGGTGAATGGAGGGCATAACCGCGCGGCGGCGTCGCTGCCGTTCAGAAGGGAATGAAATGGCTGCGAATCACCGTGGTGGCGTCGGTAAAATGCACCACATCTGCCATCACCCTTTTGGTTTGTTCGGACTCCAGCGCCCGGTTTACATCCTGCTGACAGGCAAACGTGTAAACACCGATGGAGAGCCAGCCGCTGCGGTCTGAAGCGGGATAGAACGCTTCCGCCGAAATGAGCCCATAATCCTGCCAGCACGCCAGCGCCAGCGGCAGGTGCGTGTGGGTATAATAGTCGCGGTCAAAGCGATGGGTTTCATCGCCGACGCACACCACCATCATCTGATGCATCCTTTTCTCCCGTTAACGCATGCCGCCTGACGCCATCATCACCTCGCCCGTCACCCATCCGGCATCGTCGGAAGCGAGATAAGCCACAATCGGCGCAATATCCTGCACCTGGCCAATACGGCCAAGCGGCGTCTGGCTTTCGTTCCAGCGCTGAAACTCCGATCCCATCGCGCCGGTGCTGTGCGTGCCTTCGGTTTCGATTAACCCCGGATTGACCGCGTTGACGCGGATGCCGCGCGGACCGAGTTCGCGCGCCAGCACGCCGGTAATGGCATCAATCGCGCCTTTGCTGCCGCTGTAGATAGCGCTCTCCGCCAGAAATACCCGCGTCACAAATGAGCTGATATTGATAATGCTGCTGCCCTTGCCCAGATGTGGCACCGCGGCGCCTGTCACCAGCAGCGGGCCGAGCACATTGATGTCAAACTGCTTGCGATACAGCGCTTCGCTGCTCTCTTCAATCTTCGCAAACTGATACACACCGGCATTGTTCACCACGATGTCCAGCCGGCCAAACTGCGCGAGGGTAGATTGAATGAGTGCCTCAACCTGCGGCTGATCGGTGACATCCGCTGCCAGCGCCACCGCCGTGCCACCGGCGGCCTCAATAGCGGCGACCACCTTATCCGCCCCGTTTTTATCGGCGGCATAGTTGACGACGATCTTTGCGCCGTCGGCGGCCAGCTGGCGGGCAATTGCCGCGCCAATGCCTTTAGATGCGCCGGTTACGAGGGCGACTTTGTCCTGAAGCTTCTTCATGTTCTGCAATCCTCAATCAGTTCAGTCTGGATGATGCCGTTATGGTGATAGCTACAAAGTTGTTTGAGAACTGCCATTTTTGTATATTCGACGTTCATTTTTGAACGGGGCGAGCGCAATGGAATGGAGCGATGTACGGATCTTTCTGGCAGTGATGCGCAGCGGATCCTATGGCGAGGCCGCGCGCCGGCTCGGCGTCAGCCATCCGACCGTGGGTCGTCGCATTAAGGTGCTGGAAGCGCAGGCCCATCAGGCGCTGTTTCGCCGCACGCCGGATGGCCTGGTGTTAACTGATGCCGGTGACGCCGTGCTGGGCCTGGCGGAAAGCATGGAAAATGCTGCGCTGGCGATGGAGAGACGGCTTGCGGGCAATCACCCGCGGCTGGAAGGTATTTTACGCATCTCCTGTGCCGAGTGGTTTGCCACCGCCGTGCTGGCGCCGGTACTGAGCGAGCTGACACAGCGCCATCCCGCTATCGTGCCGGAAATCATCGCCAGCTACCGTTTGCTCAATCTGTCGCGGCGCGACGCCGACGTGGCTTTTCGCATTGTGCCTTTTACCGAGCCGGATATCGTCCAGCGGCGCCTGATGAGCATGCCCTATGCGTTATACGGCACGCCTGAAAATGCCCGCGCATTGCAACACGACCCCGCCTCAGTGGGGCTGATCCTGATGAATACCGCGCAAGCGCATTTTCCGGACGTCGTCTGGCTGCTCGATCAATTTCCACAGTCACGGCGGGCTTTTACCAGCACCAGCCGGGCGGTGCAGGCGCAGATGTGCCGGCGCGGCATGGGCGTGGCGGTGTTACCCCAGCCGCTGGGCGATGCCACCGATGGACTGCAGCGGATTCCCACCCCGCAGCCGCCGCCTTCGCGCGATATCTGGGTAGGCTATCATCAGGATCTGCGGCACATGGATCGCCTGCGCGCCATGCTGGAAATCGCCGATGCGCTGCTGATTGCGAAGTAACTGTCGCAGGGATTAGCGCAGCAATTCAGGCGGGCCTCAGACCCGGTAACGGCTCTATGCTGCGCAGCGCATTTTCCATCAGTCTGGCCAGCAGGTTTTGCGCATTCGGTTCAGTCTGGCTGCCACTTTTTTGTTCCAGCGTAACGCCCAGCGCGCCCAGTGGCGGCAAAACATTGCCGGCGCTCACCAGGTTAGCGGGCATGCCGACCCGCGTGCGCACGGTGATCCCCAGACCGGCCCGCACCGCCGCCCAGATGCCGCTCAGGCTATGGCTGACAAACACGATTCGCCATGCAATGCCCGCCCGGTCCAGACTGTCGATGGCGCGCGAGCGCATCAGGCATGGATTATCAAACATCACCAGCGGCAGCGGTTCGCCCTGGCTTATCATCGCGCTGACGTCGCAGTCGGGGTGGGCGATCCACTCCAGCGGGAACTGGCCGATCAACACGCCTTTACGCTGCAGCGGTTGTGCCTGCCACAGCAGCGCCATATCAAGAGCATCGCTGTCCAGCGCTGCAAGCAGCTCCTGATTACGCGCCACGCGGGCGACGATCTGCAGCCCGGGATGGTGACGTGTAAATTCGCCCAGAATACCGGGCATCAGGGTGTCACCAAAATCTTCCTGCATGCCCAGGCGCACTTCCCCCTGCAGCCCTGCACCGCTGAAGGTGCACAGTGCTTCGTCGTTCAATGCCAGCAGACGGCGGGCATAACCCATCATCACTTCCCCCTCACGGGTTAACGCCAGATGACGCCCGCTTTTCACCACCAGCTTGCTGCCACATTGCTGCTCCAGCTTTTTCAGCTGGGCGCTGACCGCCGAAGTGGATCGACAGAGCCGCACGGCGGCCTGCGCAAAACTGCCACACTCCATGCCGGTGACAAAACTGCGCAGCGCATCCAGATCCAGCGTCTGAGCTAACTTTTGCATAATCGTCCTGATTTATGGGATGAATGACGGTGTTTTATTTGATTTTCAGGATGGTTATGTTTCGCCACAATCGCGGCTGAGTCAATACGGAGAAACATCATGGCAAAAACACTCGATAGTAAAACGCTGGCGCGCATCGCGCCAAAGCTGGCGGAACTCAGTCAGCAGGTTCTTTTCGATGACATCTGGCAACGAGACGCGCTTACGCCGCGCGAACGCAGCCTGATTACGCTGGCCGCACTGACGGCGCTGGGGCGAGTGCAACAGCTGCCGTGGCATATCGAATTCGCGCAACAAAATGGCCTGGCACGAGAAGAGATCGTCGAAGTGTTCACCCATCTGGCCTTTTATGCCGGCTGGCCGGCGGCGGTGTCAGCGCTAAGCTGTCTGGAAGAGGCGTAACCCTCATGCCTTTTACCCGCATCATACTGCGTCAGGGTTACAGCGACGCGCAATTAACGCAGATTTCCGACATCCTGCAACAAAGTCTGGAGGACGAATTTGCCGTTCCACCCGGCGACCGCTTTCAGGTATTTGAAGAACTGCCGGCACGGCTAAGGGTGTTTGATCGCCACTATAAAAGTCGCGGGCGTTCAGAGAATTTTGTTCAGTTCATGATTACTGCGGGCAAGCCGCGCAGCCGCGAACAGAAGCACAAGCTGTGTCGCAAATTGTGTCAGCAACTCTCGCAATCGCTGGATATCGATCCGCAGGATGTGATGGTGATTATTCAGTTTAACACCGTCGATGACTGGAGTTTCAGCGACGGATGTCTGATGTCCGAAGAAGCGCGTATCCACGAGTAACATTGTCAGTATTGCTGGCAGCGCGGGTTAGCGCGCTGCCAGCAATCACTGTCCGGCTTCAGAGATGAACTGTGGAGATTAAAAAGAATACCTCATTGACGACCAGCAGATTGCAAAGCGGCGCGTTGGCGGTCGCGCGTGAAGATCTGCCACGTCACCGCGTCATCACTCAGGGTAAAAATAGCCGTGGCGAGGGTATTTTCCTCATCCGGATCCCGCGGCGACAGGCGGTAAATCGGCAACGCTGCATCCTGTTGATCCGATAAAACCGCCTTAGCCGCCGCGCCATCTACCGCCGTTTGCGTCGTCAGCCATGTCTCCAGACGCTGCTGGCGCGAGCCGGAACTGGCGGTAACCACCTGTTCGACGGCGGCAAGCTGCGGGTGAATAAGATGGTTAGCGTGCCCGAAAGGCGCAGTCAGTGGGATCACTGAACAGCCTGAGCCTGTCGCTTCAATACTGATCAGGCGGCTATCGCCCTGCTGCCCCAGCGTATGGTGAAACGCACCGGCGCGCGGCGTGGCGCTAAGTATGGCGATCGCTTCATCCAGCGTGGTCGCATTCAGCGACGCGCGGGCGATGATCTGGCGCGGCATGCCATCCGGACGATGCTGTGCGCGAATGTTATTAACGGTGTTAACGATGCCCTTCTCATTAACGGCAAAAGTGTGACCGCAAAGTGATGCCGGATAGGCGAAGCTGGTGAACGCGAGCCCGTCATCGGGGGTCACGGTGACCAGCGCACAGTCGTCACGCAGCTGGGGAAAACCATCTTCGTTGTGCGCAATGATCAACTCCCCGCTGGCACTTTTCCCCGCCACCGTGGTGCAACCATCCGAAGTTGAACGCACCAGATCGCCCCGGCAGTTCCACGCAAACACCTCGTCAATCGGTGCCTGTAATCCTTCAGCCAGTCCTTCCAGCTCCTGCCAGATCAGCGGGAACTGGCGCTGAACCCGCGCGCGCATACTGCGGATTTGCTGCGTATCTTTCATGGCGGTGACCGTTTGCCAGAGACGGGTATGCCTGAGTTTGTTATGCCAGGCATCACGGCCAAAGTCACCGAGTTGCTGACCAATAACAAAAGCCGAACCACGGAAGTCGAGTTTTTTCATAGCGTTATTTCACTTCATTTCAGGATACATGTTGCAGAAATTCTTTCAGACGCGGATTACGGCTGGCAGTCAGCAGCATATCAGGTGGCCCATCTTCGGCAATGGTACCGCCATCAATAAAGATCAGCCGCGAAGCCACATCGCGGGCAAAGCCAATCTCATGCGTCACAATCACCATGGTCATGCCCTCTTCAGCCAGCGCGCGCATCACTTTCAGCACTTCATGACGTAACTCCGGATCCAGCGCGGAGGTTGGCTCATCGAACAGCATCATTTTCGGCCTGACGGCCAGTGCCCGGGCAATCGCCACGCGCTGCTGCTGGCCCCCGGAAAGTTCAGACGGATAGTGGCTGGCGCGATCGCGCAAGCCAACGCGCTCCAGCAGCGCCAGCGCCTGCTCGCGCGCCGCGGCTTTCGTTTGATGACGCACGCGAATCGGGCCGAACATCACGTTTTCCAGCGCTGTCAGATGCGGGAACAGGTGGAACTGCTGAAACACCATGCCGGCTTCGCGGCGGATATCACATTCATTCGCATGCGGATCGGTGATGTGCATTCCGGCGACCAGCAGCGTCCCGGATGAGATCTCTTCCAGTTTGTTGATGCAGCGTAGCAGCGTTGATTTGCCTGAACCTGAAGGGCCGATAATCACCACCACCTCGCCGGACTCAATTTTTAAATTGATATTGTGCAGGACCTGCGTGGCACCGAAATTTTTCGACACTGCGTTAAATTCAACCATGCTCATAAAATATGGATCCTTTTTTCCAGCTGCTTCAGTAAAAAGCTCAGGCATAACGTCACCAGCAGATAAATCATGGCCACCGCCGTCCACACTTCCAGCGCCCGGAAATTACCCGCAATGATCTCCTGCCCCTGACGCGTCAGTTCTGCCACGCCAATCACAATAAACAGTGAGGTATCTTTAATACTGATAATCCACTGGTTACCTAAAGCCGGAATCATGCGCCGTAACGCTAAAGGCATAATGACATACCACAGCGTACTGCGCTGCGATAAGCCCATCGCCAGACTCGCTTCTTTAAAGCCTTTATTGATTGAGAGGATCGCGCCCCGGGTAATTTCAGCAATGTAGGCACCGGAGTTAATCACAATGGTCACGATCGCGGCGGTGACGGGATCAATTCTTATCGGCAACACCATCGGCAGTGCAAAATAGATGAACATTACCTGCACCATGATGGGCGTACCGCGAATAAGCTCGACAAAAATAAGTGACAGCGTTTTGGCGATTTTTCCGCCCAGAGCACGGCAGGTTCCCGCCAGTAAGCCAATAATAAAACCGCCCAGCAGACCTGACAGCGAAATAATCAAGGTCAGCTGCAGACCCTGCAGCAGTAGCGGCAGAGATTCCCAAATATATTTACTGTCAAAATTCATAATTTAACCTGTAAACGCTAAACAAGGCCGGAGGGCTCCGGCCTGGCAGGATTATTTCGGCTGCTTAGCAAACCATTTCACGTAGATTTTGCTGTAGGTGCCATCCGCGCGCAGGGCCTGCAGCGCGGCGTTGATCTTAGGCGTCAGGCTGCTGTTTTTCTGCATGGCAAAGCCATACTGCTGCGGCAGAATCGTGTCGTTTTCACCGCTGGCTTTGACTTTGCCATCGCCCGCCGTTTTCACGTAGTACAGCACATTGGGCGAGTCGTGGACCACCGCATCAAGGTTGCCAGCCTGCAAATCCAGATAGGCGTTGTCGATATTAGGAAACTCAACATAATTTGCCTTGTATTTACTTTTCATAAAGCTGGCTGCGGCCGTGCCCTGTTTCAGACCCACTTTCTTGCCGGTTAAATCGCTGAATTTCTTAATGCTGTTATCATCGCTTTTGACAGCCATTAATAAGTCGGCGTCATAATAACCGTTGCTGAAATCCACCACCTGCTTACGCGCATCGGTAATGGTAATGCCTGCCATCGCGACATCCAGATTCCGTGATTGCAGCCCCGGAATCAGGCCACCAAAGTCCATTGGGTGTAATTCATAGCTGACATGCATTTTCTTCGCGATGGCATCCCATAAATCAATGTCAAAGCCGACGTATTTATCACCTTGCTTAAATTCAAAAGGAACAAAAGCCGTATCAACCCCGACGGTTAATTTATCCTGCGCCGCAGCGATAAAACTGGCGGAACAGGCAACCAATGCCAGTGTAACCTTTAATTTATTTAAAAATGCAGACATAATAACCCTCAGCGTCAGTAAGATAGCGTGCAATGATCGTCATCCAGTGAAATAACCCGGCGGACATGGTCAAAGAAGGTGGTTAATATAATGGGCGCATCAGGTACGCCCGGAGTAATGCGACAACTTATGCAGGAAGCAAGTGATCCTGCGTAAAGGGTACCGGCGTCTGCGCGCCGTTCATGATCATCGAGAGAAAACTGTAATAGCCGTTAATGCCTATCAAATCCACCACGCCCTTCTCGCCCCATAATTCGATGGCTTGCTGCCAGGTGGCATCACTGATTTTCTGTTGCTGATGTAACTGCTGGCAAAACTGATAAATCACCCACTCATCAGGCTGCAAATCCGCGGGCTGACGTTTTTCATTGATGGCCTGCACCGCTGCAGCAGAAATCCCCTTTTCGCGCGCTATCGGCGCATGGATTGCCCACTCTACCGGCTGTGACCAGTGCCTTGCCGTAATTAAAATCGCCAGTTCCGATAACCGCTGGCCCAGCGCACTGCGATAGCGCAGATATTCCCCCATACGCTGTGCATGTGCCATTAACTCGGGGCTGCGCAGCAGCGGCTCAAACGGAGGCAGCAGCGCGCCGCGCGGCCCGTTGATAATCTCTTCCGCGAGCGGACGTTGCTGCTCATCCCAGTCCTGCTCCGCCAGCGGCGGTAATCGGTTAATCATAATTTGCCGGTCTCTTCACGTATCACGGTGTTCAGCGTATCCACGACAAAATCCAGTTGTTGCGGGGTGACGATAAACGGTGGGGCAATTAAAATATGGTCGCCATAGTGCCCGTCCAGCGTGCCGCCCATCGGATAGACCAGCAAACCGCGCGCCATACAGTTGGCCTTGATGGCTGCGTGAAGTTTCATCGCCGGATCGAACGGGGTTTTTGTGGCTTTATCACGCACCAGCTCCACACCGGCAAACAGGCCGCGGCCGCGCGTATCACCGACGTGCGGTAACTCCCCCAGCACGTCGCGTAGCGCCTTGTGCAGATAAGCGCCCTGCTGCTGAACCGCCTCCAGCAGATGGTCGCGCTCAATCACCTGCTGAACTGCTAACGCCGCCGCCGCGGCTGTCGCGTGACAGATATAAGTGTGTCCATGCTGGAACAGACCGCTGCCAGCCTGCAGCGCAGACACGATCTTCTCACTGGCCAGCACCGCGCCGATGGGTTGATAACCGCCACCCAGTCCTTTGGCGATGGTAACTAAATCAGGTACCACGCCATCCTGTTCGAACGCGTGCAGTGTGCCGGTACGCCCCATTCCGCACATCACCTCATCGGCGATAAACAAAATGCCGTATTTGTCGCACAGGCGACGTACACCCTGCAGATAGCCCGGCGTCGGCGGCGTGGCACCGCTGGTAGCACCGACTACCGTCTCCGCGCAGAAGCCAATAATCGTTTCCGGGCCCGCATCGATAATCGCCTGCTCCAGCTCGCTCAATAGCCGCTGGGTATACTGCTGCTGGGTTTCATCGGCATGGCGATCGCGATACTCATTGCAGGCGGAAACGCGAATCACGTCGATTAACAGGGGTGCGAACTGACGCCGGCGCCATTCGTTGCCACCCACCGCCAGCGCGCCCAGCGTATTGCCGTGGTAGCTCTGTTTGCGGGCGATGAAACGGGTGCGCGCAGGCTGTCCGATCTCAACAAAGTATTGCCGGGCCAGTTTCAGCGCGGTTTCCACCGCCTCCGAACCGCCCGACACGAAATAGGCATAGTTAAGATCGCCCGGTGCGGTGCGCGTTAACTGTTCGGCGAGCTGTTCAACGGTATCGCTGGTGAAGAAACTGGTATGCGCATAAGCCAGTTGATCGATTTGACGGTGCATGGCTGCGAGGACGTCAGGATGGGCGTGGCCCAGGCAGGAAACGGCGGCGCCACCGCAGGCATCAAGATACTGTTTTCCCTGTGCATCAAAAATGTAGGCCCCGTGTGCGCCCGTGGCCACGGCGGGCACGCTACGCAGACTGCGGTGAATGATACGGCTCATGCTGGTCCTGCTCCTGAATACGCTTCGTTGTTGAAACGTATCTTGCAGGATCCATTTGAATCACGTCAACGCAATAATGATTCAATCTCATTCAATATTCTTATGAAAGATACAAATGAATCATCTGTCAGGATTTGCCGGCATGCACGTAAGCGCCGGAATCGATTAAATAGCGTTCGGCGTTTTCAATTTTACTGACCGCATCACGTCCATGACGGGCCACCAGCATCGCCAGCAGGCACTCTGCCAGGCCCATGCCAGAGACGACAGACGGGAAGAACGATGGGCTGTCCAGTGAAAACCGGAGCGAGCAATCAGCGGCCTGCGCCAGCGGCGAGACCGGTGAGTCGGTGATGGCGATGATCTTTGCACCCGCCTGCTGCGCTGCGCGCAGTACATCAAGTGATTCGCGTGAATAAGGGGCAAAGCTGGTAAGTAACAGGCAATCCGCGGCGGTCAGTTCACGTGTGAAAACTTCGATATTGCTCGCCAGACCATCCACCAGTGATACCTGACGATTGAACAGCCGATACACATAAAATAATGACCAGGCGATCGGAAAGCTGGCGCGGAAGCCGCAGATGTAAACATTGTCAGCCGCATCGAGTAAGGTCACGGCCTGTTCCATTGCCTGGCGGTTTTCGTTCTGCGTAAAGGCCAGGTTGGTCTGATGGGCCTGAAACATCGCATCATACAGCTGCGGCTGCGTGCCGGCAGCCACCAGCTTTTCCGCTTTCGAGACGTAGGTATCATTGCGCAGGCCGATGTCATCGATGAATGCGTCTTTGAGTTCACTCCAGCCGTTATAGCCCAGCCGTTTCGCCAGGCGCAGCAGCGTTGCCGGTTTCACCCCGGCCTGCTGCGCAAAGGTGCGCATGGATTGCACCACCAGTTGATTGGCATTCTGCAGTGAGAATTCGGCAGCCCGCTGTAGTTCTGGCGATAATTCACTGAACTCGCGGACGATAGTTTCCTTTAGATTCATGGCAACGATTCACAGGCTTTGACGTTCAGGTATCTAAACACATTTGAGATCAAGACTCTAGGCGCGGTTATCACACCAGAGTGACGGCCTGAAGCAGGGCGCGATGCGTCGCGCCGCGGCGACGAGGCTGCTCATGGTGGTTTACTTAACTGAGCGGCCTGTCGCTATTGAGGGCGAACCTGAGGTTAAAATTTGCTTTATTGACGACTCAACACCAGTTTCAGTCCGGCAATGGCGAAACAGCAGGCTAATAGCGCATCTAATCCCCGGCGGATACGACGGTAAAACGCGTTCATTGCTGCAGTGGAAAATATCAGCGCATAGCCGCAGAAAACCGCAATGCAAATCGCCGCACAGCCGAGAATAATCAGCGGTAAGGTCGAGGCTGCGGCGTCCGGTTTGAGCGCGACGGACATGATCGCGACCCAGGTTAAAATGGCTTTCGGATTACCGACGTGCATCAAAATTCCCTGACGAAATAACGCGCCATACGCAACACGGTGATCGCTGATAACGGTTTTATCGGCAGCAGTGCGGGTTAACGCAGATTTACCGGCTTTGTATGACAGCCACAACAGATATAACCCGCCGCCGATTTTCAACACCAGCAGCAATTGGGCAAACGTCGCCAGCACGGTTAATACCCCGCAGGCCGCCAGCAGCGCCCACAGCATTGAGCCGCCAATTACCCCGCCCGCAAGCGCTAAGGCGGCACCGCGCCCTTTATTCATCGCCGTTCCCATAATCGCCATATTACTCGGACCAGGGCTGGCCGTTGCCACAAAATAAGTGGTGTAAATCAGCATTAATTCGTGTGAAAGCGCCATGAGATCCTCTGCAGGTGAAATGTCCTGAACCTGTTATATCGGCTTGCTCAGGAATTTACTATGTCTTGTTGATATGAAGAAATGCCGGACGCTGTTCTATTCCGTGGACTGCTGCATGAGCCAGGCTCTTACTTTTACCACGGCAGAACGCAGCAGCGCTTCGTGAGGCGTAATAAGCCAGTACGCGTGTCCGGTATTCAGCGTATTTGGAAACGGTGCCACCACTTCACCAGATGCAAGGTTCGCCTGAACAAATCGCCTGCGCATCAGCGCTACGCCCATGCCGGCAAGCATCGCCAGCCACGCCCCGCTGCCATCGCTATACAAGGGCCCTTTACCGGAATCAATATGCCCGACACCGGCTTCAGCGAGCCAGCGCTGCCAGTCTTCCCGGTGCATATCATGCAGTAACGTGACGCGACCGAGTGCGGCAAGTGCCGGCGGTTCCCCCAGCTGCTGCGCCACAGCAGGAATGCAGACTGCAAGGTAGTCGTCGTCGATCAACTTCTCACTCACGCAACCCTCACAGAAACCGTTGCCATGCCGTACGGCCAGGTCGATACCATCCGTGGCGAAAGACTGAATGCGGGAAGTGGCACTGATGCGCAGGTCGATATCCGGACAGGCACGTTCAAAATCAGCCAGTCGCGGCAGTAACCAGTGGGTCGCAAATCCGGTGGTGCAGGCCAGCGTGATGGTATTTTTTTGTGTCTCCTGCACCAGCGTTTCAGTGGCTTCACGTATCAGGCTGAAAGCTGAAGCAATCGAGTAGTAATAGCCCTGACCGGATGCCGTCAGCGCCAGCTTGCGTCCATTTCGCTGAAACAGTGGCAGGCCCAGTTGCCGTTCCAGTTCCCTGATGTGCAGGCTGATCGCGCCGGGCGTGACGTGCAACTCCTGGCCTGCAAGGGTCATGCTGAGGTGCCGGGCAACGGATTCGAACGCCTTCAGGGCGTTAAGAGAAGGCAGGCTGTTTCGCATTGTTTAGTTTTCCTAAAAAACAGGCGGAAATTAAATCGTTTTTATTTCCTCTCCGTCAACGTTATTAATAGGCATATAGCACGCGTTGCCGTGTCGTTTTTATCTTAAAACTATTGATTTATATTGAAATTTTAAGAGAGAGTACCGTTTCACGCACCACGCCTCCACATGGAAAAATGAGCAGCGACCAGGCCCTTTATGGCGATTAACCTTTACCAGGCTTGAGTTTTTGTCGTGTCAGGGAGGCAATAAATGGAGACAGGATGCAGATGAAGGATATCGATGTTGGATTTACCCACGTTGCGTTTATGGTGAGGGATCTGGAGAAGAGCATGGATTTCTACCGCCGCTATGCAGGAATGAAGGTGATACACACCCGTGAACCTGACGTCCCGGCTGCCCGCAAGGTGGCATGGCTGAGCGATCATACCCGCCCTTTCGCACTGGTTCTGGTGCAGGCGGATGACGTGTCAGATACGCCACTGGGTAAATTTGGACACTTAGGCATTGCCTGTGCGTCACGCGAAGAGATCGATCGTAAAACAGCGATGGCCGTCGCCGAAGGCGTGTTACGTAAAGTCCCTGAAGAGGCTGGCGAACCGGTGGGATATTACGTATTTTTTGCCGATCCCGATGGCAATACGCTGGAGCTGTCTTTCGGGCAGCGCGTCGGGCTTGAAGCGATACGCACCGCTCCCGGTTTACTTTAACTCGCCTGCACGCAGGCAGCGGAGAACATATGGCGCTGACGTTGCCGATTTATACTCAACGCCTGGTGTTGCGCAAGCTGACAGTAGCTGATTTGCCGCATCTGTCGCGCTATCGCAATCTGCCAGACGTTGCTCGTTATCAAAGCTGGGAAGAATTTACCCGGCAGGACGCTGAGAAATTATATGCGCAGCAGGATGCGCTGCCGTTCAACAGCGATAACACCTGGTTTCAGCTTGCCGTAGCACACCAGGAAGACAACCGGCTGATAGGGGACATCGGAATTCATTTTTTTGATGAAGGAAGACAAGCTGAACTCGGCATGACATTTGATGCCGGATATCAGAAACAGGGTTTTGCGCTTGAAGCAATGAGTGCCATCGTTACTCTGCTTTTCACGCAGTTTGCAAAACACCGGCTCACAGCCGTAGTAGACACACGTAATATTCGCGCCATAAACCTGCTGGAAAAGCTGAATTTTCGCCGTGAAGCGCACTACCGGCAGAATATTTTTTTCAAAGGGATGTGGGGCGATGAATATCTTTATGCGCGGCTGGCCAGCGATTAGCGCAGGCATTGCGTTAAGCCATCGCGTAGGCATGTTAAGGAGGCGTTGTGACAATTAGCGAAGTAAGCAAGGAAGAGTATCACTTACTGATTCAGGTCTGGGAGGCTGCCGTCCGGGCAACGCATCATTTCCTGAATGAACAGGATATCCTGCGGCTCAGACAGCTTATTCTGGAAAATTATTTTGATGCCGTTGTTCTGAGAAAGATGACCGATGAAAACCATGACATTGTCGGATTCATCGGCGTGCAGGATGAGAATATCGAGATGCTTTTCGTCTCGCCCGCTCATCACAAAAAAGGGATCGGTGCACGGTTAGTCCGTTACGCTATTCGTCATCTTTCAGCGAAGAAAGTGGATGTTAACGAACAAAATACCGCTGCGCTCGGGTTTTATCAGCATCTGGGCTTTCAGGTGACGGGACGGTCTTCCGTTGATGGTGAGGGAAAACCGTTTCCCCTCCTCCATCTGAAGCTGATGCAATAATCCGGCAGAGGAATCAGGAGAAAAAATGAACGGAAGTTGTCTCTGTAAACGTGTGCGCTACGAATGCGATCGCCTGGCGGGCAGCATTACGCATTGCTGCTGTCATACCTGCAGGAAAGCGCACGCCGCCGCTTATACCTCCACAGCGCGCGTGCGGCGTGAGGATTTCAGGTGGACCCAGGGAGAAGAATTTCTGACGGCATTTAATTCTTCCCCGGATAAGTTGCGTTATTTCTGTTCAGTCTGCGGATCTCATCTGATGGCTGAAAGACCTCATCAGAGCCACGTGATTCTGCGTGTGGCCACGCTGGACGACGATCCCGCTCAGACGCCGGTTTCCTATATCTGGTGCTCGCACACCGTGCCGTGGCTAACAGAACGCGACGATGTGCCTCATTATGAGCAGGATAAAGAAACATGATGACTGGTCAAAACGCCGCTGGCGAAACGGTGCACCATCAGTGCCGGTGGATCATTCACCGGCGGAACCCGCTGGCTGCCGAACCACAGCGGATTCGCCGGGCAAATTGAGCCACAAATATAAGCCGGAACCCCTGCAAACATGCCTGCTGCGGGCCGGTGCACATGCCCGGCTGCAATAGCCAGTATTCTGGCCCGGTTGCGTCTGAGGATCGACTCAAGCTTATCAAGCCCGCGACACATTGATTCATCCAGCGTCGGTATGCCCGATGCGATAACCGGATGATGCAGAAAAAGCAGCGCTGGCAATGCAGGCGTATCGCTGAGTTGTCTTTCCAGCCATTCCAGATGCTCCCCGACGCTGCCAAAATTCTGTTTATTCACCGTGGAGTCCAGCCCCAGCATACGCAAACCGCCCATATCCTGAACAAAATGCTGCGCGTCTGCCGGGGTGTTTTTCGCCCAGTGATTTTCATGCCATGTCGTTTGCATGAGTCGTCGATCATCGGCGTTGCCCGGCAATATAAATGTAGGGTAATGCTGCTGGCGCAGTTGCTCAGCTATCTGCCAGTAACCCTGCCGCCACTCGCCATCAACAAGATCGCCCGTTAACACTAGCGCATCCGGTTGCACATGGGTGAGCCACGCCAGCGACCGCGCCAGGCGCAGCAGGTGATCATTGTCCGGTGCGGCATGGATGTCTGAAATCTGAGCGATTAACATAATGTCTCCGGAAATAAACAAGCGAACCAACAGGGCCGTCTGGCAGCATAGCACCCGCACCGTCACGCGACGCTGGCTGCGCGCCGCATTAAAATTCAGTATTATAGCGGTTCCTGCCGCTGACCCGAGTGAGTGCCCTGCCCGCTATGACTGACCACAATGCGCTGTTGGCGCGGTTGACCACCACACTGGCGGCAGAGAGCCGCACGCCGCTGTACAAACGCTTTGCCAGTGCGATTAAAGAGGCGGTGCGCGATGGCACGCTGGTGCACGAAGAGATCCTGCCGGGCGAGCGCGAGTTCAGCCAGTCGCTGAACATTTCGCGCATCACCGTGCGTAAAGCCATGGACGAACTGGAAAAAGAGGGCGTCGTGTTCCGTTCCCGCGGCTACGGCACGCAGATTTGCAGCCAGTTTGAATATTCACTCAAAGAACCAAAAGGATTGTCACAGCAGGCGGTGTTGCGCGGTAAAACGCCGGACACCGTATGGATCAATAAAAGCAAAATTGCCTGCAGCGCAGAGATCGCCGAAAAGCTGGGGCTGAGCACGGGCAGCGATGTCTACCTGCTGAAACGTATTCGCTATGTTGACCGCCAGGCGGTCTCGGTTGAAGAGTCATGGGTGCCGGCGCGCTACATTGCCGATGCCGATGAGATTGGTATTTCGCTGTATGACTATTTTCATCGCCAGCAGATCCTGCCGGTGAAATCCCAGAGCCGGGTCAGTGCGCGTATGCCGGACGAAGCCCTGCAGCAGCAAATTGCCCTGCCCGCCAATGTGCCGGTGCTGGTAATTAAGCAGCTGGCTCTCGACGCACAGGGCAATCCACTGGAGTACAGCATCAGCTACTGCCGCAGCGATATGTACGTGTTTATTGCTGAGTAAGGCGTTGCTGCCAGTAAGCGCGCAGGGTGGCGCGATCGGGCGCACAGTCGCCGCCGCGCCGGGAAACCACATATGACGCCACTGCGTTGCCCAGCGCAACGCTCTCCGCCAGTGACCAGCCGGACGCTAATCCCGCCAGTAACCCGCCAGCATGGCTGTCGCCCGCGCCGATAGTATCGACCACCGTTGTCGCCAGCGCGGGCACCCAGCCCTGCACCTCAGCGTCGATGTATCCGGCACCTTCGCTGTCCAGCCTTAACACCATCGCGCCGCCAAACTGCTGCTGCCAGCGCGCCATCAGCTGATGAGCGTCGAAAGGTTCGGATGCGCGCAGACGCTCATGCCACAGCAGCTCCGCTTCCTGCCTGTTCACTGTAATCAGTGGCTGCAGCGCCATGATGCGCGCAAACTGCGCCTCGCCGATGTCCGCCAGCCGCGGGCCAAAATCCACCAGCAGCTGATACGGCTGTGCCTGCTGCTCCAGCCAGTCGATCAGCACCTCGCCGCTTTTGCTGGTGAGCTGATAACCGGAGAGATAGATCCAGCGCTGCGCCGGCTGCGGCAATGTGCGCAACAGCGCGGCGTCCCACTGGTTTTCCACGCCACTGACGGAAAGAAAGGTGCGTTCGCCATCCGGCTCGACCAGCGCCAGACACCAGCCATTATCACCGTGCGCATTTTCCAGTACGCTCTGCACACCGTATTCCGCCAGCTTCTGTCGCACGATACTGGCCCAGATACCGTTCCCCAGCGGCAGCGCGTTGATGGATGGAATGCCGAGACGATGCAGCGCAATGGCGACGTTAAGCGCGCAGCCGCCAACGTTCACGCCCTGCTGATGCAGTTCGATGTCGCTGCCGCGATACGGTAACGTCCAGGCATCGGCAATCACATCCACTACCGCCGCCCCCACCACGCACACTGGCAACCGGCCCGCCAGCCGTGACAGATCGTCAGGCGTCAGCATAGGCGGCCTCGCGCTGCTGGCGGAAACGGACAAACGCACGGCTGTAATGGGTGAAATCCAGCGCGTTAGCGGCATCCAGCTCCGCTTTTAGCTGTGCATCGATCGCGTCGATACCGTGCAGCGCGCCGCAAATGGCAACCGCCATCGCGCCGATGGTATCCGTATCGCCGCCCAGATTGGCGCACAGAATGGCGCAGCGGTTGGGATCGGTGGCTGCCAGTTCGACCATAGCGATCGCTGCCGGTACCGATTCAATGGTGCTGGTGCCGGTACCGACCAGATCGTAGATCTGCTGCATGGTCGACTCGGTGCCCCTGCCCTGCGCCACCACCTGCAACGCCAGTTCGATGCGGGCCGCCATCGCCGCACTGAAAGTGGTGACGCGCCGCTCCTGCGCCGCGCGGGCAATCGCCGGCAGTTCGTCACGAATTGTTGCCCAGTCGCTACCGTCAATCGCGCGGGAGATTGCCCAGGCGATCGCGGTGGCACCGGCAATCGCCACGTCGGATTTGTGTGTCGGACTGGAGGCCAGCGCGACAGCATCAATAAAAGCCGGCAGGTCACGCGCCGGCAGCAGACAGCCCAGCGGCGAGACACGCATCGCCGCGCCGTTGGTCAGGCCGTTATTTTCCAGCTGCGCCACCGGCGTACCGTTTTTCAGCGCGTTAAGCGCGATTTTGGAGGTCGGCCCAAGCACATTTTTGTTAAAGGCATCAAACGCTTCCGCCCAGCGCAGAATATTGGCGCCGATGGTTTCCGCATTAATTTCGCCGTCGTGACTGATAATGGCATCGGCCAGCGCCAGCGCCATTGAGGTGTCGTCAGTGAAAGCCGCCCGGCCAAAGTAACAGGCGGCATTGTTTTCTGCCGGGCCGGGCAGGAAGCGATCGATCCAGCCGAAGTGCTGTTTCACGCGGCTGCGCGGCCACAGTTCCGATGGCATGCCCATCGCATCGCCCAATGCCTGGCCGTAAAATGCGCCCAAAATCCGTTTTTCCTGGTGTGTCATCGTCATGGTTACATCTCTTATTTATGGCTGTCAGCGGTTGCTGAGTGTTCAAAAGCGGTTAATTCATCACTGCGTTTTTTGCCGTCGCGGAACAGAACGATAAAGGCGATGGTGATGATGACTATCATCACGCTGCCAAACATCCACATCCCCGCCCAGTTGAAGGTCTGGCCGTTGCGCGGCTGGTCATACGCGAACATCTCCTGCATCAGATAGCCGCCGAGGCGGTAACCCAGCAGGCTGCCGATGCCCTGACAGGCCAGGGTGATCAGGCCCTGCGCAGCGTTACGCATCGCCACCGGCGCTTTCTTATCCACATAAATGTAGGCGGTGATGAAGTAGAAGTCGTAGCTGACGCCGTGCAGCAGAATGCCCATAAACAGCAGGCCGAAGGTCAGCAGGTTTTGATCGCCGCCGAACACAAAGAACACGTAGCGCAGCGCGGCAGTGACCAGGCCGAGCAGCAGCACTTTGCCGATGCCAAAGCGTTTAATGAAGAACGGCAGCGCCAGCAGGAAGAAAATTTCTGATACCTGGCCGAGCGTCATCCAGCCGGTGGCGTGTGGCAGACCGACTTCGGTCAGATATCCCTCAGCGAAGATGTAGTAGAACGCCAGCGGCATACTGAACAGGAATGAACAGACAAAAAATACGAGGAAGCTGCGATCTTTCAGCAGATGCAGTGCGTCGAGGCCGAGCGCCACGCGCAGGCTGAACTTGCCGGTGCTTTTGGGTTCGGTGGCCGGCAGGGTCAGGGCGAACAGGCCAAGCAGCAGCGAACTGGCCGCGGTGATCAGCAACGGTACGTTGCTGGCGGAGATATCGCCAAAGCCGAGCAGCGGCGGCAGAAAACCGCAGGCGATGCCGGAGGCGATCCAGCCGATAGTGCCCATCACGCGGATGCGCGGATAGTCGCGCTCCACGTCACCGACGTGGGAAAACGCAATACTGTTGGTCAGCGCAATGGTCGGCATATAGGTGAGCGCATACAGCAGCAGCAGCGGAAAGAAGCTGCTGAAGTGCGTCTGCTGTGCGGCAAAGAACATCAGAATCGCGCCGGCGATTGTCAGCAGCGATAACACTTTCTGTGCCTGGAAGAAACGGTCAGCCAGCGAGCCGACCAGAATCGGTGACAGGATGGCAGCGATGGAGGTACAGGCGTAGCACCAGGCGATCTCAACCGGCGAAAAGCCGTTTTTGCTGAGAAATGCCCACAGCGGCACGAACCATGCCCCCCAGATAAACCACTCTAAGAACATCATGAACGACAGCTTTGGAATTGTAGTTTTCATCGAAATAGACTCCCCGGTGTTGGTAGAACCAATCTAGCACCAGAATAGACACCTTTATAATACCTTTAGCTGATAGTTTGAGCTATCCCACAAGATTTTTACCTTATGGATAACCGATAAGCGAGGAGGATTGGGTGCGGGTGGGCGTGACGGTCTGGCGGGGTGTGGAGCTGCATCCTGCGGCTGTGAGACGGTCGCCATGAATGGCGTAATCCTTGTCAGTTATCTTTGAATTTGTACATAAATGATTGCACTTATCGTAGCGGCGCAATTTATTGCGCGATGAATCGCGCCGCTACGAATTTGTGCGTATTGCAGTTTCTGAACTATTCGGCATTACGCCATCAATGGCAATCCATCAGCGATCGTTCAAATAGGTAAGGTATTCGCTACCGATTCACCAGCTTCGCTGGCAGCGCGACCACCAACAGCGAACTGAGCAGCAGACACACGGTGAAGAACCACAGCGCGCCGTTGCTGCTGCCGGTGAGGTCCAGCGCCACGCCCATCACGGAATTACTCACCAGTCCGGCGATATTGGCGATCGAACAGGCCAGCGCAAAACCCGCCGCGGCCGCCGTGCCTTTCAGGAACGTAGCGGGCAGACTGAAAAACACCGGCACCGCCCCGATAATCATTGCCTGCGCAATCGAGAACAGCAGCACGGTCATCGCCACGTTGTGAGCAAAGAAGGTGCTGGTGCCCATCGCTGCCGCGCCAATAATAAACGGAACAATGATGTGCCAGCGGCGTTCACGCAGGCGGTCTGAGCTGGCACCGATCGCCAGCATGCCAATCAACGCCGCCAGACTGGGGATCGCCGTCAGATAGCCAATGGTGGTGATATCGGTGGTGCCGGCATTCTTAATAAAGGTCGGCATCCAGAAACCCATGGCGTAAGCGCTGAGCAGAATCGAGAAGTCGATGCCGCCGAGCATCACCACGCGAATATTCAGCAGACCATCGCGCAGGCTGTGTTTCAGCCCTTTGGCGTCACCTTCGTCGCGCGCCAGTTCGCGCAGCACCGCCTGCTTCTCACTGCTGCTGAGCCAGCTGGCGCTCTCGACGCTGTTCGGCAGCAGCCAGAACGTCAGCACACCCAGTAACACGCTGGGCAGACCTTCCAGCAGAAACAGCCACTGCCAGCCGCGCATGCCGTAAACCTCATGAAAATGCCCCATGATCCAGCCGGAAAGCGGTCCGCCAATCAGGCTGGAGAGCGGCAGGCCAATCATAAACAGCGCAATGATGCGGCTGCGGCGCCACGAGGGAAACCATTTGGTGAGATAGAACAGCACGCCAGGCAGAAAACCGGCTTCGGCCGCGCCGAGGAAAAAGCGGATGATGTAGAACTGGGTCGGCGTTTGCACCAGCAGCGTGGCGGTCGAGAGCAGGCCCCAGGTAATCATAATGCGCGCGATCCAGATCTTTGCGCCGACCCGCTGCAGGATCAGGTTGCTCGGCACTTCAAACAGGATATAGCCGACAAAAAACAGCCCGGCACCCAGACCAAACGCGGTCTCGCTCAGCGCCAGATCGCTCGCCATCTGTAGTTTAGCCAGGCCGATATTGATGCGATCAAGATAGGCCGCGAGATAACACAGGCAGAGAAACGGAATCAGCTTCCAGGTGATTTTGCGATAAATCGAAGCGGTGTCTTCGGCTGCCAGCGCAGCAGGACGGGTTGAAACGTCAGTCATGGTGTTCTCCGGGCGCAATAACCCCGTCGTCGGGGAGATGTTGTTATGCGTCTCAGCCGCAGCCGAAACGGACTGTTTGTGCGCACTCCGTGCAGGTGAAACGCGCCCTTAACGGGCGCTGAACTTCCCGAGATACTCCAGCGCCGCGGCTTTACTTACCACGTCGCCATATTTACTGTCGATATCAAACAAATTGGCCTGATGCGGCGCATCATGGCGATCGCCCACGCATTCGCGCACCACCATGGCGCGAAAACCGTATTGCAACGCATCCACTGCGCTGGCGCGGATGCAGCCGCTGGTAGAGCAGCCGGCGATCAGCAGCGTATCAATGCCCTGCGCTACCAGCATCGATGCCAGAGACGTGCCAAAAAACGCGCTGGCATACTGTTTGGTGATCACCACTTCTGCGGCAAGCGGCTGCACCGCCGGACAAAACGCGGCGAGCGGATTGCCCTCCACCATGTCACGCATCACCGGGGCTTTCTGCACCCAGATCCCGCCGTCCTGCTGATGCTGCGGATGGTAGCGAATCTGCGTATGGATCACCGGAATCGCGCACTGGCGCGCCGCCGCCAGCAGGCCCTGTGCGGCGGCCACCGCTTCCACCACGCCCGGGGCAAACAGCGCGGCGCCCGACGTGGTGTAGCCCTGCAAAAAGTCGATCATCAGCAGCGCCGGACGCTGACCAAAACCGATGCGGTTGCCCCAGACACCGGCGTAGTTATCACTGACACTCTGGCTCATGGTTTCTCCTTACCACGCACCGGACAGCAGTGCGCCCGCGCCCGGCACCACCGGCTCCAGCTCCAGCGCCTTCAGCAGAGCGTACGTGGTGGCAATGGCGGCCGTAATTACCGGCTTGCCGGTCTGCGCCTCCACTTTTGCCACCGCCGGCAGCGATGGCATCTGCACGCAGGCCGATAGCACCACCACATCAACATCCGTCAGCGTCATGTCCGCCACGATGCCGGGTAAATTGGCCGGGTCGTGGCGGGCGACGGCGAGGTTATCGGCAATTTCCAGCGCGCGCCACTGCTTTACCTCAATCCCTTCGCGCTGGATGTAATCCACCACCAGCTCGGTCAGCGGCTTCATGTAGGGGGCCACCAGCGCAATCTTCTTCGCGCCCATAATATGCAGCGCATCGACCAGCGCGCCGGCACTGGTGATCACCGGTGCCAGCGCCTCGTTGTCGCGCGTGACCTGCGTCAGGCGCTGCTGCGACTGGCGATGATAGCCCGGGCCCATCGCCATGATCGCTACCAGACAGGCATAGCCAAGCACGTCAACGCGCGCGTCGGACAGCTCCAGCGCACAGCGGTCGGACTCTTTATCCATCGCCGCCAGTTCATCTTTATTGACATGCTTCATACGCATACGGCTGGAGTGGAAGGTAAACCGCTCCGGGCGAATCAGCTGGCGCGCCTGCAGCATGGCGGGAATTTCGGTTTCCATGGTGATGTTGGAACTCGGCACAATCTGGCCGATACGATACGAACGCGTCATGGCTGCGTCTCCGGAGTCAGTGAGGGGCCAAGGAAGGTGCCAAAGGCATTAAAGAAACCGTGAAAATCATCCCACGGGATCATGTGACCAGCGCCGGCTACCCGGCTGATCTCAATGGTCGGGAGCAGCTCGCGGATTTCGGCTTCATCTTCCGCCTGAATGACGCCGCCCTTGCCTGCCACCATCAGCAGGGTTTTTGCCGGCAGCTGAGGGAAATATTGATGGATATCGAGCTGGTGAAAATCGTCGTAGGCGCGACGGATGGCCGGCGTATAGCAGGTGTGCAGCCACTCGGCGCGCAGCTGGCGCTGGTCATCGCTCCAGGCCGGGCAGTATTGCTTCATGGCTTCAGCATCCATGCCGCGCTGCGCGTCGCGAATGGAATCTTCATACCACGGCCACTGACCCGGATAGAGACGCCGGCCCGGACCGGAAACCGGCGGATCGATCAGCGACAGCGACAGCACGCCGGCCGGCTGTTTCACCGCCGCACGCATGATGAAGCGCGCGCCCATCGAATGGCCAACCAGGTGATAGCGCGTCAGCCCCAGCGCATCCGCGAAGGCGTTGATGTCATCGGCGCAGCTCTCCATGCCGTAATCCAGCCCTTCACCGCTGCTGGAGAGCCCGCGACCGCGCACGTCCAGTACCCAGGTATCAAAATGCTGCGCAAAAACTTCCGCTACAAAACCCCAGGTGATCGCCGGGCTGGTGATACCCGGTACGAGGATCAGCGCGGGCCCGCTGCCGCCGTAGCGCAGATAGTGCTGGCGAATGCCGTTGGCCTGTACCTGACCGCCGTGCATAAAACGGCTCATGAGTTCACCTCGCTTTTCAGCGGCGCGGCAAACACGTCGTAGCCGTAAACCCAGGCCGGATCTTCCTGGGTGCGCAGGAAAGTATTGGCGTTAGAGACGGCCTGCACGCGCGACGCACGTTCTTTGCGGTTGGCTTCATACAGGCGGAATGCGGTGCGATAATCATCAAGACCGGTTTCCGTCAGGCAGCGCGACAGCATGGCGGCATCTTCGATGGCCATCGCAGCGCCCTGCGCCATGTGCGGTTTCATCGGATGGCAGGCATCACCCAGCAGCACAATGCGCCCTTCGCTCCATACCGGCAATGGCTGACGGTTGAGCAGCGGCCATTTGGTGACCGATTCGCTGCACTCGATCAGCGCCTGTACCACCGGATGGTAGTGACCAAACGTTTCCAGCATCTCCTGCTGACTACTTTCAACGAAGCTGCCTTTGATATCCCACGCCGGGTGCGGCACACCGGAGACGTAATAATATTCGTCGCGCGCTTTGGTGGTGTAATAGACCATCAGATGACGATCTTCAGACCACCACTTGACGCAATCTTCAAAGCTGAGGTTGTATTTGCGCAGTTGTTCGCCGCGGATCAGCGCACGGTGCGCCACCCAGCCGCTGTAAGTGGGCGCTTCCACCCCCAGCAGATGTTCACGCAGCTTTGAGTTGATGCCATCCGCGCCAATCACGATATCCGCGCGCGCTTCGCTGCCATCCTGAAAACGCAACACCACATCGCTGCCGCTGTCTTCGACGCTGCTCAGGCACTTGCCGAACTGGACGCTGCCCGGCTGCAGACTGGTCATCTGCATGGCCTGCAAATCGCCCCGGTGCACCGTGACATAAGCCGCACCGTACTCTTTGCGCGCATAAGCGCCCAGCGGAATGCGTGACAAATACTCCCCGGTCTCGCCGTCGCGGCTGAACCAGAAATCGGGATGCGAAGCCAGATCCTCCAGCTGCTGTTCGATGCCCATGCGGCGAAACACCTTGAGCACGTTCGGCCCCATGTGGATGCCGGCACCCAGACGGGAGAAAGCCGGGCTTTGTTCATAAACCGTGACATGAAATCCCGCTTTCTGTAACAGCGAGCCGGCGGCAAGCCCGCCCAGCCCGGCACCGATCACCGCGATGCGTTTCATATTGCTCATATTTTCCTCTCACACTGACGCTGATTTGAAGGTATGCACGCGGATAAACGATCAAACCCGACGCTGAATTTATAGTGCATACACTTTAATTATTGAGGTTATGACACTGTTAAAAGCAACCGTATTTACAGTGAAAACTCGATAACATGATGTTAATCACAGCCTGATGATAAGGTTAAATAGGCTTTTCTTATGTCAAAAAGAAATGCTTGCACTGTTCTTCGCAACACGTCTATAACAAACACATAAAGCGTGTTCGCTATAAATAGCTGAAGTTTTACGCAGCAAATTGTCTGACATCTAACCCTGAGAGGAAACCGCTATGGCAGTAAATCAGAGCCAGTTAGGCCAGATGTTCGAGCAGGTTTTACGGCTGTCGAAAGTCGACGCCAGCCAGAGTGTCGCCATCCTGAAAAGTCACTATTCCGATGCACGCACCGTGCAGGCCGCCACTGATGCTGCACTACGATTGGGCGCGAAGGTGTACTGCATTGAGCTGCCGGCCTTCAATCACCCGACGGCAATGGGTAACGACATGACCGCCTACTGTGGTGATACCGCGCTTACCGGCAACATTGCCGCACAGCGCGCGCTGGAAGCGGCGGACCTGATCGTTGATACCATGATGCTGCTGCATTCGCCGGAGCAGGAGCAAATCCTGAAAACCGGGACGCGAATTTTGCTGGCGGTTGAGCCGCCGGAAGTATTGGCACGAATGTTGCCCACTGAAGAGGACAAGTCGCGCGTGCTGGCCGCGGCGGCAGTGCTGGAAAAAGCGCGCATGATGACGGTGAAGTCGCCGGCCGGCAGTGATTTTCGCGCCCCGCTCGGCCAGTACCCCACGGTAACGGAATATGGCTACGCGGATGAGCCGGGCCGCTGGGATCACTGGCCGAGCGGCTTCCTGTTCACCTGGTCGAATGAAGATCAGGCTGAAGGCGTGCTGGTGCTGGACGTCGGCGACATCCTGCTGCCGTTTAAATCTTACGCGCGTGAACGTATTACGCTGGAGATCGAGCAGGGCTTTGTCACCCACATCCACGGCGGCTTTGAGGCTGAGTATCTGCGCGATTACATGCGCTACTTCAACGACCCGGAAGTGTACGGTATTTCCCACATCGGCTGGGGGCTGCAGCCGCGCGCGCAGTGGACAGCGATGGGATTACACGACAAAAACGACGGCATGTGTATGGACGCGCGCGCCTTTTACGGCAACTTCCTGTTTTCGACCGGACCGAATACTGAAGTGGGCGGTAAGCGCAAAACGCCGTGCCATATGGACATTGCTCTGCGCCGCTGCGACATCAAAGTGGACGATTTGCTGGTGGTGGCGGAAGGTGAAGTGGTGGCACCGGAGGCCTCACGCGCGCGTTAATCATGCGCAGGGAACGGCTGTCAGCGCAGTGACAATGCATTACACTGCCTGACAGTTTCCGGGAAAAAGGATAAAGGCATGTCGCACCAGCAGGATCCGCGCGCAGACCAGCGCTATGACTATACCGAGCAGGTTGGCCATCTGTTGCGCAAGGTGTATCAACGCCATGCGGCGATTTTTCAGCAACACGTCGGTGATTCACAGATAACCGCCGTGCAATTTATTACCCTCTGTGCGCTGCGCGATCGCGGTCCGAGCGCACAGAACGATTTAGTGCGTTATACCGCCGTCGATCAGGCCACCATTCGCGGTGTGGTTGAGCGTCTTAAGGCGCGCGATCTGGTCAGTCTGGGTCCCGATCCCACCGACAAACGCAAAGTGATTGTCATGCTGACCGATGCAGGCCACCGCCTGATTGACAGCACGACTGACAACGCGATGCGCATCACCGAAATGACTTACGGGCAGCTGAATCCGGCCGAACGGGTCGCGCTGATTTATCTGCTGAAGAAAATGCTGGACGATACGAGCCAGCCCTAACCCGGGGCGCTTAGCCGCCTCGCTAAGGCGGTTAATAATGAAAATGCTGGCACATCAGACTGCCACACCGGTTTCACCTGCATCCACGTGCCATTACGCCCTTGAGGTGAACGGCGCGACTCACTCCATCAGCAGCTATCGCGATACCTCGCTGCTGCTGGTGCTGCGTAATCAACTCCAGCTTAACGGACCCAAATATGGCTGCGGCCTGGGCGAATGCGGCGCCTGCACCGTGCTGATCGATGGCGTTGCCGCGCGCGCCTGCGTGATCCCGGCGTATGGCGTGCGTCAGCGCGCTATCACCACACTGGAAGGCCTGGGCAATCGCGAAGCACTGCACCCGGTGCAGCAGGCGTTTATTGAGGCGCAGGCCGCACAATGCGGTTACTGCCTTAACGGCATGATCATGACCACCGCCGCGCTGCTGCGCGCTCAGCCCTGCCCTGATGACCGGCAAATACGTGCGGCGCTGAGCGGTAATCTGTGCCGCTGTGGCACCCATCAGGAGATTCTGTGCGCGGTGAAGCGCGCCATCACCTTATGCCTGCAGCAGGCGGAGGCGGCATCATGAGTGCGGCTAACGTCCCCACGCAGCAGCAGTTGCTGGCAGCCAGCGACATCCTGTTGATTGTCGATGAGATTCAGCCGCCGCCGGGGCTGGTGCCCAAAGGCCAGACGCCGACGCTGAAAGCCAAAGAGCGCGCACTGTTTCTGGCTATTGACGGTTCCGGCCGCGTCTGGGCCTTCAATGGCCATGTTGATCTCGGCACCGGGGTGAAAACCGCGCTGACGCAAATCGTCGCCGAAGAACTCAATTTGCGCATGGATCAGGTGCAAATGGTGCTGGGCGATACGCTGCGCGTGCCCAACCAGGGTGCCACCATCGCCAGCGCCACCTTGCAAATTTCTGCCGTACCACTGCGTAAAGCGGCTGCAACGGCGCGCCAGTGGCTGTTACAGCAGGCCGCCGCGCGCTGGCAGCTGCCGGTGGAGAGCATCACGCTGGACGGCGGTTTCCTGCAGCACCCCAGCGGGGTGCAATTGTCATTTGCCGAACTGGTGCAGCAGCAGCGCAGCATCGTGCCGATTGATCATCAGGTAACACTCAAGCCCGCCAGTGAATATCGCTTAGTTGGTACCAGCTCAGCGCGGGTGGATATTCCCGCCAAAGCCACCGGCGAACTGACGTGGGTGCATGACCTGCGCGTGCCCGGTATGCTGCACGGCCGGGTCATCCGTCCACCGTATGCGGGCTATGACACTGGTAGCTTTGTCGGCACCTCATTGCTCAGCATTGACGAAAGCTCGATCGCGCATCTCGAAGGCATCGTGAAAGTGGTGCAGATCGCGGATTTTGTCGGCGTGGTGGCCGAGCGCGAGGAGCAGGCCATCGCCGCGATGGACGCGTTACAGGTGCGCTGGAAGCCATGGGAACACAGCCTGCCAGACCTGCGCGATATCGAACAGGCTATTCGAGATAATCCCCGCACCTCGCGCGTGGTGCATGACAGCGGAGAGGTGGATGCCGCGCTGGCGAATGTCGCGCAGCGTTTTACCCGCAGCTATGTCTGGCCGTATCAGCTGCATGCGTCGATTGGCCCTTCCTGTGCGGTGGCCGACTATCAGCCTGATTCGCTGCAGGTGTGGAGCGGCACGCAGAACCCGCACCTGCTGCGCGCCGATCTGGCATGGTTGCTGGAGAGGCCGGAAGAGACCATTGAAGTGAACCGCATGGAAGCCGCCGGTTGCTACGGTCGCAACTGCGCCGATGACGTGGCCGCCGATGCGGCGCTGCTGTCACGCGCAGTAGGCCAGCCGGTGCGGGTACAGCTGACGCGCGCCCAGGAACACGTGTGGGAACCGAAAGGCACTGCACAGCTGATGGAGGTGGACGGCGGGCTGGACGCGCAGGGCAATCCGCAGGTGTATGATTTCACTACGTCTTATCCGTCCAACGGCGCACCCACCCTTGCGCTGCTGCTGACCGGCCGCGTCGATCCGGTGGCGCTGGCGTATGAAATGGGCGATCGCACCTCCATTCCACCTTACGATTTTCCCCACCTGCGCGTCACCATTGAGGACATGGCGCCGATTGTGCGCGCCTCGTGGATGCGCGGCGTTTCGGCCCTGCCCAACACCTTTGCCCATGAATCCTATATGGATGAGCTGGCCCACGCGGCAGGCGTCGATCCGGTGGAGTACCGGCTGCGCTACATTCAGGACGATCGCGCCGCCGAGCTAATGCGCTCCACCGCTGCGCGCGCAGACTGGACGCCGCGCACCGCCATTCAGCAGACCACCAGCGAACCCGGCATTTTGCGCGGACGCGGTTTTGCCTACGCACGCTATATTCACAGCAAATTTCCCGGCTTCGGCGCCGCCTGGGCTGCCTGGGTCGCGGATGTCGCGATTGATAAGCAGAGCGGCGAGATCGCCGTTACGCGCATCACCGTGGGCCATGATGCCGGCATGATGATCAACCCGGAAGGGGTAAAGCATCAGATTCACGGCAATGTCATTCAGTCCACCAGCCGGGTGCTCAAAGAACAGGTGACGATTGAAAGCAACCTGATCGCCAGCCAGGAATGGGGCAGCTACCCGATCCTGACGTTTCCGGAAGTGCCGGATATCGACGTGATGATGGTGCCGCGCCCGCACGAACCGCCGCTGGGCGCGGGGGAATCCGCGTCGGTGCCCAGCGCCGCGGCCATCGCTAACGCGGTGTTTGATGCCACCGGAATCCGTTTTCGCGAATTGCCCATTACCGCTGACAAACTGCGTCAGGCGCTGAACGGCCCCGATCCGCAGCCGGAGCCACAGCTGGTGGCACCGGCCCAAGCCGCCCGCCGCCGCAGCCGAAAATGGGCGCTGGGTGGCGTAACAGGATTGCTCGGTCTCGCCGCTGGCGTGGCGATCAACGCGCTGCCGTGGCGCGCACCGATTGCGCCCGTGACACCCCCGGCCGCCGGAAGCTGGTCGGCAGAGATGCTGGAACGTGGCCGTCAGGTGGCCGCCGCCGGTGACTGCGCGGTATGCCATACCACAGAAGGCGGCACGACCAATGCCGGCGGCCTGAAGATGGAGACGCCGTTTGGCACGCTGTACACCACCAACATCACGCCGGATAAGCAGACCGGCATTGGCAGCTGGTCATTCAACGCCTTCGATCGCGCCATGCGCGAGGGCATCAGCCGCGACGGCCATCATCTCTATCCGGCGTTTCCCTACACCAGCTTTCGCCAGCTGAGCGAAGGCGATATGCAGGCGCTGTATGCCTGGCTGATGTCGCAGCCGGCGGTACAGCAGACACCGCCAGAGAACCAGATGCGCTTTCCCTATAACCTGCGTTTCCTGATGGCGGGCTGGAACGCGCTCTACCTTGGGCGCGGCGAATATCAGCCTGATACCCGCAAAAGCGCCGAATGGAATCGCGGTGCCTATCTGGTGAACGGAGCCGGACACTGCGGCGCCTGCCACTCGCCGCGCAACCTGCTGGGCGCGGAAAAAAGCGGAGACAATTTCCTCGCCGGAGGCTGGGTCGACGGCTGGGAAGCGCCCGCGCTTAACCAGCTGAGTAAAGCCCCGCAGCCGTGGACGGCGCAGTCGCTGTATAACTACCTGCGCAGTGGTTACGATGCGCAGCACGGCGTTGCCGCCGGACCGATGGCACCGGTAGTAAGCCATCTCGCCACCCTGCCGGAAGCCGATGTGCGCGCCATGGCCAGCTATCTGGCGGATATCAATGGTCAGGCAGCGCGCCCTGTTGCTGCACCGGCGGCAAAACCGGCATGGAACACTGCCGCAGGGGAACGGCTGTTTAAAGGTGCCTGTCAGGCCTGCCACAGCGCCAGCGAGGGCGGACCGCAGTTGTTTGGCGTCAGCCCATCGATGGCCAACAGCAGCAGCATAACCAGCGCGACGCCGGATAATCTGTTACAGGTGGTATTGCACGGTATCGACAAACCGGCAACCGATGCGCTCGGTTATATGCCCGGCTTTGCCGCCAGTTTGTCGGATAAGCAGGTTGCGGATATTGCTGCCTGGCTGCGCCAGCGCTACGCGCCTGATGAACCGGCGTGGCAAGATCTGACTGAAAAGGTGGCGCAGGTACGCGCTAATCCCGGCAGCCACTGACCCAGTCAGGCGTGCTGCAGGTCAGCGGCTTGCCCCGGATCGTGGCAGATCCGCGTCGCGGATCGTGCCCTGATGGGCCGGCAGAGTGATGAGAATGGCCGGGTCGAGCAGCGCGCGGGCACCGCTGTCGCCCTGCAGTTGAGCGAGCGCCGCGCCATAGTGTGCGGCAAATCCCACCGGGTGGCCCGGCTGGTTTTGCCAGCTGAGCCGTACCTGCGGCGCGCCGTTGCGCAGCGCCTGCGCCACGCATTGATGATCCTCCGCCCTCACCCACGCCATATCACCCGGTACGATCAGCCAGCCATGCCAGTGGGCGGTGGCCCGCACGCCAGCGGCAATGCTTTCACCGCTGCCAGCGCTGGCAATACTGCAGGTTGCGACGCCGCACTGCTGTGCCAGCTGTTGAATGGCGCGATCTTCCGGCCGGATAATGAGGAGAAGCGGCAAACCGCTGCGCTGCGCCTGCTGCAGCGTCAGCTTCAGCAGCGGCTGAGGCACGCCATTATCGTCAGGATACGGTGCCAGTAGTTTGTGCCCGGTACCGCCGGCCTGACGAAAGCGGCTGCCGAGACCGGCAGCAAGGATGAGAATGCCTGGCGTCTGCATAGAAGGATTGCTTCCGGAAGTTGGGGCGCACAGTATGGCGCGCCCCGGTCGGGTTAGCGACGGTTTTTCCACACCGTCTGGATGTTGCAGAACTCGTGGACGCCGAAGCTGGAGAGTTCGCGGCCATAACCACTCTTCTTCACGCCACCGATAGCGACGCGCGGATCGGAGGCGCCGTTGCCGTTGATAAACACCGCGCCGGTTTCCAGCTGCTCTGCCAGTTCCTGCGCCAGCGCTTCATTGCCGCTCCACACGGTGGCGCTCAGGCCAAACTCGCTGTCATTCGCCAGCTGCAGTGCATGTTGCGCATCGCGCGCGACGGTGATCGCCGCCACCGGCCCGAAGATCTCCTGACGAAAAGCGGTCATCGCGGGCGTGACGTCGGCAAGAATGGTTGGCGCATAATAGTTGCCGACTCCCTCGATCTTGTGGCCGCCCAGCACCAGACGTGCACCCTGCTGCAGGGTTTCCTGCACCTGATGATCGAGTTCATCGCGCAGATCGTAGCGTGCCATCGGACCGATATAAGTCTCTTCCTGCAGCGGATCGCCCACTTTCAGTGCCTGCACTGCTGCGCTGAAACGCGCCTCAAACGCCTCTGCGATGCTCTCTTCAATGATGAAGCGTTTGGCTGCCATACACACCTGCCCGCTGTTCTGGTAGCGTCCTGTGACCGCTGAGGCCACTGCTGCATCCAGATCGGCATCGGCCAGAACGATAAAAGGATCGGCGCCGCCTAACTCCAGCACGGTTTTTTTCAGTACCGCACCGGCCTGAGCGGCGATAGCCCCACCCGCGCGCACGCTTCCGGTCACGGCGATGGCCGCGACGCGCGGATCTTTAATGGCGGCAGAGACACCGTCGTTATCGACGTTGATAACGTTGAATGCACCATGCGGCAAATCGGTTGCGGCAAACAGTTCCTGCATCAGCCGGGCGCAGCCCATGACGCTTGGAGCGTGTTTCAGCAGGTAGGTGTTGCCCGCCAGCAGCATGCTGACCGCGCCGCGCAGGACTTGCCAGTAAGGAAAATTCCACGGCATCACCGCGAGGATCACACCGAGTGGACGAAACGATTGCCAGGCCTGCTGGTTTTCCACCAGCGTGGGCTGATCGGCCAGCATTGCCGGTCCGTGTTCAGCATACCAGTCACACAGGCTGGCGCATTTCAGGACTTCGGCACGCGCCTGCGCAATGGGTTTACCCATTTCCAGCGTAGCGAGCGTAGCCAGTTGCTCCTGACGCTGGCGCAGCTGCTCACCCAGCTGACGCAGTACCTTCACGCGCTGTGCCATCTCTGTGTTACGCCACTGCGCAAAGGCGCTGGCGCTTTGCTGTAAAGCCGTTTCCAGCTCGGCTGCACTCTGCAGGGGATAAGTGGCAATGATTTCGCCGCTGGTGGGATTACGTGAAATAACGTGATCAGTCATAGGATGCCTTCGTCAGATAATCGGGTTGATCAGAGTGAGGTCTACCTTACGCCAGCCATCAGGTGATGAAAAATGAATAGATGAGAGCAAGTTGTTCACCTGAAATGAATTGAGAGGCAGCGCAGGCCTGAAGATTTTCACTTTCCACCCTCACAGGGTGATTTAAAGACGTAAGCGAATAATCTGCAGGTTACGCTTATCAGCATCAGTCGCCTCAACGGGTTATCCACTTATACAGTTACTAGATCTTAAAGAAAGATCATAAAGAGATCTAAAAGAGATCCTAAGAGATCCCCGATCGCGGCAGGCCGCACCCGACAAGGGCTGAGAAGGTGATCGTGTTCACTATAATCAGTAAAGTATCCACTATAGTCAGTACTTTATTCACTATAGACAGTAGAATGTTCACTATAAACAGTGTTAATGTTCACTGTAAT
>NZ_AP035937.1:0-82824 GCF_059730845.1 gamma proteobacterium symbiont of Scutellera amethystina
ACATTTCGACCCGGAAACCCCCTGCGTTGTGCACCTGTGGGTAGCTGATGATTTCGAAGACGTGGCACCGGAGCTGACGTCCGATGAGGTGCTGGCCACGATTGCGCTGGCAGATGCCACGCTAGATGCGGATATAAGCCTCAGCTGGTACTTCCTGCGCCACTGCGCTGACGTGGTACTGGCGGGACGGGAGCAGCGAGCTGAATAAGCCGCAGCAGAACGGCTTGCCTGAAATGCCGCAGGGATGCGGCATTAATAAACTTTCATTGTGCAAAATAGCGGGTAAAAGCGCAGGTCAGAGCACTTTATTCACGAAAAGCCTGAAAAACAGCACCAGGTACCATAGTGGCCAAAACAGGAAGGCAGACAGCTTTTCTCTGGAAACATTGTAAAGCGTGTTGTAGAGCGGATGCCAGCCTAAGCGCCGCAGGACGAGACGATTGAGCATGAAGCCGAACGCGAGATACGCCACAACCCCAATAATGCCTGGAAACCATGTCGTTTTACTAATAACGGTCATCAACAGGCAAATTAACAAAAGAAACAGCGCATAAAGCCCGAAAGCCTTGCGTAGTGAAAAAGGGGCTGCAGCAACAGAGCTGTCATAGTCAGTCATTTAACTCTCCCTGAGTTAATTAAGATGCCGCAACATGATGAATAATCGCCAAAAAAACTCAACATAATTTAAACATTAAAGGTTGTCGCTGCGCTCCGCTTTATGGCCGGCGCCTCTGCTGCGCGTCAGCACCGGCGGGCATATAGTGCCGTGCCCTCACGGTAGCCGGGCGGCCTCGCAAACAAGGGAAGCTGTCGCCGGCCTGCTCACCCGTTCCCCGCCGTGCGCGGGACATTCAGTCCGCTCCGGCGGCGCGTGCGGCTTGCGCGTCCGCCCCTGTTTGCTCAGCTGGTCGCCCGGCTTTGTGGAGGTCACGGCACCAGAGGGGTGCCCCCTTCATCCACAGGAGCACAGCAATGTCACGATTCATGCACGGCGACAGCGTACAGGTTATGGGCGGCTTTCCGGACAAAAGCATTGATTTCATCCTCACCGATCCGCCGTACCTGGTCGGCTTTAAAGACCGGTCCGGGCGCACCATTGCGAATGACGTAAACAGCGACTGGGTGCTGCCGGCGAGCCGGGAAATGTACCGGGTGCTGAAAGATAACAGCCTGGCGGTCAGTTTCTACGGCTGGAACCGCGTGGACACGTTCATGCAGGCCTGGAAGGAAGCGGGTTTTCGCGTTGTCGGTCACCTGGTTTTCACCAAGCCCTACGCCTCAAAGTCGGCCTTTGTTGGCTATCAGCATGAAAGTGCCTACCTGCTGGCGAAGGGGCGCCCGCCGCTGCCGGCAAAACCGCTGCCGGACGTGATGCCATGGGAATACACCGGCAATCGCCACCACCCGACCGAGAAGCCGCTCAGCATCCTGCGGCCGCTGATTGAAACCTTTACACAGCCGGGCGCCATTGTGCTGGATCCGTTCGCCGGCAGCGGTTCGACCTGTGTGGCCGCCCAGGAATGCGGGCGCCGCTGGATCGGTATCGAGCTGCTGGAGCAGTACCACGCCGCCGGCCTGCGCCGCCTTTACGCCCAGCGCAGCGTGCGCGCCGCCTGATCATTACGGAGAAGAAAAACATGAATACGCAAACCCCTGAAAACGCGCTGGCCGACGACGTGGCAGACCTGGAAGAATCGTTGTATGAGTTTCATCTGCGGCTGCGCGACATGACAGCGCGCCACCTCTGGCACGGTGCCAGCCTTGAGCAGCGAATGACCGGCTTACTCATTGAGGGAATCGACAACGACTTAGTGGAACTCTACCGGCGCGCGGCGCAAATCCGGAAGCACTATCGCTAGGCGGGTTAAAAAATAACCATACTGCAAAAGCCCTGCCGGCACGTGGCGGGGCTTCGTTTATCCACAGGGTTCCGTCGCCGATATGCACGCCGGCTGTGGACAGGACTGAGAGGAAAAGGACGTTGCTGCGCGCCGCTTTCATGCCGCCTGCGGCGGGAGAGGAAAAACGTGCGGTCTGCGGCCGGTGCCGTGACTTCACTTTAGCCCGGCCGCTGCGTGTTCAAGAGATCGCTTCGCTCGCCGTCCTCGCCCGTTCGCACTCGCTCCGGCGGGCTCACTCCCGTCGCGCCTCCGCTCATGCTTCGCGTCGCCGCCGTCCGTTATCCCGCCTCCCGCTCGCTTGCGCTGCGGCCTGCGGCGTCGCTCCTGAACACTCCGCTTTTCGCCGGGCTGTCATTCAGTCACGGCACAGGCCGGAACGGTTATCCACTCTGACTGCGGAGGTTTCTGATGAACACAGCACTGCACGCGCCCCAGCTGGCGCAAATCCTGGACGGTTACGTGAAAATGCGCTTTCTGCCGATGCTTTTTGCCGGCGATTTCATGCGCGCCGAACTCAACATATACCAGTATGCCGATCGCTTTCTAAGCGACTATGACGGCGGCGTATGGGAGTTCGCGCAGCTGCCCGGCGGCGGCGGCTTTATGAAGCCGGAAGGGGAGGCGCGCTGGCACTTTTCAAATCCGGGCAATTACAGCGAGCTGGACGTAAGCGCGGAGGCGGCGGGGATCATCATCACCGCGCTGGTTCTCAATCACCGGAGCTGGATGTATGACCGACACGATGAAGAAGAACTCTGTGCACACTACTGCGAACGCCACCGGCAGCTGATGAAGTACGCCGGTGCACATTACGAAGCAGACGCGATTTTCCGCGCGCTGGACTGATTAACTACGCGGGCGGCGTTGCCGCCCCACTGAGGAAAAAAACATGATGCACGGAACTGTAAAAGAGATCAGCACGCGCCTGACGGAGTTGTTTGATGAACAAAACCCGGTTTCAGTATTGATCTGGACGATGGATGACGTGATGAATGCTGCAAAGTGTATGGATATCACGGAAAGAGAGGCCGTCCGGGTACTGTCGTTTATTGCCGACGAAGATCACCGCCGGTACGGTATTGGCCGGGATGCGGTCAGGGACATGCTGGTCAACCTGCGTGAAGAAGAACTGGAGGAAATGCGCGAAGTAAGTGTGCCTGCCGGAGCGCTGGCGGCGGTGCTGAATGTGGCAGAAGATTTTATGCGCTTAAAACACGCTCAGGCCGGGCCGGGTGCAGTCGCACGTCACTGGCCAGTTGAAAATGAGGCAATGAAAACGATCATGGCAGCGCTGGCCAGATAAACGTGACGGGCCTGGAATGTGCTGAGTAGTGAGAGCAGGCGAGGACAGACTTACAATGTGGGCTGTCGGATGAAGGGGATTCCACATCCGGCAGCGAACCCGTCTGAGCGCGCGTAAACCCCATGGCCACCCCTGGCTGACGCCAGCGGTGGCCGCGCCGGTATCAGGACAGACAACACCGGTTAAGCAAATATTAAAACCAGCTTGAATTTATATATGTAATCAGTCAGGATGCGCGACTGAAATTAATTAAAGGATATCTGATGCAAACTAATAAATATGCCATGGATGAAAAGCGCCCGCCTTTCGCAGAATTTAATGGCGTCACTTTTTATATTGATGATTTTATGAAAATGTACGAGGAAGGCGCAAGAATTACACAAAAACTGCTGTCCGGTGAAATGCTGACTACGTGGATGCAAGGGGGCGAGATGATTTGCGAGGTGACACATCTGGGCGCCTGAGATTAGTGGGTGTGTTTTTATGTTGTTGATATTTATATTATTTAGCTGCCTCTCCGGGACCGCAAGTAAGTGTGATTTTCTTTCGTGAAAATTACAGAAAGCCTAAATCTACTGAAATAATAAAACTCTGATTCCCTGACCTCAGAGTCTTTTAATCTTTCCGCTAAAAACCATAAAGTCTTTTGTGCAGATTTCCAATATTCACGAGACCTTAAAGGTTTTATTTCTTCGCGGCAAGAGTCGTTATATTTGAGAGCCCTTAAGGTCACGGCTAATTAACAGCAACAGCAAAAGCCGGGGCCCCCTTCGGCTCCCCGGCAAGCCGGGTCGTCGAGCCCTATGTCGCTAAGCGGCAAAGCCGCCAAGCGCCACCGAACCCCTTCGGGTTTCGGCCGCGAGCGGTTTCGGGCTGATGTCCAGGGTCAACGGCTGCAGACGGCTGCGCCGTCGCGTTCACCGTCCCGGCCTGTCGCCGGGACTTTAAGGTCAGTCCGCGGGGCGGCCTGAAACTTCCCTTCTGACGCTTCCCTGCATTCCGGCCAGCCCTTGCGCGGAGGGCTGGTCGTAGCACCGCCGGTTCAGGCAGAAAGGGGTGAAATGTACGCCGCCAAAAACTTTTTGCCGGGGCGTCAAAAACTTTTTGTCGTCGCCCCTTTATGCCTTCACTTCGTCGTTGCTCCTTTGCCCTTGCCGCGAAAGGCCAGACCGGAAAGAGAAAACCCGCGTCAGAGAAGGCCTTTGTCGGTTCCGCAGCACGCGCTGCACTACTCAACCGGATTTAAGGAGCTATGCCATGCAAAACACCCTCGTAAACGTCACCCCTGATGCGACCACCGATCGCGCACCGATCACCGCCGCCGGCGATGTCATCACGGATACATTTTTTGCGCCTGCAGACACCGATCTGATTGACGGACTGCTGGGCAGTTACCGCCTTATGCGCACGAAGTTAGCGGATATTTCTGCCACTATTCGCAGCGGTGTGAACAGCGAAGCTGTCGCATATTTTCTGAGCGGCAACCTGCACCGGGAACGGGGTTATCACGTGCCCCCGGTAGGAAAGCTGTTTGACCTGCCCGGAGCGGTTGCGTCGCTGAATGCTGACTTCTGGCAGAAGGCGCTTAGCCTGACCGACGTTTACGAGTACATGCCCAACGAGCGCCGCAACGACTGGAACGAGCAGATCCGCGAGATGAAAGCGCCAGATTTTGAAGAAAATGCGGTGCGTGCGACGCTTTCCGAGCTGCTTTTCTCTCGTCAGAAATTTTTCTCCGAGCGCGTTGACGGCATTTTCCGCAGCCTGTCTCGCAGCCACGTGACCAACCGCCCGGAAGGCTTCAGCAAGCGGATGATCATTGAATGCATGTTCGATCAGTGGGGCATGTGCAACTACGACCGCACCGGCTATGTGGACGACCTGCGCAAAGTGATTGCTAAGTTCATGGGCCGCGATGCGACCGGCCTGAACACCACCAACAAAATTCTGAAAATTGCGCGCGGCCGTTCAGGGGAGTGGGTTGCCATCGACGGCGGCGCGCTGCGCGTCAAAGCCTTTATGAAAGGCACTATCCATCTGGAGATCCATCCGGACATGGCCTGGCGTCTTAATGACATTCTGGCCTTCCTGCATCCGTCGGCTATCCCTGCGGAGCACCGTCAGAAGCCGCGCACAAAGGTAAAAAGTTTTGATCTGCATTCGAATCTGCTGCCTTTTTCTGTCCTGAACGTACTCGGTGATCTGGAGACAGAACGCACCGAACCTTTAAAGCGCAACCGCTGGGAAGAACCGAGCCCGCCGGTCACTACAAACCCCTTTAACCGCCGCATTAAGGGGGATTCGGATGAAGATAAGGCCGCACGCGCGGAAGCGGAAAAAGTGCTCATGAGCCTGGGCGGCGTGAAAATGAATATTAACGCTTTTACCTGGTTTGAATTCGATTACGACCCGACCACGGCGCTTGAAGATATTCAGCTTTCCGGCGCGCTGCCTGAGCAGAAAACACATCAGTTTTACCCGACCACGGGCAAACTCGCCGCGCAGCTGCTTGACGAGGCGGACATCCGGGAGGGGGAAACCTGCCTGGAGCCGAGCGCGGGCATGGGCGGTTTAGCCGACCTGATGCCGAAGGCGCAGACGACCTGCATCGAGGTTTCGCCGCTGCACTGCCGCGTGCTGGAGGCCAAAGGCCACAACGTGATCGAAGCTGATTTTCTGGCGTGGGCGCAAACGACGCCGCAGCGCTTTGACGTGGTGGTGATGAATCCGCCTTTCAGCGAAGGCCGCGCCGTGGCGCACCTGAACGCGGCGGCGGCGCTGGTGAAGGCCGGCGGACGTCTGGCAGCCATTCTGCCCGCAGGCAGCGACCGCAAAAACCTGCTGCCGGGATGGGACTGCAGCTGGTCCGAACCGATGGAGGGCATGTTTGCGGGAACCGGGGTTCGTGTAGTGCGCCTGATGGCGTACAAGCCGGAGTAAACCCGGCACGGCTGGCAGGGGTGACCCTGCCGGATACCGCACCGGCCCGATAAAAGGGCCGGATCCGACCCGAGACAGAGCTGAATACTATGAACCGAGAAGAAAAATTTACACTTAGCACGCTGCAGGCCTTCTCAGGCTGCGACCTGGAAGAACTTAGCGGGCAGGGCGAAGGCGCACGGCTGCGTATGTGTGGCGTGGTGCATAGCGCGCTGCAGTTGCCAGACAGCTGGCGCATGGACTGTGAAATGCGGGGCGAGTGGGGCGGGGTGTATCCGGTACACCTGCGGCTGACCCGCGCGGATGTCGCCGGGCTGGCCGTCGAGCTGGTCAGCCCGTCAGGCTGCTCGCCGGTATGGTGTGCAGTCGTCGCAGACACCCGCACCCGCTGCCGCCTGCGCCTGTACGTCAGCGATCGACTCGAACCAGCGGCGCTGCAGGTGATACTTGCAAAAATCGCTGAGTACACGCGGGCGGGCTTCACCGGTGCCGGTGAGCTTGTCGCCGCGATGCGGATGGGAGGGCACGCCGCATGATCCCGACTTCACAGGCACTGGTGCCTCTGCTGCCGGAACGGCAGGCCGCGCTGCAGGCGATTGCAGCCGTAGAGCGGGCACAGCAGCGGGGAGCCCGGCTGGCGCGTCACCCTTACGCGGCGTCGTTTATGAAGCAGCTGAGCGGCGGAAGCCGCATCAGTGTCCAGGCTCTGAACCGCATCCGGGGTATTTATCTGCGCCCGCGCGTAAAACGCGCGCCGCTGTCGGAATGGGAAAGCGCCCTGGATATCTTTCTCAGCACGGCGGGCGAAGTCTGTCCGCTGCCGCTGCCGGGAGAGCTTGCCGCAACCCTGTTTCCGGAAGCTGTATTCAGGCGATCGGAGCGCGCCGCGCATGCGGCGCAGAAGCGGGCAGGCCACGCGCAGCGGCGCGAAAGGCAGGCGGAGGATTACCGTGCACGCCAGCTGGAGAACCGCATCCGGCAGGCAGAAACAGAGCTGGCGTTCCGCACGCCGGAGACGCTGCGCGAATGGTTTGACGCCTGGCGCGACTGCGTTCCGGAATATGACCTCAGGAACATGATCGCGACCTGGTCGCGCCGGTTTCCGTCGCTGAACGGGCTTGAAACCCTGCTGCCATACGCTCCGGATGCGGCCTGCGACGTGGCCGGAGAAATTTACCGACGCGCGCAGTATATGAACCCCGATCAGCATGTGATGAATCGCTGGGTGGTGCCAAACAAACTGACGGCCCGGAACATCCTTTCTGCGGACACTGAAAAAATGACAACAGTGAGCGTTTCGCGACGGGAAACATATGATATACTGTTTCTCAACGGGAAACACGGAGCCAAAAAGTGATTAAAAGCTGGAAGCACAAGGGATTACAGAAGCTGTTTGAAAAAGGCGATATCAGCGGCGTGCAGGCTAAGGACGCTGAACGCATCCGGCTTCGCCTGCTGGTCATTGATGAGGCTATTTCTACCGATGAATTCAAAAACTACCCGGGCTTTCGTTTTCATCCCCTGAAAGGCGACAGGAAAAACCTTTTTTCTATCACGGTCAGGGCTAACTGGCGCATCACTTTCGAATTCACGGATGGTGATGCTTATATTCTAAATCTGGAGGATTACCACTGATGGGCATGTTTAATCCCCCGCATCCGGGCGGCCTGATCACCGAGTATATTGAAGACAATAATATTGGCCTGCGCGTGCTGGCGAAAGAGCTGGGCGTGTCCGCTTCGGCGCTGAGCAAAGTCGCCAGCGGTAAGGCTTCTGTCAGTCCGGAAATGGCGGTGCGGCTGGAGGCGGGGCTGGGTATTGCGGCGCGTCTCTGGTTATCCATGCAGGCCGCCTGCGATCTGCACAAGGCGCGTGCCAATACAGACGTTTCAGGCGTACACCTGCACCCGGGCGTGCTGCCCGCTCCTGCAGAGGAACGACCGGGCAAATAATCCCGGCAACTGATACCCGCAGACCGCGCCACCTGGCGCGGTTTTTTTTGGATTTTCAGCCAGCATCTGAACAGCAACACCGACATCCTGCGGTCCGGGAAAAGCCGGTGCTGGCGCACCGGCCATCCCCGCCAGGCCGCTGATACCCTTCACGCGTTTAATGGATTCAGAGTCGTCAGTTCTCTGTTCAGCTGTTTCAGCCTGCCGCCGGAAAAGTCGCATTAACAGCAACAGCAACAGCAAAAGCAACAGCAACAGCAAAAGCAACAGCAAAAGCCGGGGCCCCCTTCGGCTCCCCGGCAAGCCGGGTCGTCGAGCCCTATGTCGCTAAGCGGCAAAGCCGCCAAGCGCCACCGAACCCCTGCGGGTTTCGTCCGCGAGCGGTTTCGGGCTGATGTCCAGGGTCAACGGCTGCAGACGGCTGCGCCGTCGCGTTCACCGTCCCGGCCTGTCGCCGGGACTTTAAGGTCAGTCCGCGGGGCGGCCTGAAACTTCCCTTCTGACGCGTCCCTGCATTCCGGCCAGCCCTTGCGCGGAGGGCTGGTCGTAGCACCGCCGGTTCAGGCAGAAAGGGGTGAAATGCACGCCGCCAAAAACTTTTTGCCAGGGGCGTCAAAAACTTTTTGTCGTCGCCCCTTTATGCCTTCACTTCGTCGTTGCTCCTTTGCCCTTGCCGCGAAAGGCCAGACCGGAAAGAAGAAACCCGCGTCAGAGAAGGGCTTTTCGGGCACCGCGCGGCGGTCAGCCGGATCACTCATTTCTGACAGGAGCACAACATGACCTCAATCTCGGGCAGCACCCTACCTGAACTGCACAGCGTGGCCGCGCTGGGCGACGGACCTTTTACGCGCGCGCAGGCGGTATCCGTAACGGCCGCTTTCAGCAACGTTTTTATTGAAGACGATCAGGGCAGTCATTTTCGCCTGGTTGTTCGGGAGCCGGCGGGCGGGCTGATCTGGCGCGCGTTTAATTTTGAACACGATGCGGGCTACTCGCTGCGTCGTTACATCAACAGTCAGGGTGTGCGTCAGGTGTCGCTGGATACGTACCTTTCAGCGCTGACCGCGCTGAACACCATCACCATGACCCTTGCAGAGCGTCAGGAGTCAATGGCGGCCATTCTGCGCGATGCGGCCCGGACGGCTGTGGCAGCGGTGCCGGACAACTCTGTGTTGATGCCAGCGGCGGTGTTCGGGGCCTGGCAGCGGGCAGGGCAAATCGCGCTGGCGCACTTCGGGCTTCCGGGGGAAAAGGCCTGGTTTAAGGCGGGCCAGTGGCTGACCAGTGAGCTTGAACAGCGCGGCAACGTACAGGCGTAAAAAAAGCAGGGTTGCCCCTGCTTATTCCACGGCGGCCAGTTGGGGCTGGCTGCCTTATCAAAGACCAGACACTTAGGAGAGTAATATGATTTTTGACCCGCAAATCGTCGCACACGCAATGCATTTTGTAAACGCCCTGCGCTCCGGCCAGATGGCCCACGTTCCCGCGATGCCGTTTGCCCTGTGGCAGCAGTTCATCACCACCGTCAACGCAGCACTGGAGAAACAGGCATGAACACAGCAACTACCCTGAACCTGTCCGCTACGCCGCCAGCCGTAACGCAGATCGACATTCTCCGCGTGCTGGGCGAATACGCCTTTATCCGCCTGGACAACGGCGACGAAGCGTTTTTTCACCACGGCAACTGGATCACCGGCGCACACGCGGCGAGCCGCGAACCTTCCGTGCTGGGGCTGGCACAGGGTATGGCGCGCGCGGGGTGCAGGTCGCTCCGCTGCGTCGAACTGCCCGTGCCGGATGACGCGGAGTGGTGCTGGGACGATGTGGTGACGCAGCTGGTCCGCGCATCGTTCACGCGTCAGGTGCGCGGTGAACTGATCGTCACTGTCAGCGAAAAAACCCGCCACGGTCGCGGCATGCACGTCTGCTCGGATCCGCTGCTGAGCGGGATTAACAGCAACCTCTGGATCCCGCTGAACGCGGCGGAAGACTGGCACACGGGCATCGAGCGCGTGCTGACCATGAACGGCGTCGCGGAGAACGTGGTGCGGCTTGAGCCGCTGCGTGACGGTCCTGAATACACCGATTTTAAGGTTATTTATAACCGGAAAATCTGCGCCTGACGCGCAACGGGGCCGGGAATCACCGGCCTCATAACGTTGCCAAGACCGGCAACCGACCGTGTGCTAAACCTTCGCAGAGGATATGACTATGCGTTCCGAAACCTGCACCACAGAGACCGCTTTACCTTCTGAAGAACCGTTCACCCCGTCGCAGTTCTGTGACCTTGCTGACTACCTTTACAGCTACGGCGTGTTCAGCGGTCCCGGCGGTATTCAGGGTAACGAGTTTATGTCACTCACCGTCATTGATGAACCGACCGATGAGCCTGAAGGCCGTAAAATCTACCTTCGCGACCGCTATCCGTTTGCGGTGTATGACTTTGACACAGGCTATACGATCCTGCGTTCCTGAATGAACTGCGTACCACACCGTGAGCTGGCGCAAGCAAACCGGTTTACGGGGAGCAAACGACCAACAATCCGCTACCACACAGGAGACCGCCCTTCAGGCGGTTAACAGAATGAATGCATCAGTAACTACTCTCCAGCGTGAGTCAGAGCCTGAAATCTGCCGCTGCGCCATTATCAGCAATGCGCACATGACCCGTCAGGATTCTGACATACTGTATTCACTTTCACACCACCTAAGCGGTGAGGAGGGCGGATATAACTGGATCCATCCGACGACAAGTGGGTTTCTTATCCGCGTATCAGCCAGAACGGATGCGGCAGTACAACTCAGTGAGGAAGGGCTATCTGATGATTTCTGCCGGGTTATCACCTTTCTGACAGAAAAATGCCAGGTTGCGATGATTCACTTCGACGCTGATGCAGAATTACTGGAAGGATTTAACGTTCATAACTGGTAGAAAAACCATCCGGCAGGTGATTATTCTCCTGCCGGATACCATCATGACGCTGGCTGATCGTTCTGCGGCATGCTTTTCACCTGAGCCGGTTCAGCCTTTCTCGGCTGCCGCTTTTTCTTTCCATTGCTCTCATTGATTACGCCGGAAATTGCTTTTTCACTGAAGCGGAATTCCATGGCATCCAGCGCCGCCTTGATATCCGCCACGGTGTAGCCCTTCTCCTTTGCCAGCACCAGAATGGTGTCTTTCAGATTTTCCAGCGCCGCCTCGCGCGTGATGCGCTGCGGCGTCAAATCCGGCAGGTTTTCCAGCTTCCTGCGTGCCTCATCCAGTTGTTCCTGTGTGTAAACATTACGTGCTGCCATTCTTTCAGTCCTTCTTAACGGGAAAGCCATGATTCTGCTGGTTTTCGGCAATTTTTTCCACCCCCACACCCCACATGACGCCGGTTTACTTCTGAGCAGCTAAGTGGCAAAATATTGGCAATTGATTAAAAGACGGGACAGGAAATGTTTTGTGACCACCGCCAGCACGCTGGCAGTGATTCCCAAAACGACCTGCTCAGGGCTCCGCCCCGAGACCCGGGTAATGTGCCAAGGTTGAGTTATGTCGAAAAGCGAAAAGCGTCAGAGGGAAAAGCTGGTGAAATGCCGCTGCACAGAAGCAGAGTTTGAGGCTATCAACAAGAAGGCCTCAGCCGCCGGCCTGACTACATCTGAATACCTGCGCCGTACGGCGCTCAACAGAAAGATTACCGTGCGTACAGACATTCGCATGATGAATGAGCTGCTTCGACTGGGCGGCCTGCAGAAACATCTGTTTAACCAGATGCAGCAGAACATGACCACCGAGCTGAGCCTGCAATTTTCAGAAGTTCTAACCAGCATCAAGCTTGCCATTAACGCTTTGGACATGACGCCGGTTCCGGCAGAGGACATAAAAAACTGATGAACGTGATCATCCCGCCTAAACGTCGCGACAAAAAGACCAGCTTCAGAAAGCTGGTTGAGTACGTCAGCACGCGTGAGGAAAAGAAACCGGGTGAAGCTGTGACTCACGATGCGGCCAATACCCCCGGCACTGAATACGTCGCCACGCCCGGATTTGGCCAGCTGGTCGATTACGTCGGACGTAAGAGTGCCGCACCGTCTTCACAGATTCTCAGCATTTCACCGGAGGGCATTCAGCGCGTGCTCTCCGGTGAAGTGCTGTGTGAAACCAACTGCTTTTCTCTGGACACTGCGGCGTCAGAAATGAACCTGACGGCAGCGCAGAACCGTCACTGTAAGGATGCGGTGTATCACTTCATTCTTTCATGGCAGAGCGACGAAGACCCGTCCCCTGACGCGGTTTTCCGTTCGGTCCGCTACAGCCTGAAGCAGCTGGGCATGGAAGACCATCAGTACGTTGCCGCTATTCACCGCGATACCGACAACGTCCATTGCCACGTTTCTGCTAACCGCGTACACCCTGCAACGTTCCGCGCGCAGAATATGTGGAACGATGCCGACGAGCTGCAGAAGTGCTGCCGTATCCTTGAGCGTGAACTCGGCTTTAAAGTGGATAACGGCAGCTGGCAGATGAACGAGTACGGCGAACTTCACCGCACCCGTCGCGACATGCCGGCCGCACCACGCGGCGCAGCGAAGCGTGAAATTTTCTCCGACAGGGAAAGTCTGCACGGCTATGCCGTACGGGAAACACGGCAGAAACTTACTGAGGTCATTTCACAGGATAAGCTTACCTGGGATCGCCTGCACAATATCCTTTATACCCGCGGGCTCGGTGTGCGTGAGCAGAACGGTGGACTGGCTGTCTATGACCTGCTCAACCCTGAAGGCGTCAGCGTGAAGGCCTCTGACGTGCACCCTGAGATCAGCCTGACATCCATGGTGAGTAAACACGGCGGCTATCAGCCTGCGCCGCCGGTTTATAATCCTGACCGGCCTGAAGACGGCATGCTGGATATGCAGACCTGCTACATGCCGCAGCTGCACGTTCGCGATCAGGAGGCCCGGCGCGAACGTCGTGAGGCCCGCGCAATTGCGCGTGACATACTCCGTGCGCGCTATGATGCCTACCGCACGGGCTGGGAAAAGCCAGACCTGCGCGCGGCCGAACGATTCCGTCAGATTGCGTCACATTGCATGGTGGCCAAAGCTCGTGTGCGCGACACGGTCAGGGATCCTCTGATGCGCAAGCTGATGTACCGCGTTGCCGAGTTTGAAAAGATGAAGGCGATGGCTGAACTGCGCCTGCAACTGCGCGAGGAGCGTCAGGTTCTGAATGACTCGGGAGCGAACCGGCCACTCAGCTGGAAGTCATGGGTTGAGCGCGAAGCAGTTAAAGGCGACGCGGCGGCACTCAGCCAGATGCGCGGCTGGGCCTATCGTGAAAAACGTGCGGCGCGTCAGCTGAAGAATTCATGGCCAGAACCGAATGCTGTTATTTATTACGGCCCGGGAGACAATGTACCTACATTCAAATCGAGTGAACATGAAACGCGTCTTCTGCGTGACGGTACGGTCAGTTATCTTCGTGATGGTCACCCAGCGGTTACTGATTTTGGTGACAGGGTTGAGGTTTATGCCGCGCCTGACAGCAAATCTGATCGATTCAACAATGACCTCGCGGCAGAGTTAACCGCATGGCGAAGCGGAGAGAATACGGTTCTCAAAGGAGACCAAAAAGCTGTTAACCGCATACTGTATTCTGGCGTAGTCCGTAATATGACTAAACATGACGGGCATGAATTCAAAGTCAGCGATCCGCAGCTTATGGCCAGCGTACACGCTACAGAAGAAAGCCTGCGTAATCGTGACGTACAGCCAGCGCTTAAACATGCTGAGCCACAGTATGCAGAGGAAGAGAATTTACGTCCTGCTAACAGAGATTTACCACGACCATGAGGAGAGCAAATAGAGAGACATAAGCCAAACGGGAGTATTTAGTCGCTGATTGCACAGGCTGGAACCCTGTACAACCAGCTAACCACAACAACCTGACCAGGAGGCTGCTATGGCTGCCGTGGATCCTATTGTATATGCACAATTGTGCAAGCTATTTCCTGCGCTGACTTCTAAGCAGGCTACTAATCTTTGTTTCTATTCTATGGGTGCCAGTCATCAGGATATATCCAGCCTGGTCGAAGCGACCCCCATCACGATTAAAAAATCACTTGAATCTGTTCAAAAATACTTCAATGCAAGTTCTCTTCCTGAACTCAAGACTGTTTTTTGGGCAGGTTTTGCCTTCCGCCAGGTTTGTAATAAATATGCTATTGATGGTGAGAGGTTTCTGAAGGTTTATCAACCGGATGCCTTATTTGCCTTAAGACCCGTTTTTCCAGAGCTTAATAAACATCAACTTGCAGGTGCTGTGCTACTTGCAATAGGGCATTCAGTTGCAGAAATTGCTGCACAAAGCCGTTTCACGCTCATGCAAACCAATCAACTTCTCAGCGAAGCAATTGACGCTATGGGGGCGGGCTCGGGCCTTCTGTTAAGGATATTAATTACAAGCCGCTTCATTAATGATTTGTGTTAGTTCAGTACCGCTAACACGCCAGTAAAATTCATAGCCCTACATGTAAATTTTTTTTATGTGTGGGGCTTTGCGTAACATGTTGTTTTATATTGTTTTTTATAAATGATAACTATCTGTATTGATACTGTTTATTTGTCCAGTATCTTTTTAGATAGTTTTCATTTTAGGACCATTCTTATCTAATAAGGCCAACTTACTGAATTCTTACATTAATCGTACACGGAGTTGACATGGCGACATCTAACCAATCCAAAAGCATTTCAATGATGCTTTACCTGTCGCCTGAACTGAATGCACTTTTGTCGGCGTCTGCTAAGAAATCAGGACGCGCCAAGACCACCGAGGCTCTTTTCCGGCTCGAAGACCATCTGAAGCTTTATGATTCACTTGCCACACCAGGGCAACGTTTTTCAGCCGGAGAAGCTAAAAACGAATAACTGATTCTCTTCGCCAGCTCTAATAAAGCCGGTAGTAAAAAATGAAATATGCGCCACAGGCGCAGGGCTTCGTTTTGCCCAAACCAAAGATTTGCTCTTTAACAACGTGCCCGTTATTACCCTGATCTCAAGGTCCTCTCTTGCCGGCATGCAGTCGTGGTGCGCGGAAGATGTCCGGAGGCTAAGTCATGGCCTACAACACATCAGGGGAACCTGCCGGGAGGCGGGGCAGTGAAAGGAGCAACTGTTTGACTCACTTCACTGGCCGGGACAGTGCAAAGTCGGAATTGTGGCGCGTTACCGTTACACCCCTACGTACAAATTCGATGTATCCATGCAGGCCCCGGGGCGTTCCGTCGGGCTCAACCTGCCGCTGGAGAAGATTAGCACTGCGCTTTTGCGCGGTCGTGAACGGGCATCCCTGACGGTTTCAAACCACATAACGCACAGTGACACTGAGCAGTCTGTGCGGGCCCACTCCAGTGAGTGGGTCAGCCCGGATTTACTTACTTTTCTCTCTTTAGGCAGATGTCCGGGGAAACGGACAGATTTGGGGTGAAACATGCGTCTATCTAAAAACAAACGAGAAGCGCTGGCGCAGAAGTTTGGCGGCTGCTGCGCTTACTGTGGGGAAACTCTGCCGGTGCGAGGCTGGCATGCAGAGTTCATTGATGAAAAATATGTCAGCGGCGGAATGGTGGCGGTCTGCACGGATTGCCGTGAATCAAAGGGAAATGCGTCGCCCGAGGCGTTTCGGATTCTGCTGGCTGAACAGGTAAACCGCGCACAGCGGCACAGCATTAATTTCCGCAACGCGCTGCGTTTCGGGCTCGTCTGTCAGGTAACGAAGCCAGTCCAATTCTGGTTTGAGCGATATCCATTCGCTAAAACATCAGTATCCCGATCTTCAGCTGCCCATTCAAACGGCGTCAGTCAGTCAGCGTAAACGTTCTGTTCACATTATGTCCTGGGGTTTCCTGAAAAGAGACTCTACAGCGCATCAAAAATTACAGGTAAAAAAACTATGAATCGTGCGTTATTCCGTTGCGCCGGCATCGCGCTTGCGCTCGTCGCTCCGCTGCTCATGGCATCCTGCCAGTCGCATGAAAAGAAGGGGGCTCTGCAGGCGTATCAGGCCGGCGAGTGTCCTGGCTGCACGGCTTTCCGCGTCAGGATCTGGCGCGTCAGTGCTGATAAAAATGGTCTGGCAGAGCTTCTGCGGTTTAAGCAGAACGATTCTCTGGAGTCGCTAAATTCCGGCACGCCAAAGATCATTATGTCCGCAGACGCTGAGGCCATCGCGCAGCGACTGCAGCATGACAGCCGAGCGGCTTTTGTCAGCGAAGCGCGCGGCGTCACGCCTGCTGGTGAGCCGATTCCATTCAGCGTTAGCACTGCCACAGGGACTTATTCAGGCCTGCTTATGGCGGGGCCGCAGACTCACAAACTGCCGTCGCGCGTTGTGAAGTTCAGCCTTTTCTGTACCGTTTCTTATCCCGGCAGCCAGCTTCCTGAGGACACGACATCCGAGAACGGGCGCGTGATGCTTAAAGACGGTCTTACGGTGGTATCGGTACAGGCCGTGCGCAACGGCTGGCTTGTCTGGTTTACTGAAACAAAGTTTTCCGCCTGACGCCTGCCCGGAGCTGCCAGCTTCCGGGCATTTTATTTCCCACGGTAACGCAAAGCGCACTCACCCTGACCGGTCAGTGCGCTTTTCGTTGCGGCGGACCTGCGGCCAGCGCACGCGGTCAGACTGACATCGTCTTATTTCTCATTAATGCGATGCTACAAGTCTAAGTCATGCCGCTCTGGCGTCTGTCAGTCTGGCCAGAGCACCGGGAGGCACCCGGCGCCGCAACACCCTTTCTGTCCGGCAGGCCAGCGCCTGCTTCCAGCCCTGTTTTTTCCGGAGTCTTCTATGTCATTTACCGAACGGGCAGGGCTGTTTCCGGTCCTGCTTCTGACCGGCTGCGCGCAGCAATCGGTTGTCACCGGGCCGCCGTCGGGCAGCGTGGTGGACAGCATGCTGTCGCGCAGCGCGGCCGATATCAGCGCCATGCAGTACCGTATTCACCAGAGCGGCCCTTCGGCGCAGCGACCCGGTCCGCCCAAAGCGAGCGTGACCGCTGCACCGGCAGCGGCAAAAACTGCTGCGTTACTCCCTGCCGTCAGCGTGGCTGCCCGTAAGGCGCCCGCCGGGCTTACCGGTGCCGGGCCGTCGGACGGGTTCGTCAGGCAGGGCGGGGCGGCACCCACGCTACGCGCAGCGCTTCGCAGCATCGTGCCGCCCGGGCAGACGGTCGTGTTTGATAAGACCGTCTCCGCTGACGCGCCCGAGCTGTGGCAGTGGGCAGGTAACGATCGCTGGCCATACGTTGCAGACAAGCTGCTGGCGCCGCACGGACTTAAGGCAACCGTAAATGCGGCGACCCGAACCGTCACCATCGAACCCGCTCAGCACGGACAGACGCAGAAAGCTGTACCGGCTGGTGCATCGCTGAGCGTACCCGCGAACAAACCGGCTAAGGCGGCTTCTCCCGGCGCCGTCCGGCCCGTGCCGCTGCCGACTACCGGACGAAATCCCTTCCGGGGAAGCCAGGCCGTGCCCGTCAGACCGGGTGCTGCCGGCGAGGTGCCGGCGCCGAAGCAGGCGATACCTGCAGCGCCCGTCATGCCGGTACGCGTCGTGCAGATACGGCACTGGCGCATTGAGCCCGGCAACACCGTTAAAGACTGGCTCTACAGTCAGGCGACGAACGAGACCTGCAGCGCGCCGGGGATTAAAAACTGGACCGTGGCCTGGCTCACGCCGGTTAACTACCGGGTCGACGGCCCCCTTGAGTTCAGCGGCAGCTTCCGGGAAATGCTTAATCAGCTGTTCACACTCTACGGCACGGCGAAGGTTCCGCTTTACGCGGCGACGCATGCGGCGCAGTGCGTCCTGCAGGTGGACGACAAGGAGGTGCACTGATGTTCATGTACTGGCTGCTGGTCCTGCTTGCAGGCTTCCTGCTGGCCGGACCGTCTGCAGATCAGCGCGCGGTGCAGCAGGGCGGGCAGCTGCAGGATCAGACGCTGAGCCTTCGCGCCACACAGATGGTGCGCTATATGAACCGCATTAACGACTGGCGCTATCAAAACCCCGGCGCCGGCGATATCAGCGTCAGCGACAGCCAGCTTACCGGCTGGAAAACCGTTGCCGGGCTGAACAACGTCATTGCCGGCGGGCGCACTTACGTCTGGCGCGCCGGTGAACCCGGCCTGATGTCAGCGCTGCTGACGCAGACGCGGCAGTCCGCCCTGGTGGGCCGCGTGAGTGCGCGTCGCCTGCTGGACAGCTCCGGCACTGATATGCAGCTCACCGTTCCTGCCGCCATCCCTGACGGCAGCGTGGTGTGGGTTAACTGATTTTTCCTTCCTGACAGGACACAGCAATGAAACTACCTTACCGGCTGGGCGCCGTGGCGCTGCTCTGCCTGCTTGCCAGCAGCTGCAGTACGCTTGAGCGCGTGGATGCAACTGAAAAACGCGCTGATGCGGTTGAAGCCCAGGCCGACCTGCACAAGCGCGCGATCGATAGCGGACAGGTCGTGCGCGACCTGTCCACGCAGTGGATTAACCCTTTTCCCCTGAGCGGACTCCCCGGCGAGCGGTCGGCGTTACCGCCCTGCGCGGTGAAAATCAACCGCCCGGGCAGCGTCACACTCGCTTACGTGAGCGCGTTCATCACCGACCAGTGCCGCATTCCGGTGGTGGTTACCCCGGATGCGCAGGCTGCCATTTCCGGCAGCGACACTGGCGGCACAACCGAGAGGATGAGCGGCCCGCTGCCGGTGCCGGATGCAACCGGGATGGTTCCCCTCGCCGCGATCGGGCAGTCGGGAGGTCGCCCGGCTGTGGTGCCTCAGACCGGCAACGCGCTGAGGGGCGTCACCTGGAGCGGTTCGCTCAGCGGCCTGCTGGATAACGTCACCACGCGCCTCGGCCTGTCCTGGCGCTATGAATACGGGCATATCGCCATCTTCTGGCTCGATACCCGCAACTTCGCCGTTAACTTCATGGACAGCGACGCGAGCTTCGTGTCGAAAATGGTCAGCGGCACGTCGACCACGACCGGTACCAGCGGCGGCAGTGGCGGCAACACCGGCGACAACAGCACCAGTCAGACCACCACGGCAACCATTAAGTCCAGCATCTTCAAAGACGTCGAAAGTACGGTTAAGGCAATGCTGACGCCCGGGTCAGGGCGCCAGAATCTTTCCGCCGGCGTGCTGACCGTCACGGACACGCCGCGCGTGCTGGATTCCATCGGGCGCTATATCGACGACCGCAACCGCGAGCTGAACCGGCAGGTCATGATTTCTGTGAAAGTTTTCAGCATCGAAAAGCGGCATCAGAACCAGCTGGGCATTGACTGGAATGCCGTCCTCAACACCGGCAGCGTGGGGCTGTCGCTGACCAGCCCATATACCGGCGCGGCTGTCGACGCGCTGAGCAGCGGCGTGGCGATTCTTGACGGCAAGGGGGAGGGCACGAAGTCATTCCTGAAGGCGCTGGACGAGCAGGCGAAGCTCAGCGTGGTCACCTCAGCTTCGGCGCTGACGACAAACCTGTCTGCCGTTCCGGTGCAGAACGCCATTCAGCAGGATTACGTGCCTAACGTCAGCACAACACAGACCGCTAACGTTGGTACCAGCACGTCCATCACCACGGCGACCATCACTACCGGCTTTAACATGACGGCGCTGCCGCTGCTGTTCCCCAACTCGCCGAAGATGCAGCTGGAATTCTCAATAAGCATGTCGGATGACCCGACGTTTACACCCTTTTCGTCCGGCGGGCAGAACGCCCAGCTGGCAAAGACGGCACCGAAAACCACAACGCAGCGCGTGATTATGCAGTCCGGTCAGACGCTGGTGCTGAGCGGCTATGAGCAGCTGAGCGATTCTGCCAACCGGCAGGGCATAGGCAGCTACAGCTTCTTTGGCCTCGGCGGCGGCGCGCGCGGCGATGACTCACGCCGCATGTTTATCATTCTCGTGACGCCCGTAGTGCTGGGTTAAGGAGTTCTCATGACGTCAGAACTGACGCCAGCGCCGGCGGTGGGCGTGGTGCCCGCGGGCAAAGCCGTGCTGGTCGCCGGACTGCACTGGCAGTGGGTGGCCGCGCGCGGTCGCCGGCGCATGCGCATTGAAGCCCGCGACCAGCTGGCCAGCCACTGGCTGGCACTGCCGGCGGGCACCGGCGATGACCCGGCCACCTGGCTGGGCTGCCTCACCGACGAGGCTGACACGTTGCCCAAAGGGAAGCGTCCCGCGTCGCTGGCGGCGGCGGTGCTCGGCAACGTGCCCGCGGACTGCTGGGGCGTGTTTCTGCTTCCCGGCGGCAAATACTGGTTTATGGCGGTTACCGGCGGACATCCCTCGCCCTACGGCGACGTGGTGGGCGATGCGGCCACGGTGCTGCGTGCGTCAGAGCGGTTCCGCACCACGGCGCCGGCGCCGTCATCGGGCTGGACGGTGTTCGATCCTGACAGTCTGCTGGACATGCCTGACGCCCGCCGCGACCCGCTTGCGGGCCTGATACCGGCCGCCGTGCCGGCGCGTGCGAAGCTTCACAAAACCGACAGCCGCACGGCTTCCCGGCTGATGCTGCTGGGCGCAGTGTGCGTTGCCGCGCTCTGGTACGGCAACCACTGGCTGGAGGTCAGGCAAAAAGCTGAACACGACGCCTGGGTGCAGGCGGAGCTCGTTCGGGCAAAAGCCGCTGCGGCGGCAAGGCCTGGCAGCCTCGCCCGGCCGTGGGGCGGTCAGCCTGACTTTTCGGGGATGATCAGCGCGTGCGTGAAGCAGTGGCGTCAGGCGCCGCTGTCCATCGCCGGCTGGGTATTCCGCCAGGCTATGTGCGAGGCCACCGGGCAGCTCACGCTGCACTACGCCCTGCCGGACGGCGGCACGGTCGGCGATTTTGCCGCCCGGCTGCCGGCGCTCTACGGCCCGGGCACGCCGGTTACGTTCAACATGCCCGGCCCCTCCGACGACGCGTCCTTTAAGGAGGCGGTTCGCTTTGCCCGCGCGCCGGCTGAAACGCTGCTGCCCGGCGACGAGCAGCTGCGGCGCATGACCAGCTACGCGCAGCGCCTGCGGGCTAACCTGCGCTTCAGCGAACCCGTGGTGCTGGAACAGACCGTGGGGCAGGACCGGATCCCACTGCCGTGGAAGCGCTACAGCTTCACCTTTATCACCGATATTCCGCCGGACCGGCTGTTTGACGCATCGCGCTTCCCGGGCAACGGGCTGCGGCTGAGTTCCGTGAAGGCCGAACTGCACAGCAGCCGGCTGACCTATACCCTGGAAGGAACACTCTATGCAGAGAAATAAGTGGCATTACCTGCTGCTGTCCGCGCTGCTCAGCGGCCAGATGGCCGTGGCCGGCCCTGCGACACCGGACGGCCTCAGCCCGCAGGGCGGGACCAGTAACGAAACAACACCGCCGGCCGCCCACGCGCCTGCCGCCACGGTTGTCGTCACCGACACCGGCGGGCGGGACAACAGCATGGGACGCCTGGAGGACATTCAGGCCAAAACCCTGCTTTACGAGGCGCAGCTGGCGCAGGCCAAGGCATTTAACGAGCTGCAGAAAAACGGCTACGACGCGGTGCTGGGCGGCCCGTTCAACCCGCAGCCGGCGACGCCGGTGAAAGACAATGCCGATGCGAAGCCGGCACAGGAAAGCAAGGCGCCGCCGCTGATTGTGGAAATCTCCGGCGGCCAGCAGCTCTCCGCCACCCTGCGCCTTGACGGCGGCAACGAGGTGCGCGTTCAGGCGGGCAGCCGCATCCCCGGCACCGTGTGGACGGTCACGAAAATCACCTTCAGCGAGGTCACCGTCAGCAGCGCCGGCGGCGGCCTCATGTCACTGGCCTTTGCGGGGTAAACGCCATGGAATTTACCGAGAGTACCGTGAACTGGCTGTACCTGGACAACAGCAACCCAGAGCAGGGGCGTCTGTTCGTGTCCACCGAGCACCGCGCGGATCCGGCCGTACAGTCCGATATCGCCCGCGCGATGCGACAGTATCCGCGTCTGAACGTGGAGCACGTGCACCTGGGCGAGCTGCGCCGGCATCAGCTGCAGCGCGCCGGGGTGGGCGGCACCGCCGGCAGCTGGTCGCCGGAGCAGAATAAGGTCGTGGATTTTATGCGCCGCGCGGGTGAGGCTCACGCGTCGGACATTCATATCCTGATTGGCATGGAAAACCTGACCGCCGTGGTTTTCCGCATCCACGGCGACCTGGCGCTGCAGGCCGAGCTTTCCGTTGAGGAGGGAATGCTCCTCGCCGCCACCATCGTGATGTCGATGTGCGACGCGGCGCCGCAGTCGTTCAGCGAAAGCGATGAGCAGGACGGGCGCCTGCGCAACGAATTCGTGAAGGCGCTGGGCCTGTATGCCGCGCGCTACTCGGCCGTGCCCACCGAGTCCGGCCTTTACGTGGTGCTGCGCGTGATCCTGGATGAGAGCGAGGACATTCCTTCTCTCGACAGGCTGGGCTACCTGCCGGAGCAGCAGAAGCTAATCCGCCGCATGCTGCGCCGCCCGGAGGGGCTGATCATTACCGCCGGCCCGACCGGGTCGGGTAAAAGCACCACGCTGCGCACCTTCTGTAAAATGTACGTTGACCTCACCGGCGGCAAGCGCCGGCTGATAACGGTGGAGGATCCGGTTGAGGGTAAGGTGCCGGGCGCCGTGCAGACCACTATCATTGCCGATCGCAACGACCCCGACTCCGTGACCCGTGCCTGGCAGCGGCGTCTCTCGGCGCTCAAGCGCCTGGACTATAACGCCGCGGTTATCGGTGAAATCCGCGACACCTGGTCCGCGAGCGCCAGCATCAGCGAGGCCAAGAGCGGCACGCTCGTTGAGACGACTACGCACGCTAACGATGCGACGGGCATTATCGATCGCCTCACCGATACGCTGGGCATTGCGCCGGGCATGGTGATGGATCCGCAGGTGGTTATCGGGCTGATCGCCCAGCGTCTGGTACAGACGCTCTGTCCGGCCTGCAAAAAGGGCTGGGATGACGTCAGGGAAAACCTGTCTGAAGACGATCGCGAGCTGGTCGAAACGTACTGCAATACTGACACCGTTGCATTTCGTCATCACGACGGCTGCAGCGCGCCGGGTTGCTGGCACGGCATCACGGGCCGTAAGGTCATTGCCGAGGTCATCCGTCCTGACGCCCGCTTTATGCAGCTCTACCGCGCGCACGGCAAGCTCGCCGCGCGCAGCTACTGGGTGCATCACATGAACGGCATTACCCGCGGGGCGCACCTGCAGCGCTACATTGATGCCGGCGAAGTGGATCCGCTTGACGCGGACAAAATGAGCCCGCTGGACGAGGATGCCCTGAACCTGCTGCCGCCGGAAGCCGTGCAGGCGTTTCTCAGCGGAGGTGGCCATGAGTGACCTGCTTAACCGGCTGCGGGCCCGGCTGAAGGCCTCGCTTGCCACGGGCAGCACCCGTTCTGAGGCGCTGGGCCGCTGGATAGGGCAGAAGACCTTCAGCACCACTGACCGCATGACGCTGTATGAGGACCTGGCGTTTCTGCTGGAGAACAAGCAGAAAACCGAAGACGCCATCGCGGGCCTGCAGCGCACGCGCCGGCGTAAAAACGATCCGGTGCTGCTGTGCCTGAACGACGTGTACCACGCACTCACGCGCGGCCGGGGCCTCGACGCAGGCCTCGCCGGCTGGGTGCCGGCGCAGGAGACCACCATCCTGCGCGCCGGGCGGGTGGCTAAAGACCTGCGGGGAGCCCTGCTGCGGGCCATTGAAGTCGTGAAGGGCGTGGGCGAGATGAAGTCCACCGCGCTGGTCAATCTGGCCTACCCGGGCATGCTGCTGGGCGGGACGTATTACATGATGCAGATGGTGAGCGAGCGCTTTCTGCCCCGTCTGGAGCAGATGAGCCCCGCCGACAGCTGGACCGGCTGGATATGGTGGCTCGGCGCCATCACGCACTTCTTCGTGGATAACCGCTATCTCCTCGGCGGCGCGCTGGCGCTGTTTACCGCCTGGGTCATCTGGTCGCTGCCGCGCCTCACCGGCCCGGTCCGCAGCAAGGTGCTCGACCACCTGTTTCCGTGGAGCCTGTACCGTGAGGTGCAGGGGGTGTCGTTTCTGCTGAACCTCAGCGCCCTGCTGCGCGCCCAGCTGCGCACGGAAGAAGCGCTCGACATGCTGAGCCGCAACGCCACGCCCTGGATGTATGAACGCCTGACCGCCACCCGCCGGCAGGTGGCGCGCGGCAAGCATCTCGGGCTGGCGCTGGCGGACAGCGGCTACGCGTTTCCCTCACGCGAGGCCATTGACCGCCTGATGCTCCTGACCGCCGGCCCGGGCGGGGAGGACAACATCGAAAACTTCGCCAGGATGTGGCTGAAAAAGGCCATCGGGCGCATCAAACGTGTCTGCCAGGTGCTCCAGCTGGCCGGCATGCTGGCCACCGCCGGCTATCTCCTGCTCACGTTCCTGGCGACTCAGGACCTGGGCTCCATTATTGGCAACCGCTGATTTGAATACCGAGAGGATCTACCTATGTCACTGTTTTCAATACGTTCAGGCCGTTCAGGACATTCCGCCGTTCACCGCGGTGCCCTGAACCTGCCCGAAGCCATTATCGTCACCGCCGTTTCGCTGCTCGTTATCGTGGGCATTTACGCGGGGGGCACGGGACTATTTAAAAGCGCAGACTACAACGAGGAAATGTCCAACGTCAGCGAAATCATGACCAACACGCGCAGCATGCTGAAAACCGGCGGGGTTTACGACTTCAGCTCGGCCGCCACCATGACCGGCGCGCTCATTCAGTTTGGCGGCTCGCCCGGCAGCATGGCGGTGATCGGCACAAAGTCTTCCGGCAGCGCAACGCTGAACAACCGCTGGGGCGGCACCGTTACGGTCGCACCGGTGAACACGAACGGTGGACAGAAGACGGCGTTTTCCCTGACGTACACGCAGGTGCCGCAGGAGGCCTGCGCGCAGATGTCGCAGAAGCTTTCGGGCGCGAATAACGTGGCGTCGACTGGCATTAACGGCAGCACGACCAGCGGCCTGGTCAGCAGCTCGGTGGCGGGCACGCAGTGCACGGCCGACAGCGGCTCTACCGGCACCAACACGCTGGTCTTCACCAGCAATACCTGACGGGAGGCCGGGGGCAACCCCGGCGACCTCATAAGAAGGATAAACTATGAATGGTACCTGCCGAAGGGCACTGGAATGCTGGCTCCTTCCGGGCTGCGTCCTCGCTATCTGTATCTCTTACTTCACTGCCCTGTATTTTTCGTCTCATCATCCGGCCGAGTCTGACGGTGGCTGTCAGTGGAAGGTCACTGAGAACGGGGGTATCCCCTGGGACGCTATGGACGAACGAAATGAGATAATCGGCTACTTTGAACGTCAGCCTGACGGCGACATCTGGCTGATGCACCTGGACACGTCGGTTGAAGGTGCCAGTCACTGCCTTCTTCAAAAGGGCTATACCGCCCGGCAGCTCAGCATGATTGCTCCGCGCTGAGACCCTCATTCAGCCTTCATTCATTCTCACGGTATGCATCATGAAGAAACTTTTTCCCCTGCTGCTTGCCGGCGGGCTGATGCTGTGTGCCTCACGCCCAGCGCTGGCGTTCTGCTATAACGAGGCGGGCGCACGGTATCACGTCGACCCGCAGCTGCTGCGCTCCATCAGCAAGGTGGAAAGTGGCTTTAATCCGGGCGCCATTGGCTATAACCGCAATAAAAAAGGCCAGGTCACCAGCCGGGATTTTGGCCTGATGCAGATTAACTCCACGCACGTGCCGCAGCTGCGCACCATGGGCGTACTGCAGAGCGAACAGGATCTGCTGACGAAACCCTGCCTGAACGTCATGGTGGGCGCCTGGATACTGGCACGACACCTGCAGGTCTGCGGCGTTACCTGGGAGTGCCTGGGCAGCTATAACGCCGGCTTTGCCGATGATAATACGGCCCGCCGCATGATTTATGCGCGCAAGGTCTACGCCGATTACATGGCCCGCCGCTGACACCCACAGGGATATGTTCATGACTTCATTTACTGGCGGTCCGGTGGCCGCCGTCTGGCTTGCGTGCTGTGCGGGACTGTTTGCGCTTCAGGCACATCAGGCCAGCCGTTTTCTCCGCACGCACGACGGCCCGCCGCTGACGTGGCCAATCGTGGCACCGGTTGCCCTGATATACCTGCTTACCGCAGGCTGGCTGCTGATGCTGCCGCCTGACGTGCCGCTTCGCACCGCGCTGCGAAGCGTCGTCCTGCTCATCATGGCGGTGCCGCTGACGCTCACCGATCTGCGCTGTCAGTGGTTGCCTATGCGCTACACGGTAGCGTTCTGGCTGACCGGGCTGGCGTCATCCGCGCTGCCGGATGCGGTACTGCCTGTGACGAAGGCGCTGCCGGCAAGCCTGGCCGCGTTTGCACTGGCCGGCACCGTGCGCTGGGGAATAAACGGCCGGCATCGCGAGGAGCGCATTGGACTCGGTGACGTTTACCTCATGGCCGGGCTGTGCGCCTGGCTTCCGTGGCGCAGCGCCTGTTATGCCGCCGCCGGCGGCCTGCTGCTCTGCTGTCTGTGCGCCGCCGTATCCCGTGAACCCTCAAAACCCTTTGCGCCGGCGCTGTTTGGCTACCTGTGCGGCGTCTGTCTTTTCTTTCCCCAACAACTGGCGGGAGTGCTCTGATGAAATTTCTGAAACGTAAACCGCGTGCGGTTCACAAAGGCAATATGCTCCTGCAGGCCGGCATCGCGCTGGCCATCGTGCTGATTCTGACGCCAGGGGCAATCGACGGGCTGGCTAACTGGCAACAGAGCAAGGTCTGGACCGGAACCGCCTCGCACCTGACCTTCGTGGCGCAGGCCGCGAAGCGCTACGTGCGCGACAACCGGGACAAACTGCTCACGCAGGTTGGCGGCGGACCGGTCATCATCTCTGGCGCTACGCTGCGCACGCAGGGTTACCTGCCGGCCGGCTTTTCGCTCACCAACGACAGCGGTCAGACCTATCAGCTGGCGGTGGCGAGGGATCCGGGACAGTCCGGGCAGCTGGTCGCCTTCGTGCTTACCACGGGCGGCAGCGAGATCCCCTATAAGGGCCTGCGTCAGATAGCGTCAGACGCCGGCGGCATGGGCGGCTACGTGTGGCCGGCCAATACGGCGGTGGGCGCGGATGGCGGCTGGCAGGCGAAGCTCGGTGACTACGGGCTGAGCGGCCAGCAGGGGCGTCTGGCCACGTTTCTTTCAGCCGACGCGCTGGGCACTGACGCGGATGAAAGCGACAGGCTTTACCGCTATCAGGTCACCGGCCGGCCGGATCTGAACCGCATGCATACCGCCATTGATATGAACGGCAACAACCTTAACAACGGCGGCACGGTGAACGCCGCCACAGGCAGCTTTACCGGGCAGGTGTCAGCCGGCACCAACGTCACCGCCGGCGGCAGCGTGACGGCCAGCGGCAACGTCACGGCAAACGGCAATATCGCCGCCGGCAACAGCGTAACGGCAAACAACGGCATCACGGCAAATAACGACATCCGCAGTAACAACGGCTGGATCATTACCCGCGGTGCCAAAGGCTGGCTGAACGAAACGTACGGCGGGGGCTTCTATATGTCGGATAACGACTGGGTTCGCTCGGTCAACAACAAAAACGTCTACACGGGCGGCCAGCTGCGCGGCGGCAGCGTGAGAGCGGAGGGCGACCTCTCGGCTGGCGGCGTTATCTATCAGGACCAGGTCAACTCGCTGGGTGCAGGCTGCAGTATTATCGGCGCCCTCAGCCACGACGCCAGCGGCGGCACGCTTGCCTGTCAGAACGGGGTGTGGCAGAGCGGTTCCTCTTCACCGTTGCGCGTCTGTGCTAACCGCTGCGGCGGGCGCTGGCCGCTGGAAATAGGCCGCGTAAACCACGACGGCGACTGGTCGTCCTGGAATACGCTGGGTGAAGCCTGCGGCGGCGGCTACACGCAGAACTGGCAGGTGCCCGTGTTCTGCGCGGTTAACTGACCCCCGCCTTACCTGCTCCCGCCGGTTACTCCTTTTCAAACTCAACGTGTCCGGCCGGACGCGGAGGATTTTCATGAAACGTTTATTCATTGCTGCAGCCCTGCTGCCGGCAGCATTGCTTTGCGGCTGTCAGCAGCCTGTCGCCCGTCAGCTCCCGTCCACAACCGCGCCAGCTGCGCCTGAGCGGCCCGTTTCACAGCAGCTCTCGCAGCTGTGGATGGAAGGCAACCTTAGCCCTGACACGCCGCTGCCGGTGATGGCCATCCGCGCCGACAGCGACAGGCTGAGCTTCAGCTGGAACGGTGACGCGGTGGAGCTGCTGAGCGCGCTCGCCCGGGCGCGCGGGCAGGTATTCAGCTACGCCGGCGTGCGTCTGCCCCTGCCGGTGGACATTGAGGTGCAGGGCGTCACGTACGCCAACGTGCTGCGCATGATTGAGATGCAGACCGCCTGGCGCGCCAAGATCGTGACGTACCCGGGGCAGATGATGCTGCAGTTTATGTCATCCCTGCCGGCAGAGCCGGTCCGCCATAAAAAAGGGGGCAGACGATGAAAGCCCGGCTTTGTGTCCTGCTGCTGCCCGCGCTGCTGGCGGGCTGCGCGGGATTTCACCTGAACAGACCCGCGCCGGCGGCCGGCCCCGACGGTGCGCCGCCGCCGGGGCCGGAGGCGTACCTGTCGCCGCAGAAGCGCGACACCGCTGACGTCTCCGATAACCGCAGGCAGATGCTTACCGAGGGCGGCCGCACGCTGGGGTTTCGCGGCGGCAAGGCGCAGCGCGCGTGGGAGCTCCGGCGCGACCTGGAGGCGCGCGCGAAGCAGCTGGATGCGACCTATGACTTCCGCCCGCTCATCAGCAGCCGCGGCTGGCTGCCGCCGGTCATCACCGAAGCGGTGGACGTGGCGCGCGTCACCCCTGACCAGATCCGCACGGCAAGCCACGTGTACGAAATCATTCAGCCGGAGCGCTTCGTCAGCAACCCGCCGTCGTGGCGCAGCTGGCTGTTAGCGGGGCTCAGCACCGTGCCGCCGGACGAGCCGCAGGGCGGGCTTATCCCGGAGAACGGCGTTCAGCGCGACATCTGGCAGGCGGCCGTTAACGAGGGATGGACAGAAGGCCGGCAGAGCGCAGACGAGACGCTGGAGGCCAACGTTAACCGCCTGACGCGCGACTACAACGGCATGCTGCAGTATGTGCTGCTGCGCCGCCAGAACCTCATCACCGCGCCGGTGGTGACCGAGCGCCAGCAGACGGTCACCGGCGACAGCAACAAGCTGACGACGGGCGATCGCGAGCGGCGCCTGGAGTCACGCGCCGGCTTTGTCACTGACAAAACGAAGTGGAAGCCGGTCATTAACACGGAGAAGCGCTGATGTCAGCCACGGAACTTGAACTTTATGATTTCAGCAACGGGCTTAACGCCGACGCGCTGCGCGGCTTTATGGTCTGGTGCGCGCGCAACGACGTGAGCGACATTCACCTGCAGGGCGACAACCATTTTGTGGTGGGGCGCTACGGCCGGCTGGTCAGGGCGAGCCCCTTCCGGGTAGCGGACGACACGATGGCCCTGCTGATGGACGAGGTGTTTTCACCGGAGCTGCGGCCGCAGGTTCGCGGCGGTGTGCCGGCTGACCGCGCAATCCAGCTGGACGGGGACATGACAGGCCGCTGGGGGCTGAACCGCGGCGAGCGCATCCGCTTTCGCGTGAACCTGCTGCAGGGCTCCGCCGGGCGTCAGGACAGCACCATCGGCTGGACGCTGCGCGTTATTCCCTCCGAGATACCGCCGCTTGAAACGCTCGGGCTGGAGCCGGAGCTGATGGACAACCTGCTGCCGGCAAAGGGCGTGGGGCTGTGGGGCGGGATCACCGGCTCGGGCAAAAGCACGTCGCTGGCCTCAACCTACCGCCACTGCCTGGACACGGACCCCGACCGTAAGGTCACGACCAAAGAAGACCCGATCGAGTTCATCCTGGGGCGCCCGGGCGACGTGCTGCCGCCGCTGCAGTCGCAGGTGGGTAAAGACATTCCCGACTTTGCGACCGGCATCCGCGCCGACCTCCGGCGCGCGCCGTCGGTCATGGGCGTGGGGGAGATGCGCGACCTTGAGACCATCGAGGCTGGCATACGCGCCGGTCAGCTCGGTCATCTGCTGCTCTCCACCACGCACATCCACTCGCCTGGCGAGGTCTTTGCGCGTCTCATCAACGAATTCCCGCACGAAAGCCGCGACGCCATGGCGTTATCGCTGCTGGGCGTGCTGCAGTATGTGGTGGTACAGACGCTGCTGCGCACCACCGACGGGAAGCGCGTGGCGGTCCGCGAATTCATCCTTTTTGACTACTACCTGCGCGAGAAGCTGGCCGGCATGCCGTGGTCGAAGTGGGGGCAGCATGTTGACGGGATCCTCCGCTCGGAGAAGCGACGCATCGTGGATCAGGCCTGGCAGCTGTACCGCGCCGGCCGCATTCCTGAATCCGAGCTGGCCATGGTGATGTCGCCGCGCCAGCGCCGCGAGTTTGAGGAGGGCACCGCATGAGTGCGTTCAGAAAGGACGATTACCCGCCGGGTTTCTGGCGGCGCGCCGGCAGCAGGCTCGACTTTTTTGGCATTCCCGTCTGGCTGTTCCTGCTCTATCTCAGCTGGTTCCGCTTTCCCTCCATGGACACGCTCTACATCGTCACCGGCATCATCGCCGCGTTCTGGCTGCTGAACCTGTTCGGCTGGGGCGTGACCGAACTTCTCACGCGCGCGGCCCGTCTGGCTCGCGGCAAAAGCCTGAGCGGTCGCCCGTGGTGGTACCGCCGGTTCACCGACGGCGAGTAGCCGTCCTGACACAGCAGCACAGGAGGCGTTATGAAAACAGCAGACTACCCGGTGTGGCTTGCCGTCATGCCGGACCAGCGTGACGCCGCGCGCGCCGACGCCGGGCTTCATCCGGACGGGCGCAGCGCAATTGCGTGGGATAAAGAGGCGCAGCTCTGGTACGCCCGCCCGGGTGCGGATCTGAGCCGGCTGCAGAAGTGGCTGCCCGACAGCAGCATTCGCAGCAGCGGCGGCGATGACCCGCAGGAGGAATTCCTGGAGGCCCTGACCAGTGCCGGGCTGGTGATTGATGGCCTGCCGGTGATGGACGGGCGCCGACATCGCGTGCCGGTGGCGGACGGGAAAAAGGGCAACAAAGACGGCGTCTATCGCGGTTTTCTCGACGGAGTGAAGCCCGGCGGCTGGTTCATCAACTACCACCGCGCTGAGAACGACAAGGACATCACGCGCTGGAAGGCCAGCGGTGGCGGGACGGGAGAGGCCGACCCGCTGGCGCGCGTGCACATCCGTGCGGTGATGCGTCAGTCGCAGGACGATACGGCCCGCGCGCAGGCCACGCTATATGCAAACCGGACCGCCAGCGCACAGGCGCTGTACAACCGGCTGCCGGCGGTCGATCCGGCGCATGGCTACCTGGTGCGTAAGGGCATCACGGCCACACCGGAGCTGCGTCAGACCCGCAACGGTGCGCTGGTCGTACCCTTTTATGACGCCAGCGGGCAGTTTCGCACCCTGCAGTACATTCCGCCGGACGGTGAAAAGTACCTGTTTAAGGATGCGCCCAAGTCCGGCCACTTTCTGGTGGTAGGCGGCGAACTGAAGGACGGCGAGCCCGTGTTGTACGCAGAGGGGTACGCCACAGCGCGCAGCCTGAACATGGTGACGGGCCGACCGGTGGTTATGGCCATTGATGCCGGCAACATGGAGGCGGTGGGAAACGTGCTGAAGGCGCGCTACCCCGGCAGCCCGCACCTGTTTATGGCCGACGTTGATCATAAGAAGGACATCAATAAGGGCGTGCTCTCGGCAGAACGTGCCGCCACCGCCACCGGCGGCGCCGTCGTGCTGCCGGACCTGAGTGCCGCTGAAATCGAGAGCGGTCTCAAGGACTTTAACGATCTGCACCAGTCCCGCGGCGCTGACCGCCTGCAGGCGACGCTGCTGCCCGCCATTGCCAGTGCCCTTGAGGGGCTTAACTATAAGGAAACATCCATGGCCACACCTGATGACGCGCAGCCGGCGCCGGAAAATACGCCAGCGTCAGAGCCCGCCGTAACGATCCAGCCCGAAGCGCCCCCTGCTGCCGTGCCTGACACGGCTGCGCAGGCGCCCGCACCTGAAGCCGCCCCCGCAGCGGCTGAACCAGCCGGTACAAAATCCGCAGGCCGCCCGGGCAGCGCAAAAGCGCAGTCAGGGGAGATACTGGCGCTGAGCGCGCAGGGCATGAAGCCCGCGCAGATAGCAGAGCAGCTCGGCATCGGGCAGACCAGCGTGTACCGGATCCTGCGCGCGCAGCAGCCGGCGGAGCCGGACGCCGGCGTGATTCAGGAAAGCCGTGCCGCACCGGCCGCCGTTTCAGGCGCGGAGCCAGCTGTCACCCTAAGCCCGCCCCCTTCTGACGCCGCCCCTGAGCCGGCCCCTGCCGAAACGGCAGCCGCAGCGCCTGCAGAGACGGCGGCAGCTGACGAGGCAGCCCGCGCTGCGGCGCTGTCAGGCTCAGGGCTGAGTCTTGCCCGCGTCGCCGCCGAGATGAATCTCGGCATGCGTGAAACGCACCGCCTGATTGAGGCGGGAAAACAGCAGCAACAGGCGGAGCAGGCCTTATCAGATGCGGCGTCTGAGGAGAGCGACGCGCCGGAGGCCGGGCAGCGCGCTGAACTGGACCGGCGCCCACAGTCTGGTCCGTCACCGGCAGCGGCTGCCTTCGGTGTGGAGAATGGCATTCTGGTCGGCGCGCCACGGGTCGCGCCTTCCGATGAAGACCTGCCGGACGCGTCAGGGAAGTCGCGCATCGATGCCGACAAGCTGCTGAGCCGCGTCACCCATGAGAAGCAGGCCGACGGCAAAAGCGTTCTTTACCGGCTGGACGGTGAGCCTGCCTTTGTTGACCACGGCAACCGCCTGGTGATGGCCAGCGGCTCCAGTGCGCATGAGGAAAGGGTTCTGGCCGCGCTGCTGACCGCTGCCAACCACTATCACGGGCGCATCGAACTCACCGGCAGCGACGAGTTTAAGGCGTTTGCGATTGGCGTTATCGTGGCCAACAGGCTGAACGTCACCATGAAGAATGCCGGTCAGCAGGCCGACCTTGACGCGGCGCGCCGCGCGGCGGGACAGCCGGTCGCGCCGGCGGATGCGGTACGCGGTGATCCGCCGGGGCCGCGCGCAGCGGAAACCCCGCCCGCTGCGCCCGTGACGCAGGCAGATAACCCCGCAGCATCTGCGGCTCAGGCTGCACAGGCCGACAAGCCCGCAGCTGCTGCTCCCGTGACACCGTCACCGCAGCAGGCTTCCGCGCCGGCACCGGCCGAGCCCAAAGTATCTCCGGCGGTGCATACGCCCGCCGAGAAGGCCCGGGAGCCGGTAACCGGTAAAGTTACCGCCTGCGGTCAGGCCCCGTTCCGGTTTGAGGCGGGCCAGAGCGAGAGCACTTTTATTACCCTGCGAACAAAGGAAGGAACGCAGACGTACTGGGGCAAAGAGCTGGCCGGCCTGCTGCGTGAGACTAACCTGCAGCCGGGGCGCATGGTCACCCTGCAGTGGCAGGGACAGCAGCCGGTCACGGTCAGGGTTCCGCACAAAAATGAGGAGGGCGCTGTTACGCATTACACCAGTGCCGACACCCACCGTAACCAGTGGACGCTGGTGCCGGCGGGTGGAAGCCGCGTGCAGACCGGCAGCGATGAGATGGTGCCGCTGGCAGCCGTGGACGTGAATCGCTACACGCAGATCCAGCACACGCTGGTCAGCCGCCTCGGGCTGGATATTGACGCGCCGCCGAGGCCCGCCGACGGCCTCTACTGGATTAAGCCCGACGGGGAGGGAAGTCATCAGCCCGGTGATCCTCTCTCGGCGCCGCGCCCGGCACACAACGAACGTGCCGGCGCCCCGGTCATGTCGGCATGGGGTGACGACGGGCGCCCGGACCTGCTGCTGGTGCAGGGCGACGGCGACTACCTGCAGGGCGTTGTACGCCAGAACGGCATTTATAACCACGTTCTGGTCAGCCTGCCGGGCAGCAAAGACGCCCCGCCAATGGTGGTGAACGTGCTGACGACCGAAGGCGCGCAGGCCATCGGTAACGGTAACGGCATCAACCGGTCCAGCGGCCAGCCGGTGCCGCGCGAGCACGTCGTTATACGCCTGAGCGGCGATGACAAGCCGCGCATAGCGAAGCTGGACGCGCCCGCAGAGGTGCCGGCCACGCTGCACGCCCGTCTCGGCTACGACGAGCGCTACAAGGCGGAGTCCGGCTGGGTAAAGGAGCAGCCGGCAGCAGCACCACAGGCAGCACCGGCCACGCCGCCGCGGCCGGCCCAGTAATCGAACCCTCCGGAGAATTCACATGAATAAATTCCTGACCGCCCTCGTGGCGGTTTCTTTTTGCTGCACCTCGCTCAGCGCCGGCGCCGCCTCGTGCCGCGCCGGCAGCGCTGCGCAGGCCGGCAGCGAAGCCGGCTATAACGCCGCGAAGAAGGCCAGCGATGCCTGGTCTGAACGGGAAAGCCAGATGTCAGATCAGATGCAGAACTGCCTTTCCGGCATCCGCAATATCTCCATCAGCCTGCCGCACCTGCCGAGCCTGCAGGACATCATGAATCAGGCGTCAGAGAAGGTCTGCAGCGCCATGACTGACAAAATCAACAGCTACCTGCCGGACAACATCGATCCGTGGCAGTCGTACGGCATGTAAGGAGTGACGTATGCAAAACCCTCAACCCGCCGCGCTGCCCGAGGGCGCGGCCGCTGCCATAACGGATCCTGACGCCTATGAGCATGCGGTGCAGGCGCAGCACGAGCGGTCGCTGGGCGCAGAGTTTGCGCGCAGCTGCCTGAAAAAGCTGGGCTGGAGCCTGACGGTCAACGTCATTCAGGGCATCGCTATCTGCGTGCTGGTTGTCATGTACTGGTACGTGCCCCGGGAGTATTTCGCCACGGAGGCCGGTCGCATCACGCCGGTTTACGGGACGGACAAGCCGGTCTGGAGCGAAAGCGACGTGCGGCAGTTCGGGGCGGACACCATCAACCAGGCCTTTACGCTGGACTTTGTTCACTACCGTGATCAGATAACGGCGGTGTCACCGAACTTCTCTGAGGAAGGGTTTGCCGGCTACAACCAGGCGCTGACCACCGGTTCTAACATCCTGTCGCTGATCCGGGACAAGCGCATGAATCTGACCAATACGGCCGAGCCTGGCGTCATTACGCGTCGCGGCATCATCGGCGATCGCTACACGTGGGAGTTCCAGTATCCCGTCACGCTGAAGCTACAGGGCCAGAACAGCAGCAGCCCGCCGCTGCGCTATATCTTCACGCTGCGTATCCAGCAGGCCGACGTGCGTAAGAAGCCGCGCGGTCTTGAGGTCACGCAGACCATCACCAACAACGCAGGATAAGGAACGCTATGAGCAACTTTCGCACGCTGGCCCTGTGGCTGGCGCTGTGCGGCAGCGCGGGCGCCGCCACTTCTGCGGGGACAGCCCCGGCGGCCGGCACCGACGGCGGCTGGCGCTCCACCTCAGCGGCCGGTGCCGCGCCTGTCACCGGTCAGGCCGCGGGAAGCCCCGCCGCACCGGCAGGGCCGCAGCCCGGACAGGCGCTGCCGCCGCCCACGTCGGTCGCTTACGACCAGGCGCAGGCGGCCATCGCGCCGCTGACGCCGGACGAAATCCGGCAGCTGCGCGCCCAGCAGACCGAGCAGAACCGCGCGCTGGCCACGCCGGGCATCACGGCCGTACCGCGCATCAGCGCGCAGACCGTCAGCCTGCAGCCGGGCGCAAGCCTGCCGCTGGTGCGCACCGCCATGAACTGGCCCGCCACGGTGAGCTTTATCGACAGCACCGGCGCCCCCTGGAAAATCCTCGGCGACCCGCAGAGCGGCTCACCGGACATCGAGGTGAAATGGATCCCGGGCGCATCATTTATGGTCATCACGGCAAAGCGCGACTTTGTGAACACGCTGGTGACCGTGGGGCTTGAGGGCCTGCCGGTGCCGCTGCAGATAAGCGTCATGAGCGGCGAGGCCGACACCGCGAAGAAAACCTGGACGGTGGACGCGCGCCTTGACCTGCGCATTCCGCGGCGGGGACCGGGCGCGGCGCCTGACGCGCCGGGTCCGTCGCGCATCGGCCTGCACGATGACGTACTGCAGGCGTTTCTGGACGGCGTGCCGCCGCCCGGGGCGAAGCGCCTGAAAATCACCGGCAGCGTGCCGGACACGGCGGTGTGGCAGCAGGGCGACGACCTTTACATCCGCTCCCGCGCCGACATCCGCGATGAGTTTGATACCACGCTGTCGTCGGCGGATGGCACCCACCTGTGGAAGCTGCCGCTGACCCCGCGCGTGGCGTTCTCCGTTGACGGGCGCACCGAAGCCCTCAGCATAGCCCTGGAGTAATCATGAGCGATCAACAGAACACCGGCGGCAGCAACATCCGGCTGATGGCCAGCCTGATCGTGGGCGGAGTCGTGGCGGTGGTGGGCGGCGGCTACGCGCTGTGGAGCTACCTGGCCGCGCCGCCCCCCGCGGTCTCAAACGTCAACCTGAACCGGGTAGCCGGTACCGCGCAGGTGAACGCGCAGGAGCAGCCGGACTACCGCGAAAAGCTGCGCGAAAGCAACGCCCTGGGGGCGCAGAACGCCACGGCCTCAAACCAGAGCTTTATCGCCAGCATCCCGCTGGAGCAGGACGTGATCGCGCCGAAGGAGCCGGCGAAGGTCGCGCCGGTTGTGGCGCCGCGCGAGCTGCCGCGCCCGCAGGGTACCGGGCGCACGCAGGAGCAGGAGAAGGCGCTGGCCGAGACCCGCCAGAAATCGCTTACCGCCCTGCTCGCGAAGATGCAGGCCCCGCCGGCGGCCGGCGAACTGCCCGCCGCGCAGCTGCTGGGCGGAAAGGACAGCGGCTGGGCGAACTGGCGCGATTCGCTGCCCGGGAGTTACGTGCAGCAGGCCGCCGCGCGCAGCCGGCAGGCTGCGGCGAATACGCCGCCGGCGACCGTGGTGGTCGATCCGTACTGGCGCGGGCCGGGTGAGATTTATACGGGCGTGAATTCCGACAACGGCACCACGCCGGTGCTGGGCCGCATTACCACCGGTAAATACGAGGGCGCCGTGCTGAAGGCGCCGGAGGGGGCGAAGTTGTCCGGTGACGGCGTCATCATTCACTTCACCACCATGGCGCTGAACGGTCAGAACTACAAGGTTGACGCCTACGCGCTGCAGGACGACACGCTCGTGGCCAACATTGCCACTGATGTTGACCATCACTACATCCGGCGCATCGTGCTGCCCTCGATATTCAAGGGCATCGGCAGCGCAGGGCAGCTCTACGCACAGGCCAACACGCAGCTGCTGAGCAACGGCTTCAATACCGTCACCACGCGGCCGTCAACGCCGGACGGTACTGCGGTTGCAGGCGTGATTGCCGGCGGCACGGCGGAGCAGGCGGCGCAGGTCCTGACGAACGACGCCGCCCGGCTGCCGGACCGCACCGTGACGGTGAAAAACGGCGAGGTGGTGGCCATTCAGTTCATGCGTGGCGTCTACAGCACCGACGCCGAGCCGCCGCAGGGCACCACGCAGACGGATCCGGGCACCCGCGCGCCCGCATCCCTGAGCAGCAACCCGACCCCGACCGCCGCAGAGCTGCGCGCGGAAACGCAGGCGCGCATCCGCGCCGCCGAACAGAGAGGAAACGACCGTGAATGAATTCGAACCGCTGCCGGCGCAAACCGCGCCGGCGACGCCGGCCGCGGCACCGCGCGTCAAGCCTGAGCAGGGCTTCCTGACGCGCCCGGTGCTGCTCGGCTACTCCCTGCCGTGGCTTGCCGGACTTTCACTGATGTTCGGCGTCGTGGCCTGGTATCTGTTCTGGCCTTCCACATCCTCACAGGATGCCAGCCAGCGGGCGTTCGGACAGGATGCCGGGCTTGAGGTGGTTCATCCGTCCGCCGCGCCGGCGCCGCTGCAGACGGGCGGACTCAGCGTTCCGGCCGGCCCGGCGGGCACTGCCGCTGCCGGCGGCAGCGTGCCGGAGGACGTGATGACGCTTATCCGCGATGGGCGCGAGTTTGAAACAGCCAACCGCGAGGCCATTACCCGCCTGTCCGATACGGTGCGCGCGCAGACGAAGGCGCTGGCCGCGCTGCAGCAGCAGGTTGACGGGATCGCAAAAGAAAACGCACGGCTGGGCAACCTGGTGACGGTGCTGGCCGTGCGGCCTGCGCCGGAGACGGGCGGTCACGCAGCGGGACGCAAGGTCACGCGCTCTGCGCTTGCCGGCATGCGGCTGGAAAGCCTGCAGGAGGGGATGGCGTGGGTCAGCTGGCAGGGGCGGACGTGGGCGGTGGAGCCCGGCGACAGCCTCGGTGGCGTCACCGTGCAGGCCGTGAACGCGTCGGACCGCAGCGTGACGACCAGCGCCGGCGTGCTGCGCTAGGGAGGCGTCATGGGAAACTCCCTTGATGGCATTCAGATGCTGTCCAGCCTGGCGTCCGGGCTGCAGAGTTCGTTCATCAACCTTGCCCTGACGCTGGGCTCCCTTTTTGGCGTGATCGGCGCCGGCGGCTTTCTCGCCCGTCAGTCCTGGCTTGCCCGCAAGGCGCCCGGGCAGGGGGTGAGCGGCGGCGGCGTGGTGGCCTGGGTGCTGCTGTGCGGCTGCCTGGTGGGTCTCGACCAGCTTATTGGGGCGGGCGCGCGTCAGGTGGGCTGGCAGGTGTCGTTTGACGCCATCAGCTACGTTGACCAGGGCACGTTCGGGCAGGGGGCGGTGGCGGCCAACGCCCTGCTGAGCCTGGTGCGCATGATAGGCGTCTGGTTCGCGCTCTCCGGCGTGCTGCTCTGGCGACGCTCCCGCAAAGATGGCCATTCCGGCCTGACGGCGGGCAACGACGTCAGCAGCGGCACCGTTAAATTTATTATCGGCGTGATGTTTGTGTGTAATCCCTACCTGCTTAACGCCTTACAGAAAACCCTCGGCCTGCTCTGACGCAGCCGTTCAGCCTTACGTCCACACGGACGAACTCAACAGGCCATCCGGCCATTTTACTAAAGGAAATTACCATGCTTAATTGCGTTTACCGCGCGGCCTACGTGCGCGCACTGATGCTGTCTGAAACCCTGCGCCGGCTCGTCTTTCGCGGCGTGCTCGCCTGGGTCGCGCTTATTTCACCGGTTGTCATGGCCGACGACGACATTGCAGGAATGGTCTCTCATGTGGCTGAGGGCGCGAAGTCAACGCAGACCAGCGGAATCACTATTTTTCAGGTGATCGGCTTCTTTGCTTGTGCCGGCGGCGTCCTGTCGATCAAGGCCATGAAGAATAACCCGCAGATCAAGCCCTGGATGGTTGCTTTGGCCATTGTCGTCGGCCTGATGTTGATGGGGATCCCGGAACTCGTCAAAAAGGGTATGACGCAAATCGGCATTACGCCGGTCAGCGTCAGTTAACGGCCTGAGCCGCCCCCGGCGGGGCGGCCTTTTCGGGTAAATAACGTCATCAATGTGGGAGGCAGCTGCGTGAACATTCGTACCGGTACTGGTTTTTCATTCGCGGGGAGCATCTGGCTGGTGCTGGCAGGGATTGCATTTTTGCACTGGACGCCGCACTGCGAAACGATAACCGGAACCACGTTCTTTGCCTTTTTCCTGAATGCCGGGCCTGCGGTCTACGCCTGGCGATTCATCAATGCCCCATATCCGGTGACAACGGGCCGGTTTGCGCTGATTTTTATCATCCTGATGTTTGCAGGCGGCCTGGCCTCGGCGTGGCTGCATATGGAGATCACAGGCATGGACCTTACTCAGCGCTGCATACACCGGCCGTTGCCACCGCCTCCTCTCTGAATCTTTCCGGAGCTGAACAATGAAAACCTTATTCCGCAGGGCTTTTGTCCTGATTTTAACTGCCGGGTTTTGTGCCGGCGCGTTTGCGGGCCAGCCGGTAAGCGACGCTGACGTCAGTAAGAAACTCGACCAGCTGAACATCGCCGCTCAGGCCATCGACATCCATCTCCAGCAGATTTTGACCGTACTGAATACAGGCGCACAGTCCGGCGTCTGCTGGCTTGACGGCAGGGCGTTCAGCCAGGGGGCGACGGCGAAAGTGAGCAGCGGGAAAGTGAAAGACCTTATCTGTTCCGTTAATGACAAGGGCTGGCCGCAGTGGAAAGCCCCAGCCGATTCAGACAGCGATAGCGAGTTAAAACTTAACAGTCTGAATGCCGGGTGATCGTCGATCGACCCATAATGGCCGGAGCATAAAAAATGAAACTCTATCATCGTGATAAAGCGAAAGAATATCGCAGCATCATGCTGGACGTACTGGAGGTCTGCCCCCGTCGTTTCAGAGAAAATATTCTGAAGGATATGGCGTACATCCGGGAGGATGGTGACTTTATGGCGGAGCACTTCGGGCATCTGCATGGCGCCGAATTGCAGTTCTTTTACCGCCTGCGGAACAGTCGTTCATTCAGGCATGCCACACCTTATCAGTCTGGTCTGCTGCAGAGCATCGTAGACAGGCTTGAAGAAGCCTATCGCTATGACTCAGGACAGGCATTCAGGTTTGAGACTGCTGAAGAAAGGCAGGCCAGCAGAAAAGAAATCAGCGAATCCATCAGACGTCAGATTGAGTGGTCTGAGCGGCATCCCTTTCTGTCAGCGCTGCTGATGAATGACTTCTTTACGGTCGGCATAGCGACGCTGCTCGTCATGCTAATCATTGCTTCACTGATACTGTTTGTGTTCGGCGGAAAGCATCCGGATCTCTCTTTCTGATACGTCAGGCTATACGGCCTGACGCTCTCTGACATAACTCACGCGCTGATTCATTTCCCGACAGGACCCATTATGAATCCTTACAACGCCCCGGCTGCCGTGGCGGGTTCGCTGCTGCCGCTCTTTCCTGACGTCAGCGGCGAAGACGCTGCCCCGAGGCCGGTCTCAGTGGGATCCGGCCCTCCCTGCCGCTGCTGCGGCACGCGCGCGCAGCGCCTGTGGCAGGGGCCGGCTGCTGAGCCGGTCTGCACGCTCTGCTGGCTGACCTTTAATCTCGACAGTCCTACCGCCGCGCACGGGCACCTGGCCTGGCTGCCCGATGCGCCGGCGGCCGACATCATTAACCTGCAGCGCCGCGCGCTTATCGGGCAGCACAGTGAAAGTAAAGCCGTGCGAAAAGAGTCCCGACGCGTGTGGAACTGGCTCGCCCGCCACGCGCGCGAGGTGGAGGGCATGTGGGGCACGTCGCGTGCGCCGGAGTTCGCCGCGGCCTTTGCGCGCCTGCCGCCCCTGAAGCGTAAAGCGCTGCAGCAGCGGCTGGAAGGCTGCGTGCTTATCCTGCCGCCTGACGTTTTTACCGACCTGACCCTGTTACTGCCGCTGGGCCGCACAGCTGAGACCGCCGTGCATACCCCGGCGTGGAATTCCTATATCCGGAGCGACCTGTATGCCCAACCGCCTCATCCGCTGGATTGAAGAGATTATTACCGCCGTGACGCGCTTTGCCGTGTCGCGCGATCTGCCTGACTACGGCGACCTGCAGACCATTGTTCGCCTGACGGAAGACGATCGTATCCGTTATCCGGAGCTCAGCGCCCCGTACATCATGGTGACGCAGAAGGGCGACTACCTCTCGGTGTTTGAGATTTCCGGCAGCTACCGCGAGTCGGACGAACATCTGACGGCTTCGCACGACGACGCCTGGCAGGGGCGGCTTGAGCGCATGACGGAGTCGCTGACCGCCCACTACCGCCATGCGGGACACCGCATCAGTATCGTGCACGAGTGCGATCCGGCCGGCGGCGAGGCTGAGATCCGGCGGCTGCTGACGCCACAGCATCAGTCCCTGAAGCGTACCGGACTGAAGCTGCAGTATCTGCTCGACGAGCAGGTGAAAAAACTGAAGCCCTGGGTCAACCGGGAGCGCACCTGGCTTGTGTGCTATACCGGCCGCGGCGTGCTGGCCGGGCACGAGCTGCGCGATGAAAACGCGCGCCTGATCGAACTGCTTAAGGCGAGCCCGTCCGCGGTGTTCGGCCAGAACCCGCTGCTGACCGAGTTTGCCGGCCTGAAGATACGCCACGATGCCTTTCTCCTGCAGCTTGAGCGCGCCTTCGGCGACAGCGGCAAGGGCGTGCTGATGCGCCGCATCGATGCCCACGAGGCGGGCCGCGTGCTGCGCGCGCAGATTGACCCGGGCACCGGCAGTGACTGGCAGCCGCTGCTGCCCGACGACCGCATTATTCCCCACGGGGTGCGTCAGGGGGAGGATGTGACGGCGCTGCTGGCACCCTGGCTGAACTTTCAGGTGATGGGGGCGGGTGTGGATGAAATCCGCAACAACCTCCTGAAGATAAAAGGCGTATGGCACGGCACGGTGGCCGTGGAGCTGGGCCCGCAGAACCCGCAGAGCTTCGCAAAGCTGCGCGAGCTCATCCCGCGCAGCGTGCCGTTCCGCATCCGGCAGGACCTGATGCCCGGCGGCATGCGCCGGCTGGGTGGCAAGCAGTCGGTGCTGAGCTTCATCGAATGGGTACCCGGCCTGAAGCCCATCTTCCGGTCTGTGTCGCAGCTTGCCGAGCGCGAGATGCACGAGCCGGTGTGCGTGATGACCATCACCGCCGCCACCTGGGGGGATTCGCCGGAGACGGTGACGCGCAACCTGACGCTGCTGCAGCAGGCGCTGACCTCGTGGGGGATCTGCGGCGTGACGCAGACCTTCGGCGATCCCGTGCGCGCGTGGGCGGCCACGCTCACCGCGTCCTCGGCCGCGAGCGGGCCGTGCCTGATGTATCCGCCGCTGTCCGAGGCGCTGAACCTGATGCCGCTTACCCGGCCGACGACGGCGTGGAGCGAGGAGGGTGACGCCCTGTTCGTCTCACCCGACGGCAAGCTGATGCCGGTGGCCCTGGCGGCGGCCAACCAGACCAAGAAAACCAGCATCGTGGCCGGCGAATCCGGCGGCGGTAAATCGGTACTCATCAACCGTCAGCCGATCATTCTGGCCATGTCAGCGCAGAAGCAGCTGCCGTTCTACTCCGGCATCGACAAGGGATTCAGCTCGCAGGGAATGGTGTCGATACTGCGCACGGCGCTGCCGCCGGAGCGTCAGGACGAGGTGCTGAGCATCGTCCTGCGTAACGATCCGGAGTACTGCCGCAACCTGTTTGACATCCAGCTGGGGCTGCAGAAGCCGCTCAGCTACGAAGCCGAGTTTATTGAGAATGCGCTGACGGCGCTGTGTATTGACCCCGGCACCGGCGAACCGCCTAACGGACGCGATACGCCCATCATCCTGCGGCGGCTGGTGAGCGATTCATTCAAGGCCTCCCGGGAGGAGCCGCGCCGCTACGAGCCGGGGCTGGTGCCGGTTGTCGACGCGGCGCTGCAGGAGGCCGCTGTCTGGGAGAAGCATCCCGAATATCAGGACAATGCGACCTGGTATGAGGTACGCGACCTGCTGCAGGACGCGGGCAGGACGGATGCGGCGCAGCGGGCGCAGTTCCAGGCGGTGCCGGAGCTGGCCGACATGGCCCCCCGCCTGCTCAGCGAGGATTACCGGAGCATGTACGGCAATATCCAGCGCGACAGCAGCAGCGAGCCGCTGATCGAATACATTGCCCGCTGCCTGCGCGACGCCTGCGGGCAGTACCGCATGTTCGCCGGGCGCACGCGCTTTATGATAAGCCCGAAGGCGCGCGTCATCACGGTTGATATCCAGCTCGTTGCCGGCGACAAATCAAAAGCGGGCTACCTGCAGACCGGCATGATGTACCTGTTCGCCGGGCACATCGCCGGCGGTGATTTTGTGCTGCCACAGTATCAGGACGAGCTCTTTATTGCGCTGCACAGCCGCTGGCACGCGATGCATCAGACGCGCGTGCAGCAGCTTGATGAGGAAGTCAAAACCAGACAGTACGACGAGCTGCACAACGCCAAAGGCGTGCCCTTTATCTTCCCGATGCTGGAAACCGCCGACCGTGAGCAGCGCAAGTTTGGCGTGCGCACGGTGTTGTCCTCGCAGTACTTCCGCGACATGCCTGAAGCGCTGCGCCAGTCCGCCAACTCCGTGTACATGGTGGGCGTGGATCCGGAAGATCGCGCGCTGCTTAAAGAGCGTTTCAGGGTGCCGGATGCCACGCTGGACCGCTTTGAGCGCATGGGCAGCGGGCCTGCTGCCGACGGCAGCGGCGTGCCGTTTCTCGGTATCTTCCGTATCAAAGGCGGCAGCACCATCGCCCATATCATGAAAAACACGGTGGGCCCGGAGGAGCTGTGGGGCCACAGCACCACGCCGGTGGATATGTCGCTGCGCCGGATGCTGGAAAAAGACACCGGCGCCGATACGGCACGCCGCATTCTCGGGCAGTTCTTCCCCAACGGCAGCGCCGAAAAAGTCATCGAGCACCGCCGCCGCACCGCCGGCGAGGCGGGCGGCGACAGCGTCATCCGTCAGCTTGCCAGTGAGCTTATCGATAAACAGGGCTACGACCTCTGACCCTTCAGGAGTTCTGACATGCACATATTTAAACCGCGGCGGCCCGCAGGGCGCCGCCTGATAGCGGCCTGCGTGCTGGCGGCGCTTGCGCCGGAAGCGATGGCTTATCCGACCGAGGAAATGAGCAGCATCCCCATCCAGACGCAGGTGATGCCCGCGCTGAATGCGATGCAGACCACGCTCGGCGAAATCATTACCGCCGAAACAGAGACCGGCACGGCGGTGGTGCAGTCCGGCGACCGAATCACCACGGCCATTACGGAAGCGGCGCGCACCCAGCGCGAGGCGGACAACTTTAACCGCCAGGCGGACCGGCTGGAGAAGGCGCGATCTTCCTTCACGGTGCCTGACAGCATCTGCAGCGAATCGGCGTCCGGTTCGGCCGCGCAGGTGAGCCAGGCAACCCGGGCGGCGGCGTCGAAGCTTGCGGGCGGCAGCGGGATCTCGAGTGCGGCCGTGCGCGAGACCCTGGCCAGCCTCCCCACTACGCCGCGACAGGGCGGCTACCGCAGCGCGCTCATCCACTCGGCGTACTGCACGGCGGAAGAGGCGAAGCTCTACGGCGGCACCGGCCTGTGTCCGGGCGTGTCGGCGCTGCCGGGCGGCGATACCGAAGCGCGATCGCTCTACGACGGCGCGGGGCAGCCGGGTAAGGCGCCGGAGCTGACGTTCACGCAGGCGCAGACGGACGCGGCCATGGCCTACGTCAGCAACTCGGCGAAGCTTGATGCCGGGCGGACGCCGGGCAAGGGCGAGATCCAGACCGCAACCGGGCAGGAGTATCAGGGCCTGCTGACGCAGTACAAGGCGATGCAGAGCGCGGCGATGCAGCCGCAGCTGGACATGGTCGCTGCCAGCCAGCCGCAGGACGCCACGCGCGAACCGCTGACCGAGGCGCGGCAGTCGCCGTCGGCGGAAAGCTATTTTCAGCAGACCGCCTCGGCGCAGGCAAAGCAGACCGGCGCCATGAGCGAGCGCGAGTTTGAGGCGTTTGAGGTCGGGCGCCGCTACGCTAACACCGCGTGGATCACCGACCTGCAGGGCATGGACGGCGATAACCTGACGCGCGAGGTGGCCCGCCAGCTCGCGGCGGCGAACTGGCTGGCGCTGGGCATCAAAAACGAGCTGCGTCAGGCCAACATTATCAGCGGCCAGCAGCTGGCGCTGGCGGCTAAAAACGAATACGCCCCGCAGCTGCAGGCACTGTCCTCGCAGCTGAGCGCCGGCGTAAGCGCACAGTAACCTCCGGGAGAATTTCATGACAACAAGCGGTACCTTCGCGCCGGACGCCGGCGCACTTTCTTCACTGCTGGACGCCGGCACCGGCCCGGTTCTGGTGCTGGATCCCTGCGGCGAAATGTGGGCGGCCTTCTGGAATACGCCGCGCTGGTCACGGCTATGGCAGGCGTGGCGCCTTGCCCCGGGGCAGACGCAGGAGGGCGACGTCTGGAACGTGCTGGATGCGCTGCGGCACGTTAACGCGGCGGACGGCGCCGCTGCGGTGGCCGCCGCGCTGTTCCCGGCGGAGAGCTACAGTGACCTGACCCGGCGCCTGATGGCCTGCGTCATCGGGTTTGCAGATGACACGGGGCACTTCAGCGGCGACGCCGCCGGGCTCGGCGCGCTGGCCGGACAGCTGTGGGCGGACGATCTGTGGATTGCCCTGGCGCGCTGGGGCCGACAGTACCCTTATCATCCGTCCCTTCAGGCCGCGCGTGAGCTGCTCACGCATGACGGCGCCGGTGACGCCGCCGCGGCCATCCGCAGCCGCATGGCCATTTACCATCACCCGCACGTAGCCGAGACGTTTACGGGCGCGCCGGGGGTCAGCCTCAGCACGCTGAAACTGCGGCCGGGGCAGGTCATCTTCCTGACGCCGGATATCCGCTGCATGGAAAGCGACGATCTGACGTCGGTATACGGTTTTCTCGCACGCGCGCTGCAGCAACTGGCAGCGCTTCATCATGTGACGCTCCCGCTCATTGAACCCATTCTGACCGCAGAAGGAGATGCCTTGTGAAAGATAATGATGCCGCCGCCCCGCAGGGCGGCGCTGCGACCGGCCGCCGTATGGCGAAGCGCGCGGGCTGGATTGCCCTGAATATCTTCCTGCCGGCGTGGGAGGTGTCCAGCTGGAGCCGCCACGCGGGGAGAAACGTCTCACGCCTGTGGCAGCGCCTCCGTGAGGTGACCGCGGGCCGCGGCGCGGGCGACTACCGCCCCGCGAGCTGGGCGCAGGCGGTCGCAGACAGCGGCCTGACGCCTGAACGGCTGGCGCGTAACCTGCGCATCAGCCGCTGGATCTGGTGGGGGCTGATGTGGCTGACCGGCCTGCCGGTGGCGGGCTTTCTGCTGATGCTCATCGCCGCCGGCAGCAGCATCAGCGGTACCGGCTGGCTGCGCGTGGGCATCGTGATGTGCGTGCTGTTACTGCTGGCGGCCACCGGCTTCGTGCAGGCGCTCGGGGTGAGCTACCGGCTGTGGCAGCTCACGGAAAAGCGGGTCTCGGCGTCAGAGAACGGCAGTTTTCAGGCGTTTCTGCAGGAGACGCGCTGGCGCCGCGTCGTGTTAAGCGGCGGTCTGTTCGGGGGGAAATAAGATGCGGGAACTCCGGCGGGAGCAGCAGCTTATCGGGCTGTGCACCCTTCTTGACGACACCGTGCTGGGCGAGCGACGCGAAACCATCATGCACCTGGTGCACAGCGCGCGGCGTGCCAGCCACGCGCGGGAGGCCGGGGAGGCGACCGGACTCTGTCTCAGTGCGCTGAAGCAGCTGCGCAGGGCGCGGCATTCACTGCGTGTGGCGGGGGCCGGCGCTGACGCGCTGTCGCCGCTGGACGCCGCCATTGCCGGACTGCAGTCCTTGTGTGATGAGGCAATGGCGCAGGCCATGGAGGCTGCCGTGCTGCGGCTGTTCGGCAGGATGGCGCTTCTGTCCGTGCTGCTGCCTGCCGGCGTGACCGCGGTGCTGTTCGGGGCGGGCGTGCTGATCCATATCCTTTGCGGCACGCTGACTTTCTGACTACAGTGAATGCCGGCCGGCGCCGGCAGGAGGAAACAGGATGTACATGCGACTTGATGTGTTTGCGGAACTGCTGGGCGTCCTGCCCGGCGAGCTGCTTCACGCGGCCCGCACCGGCGGCCTTCTCGACGGCATGCCGCTGCCCCGCCGGCGGCAGGTGCGCGGCGCGGCCGTGATGTTTGACCACGCAGAGGCGATGGCGTTTGCGGTCAGCTGGCGCGCGCGGACGCCTGAACCCGCGCCGGCGCCGTCCGGTGCGCCGCTGGTCGCGCTCGATGCCGCTGCAGAAGAAGCCGGCATCGCGCCGCTGGCGCTGTGGCAGGCGGTAAAAACCGGGAAAAAACTCCGGGGGGTTGCGCCGCCGGCTGCGGAAAAAAGCGATCATGGCCAGCTGCTCTTTGAGCCGGCCGCCGTCGCGCAGTTTGCACAGCGTTATCGCAGCGCGCTGAAAAAAAGTGAATGACTATCAGGAATATCCCGTATCCCTTTCTGCCTTAAGGATGAGAATCCCATGACCCGAACCGACTGGCTGTTCAAGTTCCGCCGCATCCATTCTCCTGACAAGCTGGACCAGCTGTATGAGCACCTGAGCTATACCGGCGAACCGGCAGAAATCTACGCCATGACGCAGGCATGGGACCACCGCAAGGCGGAGCTCGCCGCCGGAAAACTGTTCGATCGCGTGCCGGCGCACGTCTGGCAGTTCGTTAAATAACAGGCTTCCTGCGTCGCCTTCCCGGGCGGCGCATTTAACGCCGGTGCGCGTTTCCGATCGCTGAAACACCCCTTAAACCGGCCGCACAGGCGGCTTTCACGCGTTTCCATCCGCTAATCCTGATCCGCAGGTTAATCATGAAGCTACTGACAAAAATTCAGGCGGCGGCGCTGCTGTGCGCCGCGTCCTGCCCGGCATTTGCCGACGGCGTGGACTACCAGACCATCAGCGACGCCGCCAGCAAGACCAGCGACCTGTCCCGGCAGGCGCTGGTGATGATATTCGGGGACGTGGTGATCACGCCGTTCCAGCCCGGTCAGGCCACGCTTATCGGCTCGCTGTTCGCGCTGCTGAACGGCGTACTGTGCACCGTGGCGCTGGTATGGTTCCTTACCGTCACGCTGAAAACCCTGTTTAAGGGCGGGCAGGACGGCAAGGTGTTCAGCCAGGGCCGCACCTGGCTGCATCCCGTCATGAGCTTTGCCGGCTTTATGACGCTCATCCCCACCGCGTCAGGCTGGTCGCTGTCGCAGCTGATAATGCTGTGGGCGGCGTCCACCATGGGTATCGGCAGCGCGAACCTGTTCACGGACACGGCGGCCGACATGATAAGCAGCGGCATGTCGCTGGTCGTGCAGCCCACGGCGCCCTCCACGCGCTCGGCGGCGCGCGCGGTGTTTGAGATGAACCTGTGCAAGTACGCCACGAACCGGGAGCTGTCATCGCTGTATCAGGACGGACAGGCGCGAACGGCGCTGATGCAGACGAAGGGCGGGAACGGCGACTACACCACGGGCAACGGCAGCGCGGTCTGTGGCAGCGCCCGCATTCCTGAGACGTCAGAAGGCGTGATGGACAGCCTGTTCGGCTCCGCCGTGAACACCGCCAGCGTGACGGCCGCCTCGCGCAGCGCGCTGGACACGATGCAGTCCACGCTGGACGCGGCGGCGCAGGCGTACGTTGATGCGTACCTGAGTAAGCGCGACCAGGACAGCGGCACGCTCATCGATCCGGAAACCACCATTCAGAACGCGGCGGCCGCGTATGAAACCACGGTCAATAACGCGCTGAACCAGCTCAACTACAAAGACTCGCTGCAGAGCCAGCTGACCACGCAGCTTAAGGCTTATGGCTGGATTTCGCTGGGCGCCTGGTACAACACCTTTGCGACGGCCAACAGCAAAACGAATGAAGTGGCCAACGCATCGCCGGTCACGTCAGGCACGAGCATGCACGGCGAAACCGGCACCGGCGACCTGTATCACCAGGTGTTTTCGGCCTACCGGTCTCAGGTGCAGAACAGCACTTACACGGCGCCGCTGGGTACACAGACGGCGAAAGATGATGGTGCGGCGCTAAGTGCCACAGACCCTGATGCTATTTTTGTTGGTTTTTTCAGAAGCCCAATGCAGCGCTTAACAAATGCTTTAGCTACTGGAAAAATTGGAACAGAGGCTGATTTCTCAAGCCAGGTGAATCCATTAATTAAGATGCAAACAATAGGGAACTGGACGCTCTTTACTGCTCAAAGTGCGCTAACTACTTACACGTTAGCTTTAGCTGCTGCTTCAACTGCTGATAACTCACTTTTGGGAACCATTGGCAAATTTACTTTTGTTAATCTTCCTGGCGTTGTTAAGGATGTCCTGACAGAACTGTCACCTCCATTTTACTTTCTCTTATTACTCTTACTTGCAGTAGGTTTTTCTCTAGCAGTCTTTCTGCCGGCAGTCCCCTTCCTGTACTGGATGGTTGGGGTATTTAACTGGCTGGTCAGCGTCATGGTTGGGTGTGCAGCGGGTCCGATGTGGTCTGCGACTCACCTGGGGGCCGAGGAAGATAAAGGAAGCCGCAGCGCGTACGGCTACATCTTCCTTATTGATATGATGCTGCGCCCATCGTTGATGGTGCTAGGGTTCTTTTTTGCCTCGGTTGCCGTTATGGCAGGCGGGACAATACTGAACCTGCTGTTTGGTACCGCGCTGGCTAACGCAAACGCCGATTCAATCATAGGGGTGTTTGTAATGGCGGGGTGGCTGTTGATTTATGCCCGCATAGCGACCTTCGGGGTGACACGCGTGTTTGGCCTGCAGGCTATGCTGGCTGATTACGTGATCACGTTCCTGGGCGGGGCAGGTATGGCCGGCATCATGGGCGGACTGGTTGATGACGTCAAAGGGATGCTTGCATCTGCAGGTGGGGGAGCCAGAAGGACCCCAGGGCTTCAGAAAGTTACTAATCCTGAGGGGTCAAATAAAGACGGTGTGAAATAAATATACCTGGCTTTATTTACAGCCCTGCGTATAATTTAATCAGAGGAAAAGCGGCAGGAGGATGCCATGAAAACCGTTCAACGGCATGATAATTGGTCTGATTTTATTCGGGCAATCATTAAAACAGCCTATTACTTTTTATACCTACCATGTGCGCTATTAATTGCAGCGTTAACAGCTCTTGTTTCCCTGGGGAGTTCGTCCCACTCTCTATATGGCACAGACTATTTTCTATTATCACTATTGTGGCTTTCGATCCTTGTGCCTTTAGGATATAGAAGGCTTGTAATAACCAATAAGCGGCAAAAGCTTTCTAAAATGGTCGCACTTCTCACAAGCGACGATCGATTCAGTCCGCTGAAGCAGCATCAGATGATGGATGCGGGGCAGGGTAAATACCTGGGCATCGATATTAAATCCGGCAACATTCTGTACATCCACATGGTGAAAAAAGGCGTCGTCGACGTTATCGGTCTCACCATGCGCGACTGGAAGGAACGCGAGCTGGAAGGCAGTACGCTGCGGATCAACACCAAAAATCCTGAGGTACCTGTGCTGAGCGTTAACGCGCATCCGACGGTGACTAAGGAGCTGTTTGATACGCTCGGTGCGATGAGCCACAACAGCTACCCTGAATCGTTCCCCCAGGAGCCATGGCCACTGCACGTGAGTATCCAGAGCCGTTTCGTTGAGTTTGAACACGACGTGGTGGTTCCTCAGGCCAGCAACTGATTACTCCTGACATCCTGACGCTTTTCCCCTGACACCGGCCACCGCGCCGGTGTTTTCTTATCTGCAGTCCGGCGGGCTCCCGCGTCCGTCTCCGCTTCCGGAAACGCTTACATGAATACCTATCACCCGAACGCCGCCGGCAGTAACGAGTCGGCAATGATGTTGCTTACCTGTGGGCTGGTGCTCCTGCTCTGCTGGCTCTTTTTCGCCGACTTCGTGCGCTGGAGCTGCTGGTCCCTCTACTGGCTGTGGCGCTTAGCCGACTTTCCCCACATTCACCGCTACGCCGCCGAGCGCATCAACCTGCTGGCCTCGACCAGCAACGGTGCGGATTCGGTGGCATTCAGCGAATGGCGCGACGTCATGAACCACACGGCCGGCATCCTGTTTGTGCCCATGCTGCCCCTGGTCGTCGTGACCAGCTGGGCGCTGGCGCGTCACCCGGCGCTGGGCTTTCGCAGCCGGCGCGCGATCGACATTCATTCACTGCCCCGCGTGATGGCCACCTTTGCCCCTTCGGTGATACCGGTGCTGTCCGGGCACCGCGGGGACGGCCTGATGAACGACACCACGCCGGAAAACGCCTGGGCGCAGAAGCCGGAGGAGTTTGCCGACGTGCACGGGCTGATTAAGCGCCGGGTGCTTGACCGCGCCGCAGCGACGGCCCTGTTCGACGCGCAGACCGGCCCGGCGATGATGCCCCCGGATCAGTGGCTGCCGCACGAGCGCGCGCTGCTGGCCATCTTTGGCCTGCAGGTCTTCTCCGGAGACCGTAAGGCGGCCACCACGCTGCTGGATGACCTGAACCGCTCGTGCGTCATCCGCCGGCCATTCCGGGCGCCCGAATTCCGCACGGTGCCCGACTGGCGGGTTGCAGAAAAGCACATGGCGCGCGTGATGGCCAGCCCGGGCGTGAGCGAATGGCTGAAGACGCACCGCACGGTACGCTCCGCGCTGGCCGGACTTTACGGCCGCGACCTGCGCCTTCCGCCCGCACGGTTCCGCTGGCTGAAAGGCTGCGACCGCACGCTGTGGTACGGGCTGCACACCGCCGACACCGCCAAGGTGTTTGTCGAAGGCGCGGGCATCGTCGCGCAGGCACGCGCGGAGCAGCTGGCCGCCCGGCTCGGCCTGCCGTGCCCGCCACTGATGACCGGCGAGGCTGTCGACGGGCTGCAGCTGGAGCTGGAGTCGCTGGGGCTCGTATACCCGCGCGACGTCCGGCCAAAACGCGCGAAACCGCAGCGCGAAATGCCGTTCCCTGACGCACTTTATCTGCCCGGTGAGGGCGAAGACGAATTTACTGACGGCGCCGGCGCGCGCTGAGACAAGGATATGACTATGACCGTTTCACGCACAGAAGGCCCGTTCGTGGCTGAACTCACCGGCGAGCTGCTGAGTGTCCAGCGCATCAGTACTGACGAAGGCGCGCTGACAGGGCGCGGCCTGACCATGCTGTTTGTCTGTACTCTCCGGAAGATGCCGTGGTTTGTGATGCACGGCGACGGGCTTTATGCACAGAACGCGCACGACGCCCTGACGCCCCTGTATCACGGCAGCGACGCCGCGCAGCTGCTCGGCTGCTTAAAGCGGCTGCTGACTTCTGCAGAGACTACACGTCTGCGCAGCCGCAGACACCGGAAGTACGGCTATGCCGCTGCGGCGCTGTTCCTGACGGGGATACTGCTCAGCGTGCCTGTCATTATCCATAGCCTGATCATGCCGGGAGGGAGCGGGCAGCTGGCGAAGGCGAATGCGCCGCTTTCTGTCCCGTCTGTTCGGGCGCCGGTTGCTGCGCCTCCCGCCGCGCCTGCGCCGGCCATGCTAGCGTCAGACGGTGAGGGCGGGCGCACCGGCAGTCAGGCTCCCGCACAGCCGCAGCCGCCGGCCACCTATCCTGACGACGGCTGGAACCTGCCGCTGAACGTGCGCGCAGAGCTGCCGGCAAAACTCCGCAGCGCGGCATCACGCGCACTCTTCACCGTGCCGCTGTCTTCCGGGCACGCGCGCACCCTCTATGTTTTCGCCGATCCGGAGTGTCCTAACTGCCGGCGCATGGAGCACCATTATGAAACGGCCGCGGGCATGGTTAACGTGGTGATTTTCCCGGTCACCATTGAGGGGCGGGAGGCGTCGCTGCAGAAGCTGACTCCGGTCATGATGCTGCCGGAAGATCAGCGCGCAGCCGCCTGGAAGCAACTGTTCGCCGCGGATGCCGGCATGGGCGTGCCGGGCGCCGTACCGCGTGCGCCTGCCGCAGCGGATGACGCGCAGGCCGAGACGGCGCGCGGGGCAATCGGCGTCAACGAGGTGGCTTTCCGGGCGTATCGTCTGCCGGGCACGCCGTGGACGATTTCGGACGACGGGCGCTACGTGCCGCAGGGCGTGCTGAGCTCGCCGGCGGCGCTCACGGACTTTTTAAACGGAGGTGGCCATGACCGACAGTAACGCTGCGCTCGACAGCGCGCGCGTCAACCGGCACGCGGGGCGTTCGTGGGTAATCGACGTGCTGAGCGAGACCGGCACACTCGCCTGGGGGATGGCGGGCGCCGTGGGTGCCGGCATCGTCTGGCCTGCAACGCTTTTGCTGAGCCTGCCGGTGGTGCTGTTCTGGTCGCTGGTCGTGGCGCCCGCCGGCCGCTGGAAGATGCCGATGCGCATGCCGGCCGACATGAACCGGGAGGATCCGTCGACCGAGCGCAGGGTGCCGGCGAAGGTGCTGGGCTTTCTGCCGGTGGCCACCGTGCGCATTCATACCAGCCGTGCGGCCGGCATCCTGTACGCCGGCTATCTGCGCGGCAGGGACGCCGGGCGCGAGCTCTGGCTCTCGATGGACGACCTGACGCGTCACGTGCTGATGTTCGGCACCACCGGTGCAGGTAAAACGGAGACGCTGCTGGGCTGGGTGTTCAACGCGCTGTGCTGGGGCAAGGGCGTCATTTTCTCCGACCACAAGGCGCAGAACGACGTGGCGCTCGGCATGATGTCCATGGCCCGCCGCTTCGGCCGCGAGGACGACCTGCGGATGATGAACTTCATCACCGGCGGGCGCTCGCGGGCGCAGGAGCTGCTGGAAGACGTGAAGGGGCGGCCGCAGACCAATACCACCAACGTGTTCGGCATCGCGCAGGAAACTTACACCATCAACCTGATGGACTCGATGCTGCCGAAAACCGGCAGCAGCGGCGGCGACTGGCAGGAAAAGGCGCGCTCCATGAACCAGGCGCTGGTGACCGCGCTGGTCTATAAGTGCCGGCGCGAGGGCACGGTGATGTCGCAGCGGACCATCCAGTCACACCTTCCGCTGCGTAAAATTGCCGGGCTCTACGTGCAGGCGGTTGAGGAGCAGTGGCACGAGGAAATCCGCGTGGCGCTGGAGAACTATCTCAGCACGCTGGCCGGCTTCGACCTGGACAAGGTGGCCACGCCGTCCGAATGGGATCCGGAGGCGAACCGCCAGCACGGCTACCTGATGCAGCAGTACACGCGCATGCTGAGCCTGTTTAACGACACGTACGGCCACGTGTTTGCGCGCGACGCGGGCGACATCGACCTGCGCGACGTGGTGCACAACGACCGCATCCTTATTGTTCTGGTGCCGGCGCTTGAGCTCTCCGCGACGGAGAGCAGCACGCTGGGCCGGCTCTACCAGTCGCAGCTGGCCATGATTTTAAGCCAGGACCTCGGTGAGAAGCTGGAAGGGCGGCCGGAGGAAAACATGAAGGTGCGGAAATTTAAGGACCGGTTTCCGCTGCTCTGGATCATCGATGAGGTGGGCGCCGGCTACAGCGAAAAGCTGGGCGAGCTGGCCACGCAGATCCGCTCGCTGGGCTACTGCCTGCTGCTGGCCGGGCAGGAGGTGCAGCGCCTGAAGACGGCCGCGGGCGACGCGGTGTGGACGCTTATCGCCAACATGGGGGTGCGCATCACCGGCAAAATCATGGATCCGAAAGACACGCTGGAAATCCTGCAGCTGATGGCCGGTACCGAATACCGCGCGCACATGAGCGCGCTGGTACAGACGGGGAGCATCATCGGCAGCGGCCTGAACGACGATCCGCGCCTGCAGGTGAGCGAAAAGAAAAAGGTCGACGTTGAGGAGGTGCAGGCGCTGCAGGAGGGCGAAAACGTCACCCTGTTCCGGGGGCAGGTGGTCCGCGGCAGCTCGCTCTATATCGCCGACGCCGACAAGTTCACCAAGGAGGCGGTGCGCATCAACCGCTTTATGGAGGTAAATCCGCCTTCGGAAGCCCGGCTGCTGGCGACCATGCCCTACCGCCAGCGACGCAGCTACGTGCGGGCCGACCGGGTGCAGCACATTCTGCAGGTGCTCGACGCGCCGCCGGGCGCGCAGGATACCAGCCTGCTGGTGCTGACCGACCCGGCGCTGGCTGCAGTCTGTGAATTTGACCTTGAATGTGCGTTCAGCTGGAAGCGATCGCCTGCAGCTGCAGTGCGTTCAGCCATCCTCTGGCGCATGGTAATGGCCAGCCTGCCGGCACGCGGCAGGGGATACAGGGTACGCCTGCGCAGCCCGCGCCTCATGGGGGCTTCACGGGAGGCCATTGACGAAGCCGCGCTGAATTACGTGCAGCTCAGGTCTGCGCCGGCAGCGGGAGAGCGGACCTGACCGCGTCCGGCTACCTTTCCTGCTTTATTCCCATTCATGCATACTGCCGGCAGCGCGCCGGCACGGAAAAGAGAACAACGATGAAACTTACTTCAGCGGCGATCGCGGTGGCGATGTGCCTGACTTTTTCAGCCGCAGCGTCAGCGGACGCGCCGGCCATTGACGTCGGATTTTCACCGGAAGGCAGCGCGCAGCAGCTGGTCCTGCGCACGCTGGACAGCGCCCGGGAGAGTATCCGCCTGATGGGCTACAGCTTCACCTCTCCGGAGGTGGTCAGGGCGCTGGTTGCCGCAAGGCGGCGCGGCGTTGACGTCAGGGTGGTGGTTGACGACAAAGGAAACCGCAGCAAAGCCAGCCAGGCGGCACTGAACGTGCTGGCCAACGCCGGCATTCCGCTGCGCACCAACGGGCAGTACAAAATTATGCACGACAAGGTGATCGTGACCGACGGGCAGAACGTGGAAACGGGCTCGTTCAATTACACCCGCAGCGCGGCGGAATCGAACTCCGAGAACGCGCTGGTTGTGCGCGGCGTACCGGCACTGGCGCAGACCTACCTGGCGCACTGGCAGTCACGGTGGGACGGTGGTAAAGACTGGCAATCATCCTATTGACCAGCAGAAATAAGATTTTCTTCGCTTCCAGGTGAGATGCGCGCCAACGTATCTCACACCTCTGCACAAAGTTAAGTCGCTGATTTAAGAGATCTGTAGTATTCTCTGCCAAATTCTCTCTGAATTTAGTGGAGGAGGCAGAGATGTCGCAGTCAGTTAACGCAGTCACTTCCTCGTCAGGATCTAAACGCCCTTATCGTAAAGGTAACCCTTTAAGCGCGTCTGAAAAGCAGCAGGCAGCTGTGGCCAGAAAAAAGCTGACGCACAAAGAGCTCAAGATCTTCGTGCGAAATCCGATTAAAGACAGGCTTTTGATTGAGTGTGAAAAGGAAGGCGTAACTCAGGCTGAGTACATCGAGCGTCTTTTACAAAAAGCGTTTAATGACAACGATCAATAGGTAATGGTATTACTTTCTTGTCGTATGTCAGTTGAAGTGATAGATTGCAAACCGTAAAGAATTCTGGCGGGCCACGCCGAAAGGTGGCAGAGGACTGGTGCTAACTGATTAGTTAAGGCCAGAAAAAACGAAACCCCGATAATCTTCCTAGGTTTGGCGACTCAGGAGAAGACTAACGGGGCCCACTTATTCTGCATAGAAGCTGTTGCTCTATGCGGGGAGTATAGTTTCATGCCCGGAAAACTGCAATACCTTCTGAGCTCACTCCTTCTGTGCAACATAAGCGCAGGAAGGCGTGGCTGAGCAACTTACTGAAAGCACATCATTTTACCGGCAGGTAAAAAATCCGAATCCGGAATTCATTCCGGAAAAAGGCAAAAAAACGCTGCCGTTCTGCGAAAAAATCCGTGAAAAAGCGGCCGGCTTTACGCGGCGCATGGAGTTTCAGACGCTCGTTGCGATGTCTATCGCCCGGGGTGAGCGCAAGCGCCGCCCGCCGGAGCTGCGCATGCGGGCCCTGGAAGCCTCACTGCAGGCGCTTTGCCACTACTTTAATCCGCTGGCCAACCGCGTGGGCGCTTCGCTCACGACCATGAGCATCCGCTGCGGGCTGGCCACCGAGAAGAAACGTCTCTCGATCACCCGATTTACCGGCGCCGTGCAGTTCATGGCCCAGCTGAAACTCCTCACCTACAACACCGAATACGATAAAGAGATCGGCTGCAATATCCCGACCGACATCACCTTTACGCCGCTGATGTGGCAGGTGCTTGACGTCTCCGAGGAGGCGGTCACCGCTGCCCGCCGCAGCCGCATCGAGTGGGAAAACCGTCAGCGCGAGAAGAAAGGTCTGCCGCGCGCCGGCGCCGACGAACTTATCAGTGCCGCCTGGGCATTTGTGCGCGAACGCTTCCGCGAATACCAGAAGTCGCGCCGTGAACACGGCATGAAGCGTCATCGCGCCCGGAAAGATGCGCCACGTACCCGGAAAGATATCGAGCAGCTGGTTCGCCTGCAGATCCAGAAAGAAATCCGTAAAGGGCGTTTCTTTGGCGGGCTCGATGCGGTGCGAGCGGAGATAGATCGCCGCGTTACGGAACGCATGAAGCTCTCGCGTGGCCATTATGCGAGGCTGTCTGACGATCTGCTGGTCACAACCTGACGGCTGCTGATACCCGGCTGAATCATCTGGCGCACAGCGCCGGCTTTGCCCTGCCTGAAATCCGGCCTTTCTGGCCATCCTGACCACCTTCCTGCCCCTGTTACAGCTATCCGGTTTGCGCCGGAGGCCTTCGCACGTCTGCTGAAAAATTCCTGAATAAATATCGTCCAAATCAGTCGCTTACACCGGCTGATTTTCTGCGATCGGGCGCACAGAAATTCACCCGTTCCGCTGACCGCCATCGCGCAGCGGTGCAATTCTGAGTTATCCACATTAACTACGAGAGGGTAAGTAAATTATCTTCTACCCGGACAGGCTTTTAACCACTGAACGGGATTTTTACAAACCGCGATGATCCGTTTAAAAACCTGAACTCCTTTCTTTTAAAGAACTGTTATTACTTACTTTTAAATATAAAACCTATTCGACACCCGTCCTGTGGACAGGTGAAATACGACCGCCCTTGCAGCGGACTTACGTCCGCGCCGGTTCGGATTAGCCGCTACGCGTCTCAGGTAGCTCCCGCCTGAAGGCGGGCTTAACATCACCGTGCGACAAGCAGCTGCAGAAAAAGTGTTTTCTGGCCATAAACAAAACATTCACCTTAACCCCGAGCGAAACCCACCCTGAAAAGCGCCGCCGCCCCGGCCCGCAGGGCCGGAACAGAGTCGCTTTATAGATGGATGATGTAACTAGAAAATGGAGCTGCTTTAAGACTGAGGCCTGCGGTTTCTATCTTTCGTCTACGACCATCAGGCTAATGCGCGCCTGAAAGGCCGCTGCTTAAACGGCGTCTGACAGGGAGGGGTTGGGCTTTCGCCACCATAAGCCCTGTAACCGGCTACGCCGGGCTAACGGCGCCAGCTGGCATCTGAGCCGTCCTTAGCGTTTTATGGCGCCTCCATGCCGCTGACGCGGCATTCAGGGGCAGGCTGCGCACTGCTCGCCAGCCAGGCCTGTTTCAGCAAAGATGCCTTCGCTGCAATCATCATTGGTGCTACTTTCAGGCTTATATAGTCTGCGCTAACGGCAGATGAAGCGAAAACTGCCCCCTATAAAACAGTACGGGAGACAGGTTATGACTGGTGCTGAAGATCAGGAACTGATGAAATCCACTTACTGGGAGGCGTGCCGGATCACCGGTATGATCTGCCTGAGTCTGGCTGACCGGGGAAAAGAAACAAATCGGGAGCAGCTGATTCAGGAGTTGGTCACGCTCGCAGAAGCCTGTATCGACAAAAATGCAGACTGCAATCCGTCCCTGATTTTCGCCATTGAACAGCTGCGGGGAAATCCCGATGAGATCAGCCCGGACAGCTGAACAACCTGCCGGATTTGCCGGGTTTTCTGAGGCCTGATGATGTCATAAAATGCCGGCAAAAAGGGCCATCAGATTCTGTGGCCCGGCATCATGGTAAAGCCGATGAATAAAGACAATCTTAACGTCAGTCACCTGGCATGGTGCGGACTGATTGCGCTGCATACCGCCCGCCGTGACGGGCTCGTAACCTCACCCGCACAGGACAACCTGTTTCTGACCCGCTGGCTGGCCACCGCCGAAAAACAGCGCCGCTTTCCCAGGGAGATGGCCAGCGACATCAGCTGGCTGCTGAAGCAGGGGCGGGAGAAGGGCCTGCGCGCCGACCTGCCCGGCAAGCTGGAGTATCTCTGGCGCGCCGGAAACGGCCACCTGCAGGCGCAGAACGACCTGTACCGGCTTCAGCACGCCCTGCACGCCGTGAAGCTTACCGGCTGGATTTATATGGTGCTGTCAGAAAACGAATGGAGCGGCCGCCGGCAGCTGCGGCTCAGCCCGTCCGTGTCCGGTGTTTACCTCAGGCGCAGCGCACTCGAAACCGGCTTTGACGAGCACGGACGGCAGCGTAGTCCCCTGCCGGCGCGCATCACCGGCGACCTGGTGGCGCTGGATAAGCTGCTGCAGCGTTCGGGCTGGCGTCGTGAGGCGGCCGACGGGCAGGACCATCAGCTATATACACTCATCGCTGAGGCTGGCCGCATAGCGTAGCGTCAGAGCCCTCTCTGGAAAGGGCGACACCGAGTACAGGAAATCTTTCCGGCGGCTCATGCGCCCTTGCGGTTCGGGTGAAATATGTTCCAGTCATTCATAAAGTAAATAATTCGTCACTCTGCTCTGAATCGCGGGCATTTCTCCCGCGTGTCCCCTGTCTCAGTCAGCTCGCTCCGGGCCAGACGGCTGTAATAAGGTTAAATCCGATCTGTCTCAACTCTTCAGTGATGATTAAGTAGCGCTTTAAAAATGAACAGGTTGACTGGTATTTTCAGCCTGACAAATTTCGCCTTTGATCAGCTAAAGAGGCTTCATTAGTGGAAAAATTCGTGCGTAGACGAAAAACAGATATTTATAAAACAGAATAATCTTATTAGTTGTTCTTTTGGATTTCACTCTATTTTAAAATGGTCGCATCTTTTCGAATAATTAACGGAATGCGCCCGAAAAAATGAAAATATTTATCGTAAACCTGGATAAAGACGTTGTTCGTCGCGAGCACATCCTGCAGCAGTGCCGCAACCTGAACCTGGATGCGGAGGTCGTCAGCGCAACGGACGGGCGGCTTCTGACAGCGGAAGAAACGGCGGCTCTTACGCACCCGCTGTATGCTTCCGGGATGACACCAGGAGAAATCGGCTGTTCGCTCAGTCATTACTACATCTATAAAAAAATTGCGGATGAAAACATCCCCTGCGCGCTTATCCTCGAGGATGACGTTGAACTGACCGCGGCGCTGCCTGAAGTTCTGGCGTGGTATGAAGCCTCGCCGGGGAGACGTCCAGAAGTCGTGCTTCTGAGCGAGACCAACAAGCATCACCGCCGCCGCTCAGGTGTGATCAGCAAGTCTCACAGCGTGGTAAAGGTAACCGAAGCCGTCTTCACTCACTCTTACATCATCAATCACCGGGCGGCCGTCAGCCTGGCCGAATTCCTGTTTCCTATCTGGCTTGAGGCCGATCGCTGGACCCTGCTGCGTGAGTACGGCGTTATCCAGCTCAAAGCCGTCGTTCCGCCCGTCGGATTGCATTCAGAACTGAGTACCACGTCAACGATCTGGTTCAGTGAGGAGGAGGTTTCGCGCCGCCGTGAGGTCGAAGCTAACCGTGCCGGCGTTATCAGGCTTATCAAGAAGCACCGCCCGTTTATGGTGAAGCTGCGCAATACGCTGTGGCGGATTTTCGTCCGTAAGTTCCTCTCCATCGAACAGGCGCGCGCGCAATGATGACGGATACACTGAGAAAAGGCGGCGTCAGGCGAAACCTGGCAGTTGCTGCGTTTACCCTCGGCATTCTGGTTTTCCCGTTGGTATTTCTGGATGAAAAAGCGGCGCGCGTCATTTTTTACTGGTGCGGCTACGTCTCCGCGGCCGGCGTGATTTATGAAGCGGCGGTCCGCCGGCAGAGGCTGCTCAGAAATCCGCTTCCGCTGACGTTCTTCGCCCTGGGGATCGTTTTTACAGGCTGGTCAGTACTGTCTGATATCAGTGGCGCAGCCGGGGGCGCATTGCTGCTTACCGCCGGCAAACGCATGTTGCTGGCGTTCTTTATCCTGTGTTACCTGACGCACGTCTGGCGCGAAAACATCCTTCCCCGGCGCCTGCTTTCCAGGCTTGCGCTGGCTTCGGTAGCCACTGGCGTAACGGCCGCGACGTTTTACGGCATCGTTCAGGGTGCCATGACGCATGACAGGATCCTGCTGGGTATCAACAGGGCTACGCTCACCGCCTATGCCTACTCCGTCACGACGCTGGCGCTGATGACCACCCTGCTGCAGCTGAGGAACGTAAAGCTGCGCAGCGTTCTGTTCGTGGTCCTTGCAGCGTTGTCGCTGTATGTGGTGGGGCTGACCGAAACGCGCGCCGCTATGGCCATCCATACCCTGCTGATTGCAGTTCTGGCCACGCGCTTTTTCTGGCTGACGCGCAGCAAAGCGGCAGTTGCCCTGGCGGGGCTTGCGATCGCCGGCGCACTGGTGGCCAATTACAGCGTCATTGAGGCACGAGCATCGGTTACGCTCAGTGAAATCCGCAGCTATCAGAACAATGATGATCATACGTCGCTGGGGTCACGTTTCACGATGTGGAAGACGGGGCTGCTGGCGTTTGAACACCATCCTTTCGGGCAGACGCAGCCGGCCCGTAACGCCTGGATTGTCCGCTGGCTGGATACACACGGGAATCCGGACTCTTTTGCGATTACTTATCTGGACGTTCACCTGCATAACGAATTTATCCAGTATGCCTCCGTTTTCGGCATTACCGGCGTCGTAGTGCTGGCGTGTTTTTACTGGATTTCCGTTGTGGGCAGTGCAACCGCCTGGGGCTTTTTTAACCCCATCACCGTGGCCGCTCTTGCATGCCTGCTTTACGGTATGACCGACGTGCTGCTGACCAGCGTAGAGCTGATCGTCGTGCTGTGTATGCTGTTTACGATGATGGCGCTGGTTTCAGGTGCGCCCCTGCAGCAATCGGGCAAAGACGCGTGTCGCGCTGAGGTTTAAACAGGATGGGCTGGCTTGCCTGCCCGCTGAGTGTCCAAAAGAGACGAACAGCAGGAAAGGAGCCCGGTATAAGGGCTCTTACTGCTTCTTAATGGATGGGGTAGCGGAACCCATTATCACGCCTATCATTACCAGGCCTTGAACCCATACTGCCGCTAAAAGGAGCCACCCTAACGGCTCTCCCATCAGGTTTTTTTCAATCAGGGGGCTGAACAGCTGAGCACCGGCATTCAGCAGCGTGCGTAGTTCTGCCGGCAGAAAGGATGACAGCATCTGAGCGCCATCGTCGAGTAATTTATACAGTGCAGTGGACATAAATTTCCTTTATCTGCGAATCAGTGGCGAATTTTTTTGAGATCGTCGTCTGACAGCCCGGTAAGCTCCCTCACGGATTCAAGCGGAATACCTTTTGCAAGCAGATTACGGGCGACCTCCATTTTTCCTTCCATGCGCCCTTTCTCCCGCCCCTTCTGCTCCAGCTGCTGTGCAATCGTCATCAGTTCGTCCTCATGCTGCGGCACTCTCTGCGCCAGGTTGCGTACAAAGGCTTCGGCGTCGTCAGTTTCGCCCGCCTGTACGAGGTAGTTTATCAGCGAAACCAGCTGCTGTCCCGTCAGGTGACCGGCCAGCAGAGTGGCGGCAAGACGGTCCAGCAGATCGGCCAGGTCGCGCCGGTGTATGTGCTTCTGCAGCAGCGTCAGCGCCGCCATGCTGCGGTGGTTCATGATCTCCTCGTCCGGAATGACGGTGACGTCGACCAGCGGGAACGGCCCCCCGTAGAGGCGACCGGCCAGCGCCGGATCGTCAAATTCCTGCAGCCAGTCGGTGGAGTACGGGTACGGGCTGCGCCGTCCTGTATAGAACAGCACCGGGATGACCAGCGGCAGTTTTTTATGGCCGGCGTCAAGATGGCGCTGCATCGCGGCCACGGCGTAGCGCATCAGCCGGAAGGCCATGTGCCGATCGGGCGTTGACTGATGCTCAATAAGCACGTGGATGTAGCCGTCGCCGGCGGTGGTTTTCAGGCTGTATAGCACGTCACTGTAGTAGGCGCGCAGGCTCTCTTCCACGAAGCTGCCGGACTCAAGTTTCAGGGTGCTGAGGTCGCAGACGGCGCGCAGCGCCGGCGGCAGGTGCAGCTCGATAAAGTCACGGGCCGTTTCGGGATGCGTCAGGAAGGCTTTAAAGGCTGCATCGTGAGGTACCGGCGTTGGCTTTTTCACTATGATTTCCTTCAGTTCAGACAGGCTGGGGCGCCGGCAGACCCAGCGTAATGGTGTGTGACAAACATGATGTACTGTCCTGTAATACCGTGTGAATTAAGGTTGTGCCGCATATGCAGCCTCTGATAAACGAGTCTGCTTCAGGAAGACAAATGTTCTTCACTGTCCGTACTGACGGACGTTGTACTCCGTACCTCATCGAGCATATAGAGCAGTTCCGAAGCGTCTGAAGCCCAGCGTTCGGGCAGCCTGCCCTCTAACAGCTCTGTCAGCCATTCGGTCTGTGCCAGTGCGGAATTACGTGCGTAGTAGCAGGGATGATGCAGTCCGGTATCATGGCTTTCTTCAGCGCGATCAAAGCTGTCCGCCTTCAGGTTTAGCCTGCGGGCCTTGAGGAACTGCAGGAACCTCTTCAGGTTGCCCATACCGCCGCCACCCATACCGTTCTGCAGAAAGAAACGTCCTCCCATGTAGCCAGCTGACCAGGTAGATGCGCTACGGTCGTGGCGGATACAGAGCAGCTGACCGTCCGCAAACCGGAGCAGATAAAAGCGCCAGTCTCCCCGCCCCTCTGGGCAGAAAAAGTGCTCGTAGTCCACCGGATTGCCTATGTCGGCCACCGGGAACGGGTCAGTCCGGCCCTCGATAAGCCAGTCCGCGCTGCAGCCCGTAAAGCCGGCGATGCGCTCGGCTGCCTCATATGGCAGCACGGCCAGTCCGTCCATCCAGTCGAAAAAGCGCGCCGGTGACTCCTCCCCCACGAGGCGGGCCAGCTGAACGGGCGAGCCCGGCCCGCGGAATTGCCAGAAGTCGTCTGCCTGCAGCTGTGCGACGAGCTGGCGCAGGCGCAGTGCCGTGTCCTGCTGCCACTGCTGGCGCAGAGAAAGTACATTGCTGCCCTCTGCCGGATATGCCATTGAGAGGGTATGGCGTACTTCACCTTCCAGCGAACGGTCGTTGTGTGCCGCCGCAGTTGCTACTCGCTCGTAAAGGTCGTCCGGGATATTACGTGCCTGAAGTTTTTGCACAGGTTAGCCTCGTAATGAGTTCATTATTTTTCATGTGTGCACATAATGTCTCATTTTGTTTACTTTGACAATTTGCGTTTAGGTTAACGCCGGTGCATGGGTGCGCATTGCGAGTGAAAAATAATCAGAATAAAATTCTATTTTTATGTTTCAGAGACAAATTAAATTTCAATCGGCGGAAATATAATTATAAGCTAATGATAATAAAAGATTATTACTCTTCCTTTTTTAAAGAAGAGTTCGCCATGTTATGTTTGTATTTATTAATAGCGCAGTGTGACAAGGTGACAATGAAACTCTCCTCCCTGTTAAAAAACAAAGGCCCCTGCCTGAGCTCAACGCTGGCAGAATTGCTGATCCAAAACAAAAACATCTCGGCGGAAAGTGCGAGAAAGGTTATCTCGCGGGCGGTCCTTGCCGGAGAAATAAGCAGCATCAAGAACCTTTTCCCCAAGCGGGAGCAGTTTGTTTACCTCAGCGATACCTATGGCAGCGATAAATTCTGGCATGCACTGACTGAAGCTCTGATAAAGAGCGGGTCAGCCCTGGGCCTGGCACTGAGTGCCCTTCTGGCCAGAGGTGGAATTATTCCGAGGCGGGATTTCGGTGCCGCAAGCGGCTCACCTGTTGCCATGAAGAAAAAAATTTCATTCAGTGTTGTATGGCAGAGGCTGGTGAACATCGGCTTGTGCACTGAAATTTTTCTTCCTGGCATTGGAGAGTGCATAGCGCTCAGAGAAAAAGAAGAAAGGCGTTACGACTCAGTTTCAAGACAAGTACACGCGCGTCTGGTGACGGAAAGTGTTTTTATCGCAACGCTGGTTCAGTGGAGTAAGAACCTGAATATGATCAGCTATAACCTGGCCAGGACGAGGCAGGATGAAGAAGGAAAAGCGCCTGCTGTCTCAAACTATCTGTTCGACTTCACGGGACCCAGCTATCTGTCTCCCCTGTTGACGCAGGGTAACAGCGCAAACAAACCCGGTTTTTTTGCCTGTGACGTTCTGCTGGGAACCAGGCTCACCCTGGCGCAGGTTCAGCCCTTTATCGCCAAATGTAAGTCTCTCAGGAGCATGAAAAACATCGGTAAAATTCTTTTTATGCTTGCTGCCAGTCAGTTTGATGACGATGCGTTTCAGGCGTTGAAAAAGGAAGGCATTATCCCCGCTACACCTGAAAATCTGTTCGGTGAAGATTTTGCAGAATCACTGCGAGAACTGACGCGTTTTCTCTCTTATTACTTTGCGGGCGCCAGTGCAAATCTGGAAGAAATAGACTCTATCATGGTTGCGCTGACGCATGTTCAGGGCGCAGCTGCACAGCTGCAGGGAGCCCTCTTCGAATATCTTGTTGCGGAAGTGGTGAAACATGAGGGAACCGTTGAGGTAGGGAAGCTTGTCCGGTCTGCTGACGGAAAAAAAGCAGATAGCGATGTGTTCATTGCAAAGGGCTATCAGGAGGTCAGATTCATTGAATGCAAAGGCTATAAACCCTATTCCGTTGTCAGGCATAAAGACGTTCAACACTGGATAGGGGGCCAGGTACCTGTATTTATTAATTACGCAAAACAGGAGAAGCCGGGAGCGGATATTCATGTTGAATTCTGGACCACAGGAAAGCTGGGCGAGGACAGTCAGCTGTCGTTAGAGAAATTTCGTGAAAACAATTCGATAAGGCAACGCTATGATATACATGTGCTGGAAGCACATGACGTCAGGAAAAGATTCAACGCGACCAGAAATAAAAGATTGATTGAAGTTTATGAAAAACATTTCGCTGAGCCCTCTTACAAAGAGAAGTCAAAGGATAACTTCAGTAAAAGCTATCGGCTGGCAGGCGGTCCGCTGGAGTGGTTTGATGATGAGACTTTCTGAAAATAATTCTAACAGGTAGGGATGATGATGGGAAATAACCAAAAAATATTCAACATAATAGTGGGTTTTGTTTTTGCCGGCCTTGCTTTACTGATGCTTTATGGTTTTGTTGAACTTTTACGTGCTGTCATAAACCTTGCTGTATTAGTCGTAGATAAATCATCATCGCTGATAGCTTTTATTGTGGCTGTGGCGACGGTGGGTGCAGCTGTAGCGACCTGGAGGGCTGCAAAAAAGGCGGCTGAAAGTGCGCAGATTGCGCGTGAATCGATGAATGCCACAATGGTGTTAGGGAAGCAGACCCTTGCGGAATCTCAGACCACAAACAAGCGAACAGCTTTTGAGAGCCGCTACGCCATGTTGCTTGCCCAGCATGACCACTATCATCAGCAATTATGTATTTACCTTGATTCCGGATGGTCAAGTAAAAACAAAAAAGGCAGCGCTGATAGTAATCATAACGACGATAATCCGGTTGCCGGTTTCTTTGATAAGAGTATTTACGCTGAAAAACTGGACGACTGTTTTTCCTTTCTCACAGGACATCAGATTATCAGCCGGTATATGCGGGTTTTATATCACCTGCTTAAGTTCGTGCGCGAAAACGGTGATTTTAATGGACCGGATAACATTACTTTTCAGAAGAACTACACATCACCGGTCCGGTCAACGATCAGGAACGACGTATTGCTCCTGATTGCAGTTAACGCACTTAACGTAAATGATGAAAGAGCGAAAAACTCTTCCTATCCTTACTATCAGAAATTACTGCACCACTTCGACTTTTTTGAGCACGCAATTTTCATGTTCCCCTCGAACCCTAATGAACTGTTCAGGCGCGATGACTGGGAGAACAGGATTCACGAGCTGGTGATAAGTACTCAGTCTCAATACAGTACTCGCCTCAGCAGCCAGTCAAAAAGTAATAACCGGAGCTTTAAGATTCCAGTGGTCAGACTGGTTTCTCCGCTGATGATGGTTATCGTTATCTTTAAAAACCCCATGCGCGATGCCGCTTTTGAAGCATTCGATTCAATGTGCACTAAAAGCGAGGTAAACGCTAAAGTAATTGACAAGGTCAAAGAGATGACTGGCTATGCGGAGTTTTCAAAAAAAATTATAGAAACGCTGCCTTCCTGTGAGTTCAGGTCTGCAAGCAATACTCAGTGGCAAAAAATCACTGAAGACATTCTGTCAGAGATGTTTAAGGAGGCATTCAGTCCGGGATGTCGTTATGATGAGTACAGCTTTAAACTGGCCTATGATGGCAGTGTATACAGTCATTATGGTTCATTTATCCGGGACCACTTAAGAACAATCAAGCGTGCTGAAAGCATCGTTCATGAATTCGGACCGTATACTGGTCAGGATGATTATGAGGGCTATCTTGCGCAGCGTAATAGAGATAGTGTCGATAAAGCTCTGTCTGAAATTGCCACTTATAAAAAGAAATTTACTGACAGTGAAAAGTAATGATGTGCCTCGCCTGCAGATAGTTGTCGCAGAGCCGGTGGTTGTTTTCTGAACAGCACTTTGGTAAAATAAACAGCATCAGGGTTGCCCCCCTGATGCTGTTAACCCCTACTTAATAAGCTTTTTCCAGATAATCGTCGGTGCCACGCAGATCGCTGTAAAGCATAGCAGCGCTGCAGCAGTGGTAGCGTGGTCCGGCGAAACCCCAAATAACTCAATGATTTGCGTAATGCCTGCCTTTATTCCATTAAGATATGGATCGATGTAATAAGAAATGCCTACGCCGATCAATACCTGAATACAGGTGCCATCATTGCCGTTATTTTCAGGCGGGCGGTGCGCGACTTCGGTCGGCGCCTGAGTGGTGATGGTACAACGATTGTTGATGTTTACTGTTAATAGTCCCATAGAAATCTCCTCTGTTAGGGATGGATAATAAATATACTTCTCTGCTTCTGAACACGGTTTTCATTTGAAATCCTTGTTGATTAATAAAAATAAACTCACTGTATTCTCTGTCGTTTCTAACGCATAGCTCACCTCTCTTTATCAGTTGCCAGTCAAAACGGGCACAGTTATCCACGGGCGTTGCACCCTTATATTTCGATTCTCATTTTGTTCAGGCCAAAAAAACAGGCTCTGACGTTCATCAGAGCCTGGCGTGAATACACCAATCGGAATCTCTGACTTTATTATTGTCTTTATTCTCAGAGGACCCGACTAATGTCCTGGGAGAGTTCTCTCCCTTTCTTGAATATGAGGTTATCTTACATTAACTGCATACTTGAAGTCAAGCGTCAACCCTTATTTTTTTACTATTTTCGCGGATTTTTCTTGCAATTAAAATATAACTGAAGATTGTCTCCGGATAAACTTTTTAGCGGTGTATATACCGTAAAGAATACTGTTTTAGATTTTACTGAACCGGTACCTTTTGAAAGTACTGATACTCTCTCCGGTATTTTAACTTCCCCTGATTTACATTCGAAAGTTTATTGCTGCCGGTCTCCTCTTCGGGCCCTTTCCGTTTTCAGCCATAACCGGAAATTGGGCGTCAGGGGGCGATTTACGGTCAGGACCACAACATACGGTGTCCGATCACCACACCGCATCCCCTATCCAGGCATAAACGGATCCTCCGCGGCTCGCTTACCCCCCTGCCCCGCCTGCTGTTTTGTTCCGTTTTATGGTATATATCCGGAAAGCGGAAAATGACGCAGGACCGCTCCGCGGATTTTTCCAGTGGTTTGCGCCCGCCAGACAGGGGAAAATGGTCAGATTACGGTCAGACGTCGCTACGTGAAATCTGACGAAGCAGCAGGGGCAAACCCCGCCAGATTTCACGTAGCGCTGTCATTTTTTAAGAGGGTTTATGTCGCTACCGATCCTGAACGGTCCGATCCCGCTTCCGGCCGCGCAGCCCGACTACGGCCGCGCGCTGGCGCTGCGGGCCATGGCCGCCGCCTACGCCGAGCTGCCCCGCTACCTGCTGGCACCTGAGATAGCTGGCCTGCTGCACCACGTTCCGGACTGGACCCAGCACGCGCTGGTCAACACGATGTGGAACACCGGCGGCCGCCTCAACGAGGTGCTGGCGCTGCGTCGCCGCGACTTCCGCCTGAACGACGCCATTCCTCACGTGATCATCCGCACCGCCAAGCAGCGTCGCGCCGGCAGCGGGCGCCCGCGGAAAGGCACGAGCCCCAACCGCGTGGTACCTCTCTCCGATCCGGCCTACGTCGACGAGATGAGGAGACTCTTTGCGAGCGTCAGGGAGGAGTTTGAGTTTGACCCGGAGAGCGGCGAGCGCCGCGCCCTGCCGGTGTGGACTGTCACCGACCGCACGGTACGGAACTGGATCAACCGCGCCATCGATGCGGCCGCGCGCGCCGGCGTGCGTTTCAGCATCGAGATCTCGCCGCACACGTTCCGCCACAGCTTCGCCATGCACATGCTCTACCACCATGTACCGCCGAAGGTGCTGCAGTCGCTGCTCGGCCACGAGAAGTTTGAGTCTACAGAGATCTACACGAAGGTGTTCGCGCTCGACGTGGCTGCCGGGCACCAGGTACGGTTCTCTATGGATACCGCCGGCGCGCTGCAGCTTCTGCGCGCGAATGTATAAAGCGAGAGGCAGCATGTATGCGTGAAAGAAATGATTCCCCGCTGGGATCTGATACCAAAGCCCTGCTTAGCAACGGGCTGAACTTTCTCAGCCGGGCGCGCGAGGAGCTTGAAGCGGGACAGGTCATGTTCTCCATCGTCAGTTTCTGGACGGCGGTAGAAATTCTGCTGAAGGTTCCACTGGTTCATGAGCACTGGACACTCGTCTGTAGCGGGAAAAGGCTGGAGCGCCGTAAGTACCTGGAGGGGGATTTTCAGTCGGTCTCCTACGACGACGCCTGTGCCCGACTTGCCGACGTGCTCGAGAAGCCTCTGAATAAGACCACTATGGCTATCTTTGACAAGGTACGCCGGCACCGCAACCGCGTGGTGCATTTTTATCACAACGCAGCATCCGATGATGATCTCCGGCAGATCCAGACCGAGCAGGCAGATGCCTGGTTTGCGCTCAACCGGTTACTGCGTGACGAGTGGGCGCCAATGTTTGGGGGATGGATGACATTCCGGCTCGCTATGAATGAAACGGCTATGCTGCGGGGTAACTCGTTCTACGCTGAGGCCAGATTCAGACACCCGCCCGTAAAGGATAAGCTGAATAAACTCAGGCAGACCGGCGTCACTGTCAGCCAGTGCGGAACCTGCCAGCAGCCGTCGCTGGCGCATACCGCTCCTGTAACTGGAATGCGCTTTGTGCTGTACGACTGCATGGTTTGCCACGCGAAAGAGCCCATTGCTGAAATATGTTGCCCCGGCTGCGGCGCATTACACCAGATCAAAGCAGAAGAAAGCGACTTCGTGTGTGATATTTGCAATCTCAGGAGGAGCCGGTATGACATACTCAGCTCTCCTCCTGAAAGCGGTACGCGCTATCCCGGCGCATCGGGGTGCGTAAGTTGCCTCAGCATGGACTCGGTATGTGAGTACGGGGACAAATTTTTGTGCACCTATTGCCTGGAGGTGCATGACGGACTGGATACCTGCGAACGTTGCAATACCATCAGCACGTGGGTGCCGGTCAACAGCAAGGAAGACGGATGCACCTTCTGCCAAAGTTGGCGGTAAGTTGAGGCCTGATTGAGGGATGGCTAACGGCAGAAGCCCAATCTTAACCGAATGAAAAAAGGAAGTACCATGTCGACGTACGTTGGTATCGAAATCGGCGGGCTTATCGTTGAAGAATATCAGAACCACCACAATACCTGGTTCTTTAAACGAAGCGATCGAGTCAGGGAAAATTGTGAGAGCGATGAACATGACGGGCTGCCCGATGAGGCTTTCATTGGTTACCGGGCCTCAGCCGCTTCGATCAGGCGTCGTATGACGCTGGCGGGTTATGACCTGGCAGCGTGTGAACAGCATTTTAATGAGAACCTTCCTGCCGTCATTGAAGCAGCGGAGCGGAATTTGCAATATGAGGAGGACACTCGTCACGCGGATTCAGGCGGCTTGTCTGCCAGGGGGGATGCTTACCGGCAGCTTCTTGATGCCATCAGGAGTACCTCACTGCACGACTGGCTTGATGCTTTGCCCGAAGTGATATCTCTGAGTAAAAGTATGCGCCGGGTTAACGATTTTTCCGGAATAGCTCAGTGGTGTGATCTCAGCACCATTCCGCTAGTGAATGCCATGCTGAGTGATATTCCCCAGTTCTATAGTGAATATCCGCACACCGGCCACTTTAACTTCCCCTGTAATGACGGTACTTACTTTCAGGTAGCTCTGCTGTCGTGTTGTTCTGACGATGTGATCTGCGAACTTAACATTGCGCCACTGATCAAGGGTGACTGGGAGGATGATTTCCGCGATCTGGAAGAAATACAGCGTCAGGAAACGGAGCCACACAGATTCAGCCGGCAGTCCCTTGAGGAAACCATGCGCCTGTCGGCCACGCAGCCTGAAAACCTTTCCCTGCAGCGGATGTGCTATTCCAGCATCATCACCGCCATGGAAGCTTATTTGGGAGATATCCTGAAGCGTGAGATCTCCAGCAGGCCTGCGGTCAAGGAACGTTTCGTTGCCAGTTACGAACCATTCACAAAAACGAAGTTCTTCCTTTCTGAGCTTTATACCAGACTGTCTACCATAGACAGGGAGATTAATGAGGTTCTCGATGGACTCTCGTTCCATAAAATTGATGCAGCCAAAGATATATTCAGCAAGACATTGCTCACTGATTTTCCGGCCGATGCAGTTCGCAGAATCGGCGCAGCGGTAAAGCAACGCCACCACATCGTGCATCGTAATGGACGTGACACTCAGGGAGAGTTGCTGTCAATCGACTCCGGGACAGTTCGTGAGCTGGCTGATGAGGTTCTCCGGTTTACGCAGAATGTAGATGCGCAGATCCTCGATGGACTGCTTGCAGAAAGTAGTGTGGGTTGAGCAGGCGCTGGGTTAACCAGAACAAAAAATTTCGCATGCGAAATTTATTTATAAAGAATCAATATTGATTCTTTATGGCCGCCCTGGCATACTCTCTTTGTCTCCGGGTAGCCGGCAGACTTAACGGCGAAACGCCAGACTCAATGGAGCACGTCTTCTCCTGTGAAGGAGCACTCCAGTCAGCGACGAGCCATCACAATTATTTCGCATGCGAAATCTTGAGGATGTAGCGATGGAATCAAAAGCAAAAGCAGGAATTGTCATTATTGTAGGAAATCAAAAAGGGGGTGTGGTCAAATCTCAGTCAACAAATGAGTTGACTTACAACCTGCAGGCCATGGGTATGCAGACCTGTATGATTGATTTCGACACCACCTCAGGGCTGACGGAAAGGACATTTCCTGATGCGCTGCCGCTTTCTATCGATAAAGACCCGCTGGGAAATACCTTCACGCCAGGCGAAGCAAATGCCTACCAGTTATTCTTCACGGATACAGAGGTTAATCCACACGTGTTGCCGGACGGGCGGCACATCATCGGATCGACCAACGAACTGCACGAAATTAACTATCGCCCGCAGGACTGTATCTTTGACTTTAAAGAGCGCATCAGCGAGCTGCGAAAGCACTACGATTACATTTTCATCGATTCGGCACCTGAGTATAACAATCTGCTGATCGCTTCTCATCTTGTCGCTGATTACCTGCTGATTCCGACTCTTTTGGAGAAGTCATCCCGAATTGGTGTTGGCAAGCAACTGTCGTACATGCAACGCATCCGTAAAAATTACAACCCGGAACTTAAATACCTGGGTACCTACATTACTCAGGCGAATGTTCAGAACTACAACCAGCCGCTCCTGGACGGTTATCTGACCGCTGTTGAAACAGAAAACCTGCAGCGCCTGTTCGACATTCTGCAGGAGAAAAACTACGGTCCGGAAACCGTGCTTGCCTATATTTCATGGGTAAAAAATCTTGCGAAAGAAGCCATCGAGCTGGGCATGACTATCAAAGAGTATTCTCCATCAAGCAAGCCAGCCCAGCAGTATCAGGAGCTGAGTAACAGGATTGTTGAACTGACGCAGGGAGCTCACTGATGGCTGCGAGTAAATTCCAGAAAAGATTAAACGCACTCAAAACTTCCACGCCAGCTGCCAGCGCCATGCCTGAAGTCGCCGCCAGTGTCGCAGCCCGTGATACGCCAGCGCCGGTAGGTACGCCTGAAGCATCTAAGATACGGGCAGAAATTGCCCGGCCCGGGCTGGAGCCCGAGGGCCAGATCGTTCGCGTCAGAGCGGATGAGATTTATGAAGTTGAACAGGTGCGTCCGGAAGATGACTTTGATGATGAGGTGATTTCCGGCATGGTTGAGTCGTTCGGTGAATTCGGCAATCTGACACCGCCGCGCTGTTTTCCGAAAGACCGAAAGGGCTATCGCGTATGGTTTGGTGCTACTCGCATTCGTTCGATGAAAAAGCGCGGTGACGAATTTATTGACATCTATGTCGGCCGGCCGCCGAAGGATGAAAAGCAGCGCATCATGGGGCAACTGATCGAAAACCTGCAGCAGTCAGGTCTTAAACCTCTTGCGACCGCGCTGGCTTTTGAACAGCTGAAAACAGAGTTCAATATGACCGGGGAAGAAATTGCCCGCTCACTCGGCAAGCCCACGGCTTTTGTCAGTAAGCACATGCGAATTGGCGCGGCGCCTGAAAAAATCAAGGCACTGCTGAAAAACAAGACCATCTCTGACGTCGATCTGGCTTATACACTGATTCAGGTCGACAGTATTGATTCTGAGGCAGCTGATCGCCTCATTGAAAAGCATAATTCGGGCAGCTTGCTGAGTCGGGCACAGGTCAAAAAAGAACTCGACAGGCTTAAGGGGCGCAAAATTTCGCGTGCGAAACCGTTGCCGCCGGGTAACGGCACCTCATCTGTACCGGAGCCTGAGATTTCGCATGCGAAATCTTCACCTGAAGATTCTGAGCCATCCGCTGTTAATTTTTCGGATAACCCTGCTGCGTTAATCCGGGATACCCGGGATGAGCATCATGTGCATTCAGACCAGCATCAGCTTACCCCTGTGGTCAGCCTGAACGGAACTGAAGGCACGATCATGCTTCATAAGAAGCCTGAAGCGTTCGGGTTTGTATGGGTTCACACAGAAAATGGTGAACTTTATGTCCCGGCCAGTGATGTGGTCTTCTTAGGCCTGAGGTCTGAATAATGCCAGCGCTGACGGTAACGCCATTTACACGGCTCGCCGCAGAATTTCGCGGTAACATCGTTCGCATGTGGGCTATAAGCGAACAGAAAAGTGCCGCTGAAGCTGCCCGCATCCTTACCGATCATGCAAGGGAGCTGAATCTAATCTCTCGCGAGCTTGCCGTGCCGGGCTCTGCACTAACTGAATGGAACAAAAGGAAGCAGCCGCCCCTGTGGGCGGCATTGGCCGCGTTTGATTTGGAAATAAAACGTGGCTGGAGACCTGTCAAAAACGAAGAATGGGCAGGCTTTGCTTCGCTTATCATAAAGCTGGCTCCAGCCCTTACGCTTGAAAGTCTGCCGGAAAACTTGCCTGCTGATGTCGATCTGACCGTTGCATCCGGATGGATAGTCGCTGCAGTTGAGGAGGAGCAGCATTATCGTACTCGTAAAAAAATGATGGTGAGAGCTGAATGACGTTTACTGAACTCGATACAGCATTAGGTGAGACAGGAAGACGCTCGCTTGCAACCCGACTCGTCTTTGCTTTAGCTGATGCGCTCGATAGTGACCATACTGGTCTGGACCTTGATGAGTTCGAACAGCAAAGCGGCTACGTCAGGACTAATATCCGGACCGTTGCATCGGCTTTGAAGAAGCTGGGCGTCATTGATATTCAGTATTACGACGACAACAGCACTGCAAACGACCGTTGTTCTGACCAGAATATTTCACGGGGGCGCTGGTCAAAGCAGCATTACAGGCTCGCAGATCCGGTCAGAAATCTTCTCAGAAGATGAATATTATTTCGCATGCGAAATTTTCAAAATTTGCCTGCACGTTGTTTGAAGCCCGTCAGAGGTAAAGTCAGGGGGGAGCCTCAGCGATGTCAGCGGCTCCTTTCGTTATTGCAAACAAGTATTTAGTAAACTCCAGCTTATCCATATCTCCGTCCTTTGCAAAATCTGCTTTTGCTGCCTTCAGTGATTCTTCCGCTCCCTCACGCAACTGATCAGGCGTTCGCTTGCCTGTTAAGGCTGCCTGCACAAGGCGCTTGCATAAAGCTTCACCGTTAGACATTAATTCGTTGGCAACCTGACCATTTTCACGGGTGGCGACGGGGGAAGCCAGACTGCTCTCAAAGAAGGCATGAGTAGCCAGGGTATAACAGGGCGACTTAGCCATTACGGCAGGCATCAGGCCGGCTGCAAGGAATAAGCTTCCGAATGCGATATGAATTTTCATGGTGTTCTCCGACGTCGATACAACATGAATCATCGGCATCCTGCCCGTTAAAATTAGTATTAACTACCAGGCAGACAGGCTCTCAGAGCTGGGTGCCGGTCAGAGTACACGTGCGACGGGAATGTCACTCCATCGGGTTGTCCATGCCTTAGAGAGTAACTGTCGTTTCATTTGCCACTCATTGCTGACTCCCTGACGGGCAAACCACATATGCCCCAGCCCGGACTGATTAATGCCGTCCAGCACCTTCATCAGCTGCGCGCTGTTCGCCCGCGGCTTATCCTCATCGAAAAGGTCCAGCTGACTGACGCCGTTCGGTGTGAAGTCATCGAGCATTATGCCGGCCTTCATATAACGCCGCCCGTCAAGCCAGATACGGTCAAGCGATCGCATGGCTACCCCGATCACATCGCGCGTATCCTGCGTGGGTAGGGTGAGGTTCAGCGGTAAGTACATCGCAGTCGTCTGGGCGTACTAATCAAATTAGGAAGGGGCTTTGCTCCTTTCCTTTACGCGCACTCGACGTGATCACCTGATAGTCAGGGTAGAGCTGGAGAATCGAAAAAAAGAGTGCCTCTGATTTGGTCGTGATGGGACGATTTTCCGTGTAAAACGCGGGAGAGTCCTGCGCAAGGAGGAGACTTACCAATGAAATCTTACGACCTGTTACTGACAATCATCAGCGTCACGGCTGATTTCCGCTCCAGATATCGTTTAAACAGAACCATGCTGAATTACAGATGCTACGAGGCATTTTACATCCGGATCGGTACGTTCGTGCTGGATGAAACTGAGACGATGGCGGTACGTGAGTTTGCTTTGAATGAAATGTACCGGCTGGCAATAGACGCTGACCGATAAAGAAGACAAAGCCTCCTTTGGGGGCTTTATCATGGGCAGAATGGCCTGAACGACCAGGGCTGTGTGACAAGAGTGAGTCAGGAAGTGAAAAGGCCGCTGGCGCGTTAATGCAGATTTAAGGCCTCATCATCTGCTTGAACAGATCGAGCGCGTCTTGGCTGTAAGGAGGCATTTCATCAAGAATACCCTGCCTGTTTGCCGCTTTAGTGCGGGTGAGAATGGCAAACTCTTCAGGAGATAAATGCTCTTTGACCATAAGCACCGAAGACGTCTTGCCACCGGATTCGGACTTTCCTAAGTCATTCACCGCTTTTTCATTCGGGAACGGCTCCAGGTCATGCAGGTTGTTATTTCTCATTGTGTTTACCTTGTACGGTGTTGAATATATTTTAACCCATCAGCTTCGGGCGCACCAGGACGAAAATGGCGGGTGCGGGATGGGCAGAAACACCTGAATGTCTAACCGCGCGGGGAATTAAACGAGGGGCATTAAAAAGGCCGCTTACGCGACCGTTTTGTGATTATCCGGTTTAGCAATTTCAGCTAAAAAATCTTGCATCACCGCTTTGTATTCCGGCTCTTGTAGCTTGACGCTTACGTTATGCGTACCTGACTGGTTGGCTTGATTTAGAGCGTTCTTAATTTTGTGAATGCCGGATTCAAGAGGTGTAACTCTTTTCATACTCAAACCTCATCTTATTGAAACTCAATAATAGCAGTCCAGATCCCGCACAGCCAGCAGGACTGGACAGAATCACTTAAAGCTCCAGGTTGGTGCAGGGATGACGTAACGGGGGAGGATTCGCCTGGAGTAATTCTGACGGTCGGGCCGCTGCAGATGCAAGAATGCAGGCAATGAACAGAATCCCGCCTATGCCAGAAATACAGGAGGATTGGTTATAATACGCGGGCAACTGGAATGTCCTCCCAGCGCGTGGTCCATGCCGGCGAAAGCATCTCGCGTTTCATCTGCCACTCATTGCTGACACCCTGACGGGCAAACCACATGTGCCCCAGCCCGGACTGATTAATGCCGTCCAGCACCTTCATCAGCTGCGCGCTGTTCGCCCGCGGCTTATCCTCATCGAACAGGTTCAGCTGACTGACGCCGTTGGGCGTGAAGTCATCGAGCATAATGCCGGCTTTCATATAGCGCCGCCCGTCAAGCCAGATTCGGTCGAGCGATCGCATGGCCACCCCGATCACGTCGCGCGTATCCTGTGTAGGTAGGGTGAGATTCTCGCCGGCGCTGTTGCCGTAGAAGACCTCTCCCTGCGCGTGCGGCGAGGTCCGGATAAAAACGCTGATGCGCCGGCAGAACTGGCGCTCTTTCCTCAGTTTCTCCGCCGCACGGGTGGCGTACTGACACAGCGCTTCCTGCATGGCCACTTTTGTCGTAATGCGCTCACCAAAAGAGCGGCTGCAGACGATCTGCTGTTTCGCCGGCGCAAACTCCTCGAGGGGAATGCACGATTCCCCGTTGAGTTCGCGAACGGTGCGCTCGAGCACCACGCTGAAGTTTTTCCGGATGAGGGCAGGGTGCGCGCGTGAGAGCTGCAGGGCGTTTTCAATGCCCATCAGGTTGAGCCGTTTGCCGATGCGCCGGCCAACGCCCCATATCTCCTCTACGGGCTGGTTTTCCAGCAGCGTCGCGGTACGCTTCGGATTATCCGGCGTCAGTGCCAGCACCCCGCGGAACTGCGGCCACTCCTTGCTGGCCCACTGCGCCGATTTTGCCAGGGTTTTTGTCGGCCCCATGCCCACGCCGACGGTCAGGCCGGTCGTGGCCAGCACGTGCGCGCGCAGGCGCCGGCCGAAGTGCTCAAAGTCCTCGCAGCCATCGATGCCGGTTAAATCGAGGAACATCTCGTCAATCGAGTACTGCTCAACCTTCGGCGTCATTTCCTCCAGTGCCATCATGACCCTGTTCGATAACGAGTGGTAAAGCGCATAGTTTGAGCTGAACACATGCACGCGTTCGGCAAAATCCTGCCCCCTTATCTGAAACCACGGGGCGCCCATTTTTATGCCGAGTTTTTTGGCGCCCGCGCTGCGTGCGATGACGCAGCCGTCATTGTTACTCAGCACGACCACCGGTCTGCCGCGCAGGTCAGGGCGGAACAGCGCCTCACAGCTGGCGTAAAAGGAGTTGACGTCGGCCAGACCAAACATGGGCATGATCACCTCCGGCGGGCACGGGTGCTGTTAAAGAACCAGGTCACGACGCCGAGCAGCTGCAGCTCCTCCGGGTAGATCACCGGGTAGGCCGGGTTCATGGGCAGCAGCGCGAGCCTGGGCTGCAGCTGCAGGCGCTTGACCGTAAACTCGCCGTTGACCTCGGCAATTACGATATCGCCGTGCGCAGCTTCCTCGGCCCGGTCAACCACCATGACGTCGCCGTCGCAGAGACCCAGGTCACGCATGCTGTTGCCGCTGGCGCGCACGAAGAAGGTTGAGGCGCGCCGGCGGATGCACAGCTCGTTCAGATCGAGTTCTTTCTCGACGTAGTCCTGTGCAGGTGAGGGGAAGCCGGCGGCGCACGGATCGGCATAAAGCGGTACCCGGACCCGGGGCGTAAAAATGGGTGGCCAGAGCAGCGTCAGGCCGGCGGTATAGCTGCCCGGGTTCATGATCTGATGCCCCGGCCATGCTGCAGTGTGACTGCGAAAGTGCAGAGTAAATCGCGCATAAAATTCCTCCCGTTATTTTACTGTTTATACATACAGTATTATTGAGGGGGAATTATCTGGCAAGAGGGAGCGAAACGGATTGGTGCCGAAGCGAAGCCATCTGACTGACCCGCCGGTGAATTTTTTATGAAGGTCAGCCTGGCTGATACTGAGCGGTGCCACTATGCTCAGGTCAGGGCCGGCAGACGTGGAGAGGCGTTTCCGGTTAAACCTTTGCAGCCCGGCGCCCAGTTGCCGGGCTGCTTTTATGGCACTGCAGCAGGTTCCGTCAGTTCTCAGCATATGCCGGCAGCGGCGAAACAGAACCTTCGCGATGACCGGCGATCAGCCTGCGTCAGTTTCACGAATAAGCTCCGCCCCCTGGTTATGAATGTTGCCCACCTTTGTGGCTACCGGATGCCAGGTAAAGGCGGACTCAGGCAGCGCACTGTCCCGCGCAATATCCGCGGCGCGCGCCGGCGAGGTATCCTGACTCAGCCACTCCCGTACCGCGTCTGCCGTCAGCACCAGTGGACGACGGTCGTGTATATCAACCATGCCCTGATTGCTGGACGCGGTGACGATAACGAAGCCTTCGCGCCCGTGCTCCCGGTCGAAGGGCGGCTTCCCGATAGCTGCAAAAAACAGCGGCTGCCTGTCACGGTGGTAAATGAAATAGGGCTGTTTTCCGGCACCGCTTTTTTGCCACTCAAACCAGCCATCTGCCGGCACGACGGCCCGGCCGTGTTCCCACAGCGGTTTAAACATGCGCCCTGTCGCAGCGGTTTCACCGCGGGCGTTAATGAGCGGCGCCTTATTCCACCACTCCGGACCATAGCCCCAGTAGACCGGGTCGAACGCCAGATCCCCGTCGCGTTCACTGAGCAACAGGACCTTCGTGCCCGGCGCCACGTTGTACCGCCCGATAGGCTCCGGGTCCCGGGTTAATTCTTCCGGGCCGGCGCCAAGGGCCTCAAAATATTCATCCCTGCTGCTGTACTGCGCAAATCGTCCACACATAATCACCTCCTGCTATTGAGCATAGGCGGTATACTGCTCTCCGGAGGAAACATCATGTCCTATAACCTTGCAGCACGGTCGCGGGAAGAACGAGACAGAGTTAACGTGGATTTAGCCGCGTCTGGCGTGGCCTGGAAAGAACGCATGAACCTGCCGGTGTTCCCCGGCGAAGTGGAGCGGCAGCAGCCTGAAGAACTGCGTGAATACTTCCGGGAGCGTCTGGCGTTTTACCGGATTGAAGCGCTGAAATTCCCGCGCGGCACCGATCCCGTTTATCAGAAGGAGAGTGAGCAATAGTGTCTCCTTTAAGCGAACATCTAACCTTGCCACTGTCTTTTTAATATTGTTTTAATATTAAATTAATCCTAAACCTACTAACGGACTGCCGCTCATCACGCATGTCGGACACAACCCTAAGGCAGGCGCCATCATTGCAAAGCTTCGGTATTAGTCATTTCCCGGAGCATCTGCATCAATAGCTCCTTACTCACCCGATCAGACTGCAGCGCCGGCATCTCGTTTATGAGCGTAAGTGTGACGGTGGCCATGGCGACAGCACGTTTCACTTGTTCCGTATTTTCATAGTCTTTATAGGTCCGCAGGCTGACGCCCAGCTCAGCAGCGGCCCGTTCGCGACTCCAGAGAAGACTTTTCCGCCACAGTTTCAGCTGCCATCCCGTCATACAAATTCTCCCGATTCAATGACTCAATAATAGCGCAAAAAAGTGCAAAAACTGCACTTTTTAAAAGTTCCTGTTGCCTGAATACCTCCCTCCGTTCCGTCGGGCAGCACCGTGCCTTCACTTTAGCCGGGCGGCCTCGCAAACAAGGGAAGCTGTCGCCGGCCTGCTCACCCGTTCCCCGCCGTGCGCGGGACATTCAGTCCGCTCCGGCGGCGCGTGCGGCTTGCGCGTCCGCCCCTGTTTGCTCAGCTGGTCGCCCGGCTTTTGTGGCGGCACGGTGCAGATGGCGCCGTGCAACCCTTAACGGAGGAAACAGTCATGCCAAACTGGTGTGCAAACCGGCTTCAGGTGATCGGCAGCAGCAGCGATATTGAGCGGGTCAGAACTTTTTTTAATGGCGGCAACCGCCCGGAGTATGTCCGGGCGACAGCTGAGGGCATTCAGCTGTTTCTCGCCGGTTGCGCCGGCCTGCTGCAGCCTGTCGGAGACGTCCGTTATCCGCCTTATCCGGCGCTCACGGTACGTGACGGCTGCGACACGCCGGAAAACAGGGCGTTCACGCAGTGGCTCAGCTATCTGAAGAGTGGCGCAGAGCTGACGAAAGATACCTGCGGCGAGCTGCACACACTGTGGATCGCCTGCGGCATCAGCAGCTGGCCGTGGGATGCGCTGAACGCAGGGCAGCAGGCTGTCATCGCAGCGCTGTGGAAGCGCAAGGCATATGACTGGCAGTTTGCGTTCGGCGAGGGTGAACCGGGCGAAATGTGGAACCGGCTGTGCCGTCACACTTTTATGCCGGAGGCTGCGCTGCCCTTTGACATGCTGCAGCTGATCGCCCCGCGCCTCGATGTGGAAATCAACGGCTATAACGGTCGTCTGCTTGAGGGCGTAAGGGATGGATTTACGGATATCTCCGACCGCTGCGGGACGAAGTGGCCACGCGCATTCAACCTGGAATTCTCCGGCGGTACCAGCACTTCCTTTGACGCCGATTTTTTTACGCCCTGGGCGCCACCGGCTGCAGACGTACTGACAGCGCTGAGTGAGCGTTACAGCGTCACCGTTACGCACTGGTATGCCGAAGCAGGCGGCGATTTCTGCGGCTATGCAGCCTACACCAACGGCATGCAGACGGAAGCTTTCAGTGATTCGCTTGAATGGAGTGAGGATGAGGACGGTTGCTTTGCAGTGACCGGTCCGGACTGGATTATCGGCAACGTGGCCAGCTACGGCGGCTGAAACGGAGGCGGCGGGATTATCCCGCCGGAAAAAAGATGAAAAGAGAACTGACGATCGCCGGACTGATGGCTGACCTGGC